>JBJHBT010000037.1:0-39484 GCA_050485645.1 Gammaproteobacteria bacterium | reverse complement strand
ATTGTTGTTCGCATCTGGGCGGCACGTTGACCACGAGGCATATCAGCGGAGGAGCCGGATGGTGGAAATCTCCTTGTCCGGATCTGGCGAGGGCCTCGGGCGAGCAATCGCCCGGGGCTACTCTACACAGTTCATGCCCCTCCCGATTTCAGGAAGAGCAATCCGCAGGCCTTCCCCGTTCTGAACGAAAAACAGATCGCCGTCATCGCCGAGTTTGCCGAGCGAAAGACCTTCACGAGTGGCGACGTGCTGTACCGCGCGGGTGACAAGAATTTCAAGTTCTACGTCGTCCAATGCGGCGCGATTGATCTTGCTGACGTTCATCATCCGAGCGCAGGCACTGAGGGATGCTGAAGATTTCACGGGCTTACGCGTCATCGGGACGCGCTTCTCGGGTGACGCTTTTCGCATCCGCGACTTCTTGACGAAAAACCATGTCCTTTACACGTTCCTCGAAGTGAAGACGGACACGGCCCAGGTCAAATCGTTGCTCACAGCCTTTCAGTTGACCGAATCCGATATGCCGGTCGTCGGCTACGGGCAGGATTGGCTGCTCAGGAATCCGTCGAACGACGAACTGGCAGCCCGCATCGGGATCAAGCACGAGTTCGCCACAGACCGTGTGGTCGATCTGGCGATAGTCGGCGGTGGACCGGCTGGATTGCCGACAACATGTCCGTGCTGCACCTGGCAAACGGCGAACAGGTGCGCACGAAAGCACTGATTATCGCCAGTGGGGCGGATTACCGAAGACTCGACGTGGAGGGCCGCGAGTGATTCGATGGCGCGGGAGTCTACTACGCCGCGACCCCGATGGAAGCGCAGATGTGCGGCGGCGAAGCGGTGGTCGTGGTGGGAGGCGGCAATTCCGCCGGTCAAGCCTGCCTGTTCCTGGCGGAAAGCGCGCGGAACGTTTTCCTGCTCATTCGAGGACGACACGTAGGCGCGAGTATGTCCGATTATCTTGTGCAGCGAATTCTGGAAACCAGGAACATAAAGCTGCTAACGGACACCGAAATCTCAAGGATGTTCGGCGATGCTCATCTGGAAGAGGTCGAACCCAAGAACAATCGATCCGGCGCGCGCAGAGCAATCAGCGTCGGCGCGGTTTTCTCTTTTATCGGCGCGATTCCGCGCACGGCGTGGTTGCCGAAGGAAATCGAAACGGACGCGAAAGGCTTTATCAAGACCGGCCCGCGCGCTGGCGATTCCACACAATGGGCAAGAGGGCGCGCGCCGTTTTATCTGGAAACAAGTCGTGCCGGAGTCTTCGCCGCAGGTGACGTTCGCTCGGATTCGATCAAACGGGTTGGGTCGGCGGTCGGCGAAGGAGCGATGGCAGTGCAGTTCGTGCATGAGTATCTGAAGGAATTGAGAAACGAAGCGAGTCAGGGAAGCTGAAGGTCCTTGATCTGCCGGCGGGAGGCGATGTCCAGCTTGCGGAAGATGCTGCGCAGGTGGGCTTCAATGGTGCGAGGGCTCAGGAACAGCTGGGCGCCGACCTCCCGGTTGGTAGCCCCCGTGGCGACCAACCGTGCGATGTGCAGCTCCTGGGCGGTGAGCGCGTCGGTCGGCTGGGCGGTACGTTTGCGCGGCTTTTCGCCGGTGGCCCGCAGCTCGCGGGCGGCACGGGCGGCGTACGCCTCGGCCCCCATGGCCGAGAGCAGCCCGTGGGCGGTCCGGAGCTGCACACGGGCATCCTGGCGGCGGCCTTCGCGGCGCAGCCACTCGCCGTAGACGAGGTGGGTGCGGGCGAGGTAGGTGGCCAATCGGCAGTTGCTGAGCCACTCGATCGCTGCCTGGTAGTGCTCCTCGGCGTCGGGCCCGGTGATGGTCATCGCTCGCGAGCGCGCCGCCAGCCCCAGCGCCTGCGGGGTGCCGCTTGCGTTGGCTCGCGAAGTCAGACGCTCCAGCGCCACAGCGGCGCGTTCTGGCTGGCCGGCGCGGACCGCGGCTTCGATCAGCTCGGGCAGCGCAACACTGCTGTACGACAACTCATCGGACTCGTACACATGCGCAGCGGCGGCGAGCGCGTCGTCGAAGTTGCCCAGACCGTTGTGCAGGTATGCCAGCGAGACCTGGCTCGACCCGATCGCTGTGCCTTCACCCCGCCGTGTCGCGTCTTCGAGCACCGTCGCGTGGAGCCTCAAGGCTTCGGGCTGTCGGCCGCGCCAGGCAGCCAGTACGAACCTCGCGTTGGGACGCTGAGGAGCACCCGTCGCCCGCGCGATCGCATCCTCCTCCGCGATCATCTCAGCGGCGCGGGAGAACTCGCCGGCGAACACCAGCACTACCGCCATGGCATTGAGCGCAGCGGGAAGCGTCGCCAGCGCACCCGCTTCACGACAGCGCCGCACCGCACGGCTGGCCACGAGGTACAACGATTCGTCATCCCACAGCATCACTGCCACCATGGCGGCCATCCACAGCCAGCGGCCGTCCTCGTGGTCAGCCCCGTCGTCGCTGCGTATCGCCTCGAGAGCCCGTTTCAGGGTAGGTACGCTTTCCTCGTACCCTTGCGTGAATCTCGCGACCAGTCCGTCCAGCAGGAGATCGACGGGCCGGGGCGGTGTGGGCGATGGAGGCGCGTTCCGGGCAGCCTCGGCCGTCTCCAGTAACCCGCGGCCGCGTGCCAGGTGGCCGGCGTGGAAGGCCGCCTCCAGTGCGTGCAGGTAGGTCTCGCGGGCTAGTGCGGCGTCCAGTGGGGCGAGCGTCCTGGCGGCATCGAGCAGCATTCCCGCCGCCTCGCTGCCGCGCGTCAGGTGGAATGCGATCTGGGCGCGCAGCAGCTCGAGACGGGTGCGTTGCAGCGCATCCAGCGACCCTGCCTCCGCGACCGCCAGCAGCGCCATGGCGGCTTCGGGCGCACCGGCGTCGTACCTGGCATGCGCGGCTTTGAGTGCGCGTGTCGCACGGCGCGTGGGTTCAGGGGTCAGCATTGCCGCTTGCTCCATGAACGCGGCCGCAGCAGCCAGCCCGCCGCGACCGCGTGCGCGTCCGGCCGTGTGCTCCAGCTCCGCGGCGGCTTCCTCGTCGGTGCCCAGCACCGCCTGCGCCCGGTGCCAGGCACGCCGGTCGGGATCGAGTCCGGGGTCGGTGACGGCGGCCAGCACGCTATGCGCGCGGCGCTGCTCGGGTGGGGTCGCGGCCGCGTAGATCGCCGAGCGTACGAGTGGATGACGAAACCGCACCCGGGTATCGATCTCCACCAACCCGGCGGTCTCCGCGGGCGCCACGGTTTCGCGAGCAATCCCCAGGTGCGCGGCGGCCTGCCAGAGCAACGCCACGTCACCGGTCGGGTCGGCCGCGGCTACCAGGAGCAGCAATTGCGTGTCGGCAGGCAGATCGCCTGAGCGCTGCTGGAAGCTTTCCTCGACGCGGCGCGGAACGTTCGCCACGTCGGGCAACTCGAACCCGCCGGCCAGGTGCGCCGGCAGTGCGCTTCGTGGCAGCTCCAGTAGCGCCAGGGGGTTGCCGCGTGCCTCCGCGACGATCAGGTCGCGCACCATGTCGTCGAGTGGCGTGCCAACCGCGCCGGCCAGCAGCGTCCGTGCATCCGTTTGTCCGAGTCCGTCCAGCCGGAGTTCGGGCAATCCGACGAAGGGGCGAATATCACGATCGGTCGGATCGCGTAGCGCGAACACCAGCACGATCCGCTCGGCAACCAGCCGCCGCGCGACGAACGCGAGAACCTGCGCGGACACCTCGTCCAGCCATTGTGCATCCTCGACAAGGCACAACAGCGGACCTTCCTCGGCAACCTCGGCCAACAGGTTGAGGGTTGCTAACCCGACCAGGAACCGGTCTGGCGCAGCACCGCCCTGCATGCCGAATGCCACGCCCAGGGCGGTCTGCTGCGGGTCGGGCAGCGCGCCTGCCCGGTCCAGCAACGGCGCGCACAACTGGTGCAGGCCCGCGAACGCAAACTGGGTCTCGGACTCCACTCCGGCTGCGTACTCCGCCCGGAACCCTGTTGTAGTCGCGGTGTCGCGCGCGTACTCCAGTAGCGCAGTTTTCCCGATGCCTGCTTCCCCGCGAATCACGAGCACACCGCTCTGCCCGGTCTTTGCCCGGGCCAGCACCTGCTCAATCGCCGCACGCTCTGCGCGCCGTCCCAGAAGAGGCAACCGTGGCGCTCCAGCGCGAGGCCGCATCGAGTCCACCGTCTCAGCTGACGTAGTTGTCGATCCGATACTAACCGATACGAATCAGACCAGGCAGACGTAGGGCGCAACGCGGAAGAGATAGGGGACTTTCACCGACGCGAACCTTCCGCCGCTTGCGCGATTCTGACGACATGGCACTCACCGACTACAGCCACGTCAGGATTTGAGAACGACCATCGACCGATCGAGACATACCGGAAAGGAACCACTAATGAAGAACCTCAGTGCCCCGACCCTTGCGGAGGATCTTCTGCTTGTCCTGTTCCAGCCCGATTCCGGCACCATCGCCGGCGAGAACACCCTCTACTACGTGCTGGCCGGGGCCGTACTGGCGGACCTCGCCTTCAATGAAAGCGTGACGACCACGACAACCCGGAGCGGGTCCGTCAGTGTGGAAGCGGCCGAAGGGCGAGCGCCGTCGGACGAGATTCTGCGCTCGGCGTGGGACTACGTCTCGGACAACCCCGGTGGGGTCCAGACCATGCTCGCCGCGATCGGGCCGACACTCCGCCAGCCTCTGCTGGAGCGTCTCGTTGCGCGTGGCGACATTCGCGAGGAGAACGGCAAGGTGCTCGGTCTGTTCAAGACAACTACCCTCAAGGACGGTGGAAGCGGACGCAGGTCGGGCCTCATCAGAGACGTCTGCAACGTCCTCGTCGAAGGTGTAGAGCCGACGCCCCGTGTTGCCGCGCTGGCAGCATTGATGTGGGGAAGCGGCACACTCCACCAGTTCGACCCGGAGATCCCCTGGAGCTCGGTCGTCATCACCCGTGCCCAGGAACTCGAGCGCGGAAACTGGAGCGCCGAAGGCGCCAGCCAGGCAGTCGCACGCGCTACGGCCGCGACGATCGGCATCATCGCGGCCACCGTGCTCCCCCGGAACAAGGGGCTTCGCTAAAGCATGCGTACGCCGCGTGACGGACAGCCACCAACCTGGCAGCACGGTGAGGACCGGCAAAGACACAGGGACTTCGACCGACGCGAACGTTTCGCCACCTGCGCGATCGTGACTCACGATCCGCTGTTTCGCAGCGGTTGAGATCGAGAAGGGAAATCACATGCCAACCCACAACCCACCCGATGTCGAAGTCCTCTACCGACAAGACACCCGCAGGGCGTCCGCAACCGGCGCCAGGGTTCTCATGGGACTGGTTGCTGTCGGGGCGCTCGGGGCCGGAGGGGTCGCCGTCGTTGACGGCATCCTGACCGCAGTCCTGGTCGCCGCCTACTCGCTCAGCCGAGGCTGGCGCGCCTGGTCCTGCGTGGTCCCGCGCCAGGCTCCATTTACGCACTGTCCACCATGACGGGTTCAATGATTCCCGGCGTCGAAACGACTGACCTGGCAAATCGGTTCGGTGTGCCTGGCGGCTACAGGCAGGACCCCGCCGAAGTCGCGGTATTGTTGAACGACGCCAAAGCCGCACTGCTATCTGATCGCGCATTCGCGAGAGCCTGCGTCGCGCGGGCGCTGGATCTCCTGCACAAAGACCTTGCTCCCGTATCCGGTCCGTCCACCAGTCCCCAAGGCGGCCTGGCCGGCTGGCAGATCCGCCGTACCGTCGCGTACATCGAGGCGCATCTGGAGTCGACGATCCGAGTGAAAAACCTCGCTGCGCTCACTCGTCTCAGCGCGAGCCATTTCTCGCGTGCATTCAAACGAAGCTTCGGCCATGCACCGATGACTTACGTCACCCACCAGCGAGTGGCGTTGGCGCAGCGGCTGCTGCTGACGACCCAGGACTCGATCTGCCAGATTTCGCTGGCCTGCGGGATGTGCGATCAGGCGCACCTGACTCGAGTGTTCCGTCGCGTCGTCGGCGAGAGCCCGACGGCCTGGCGCCGGGTGCATGCCGTCGGTCCCCCGCCGCTTTCGGCGCCGACGTCCAAACCCGGGCACATTCGTGCAATCAAGGCGCGTCCGCGATCGTCAGGCTAATGCGATCTGCATTCCTTAAGGCGTCGTGAAGCATGCGCACCATCGACCTGACTGACGACGTAACGCCAACCGATCACTCGCGCGGACCCGTTCACGCCCCCGTGACGATCGTCGAGTACGGCGATTTTCAGTGTCCGAACTGCAAGCAGGCGAAGCCCGCCATCGAGATCGTGCTCAGACGCTTTCCCGAGCGAGTCCGCTTCGTCTATCGGCATTTCCCGCTGATGGAGGTGCATCCACATGCGCTGATGGCCGCCGAAGCGGCCGAGTGCGCCGGCGCGCAGGGCAGGTTCTGGGAGATGCACGAGACGCTGTTTGAGCACCAGACGCGTCTCGATCGTGAGCACCTGTTGCGTTATGCGGATGATCTTGGCCTCGATGTCGCTCGCTTCACGAGCGAGCTCGACGGTGAGGTCTATCGACAACGTGTACTCGAACACCGGGTGGGTGGGGAACGCAGCGGCGTGCGGGGCACGCCGGGCTTCTTCATCAACGGCCGCATTGTGGACGTCTCGTTCGGTCTGCAGGCACTGCGCGGAGCGGTTGAAGCCGCGCTGCGCTAGTCGTCGACCCGGCGCATCCGAGCCGCGCGCCGCCGCAGGGTGAGCTGTCGATCTGATCCGTCCGCTCTCCACGCTCTCCACCGCCCGGGGCACCGCGCTGCGACGGGCAGGTTTTGGCTTCTGTCAGGCGGTCGTCCGTGCGCAGCGGCATTTCCAGCAGAAAGGGGAAGATTCTGACGCCGATGGCGATCCCGACCGAACCGCCAGTGCAATTCCAGCCGGCCCCAATCGATCACGGACGGGGTCGCGAACCCACATAAGGCTTATTCCACGCACCAGGTAGGACCGGAACCCAGGTAGGACCGGAACAGGCGGGTTAAAATACCTATCCGCTTGCCCTGCTCATGCTGACGCTGGAAGTTACGCCAGCGATGACATCCTGTCATCGCGCAGGGTCTTGAACGCCTTGGCCGTCAAACGCTCCGGCGTCTTCGGCTACACTGTCGATGGCAGAGGACGATTGCGGGGGAGACATCATGATGCGTGACCACGTCATGGAACATCCTGGGTTGGACGCTGTTAACCGCGGGGCAAGTCGGGTCGCCGCCCTGTTGTCCGCTTTCGGTGGCTACGCAGCCGCGGCCGCCGCGATTCTGTTCACCGGCTTGTCGACATACAGCTCCGGAACAGTCGCCCAGACTTATACCCAGGCACATCCATGCCCCTCACTCGATCCAGTCTGCCTGGATGATGCCTACTTCGCAGCCTGTGCCGAGCGCGGCTCCAGCATGGAGAAGTGCCTTGCCTGGAACGCCGAGCTCAGGGACGCATTCTATTCACCGGCCGCAAGCGCGGCCGTGGGTGGCGCGCTTGCAGGCTCGTACTTTCGTCTGGCTCAGATGACTCAAACAGAAGACGCCTCCCGGGATTATCTCGACCGCGCCCGGCAGGTCTGCCATGAACTTATCGCTGCGTACCCGGACAGCACTGAACCGTATATCTTGTTATCGATTCTGGACTCAGCCGACCCTGACCAGCGTCTGGCGTGGCAGCGCGAGGCCGCTGTTCGCGATGGTGCGGGTCTTCACGTCCGCTTCTTTGTCCCAGAGCTTCTTCGCGCTGGCACCGAGCAGTCCATGGCGGAGGCCGTCGAGTTCGCTGAAGCACTCTACGATCAGACGCCTCCCGGGCCGGCCAGGTGGGATCACGCATTGCTCGCCCGGCGTGCGCACGTTAGTGCCATTTCACAGCATCCAGGAGTCAGCAGCACCGCAGACCTGGCAGCCTTCGAGCAGCGGGTGCGCGCCGACAGCGGGTGGAACGAGGCGTTGCAGAGCGTCGCCTCGCCCGCTGCAGATCCCATCGAACTAAGGCACGCTCTGCCGACACTTTGCGCTACGTTACAGCAGATGTTCGGCGACGAGGCATGCATCAACGGCCTGGAACGTGCGATGCAGTCGGCCAGAGATGCTGAGTCTGGAGAGGCACAGGCTTTTGCCGACGCCGTGGCAGCGGGGATTGCCGCCTTCCGGCCCGCACCTTCGATAATCGAGCCCGAGTTCAGCTGGAGACGGGAATTTCGCAGTTGGCTGGATGAATTGGTCCTTCAGGGTCTGGACTCGGTGATGGTGTACGAAGCCATGGCGCGAACGTCAGGCAGCGGCCTGCAGGGCATACTCGACGCACGACTGGTCATTGTGGAACGCGAGCCGGACAGCCCAGAAGCCCAGTTTGAGGCGGGGAAAGCCTACTACGACATGAGGCAGTGGGAAGGTGCCCGGGATCATCTTGAGCTCGCGCTGGAGCTGACGACTGACGATGCCTTGATCCGGCGCATCGAGGGCTATCTGCGTCAGGCCCGATACGAAATCGATGTTGCCCAATGATCTCTGCGTATGCACGCACGCGCAGTCGTGGCGAGCACCCGCGCTGGCGCTGCCAACAAGGCCAGGGAGGGCGGCGAGGCATCGGCCACCGACCGGCGACTGAGTCTGACCTGGGCGCAACGCCTCAAGCGTGTCTTTGCCATCGACATTGAGCACTGCCGCAGCTGCGGCGGGAAGCTGCGGGTGATCGCCAGCATCGAGGCACCGGCGGTGATCGATCGGATTCTCGAGCACCTTGGCCGCAACGCCGAGTCCGTCGATCCGGCGCATCCGAGCCGCGCGCCACCCCAGGGCGATCTGTCGATCTGATCCGCTCTGCACCGCCCGGGCCACCACGCCGCGACGGGCGGTCTTGCCTATGAGATGATGCACTGTCGCTCTGGGCTTGCATTTGCGGCTCGAAGGGGAAGATTCACGCGCCCAAACCACGTCAGATCGTGCATCGGCCCGGCACCAGCCCGGTTCTCACCCCGCCCCAACGGTTTCCGCCGCTGACATAAAGCCTATTCCGCGCACCAGATCGCACCAGATCCGACCGGAACGGGTGGCTTGAATTGCCTATCCGCTTTGTCGACGATCACCGTTGCGATCATCGATATGCCCCTGATCGCGCGGTCGCTAGATGGCCCTGAAGTGCGAATTGGACTCGTTCCAATGCTTCAGCTGAAGCGTCTGTGCACTGAAGTGGTGCAGGCGGCGCGCTTCAGTTGAAGCCATGATCAGGATGCACGCTGCACACACTGTTGCTTCGCCCGGCGTAGATTCGATGACAACGGCGTTTAACAACTTTTCGCGCAGAAACGTGGCTTGTTTGGCATGCTCCCCGGTGGCCTGATGAATCTCGACGAACGCCGAAACGTAGCGAGAGGCCCGGATTGAAACTGCGGATCACCCAATTCCTGGGCGGCCGGACCGAAGAGGTCGAGGTCGAGGAGCTGCGTCGCTCGATGAAGGGTCGCCGCGCTTGCGTACAGATCCGATGGACGGCCAGGACTGGCGAAACGTATGAGGAATCGTTTCCGGTTCCCGGAACGGGCCGGATCAGCAACCCGTACTTCACCTACGAACTGGTGGACTGACACGCGAAGGTGCACGCTACTGATCCGGGAGTGCGCCCTGAAAGGGAAGACTCGGCGAGAGCATGTCGAATTCATCGAGTCTGCGCCTCCGTCGCCGCCCACTGCCGACGCAACCGCTCATCAAATAACGGGGCAGGTGAGAAATAGATACCCCCGAGCCAGACGATCGCGATTCTGACACCGGAGATCGCGAAACCCCACGATGTCGACAACGCGAGCACGGAACGAGCCCCCTGGCCGCGCGCCGAATCAGCGCTCGAGCGATGCGTCGAGGGTGATCTGCAAACCGCTTCGCAGCAGATTCGACACAGGGCACTTCTGCTCGGCTTCGTCCGCAAGGCGCTTGAATTCGGCGTCACCGAGACTCGGAACGCGGCCTTTCGTGACAAGATGCATCTTGCCGATGACACCATTGTCGAGCGTGATCGTCGCCCGCGTGCTGATCTGTTCGGGAGGGTGGCCCTGGCCGTCGAGGTAGTTCGCGAACGCCATGCTGAAGCACGCGGCGTGCGCCGCCGCGACCAGCTCCTCGGGGTTCGTACCCGGCGCGTTCTCGAAGCGCGTCGCGAATGTGAAAGGCGCTTCGCGCAACACGTCACTCGTGCTCGTAATCGTGCCGTTTCCACCTTTCAGATTGCCGCGCCAGACTCCGGTTGCAGTGCGTTCGATGGCCATGTTCGTGCTCCTGTGTTCTTGAGTGCGCATTGGTCACCCGCGATTGGCGCCTTCTTCGGGATCGAACATCGACAGTCCGGCGACGCCTGACGTTGCGGGCACTTCATTCTGCAACACGTCCCAATGCTCAGCCAGCCTGCCGTCCTGAACCCGGAAAATATCGATCACCACCTGCGGCTCGTCCGCCCAGCCGCGGATGCGGCCATGGATGGCGACGAGGTCGCCCTCGGCAATGACCAGGCCCGGCTCGTAAAAGACGGATGACGACAGGTTTTCGACGAGACCCTGCAAAGCGGCTCGGCCCTGGGGAATGTTGGGATTGTGCTGGATGTAATCTTCCGCGTAGAGGCGTTCGATCGCCGACGCGTCGTGGCGCTGAAAGAGGGAGGTCATCGCGTCCAGCACCAGCGCCTTGTTGCGGTGGGGGCGGTCATCGGCAATGCGATCCGCCGGTCGATCGATCGAGAGTGTTCCGGTCATTCGCAGGAACCGTCCGTCCGGTAGCGTGGCGAACGAGTGAATGACGCCACGGTCGTAGTCTTGAACATTCGTGACTGTCGCACCGTCCTTTTCCTGCCAGCTGACGGCGAAGATGCCGTTGCCGAGCGGTATGACCTGAATATCGACGGTCTCGATCCGGGCGAACGGCCCCTCACTGATCTCGAACTTCAGTTGTGAAGTGGACAGTAGCGTCAGACGCACCTGGAAGCTCGGATAGGAAACTTCCATTTCCAGTCCAACGGGGAAGTGATTCATAGACATCTCAGCTCCTTCTCACCGATCGTGCCGTCGGGTGCATAGACGCCATCATTGACGCTGTACCGCCAGAAGAGATCCAGGCTGAAATTCAATTCGATCTGCGGCCTGGGGCGCAGCAGCAGCGCCAGCCGCGGCTGCCAGGGCGCATCGTCGAAGGTGTAGCCAGTGTCGGTGGCCAGCGTCCAGGCGCGGATGGTGGCATCGCTGAAGCTCAGGTGCACACCCTCGGCAATTGGAAGCGCCTTCCAGCACGCCACCCGATTGTCAGTACCGCAGGCCAGACGTTGTGCGGAGAAGTCGTCGTCGTAGCGTAGCGGCTGGAACTGTCCTCGTGCGACGTCTGCCACCAGCAGCAGGGCCAAAGTCACCGCCGTCGTTCGCACGGTCAGGCCCCGCCTTCTGATTGCCGTGAACGGATGACACGCATCAGCACGACCGTCAGGATTGTTACGTGTCACACCTGTCTTGCCTCGTCATCGATCGGGCGTATCGGGCACCGGGGGTGCGGTGCATTCAGGCACGGATGCCTTTGACAAAGGTCAGCAGGTCGGCGTTGAGCTGGTCCTTGTGCGTGTCGGCCAGGCCGTGTGGCGCACCGGGATAGACGATCAGAGTGGATCCCGTGACCAGCCTGGCAGCCGCACGGCCGGACGCATCGATCGGCACGATCTGGTCGTCGTCGCCGTGCACCACCAACGTGGGAACGTCGAACTTTTTCAAGTCTTCGGTGAAGTCGGTCTCCGAGAAGGCCTTGATGCAGTCGTAGGTAGCCTTGTGGCCAGCCTGCATGCCGGCAGCCCAGAACCAGTCGATCAGGCCTTGCGACACCTTCGCCCCTGGCCGGTTGAAGCCGAAGAACGGACCCGAGGCGATGTCCTTGTAAAGCTGCGCGCGGTTGGCGAGCTGTCCGGCGCGGATGCTATCGAAAGCATCGATGGGCAGGCCGCCCGGGTTGGCCGCGGTCTTGAGCATCAGCGGCGGCACGGCCGAGATCAGCGCGGCGCCAGCAACGCGCCCGGTGCCGTGGCGGCCGATATAACGCGCCACCTCGCCACCGCCGGTCGAGAAGCCGACCATGACGGCCTCTTTCAGGTCGAGTTCTTCCATCACCGTGGCCAGGTCGTCGGCGTACGTGTTCATCTCATGCCCGCCCCACGGCTGGCTGCTGCGGCCGTGGCCGCGGCGGTCGTGTGCGACGCAGCGGAAGCCGTGAGAAGCCAGGAACAGCATCTGCGCTTCCCAGCTGTCGGAGTTCAGCGGCCAGCCGTGACTGAAGACGATCGGCTGTCCGGTGCCCCAGTCCTTGTAGTAAAGCCGGGTACCGTCTGTGGTGACGATGGTGTTGCTCATGACTCAGCTCCCGCTGTCCGGCACGGGCGTGTTGAGCAACTGCTGCTCCCAGAGGAACGCGATGCCGCTGCCGCCGGCATGCTGCGTGATCACCTCGGTCAGCGCCACGGCTGATTCCATGCGCGCCCAGTCGCGCTGCCACTCCGCGGCCACCGCCAGCCAGGTCATCATGTTGGCACCGGCGCCGATCATGCGCTGGATGGCCACCTCGTGGGCCTCAAGCGAGACGCCGCCGGACGCGTCGGTAACCACCGTCACATCCCAGCCTTCGCCCAGCGCCTGAATCGCCGGCATCGCGACGCACACTTCGGTCCACAGGCCGGCCATGATCACCTGCTTGCGGCCCGTCGCTTTGACCGCATCCACCACCTTCGGGTCCTGCCACGTATTGATGAACGTTCGGTCGATCACTTCCTGGCCCGGAAACACATCGGTGATCTGGGGAAAGAGCAGACCGCCGCGATCGGCTATAACGGTCGTCAGGATGGTAGGCACACCGAAGGCCTTGGCCGCCTTCGCCAGGCCCGCCGTATTGTTGATGACCATCTGAGGTTCATGGCTGTTCAGGTTCGCGAGTTGATAAGGCTGGTGGTCAATCAGAACGAGGACGGAGTCTTCGGGGCGAAGCAGCGATGAAAGTCCGTTACGAAAAGTATCGAGGCCGGTTCTGGTGGTCATGCGATGGTGCTCCTCAAGGTTCAGGGTGGGCGGAAGGGAGAACACATCGCTCTCCCTGGCGCACAGTGTCGACCGCCAGGGCCTGGAGGGATTGCTCCTCCATACGGTGATTTGTACGGATACATCGTCGTGAACGGCTTCCGGTCCACCGCCGACCAGAGCCTCGATGCTCGAAGCCGCTGGTCCACGATGGCAGACGCAGCACAACCGCAGCAGACAGATCCAAGAACGCCGTCCGACGATGACGCTAACGTAGTGCGGGTAAAGTCGTAACGAATTTGAGGTACGACCATTCAACTCGTGAGAAGACGAGCGGTGTCGTCAACGCGATCCGAAGGCCGGACGCAGGAACCTGGAGCAACGGTCGATGATTCTTCCCGATTTCAGGACGACCAACCCGCAGGCTTTCCCCGTTCTGAACGAAAAACAGATCGCCGTCATCGCCGAATTTGCGGAGCGCAAGACTTTCGCGAATGGCGACGTGCTGTACCGCGCGGGCGAAAAGGACTTCAAGTTCTATGTCATCAAACGCGGCTCGATTGACATTTTTGACCGTTCATCCGGAGAGCCGCGCCTGATTGTCACACTGGAGCCCGGTGAGTTTACCGGCGATCTGGCGAATCTGACGGGCAGACCGTCGAATATCGACGCGATTGCCTCAGGCACCACTGAGGTCTATGAAATCTGTGAGCCGGATCTGCGCGACATCATCGGCAAGCGCCCTGGTCTCAGCGATCTGATTCTGCTGACGTTCAGCATCCGGGCTCAGGCCCTGATGGATGCTGAAGATTTCACGGGTCTGCGCGTCATCGGGACGCGCTTCTCGGGTGACGCGTTTCGCCTGCGTGACTTCCTGACGAAAAACCATGTCCTTTACACGTTCCTTGATGTAAAGACGGACACGGCCTATGTCCAATCCTTGCTCACAGCCCTTCAGTTGAAAGAATCCGATATGCCGGTCGTCTGCTACGGGCAGGATTGGCTGCTCAGGAACCCGTCGAACGAGGAACTGGCAGCCCGCATCGGGATCAAGCAGAGGTTTGCCAAACACCGTGAGGTCGATCTGGCAATAGTCGGCGGTGGACCTGCCGGATTGGCGGCGGCTGTATATGGCGCGTCGGAAGGTCTGCATACCGTTGTTGTCGAAGAGATCGCGACAGGCGGTCAAGCCGGAACAAGCTCGAGAATCGAAAACTACCTGGGCTTTCCGACCGGACTGTCAGGCGCGGAACTGGCCGGACGAGCCACGCTACAAGCCGAGAAGTTCGGCGCGCGGTTTTCGGTTCCGTCGCAGGCGACGAAGCTCGGGTTTGCCGACGATATGTCCGTGTTGCACCTTGCTGACGGCGAACAGGTGCGGGCAAAGGCACTGATTATCGCCAGCGGGGCGGATTACCGAAGACTCGACGTGGAAGGCCGCGAGCGATTCGATGGCGCGGGAGTCTACTACGCTGCGACCCCGATGGAAGCGCAGATGTGCGGCGGCGAAGCGGTGGTCGTGGTGGGAGGCGGTAATTCCGCCGGTCAGGCCTGCCTCTTCCTGGCGGAAAGCGCCCGGGAAGTTTTCCTGCTCATTCGCGGGCGAGACGTAGGCGCGCGTATGTCCGATTACCTTGTGCAGCGAATTCTGGAGACGCGGAACATACGGCTGAAAACGGATACCGAAATCTCAAGAATGTTCGGCGATGCTCATCTGGAAGAGGTCGAACTCAAGGACAATCGATCCGGCGCACGGAGAGCCATCAGCGTCGGCGCGGTTTTCTCCTTTATCGGCGCGATGCCGCGCACGGCGTGGTTACCGAAGGAAGTCGAAACGGACGCGAAGGGCTTTATCAAGACCGGCCACCGCGTTGGCGATTCCACACAATGGGCAAGAGGGCGCTCGCCGTTTTATCTGGAAACAAGTCGTGCCGGAGTGTTCGCCGCAGGTGACGTGCGCTCGGACTCGATCAAACGGGTTGGGTCGGCGGTCGGCGAAGGCGCCATGGCCGTGCAATTCGTGCACGAATATCTGAAGGAATTGAGAAACGAACGTGTCAGGGAGGCTGGAGGCACTTGATCCGCCGGGGGGAGACGATGTCCAGCCTCTGGAAACAGTGGTGCGTGCGTCTGTAGCCAGGTTGTGCCGACCGTCAGTAGTCGTCAGGCTTTTTACCGACGCAACACGTCCTGCCATTCCGGATGGCGGCCAAACTGCGCCTTCGCGAACGGGCACAGCGGAATGATGGCAACGCCATCGCGTCTTGCATCCTCGATCGCCTGTCGCACCAGCCGCTCACCCACCTTGCGGCCGCGCAACACCGCCGGAATTTCCGTGTGGTCGATGATGATCAGCCCGTCGCCGGCACGGCTGTAGGTCATCTCGGCCTCGACGCCGTCCACAACCAGTCGGTAACGTCCCTTCGATTCGCCATCTTCCCGCTCGACGGTGCCGTCGATGCCCGCGGACGAATCCTTCGGCCGTTCGGCATCCGGTGGCCGCACCTTGCGCGGCAGTCCCGGCGAACACTCGAGCAGATCGCGGTCCCATCCTCCGAGGTCGGCGGCGGCCTCGTAGGTCGTGACCAGGAAAGCCATCAGAGCCTCGTCGGGATCGGCCGAGGTCTGTACGGCGTCGTAGGGCAGGATGAATTCAGACAGCCCGTCACTCCAGAACGCAGCTTCGGGGCGGACCGGTGCGGCCCGATAACCGTTCGGCGCCGGATAGGCGTAAGCGTAAAAAGCGGGATAGTCGATGCCATTGCCGCCCGGCCAGAAGCCCGCCGAAGACACTTCGCGGTCGTAGGCTTCCTGCGCCACGTCGTCCGGCAGGGCCGGGATGCCCGCGGGGTGGATCGGCGCGCGCCGACCCGAGAAGCGGGTGACTGCGAGATCCAGAGCCCCCCAGAACAGGTGAACGGGGCTGGACTTACCGAGAAAGGAAGTCCGGAACCTGTTGAATACCCTGTCGACTGCCACTAACGCCTGGTGGTAGCGCTGCACGGCTTCCCTGTCATAGGGCCGGTCGCGATGATCCTCGCTGAACGGGATGGGGTTGGGCACCTCGTTCGGAGTGTCGTTGAAGGTCGGCGTGCCCCCGAGGTCGGTAATCAGCTGCACGAAGTGGGTGCGGAACGCCGCCACCGTGGTCGGCCCGAGCGCGAACGACGCCTTGCGACCGTTGCCGCCGGTGCCGACGACCCTATGGTCGTGAAGATCGAACAAAATCTCGATGCCCGGGCCATCGGGGATCGGCGAGGAGGTCAGGCCGAGCGGTGTGACGTAGGAGGTCGCGTTCCAGGAATGGTTGAGCCACGGCGAATGCGCCAGCCGGTACTTGCCGGCGATCTGCAAGTAAAGCTGTAGCGCCGAGCACGTCTCACGCCAGCTGAGGTAGTCAAGGCGGGGCCACTTGTTGCTCATCGTGCTTCTTCTCCACCCAGCATCTGCTTCACGCGAGAGCCGGTCATTTGCCACATAGGAGCCGGCAAGGCGCGCCGGGCGTCAAAACCGCCGAAGACCTCAACGTCATCGATCTGCTGCGTACGATAGTCAACGTTGGGCATCAGTACTCCTCGTGATTCGAAACCGCGTATACGATTGGCCCGGCCCCGTTGAATCCGTGCCTTAGCGCGCAGATCATCCAGGGTTCGGCCAATACAGTCCTCGTCCACGCCACGCTCAATGCAACCTGGCTACGACCCCGGCGACGGTCTTCTTGCAGGGGAAGCGTACTCTCCGACCGTGACCGCAGATAGCACGAAACCGCCGTGCTTGGTATCGCCGTGCTCACGGCGACCGACAGGTCCGCGCTACACGCGGGCTCCGCCGACTGCATGGTGCCGGTAGGCGCCAAATGGACCCATCGTACTGCGAACGTCAGGTACCCCTGATGATGATCCGGGATCGCCTCGCCGTGGCTGCGCGCGTGCGCCACATAGATTTCGCGGACCTCTCTCCCGGGCGATCGGCACAGGTGCCAGGGCGGTAGCCGGCACGACGCAGCTTCCCTCGGTCCCGCGAGCGGTCCTGGTTCCGGAGATGTGCCCGCGCTGTTATCCGACTACGGGGGTCCGCCTTCCCGTTTGGTTCAAGACGTTGCGTGACCCGGGTCACAACTATGTGGCTCCCGAGTGGCTATGCTGGCTTCAGCGCCGGCCGTTGCCGGCGGCCCGTGACTGCGCGATGACCTGGAACGCGGTCGCACGGAGGCAGCCAGGATGAGGTTTTCGGTATCGCTCGCTGTCCTGTACCTCGCGACGGTGTCCGCAGCGCCAGCACAGGCCGAAGTCACGCAATCTGATCTGCAGGTTATCGCCCGGGTGCTCAGTTTCATGGAGCGCCCACTCACTGGCGTCGTCAACGTCGGGATCGTGTACGAACCGACGATTCAGGCTTCCCGTCGAGACGCACAGGCTGTCAGCGTTGTGATGGGCAGCGCCTTCAGGGTCGGCAGGCTCGAGCTCCGACCGGTGATCATAACGATAGACGAAGCGGCTGGGGCCAATGTGGACCTGATTCTTCTCACCGGTTCTGTCGGGGCGGAAGCCAGCTCACTGGTCGAAATCAGCGCACAGCGTCGTATACCGTGTTTCACGCTGGATCTGGATCGCGTTCGAGATGGCACTTGTGCTATCGGCCTGAGCACCCGACCCAGAGTCGACATCGTCGTCCATCGAGCTGCTGCAAGCAATAGCGGCGTGGTATTCGCGACCGCGTTTCGCGTCATGACCACCGAGCTCTAGAGGACGGAAAACATGGCCATGAATATCAAGCGAGATCGAAAATGCATTGTGCTCATGGCAGTCCTGGGCTGGACGGGGTCCGCTCACACGCAGTCTCTTGACCACGCCGCCTTGCAGCAGTTGTTCGGTGAACCCGTAACAACCAGCGTCACCGGGGCTCCGCAGCGCGCGAGTCAGGTGCCGGCAACGATGGTCATCGTCTCGGCTGACGAGATACGTCGTTCCGGAGCGCGCGATATTCCGGGCGTTCTGCGTCATGTCGCAGGTGTCGATGTCATCCGCTGGACCAGCGACCATGCTGACGTTGGATTGCGTGGCTACAATCAGGCGTTCTCGCCGCGACTTCTTGTCCTGATCGACGGCCGCCAAGTCTACGCTGATCACTATGGCTATACGCCATGGACGACGTTGCCGGTCGAGCTCTCCATGATTCACCAGATCGAAATCATCAAAGGTCCTGCCAGCGCGTTGTTCGGTTTCAATGCCGTTAGTGGGGCGGTCAACATCGTAACCCGCAACCCACGCACTGAGGAGCAGCTCACGTTTTCCACCAGCGTGGGGACTCAGGAAATAAGACAGGCATCAGCGGTCGGAGCCTGGCGACTCGGCGATGACATCGGTCTGCGGGTGATGGCTGGCAGCCGGCGAAGCGAAGATTACACTACGCCTCAGAGGTCTGAGGATCTTGGCACCCGGCTCGGCAACCGGCGCGATGTTGTCGCTGCCGACGGCCGTTTCTCGCCCGGCGAGAAATTGAGCTTTGGAGTGGAAGTGACATACAGCGAGGTGGGGCAGGCCGAGTTTCCGCCAGGCTATACGATGTCCTATACGGACTACAGAGTTCGCTCGCTGCGTACGCACTGGTCGGCCGATACACGTGTCGGCCTGATTGAGGCGAACATCTATCGCAACTACGTTGACGCTGGACACAGACTTGGCGGCAGCGCTGCCGTTCTGTTCGACTTTTCGAACGACCTTACCGTCACGCAGTTGCAGAACATCTTCAAGATTGGCACGGACCATGTAGTGCGGATGTCCGCGGAGTATCGCGAGAGCTCACTGGACACAACACCGATAGCGGGCGGACGTGTGCACTACGAAGTTGTGACAGTCGGTGCCATGTGGCACTGGGCAATCAGTCCAACGCTGTCGTTTACGAATGCATTTCGATCCGACGAGTGGTCATTGGGACGAAGAGGCCCTCTTCCGGATCAGTACGAAGAGCTCTATGGCTGGACCAACGAGACATGGAACAGGACGTTGCGCAGCGAGAGCTTCAATACCGGTGTTGTGTGGCGAGCCACAGACAGCGGGACGTTGCGTTTTTCATCGGGTCGAGGCGTACAGTTACCCAGCCTGATCAGCCTGGGTGGCATGTTCTTTGAGTTCGCGGACGTCAGCTATGCGGGCACGCCGACGCTCGAGCCGTCCGTTGTGACGAGTTATGAGCTTGACTGGTCGCAGGACCTTCCTTCTGTAGCGGCGACGCTCCGCATCGGCGCATTCCATGGATATACCCGGAATGTCCTGAGTGACTTCTTCAACATCGGAAGCTCGCGCACGACTGGAGCAGAGCTTTCCCTTGCCGGAAATCTTGGAACCCATTGGCGCTGGCGTGCAGGCTATAAGCACCAGCAGATCGCGGATCGCTTCCTGGACACGATACCATTCGAACTCTCCCTGCGGGATTTTGAAAGTACGACTCCGCGCCATGTCGTGAAAGCGGGATTCGGCTGGACGAGCGGGGCATGGGAAATCGACACCCATATGTATGTTCAGTCGGCTGTGTCTGCGATCCAGGGAGTCAGTTTCCAATCGGCTGTGTCGGCTATCCAGGGAGTCGGTTCCGGTGATGCCGAACCCGGAGCCTCGCTAATGCCAATCCCCGCATATGCGACGTTCGATGGCCGCGTTGCCTACGCTTTGAGTGAGCGTTCAAGTCTTGCGATTGCGGGAAGGGACCTGACGAACTCGGCTCAGCGTCAGACTTCGGCGCCTCGTGTCCAGAGGCAGTTGTACCTGACCTATTCGATCGATTTCTAGGGTCAGCCGGGAATCGAAAATGCCAAAGCGGTCGTGGCAATTCCTCGATTTCGAGGGTTACATCTACGCCTGCAGCGCGAGTTTTTTCAGCGAAGCGAGCGTTGTCAGACAAGAGAATCTCACTGCCTGAGACTGTACTGACAGAAAGGGTACGAGTAACAGGAAGGCCCCCACCATCAACCGTCCCCTCACATTTATGGCATTCTTCATGCAAACTCCTTGGGCCGTAATAGCTGTTCGCCCAAGGAAGGCCTGACCGAGCCCTTAGTCCATAGCCGGAGCATCAGCATCAAGGCCAAGCCCCGGCATAAGCGCACGAGATCGGAGATTCGATAGGTATTGCTCATGCTCGCGTTTCGCAGGTGGACGTTCACTTGGCTGCGGGGTCGGGGGAAAGTTCAGCGTTGCGGGCATGACGATGGCGCCGGGAACCTGCGCTTCGGCCTTTCCGCCACGCCCCGGGGCCCGCACAATCGTTCCACTCCACACACCAACTGCAAGCGCTCACCGAGACTGCCGAGCAACTGGAGGAGACCGGCAAGGGCCATGCGGAACCTGTGCCCGACAATGGGCCGGCAATGTGTCGGATATCATTCGCATTCGAGCGACGGTTATGCCGGGTCGTTGATAATTGCTACGATCAAACCGCCCTCCAGGTGAATCCGCGAATAGAAGGGACCGACTCATGGGACGCATAATCAAACTGATCGGTATGGTCGTGGCGGCAGTACTGGTGCTGTTCGTGGCGCTGATGCTGGGTCTGTCGATGCTGGTCGACCCCAACGACTACAAGGACGACATCGCGGCGGCGGTTGAGCGCTCCACCGGCCGCCAGCTGACGCTGGAGGGCGATCTGGAGCTGGAGATTTTCCCGCGCCTGCGTATAGCGGTGGGTGAGGCGTCGCTCGGCAATGCCGCCGGCTTCGGCGGCGAACCGTTCGCACGCATCGAGTCGGCACGGCTGCAGCTGGCGCTGCTGCCACTGCTGTCACGGCGGGTCGAGATCGACGAGGCGCGGCTCGAGGGGCTGGTGCTGAACCTGGCACGCAATGCCCAGGGACGCACCAACTGGCAGGACATCGGTGAGGCCGCGGAGCGGGCACAGACCGACGACACGCCGCAGAACGGCCGTTCCGGCGCCGACTTCGATCTCGACGTGGATGTCATCAGCGTCGTCAACGCGCAGGTGAACTGGAACGACGCGGCCAGCGGCAGCCGCTGGCAGCTCAGCAGCTTCAATATGCAGGCGTCCGGCTTCGGGCCGGATGTGACGTTTCCGATCCGCATGAGTTTCGCGTTGGCCGGTGAAGCCGTGGAGGTGGCGGTGGATGTGCGTGCCGACGCGCTGCTGTCGCTGGTCAACGAGCGCTACCGGCTGGAAGGTCTGGATGTGCGGCTGTCGGGCAGCGGGGATGCCTGGCCGGGTGGACAGGGCGATGCGCGGCTGCGCCTGGATTCTCTGCAGGCCGATCTAGCCGCGGAAACCCTCGCGCTCGACAACCTCATATTGGAAACACTTGGCGTGAGCGTGCGCGGTTCGCTCAGCGGCCGCCAGTTGATGAGCAGTCTCAGCCTCGATGGTGCGGTGGAGATCGCCGAGTTCAGCCCGCGCGAACTGCTCGGTCGCCTTGGCGTGGACGTGGTCACGGCCGACCGTGACGTGCTGCGTCGCGCTGCCGCGAACGCCAGCTTCGTATACGACGCCAGTCAGATCGCGCTGCGCGACATGCGCTTCTCGCTGGATGACTCCACGCTGACGGGGTTCGCCGGTGTTGAGCGCGAGACACTGCGATTCGAGCTGGCGGTGGACGACATCAACGTCGACCGCTATCTGCCGCCGGCTTCGGATGCGCGATCCGGCGACGATGAGGGTTCGCTGGATGAGGTCGATCTGCCACTGGATGTGCTGCGTACACTGGATGCGCGGGGCGAATTGCGGCTCGCCGGCGCTCAGTTCCTCGGCATGCGGCTCAGCGATGCGGTGTTTGCCCTGAATGCCGGCAACGGTCGCGTGGTGCTGGCGCCGCGCGCCTCACTGTACGGCGGCACCGCGAGCGGTGAGATTACGTTCGAGGTGGCTGGCGACGCGGCGCGGATGCGGCTGGTGCAGCAGCTCGATGGCGTGGATATCCTGCCGCTGGCGCGTGATTTCGTCGAATCGGAAATGGTCTCCGGCACCGCCGGTGCACGGCTCGATCTCTCCGCCAGCGGCTCGAACGTCGGCCAGATGCGCCAGGTGCTCGCGGGCGATGTCTCGTTCACGTTGCGCGACGGTGCCTGGGAAGGCTTCGACGTGTGGTATGAACTGCGCCGCGCCCGTGCGGTGCTGGATGGCAATACCGCTCCGGCGCGCGATGGGCCGCGGCGCACGCCGTTCAGTTCGGTTTCCGCATCCGGTGTGATCGAGGATGCGGTGCTCACCAACCGCGATCTCAACGCAACATTGTCGTTCATGGTCGTGAGCGGTCGCGGCACGGTGAATCTGCTCACCGATGCGATGGACTTCGATCTTGTGGCGCGCATGGTGGATGGCGAAACCCTGCAGTCGGACCCTGCAATGAGTAGTCTCGCCGGCCTGGAGCTGCCGCTGTCGGTCGGCGGCACGCTGGCGGAACCTTCCGTGCGGCCGGATTTTGCGGCAGTGGTGCGCTCTCGCGCCGAACAGGAGGTGCGAGAGCGCCTCGAGGAAGAGCGTGAGGACGCCACGGAAAGGCTCCAGGACAGGATTCGCGGCCTTTTCGACCGATAGCGTCGGAGGGTGCACGGGTCACAGCGGATGTGATTGTGTAAGCTCCGGGTGCTCCGGGTGCTCCGGGACGCGATGGTTCATGAGGACAGAGGACGTGATGATGCTCAGGCGAATCGCATTGCTGACAGCCACCGCGGCAGCGGCCGCCGTGGCTCCCGTGCGGTCGGCCGAAATGAACAGCCTGGAAATCAGCCGCGATGCCGGTCGTTACGAACTGGTTGCGGACGTTCTGATGGATGCACCGGCCGACGCGATCTTTCAGGTGCTGGTCGACTATGACGGCCTCGATCGCATCTCCAGCATCTACAAGGAAAGCGGCTATCTGGAACCGGCCGAGGACGGCACACCGATGGTGTTCACGAGGGTGGAAGGCTGCGTGATGTTCGTGTGCATGAACATGCGCCGGGTGGAACGTCTGGAGACGCGCTGGCCGAACTGGATACGCACCACCGCGTTGCCCGAGCAGAGTGATTTCCATTTCAGCCAGGCCGAATGGCTGCTCGAGCCCGATGAGTATGGTACACGGGTGACGTACCGGCTGGAGATGGAGCCGGATTTCTTCGTGCCACCGGTGATCGGGCCGTGGGTGCTCAAGCGCCGTCTGATGTCCGGTGGCGCGCGCGCCGTGGAACGGATCGAACGTCTGGCACAGGAGCTCGATGGCGGCTACGCGTTCGCCGACTGATAGTGGTGAACGCATCGGCAACTGCGCAGCCGGCTTCGTCATGCGAGGCGCGCCCCGAATTCACTTCTCCACCGGCGATCGCGCCCCGGCTGCTGCCCTGGTATGAGCGGCACGGGCGTCACACGCTGCCGTGGCAGGTGCAACGCAGCGCCTATCGTGTCTGGGTGTCGGAGGTGATGGCGCAGCAGACGCAGCTCGCCACGGTGATTCCGTACTTCGAGCGTTTCGTCGCACGTTTTGCGAATGTTGCCGAACTTGCCGATGCACCGATCGACGAGGTGCTGGCCCTGTGGTCGGGCCTGGGTTACTACGCCCGGGCACGCAGCCTGCACAGGGCCGCGCGGCAGATCATGTCCGATCACGGCGGGGAACTGCCGGACAACTTCGATCAGCTTGTCGCCTTGCCCGGAATAGGACGTTCCACGGCCGGAGCCATACTGGCGCAGGTGTATGAACAGCGCCTGCCGATTCTGGACGGGAACGTGAAGCGCGTGCTGACGCGGTATCACGCCGTCGACGGCTGGCCGGGCGAGACGGGCGTCGCGCGTGAGCTGTGGGCGCTGGCCGAGCGGCACACGCCCGCGCGTCGGGTGCGGGATTACACGCAGGCCATCATGGACCTGGGCGCGATGGTGTGCACGCGTGCCCGGCCGCGCTGCGAGGCCTGCCCTGTTGCGGACGGCTGCGTGGCGCGAGCCACACAAACGCAGCGCCGCTATCCCGCCGCACGGCCGAAGCGGCAGCGTCCGTCGCTCAGTGTCGTGGTGCTGATCGTTCGTGATCGGCAGGGGCGTGTGCTGCTGCGGCGCCGTCCACCCAGCGGCATCTGGGGCGGTCTGCACAGCTTCCCCGAACTCGCCGCCGACGACAACGCCGATCAGTGGTGCCGGCGGGTGCTGGGCGCGTGCGCGTACCGCGAAAGCGCGCTGGCAGCCTTCTCACACGCCTTTACTCACTTCGAGCTGGAACTGCGGCCCGTTCTGATCGAGCTGTCCGCCTCGCCATCCGCAGCGATGGAGGGGGAGGGGTGGCTCTGGTATAAGGGCAGGTCGCAGCAGGTGGGCTTGCCGGCGCCGGTGCAGCGACTGCTGCGCACGCTGACCGGGGCGCCTGAAGCTGGCGGATCCGTTGGCCGGAAACGAAACAGGGAAACGAAGTCGTGACACGAATGGTGAAGTGCGTGGTGCTGGGCACCGAAGCAGAGGGTCTGGACAAGCCCCCCTATCCCGGCGCACTCGGCAAACGGGTATACGACAACGTGTCCAGGCTGGCATGGCAGCGCTGGCTGGGCCATCAGACCATGCTGATCAATGAATACCGGCTGGTGCCCATCGAGCCCAAGGCGCGCAAGTTCCTCGAGGCGGAAATGGAGAAGTTCTTTTTCGGCGACGGTTCGGAAGCGCCACCTGATTTCAAACCGGAGTAGGCCGGGCAGTCGGCTGTTCCGCAGGCGGGTGGCGAAGCCCGGCAGCGTGCATCCCGGACACCGGCCGCCGGTTCTCGCGCGGCCGGTAGTCAGCGGTTCATCCGGTGCTCGATCAGGTCGTCGACGACACCGGGTTCGGCCAGCGTGGACGTATCGCCGAGGTCGTTGAAGTCGTTCGCGGCCACCTTGCGCAGGATGCGGCGCATGATCTTCCCGGAGCGTGTCTTGGGCAGGCTGGGCGCCCACTGCACGAAATCGGGATTGGCAATCGGGCCGATCTCATGGCGCACCCATTGCCGCAATTCCTCGCGCAGTTCGTCGGTCGGATACTCTCCTGCCACCAGCGTCACATAGGCATAGATGCCCTGGCCCTTGATCTCATGCGGGCAACCGACGACTGCGGCCTCGGCAACTTTCGGATGCGCAACCAGCGCACTCTCCACTTCCGCCGTGCCCAGTCGGTGCCCTGACACGTTGATCACATCATCCACACGGCCGGTGATCCAGTAGTAGCCGTCGGCGTCGCGACGCGCACCATCGCCGGTGAAGTAGCGTCCCGGGAACTGGCTGAAGTAGGTGTCGATGAAACGCTGGTGGTCGCCATACACGGTGCGCATCTGTCCTGGCCAGCTGTCGAGCAGCACCAGATTGCCCGATGCCTCCCCTTCGAGTTCTTCACCCTGCGCATCGACGATGGCCGGTTGCACGCCGAAGAACGGTTTCGTCGCGGACCCGGGTTTCAGGGGGGTGGCTCCAGGCAGCGGCGCGATCAGAATGCCGCCGGTCTCGGTCTGCCACCAGGTATCGATCACCGGGCAGCGTTCGTCACCAACAACGCGGTAGTACCACTCCCATGCCTCCGGGTTGATCGGTTCGCCCACGGTGCCGAGCAGCTTCAGGCTGCGCCGTGAGCAGCGTTTCACCGGTTCCGCGCCCTCGCGCATCAGTGCGCGTATCGCAGTTGGCGCGGTGTAGAAAATGTTGACGTCGTGCTTGTCGATAACCTGCCAGAAGCGGCTGAAGTCCGGGTAATTGGGTATGCCTTCAAACATCAGTGTTGTGGCGCCGTTGGCGAGCGGACCATAGACAATGTAGCTGTGTCCGGTGACCCAGCCGACGTCGGCCGTGCACCAGTACACGTCGCCGTCGTGGTAGTCGAACACATACTGGTGTGTGAGCGCGGTGTGCAGCAGATAGCCGGCCGATGTATGCAGTACACCCTTGGGTCTGCCCGTGGAGCCCGATGTATAGAGAATGAACAGCGGATCCTCCGCGTTCATGACTTCCGGCCTGCAGACATCCGAAACCGACTCCGTAATGTCTTCGTACCAGTGGTCGCGCCCGTCGTACCAGTTGATGTCGCCACCGGTGCGCTTCACGACAACGACATGCCGCACCTCTGCTCCGGTGAGACGCGCAAGCGCTTCGTCGACATTCGCCTTGAGCGGTATCCTGCGTCCGCCGCGAAGCCCCTCGTCAGCGGTAATGACTACGGTGGAGCCACAGTCTTCGATGCGTCCGCGCAGCGCTTCCGGTGAGAACCCACCGAACACCACCGAATGCACCGCGCCGATGCGCGCGCAGGCAAGCATTGCCACGGCGGCCTCGGGGATCATCGGCATGTAGATGGTGACCCTGTCGCCTTTTTTTACGCCCAGCTTGCGCAGTGCATTGCCGAGACGGCAGACCCTCTCGTGCAGGTCCCGATAGCTGATTCGGGCATCTTCGGCCGGATCGTCGCCTTCCCAGATGATCGCGGTCTGATCCGCCCGGCCGGTGAGGTGCCGGTCCAGACAGTTCACGCTGACATTCAGTTCACCGTCGGCGAACCAGCGGATACGCAGATCGTCGGCAGCGAACGAGACTTCCTTCACGCGCGTGAACAGCCGCGTCCACTCCAGTCTGCTGGCCTGCTCGCTCCAGAATGACTCTGGGTTCTCGATCGATGCGCGATACAGCGCCTCGTACTGGTCACCGTCTATCCAGGCCCTGCGCGCACGCGCGGCCGGGACGGGGTAGATTTTGTCGTCGCTCATGGGGTCCGATGATATGCGTCATTCGCCGTCATTTCAGCAGCATCACCGTGGATGCAGCCATGCCGGCAGAAAGGAGTAGGGGTCGGTTGCCACATCGCGGTTGCAATCGATACCGTGCCGTTGCAGCAGCGTCGGCCGCAACCTGCAGGGCACCGGCGAAGGTCGCGCCTCCGGAGATGCCGCAGAAAATGCCTTCGCTGCGCGCCAGTTCACGCGCCAGATGCAGGGTCTGCCTGCCGACACCGGCACGATGCGGTCCTGCAGTACACGGCTGACACCCTTCAGTGTGCCGCCCGTGCCTAAGCCGGTGACGAAGTAGTCAAGACGGGTGTCCGCGAAGTCGTCGAGAATTTCCACGGCGGTGGTTGTGGAGTGGATGTCGGCGTTGGCTTCAATCACGGTCTGTCCGGGCCTGAGCAGGCCGCGCCGCTCGGCGTCCTCGATCACACTCAGCGCAAGGCGGTCCTTCACCGATGCCATCGGATTGAAGGCTTCCAGCTTGGCGAACAGGTTCACGCCAGGCGGTGCCAGGCGATTGATGCGTACCACCGGCGTGCGGCCAATGGTGGCGAGTATGTGCTCGAAGCGTTTGGCCATGGCGGCAGCCTCCCGACGACCGGCCCCACCTGATTCAGCACGTTGAATTATGACAGAGTTGCGCGGGGCGGCAGCGTGCCGCCACTCCGCGGAGTAGGGAGCCATGGGTCGAGTGCGATCATCCGGTTCAGGCAGGAATCAGCCGGCACCGCTGGACATGAGTGCGCAGGCGTTTCCCGCAACGGGACACCGGGCTGCGAGTGATTACTCCCGGCCGGCTCATTACTCCCAGCCGGTGGGCGACATGTACGGCGTGACGATGCCGATGGCTTCAATTTCGTGAATTTGGCCGCCCCAGATCTTGTATATGTGAATGGCTGGCATGTCGAACGGGTTGTTGTCCATGACACGGGTGGGTTGGCCTGGGAGATTGAACAGGGGATATTCGCGCACCTCGAACGAGTGACGGAAATGCGACAGGCCGAACACCAGCCCGGTGACCTCATCGGCGATCGATACACGGCGATTGTCGATAGAGGTGATGTACTGGAAGAAATTCGTGTCCAGCTGTGCCTCGCAACCCAGCGCACCGGCCAGGCCGAAGCCCGCCGAAGGGTCGCGTGCGACTACGTTACGAGCTGTCTGTATTCCGTTTTCGAAACGCACGCAGGTATCGGCGAATGGCGCAAGCCGACCGTTATTGCGGTCCAGCGCGTCGTAGTACGCAGCGCCGATATGCAGCAGCCGCCCGCGTGCATCGCGAAGCCCTTCATCGGTGACGGGTGAGACAAGCGGACGGCGCGGTGCCTGGAGATTGGCCAGCGCACCCTGACTGATGCTGCGGACGATCAGGTGCTCGGCTTCAGTGATGCGGCCGTTGTCGAGCTTCAGGCGCAGGCCGAACTGCACCGGTACCTGGTCGCCATCCTGGTTCTCGGTCATCACGGCCAGGTAACCGATCTGCTGCGAAACAGGATCCGGTACGTGAATCACAAAGGCGTCTGGCACCGCGGCCGCGGTGGCCCACATGCCCTCCCCGGGCTGAATGCGTTCGAGGTTTTCCACCATGCGAACGTTGTTGGCCAGTGGCACGCGCGATGCGTCACGCGCAACCATCGCCGCGACATAGCTGTCGGCGAGATCGATCAGGCACTGCCGGTCACAATTCTGGGCCTGGGCCTGGGCCTGGGCCTGAGACAGTGGTGATAGTGCGATTATGGCTGCGGCAAGTGCAATTCGTGCTTTCATTGTGTATTTCTCCGGACTGAATGTGCCGGGCTCCCCGGGGCCGGGCTTGAGAGCTGATCCCGGGGCTGAGCTTAGCAGCAGTGGGTACACTGGCGGCAGAGGAGCTGATAATGCCTGCCGGCAACCGGCAACCGGCAACCGGCAACCGGCAACCGGCAACCGGCAACCGGCAACCGGCAACCGGCCGCTGTGTCCTGTCCCTGTTTATCGCTGACCGGTGATGTATCAGCCGGTGGTGCATCTGCACCGTTCCATTTAGCCGCTGACCCCGGGAGGGTGATCCGTGAAAACCATTCCTTGCAAACGTCCCCTGGCCTTCGTTGCTGTCGCGATGTTCTGTGCGCTGTTGCTGCCGGCTTGTGGCGGCTCCGCTGAGCAGTCCGCCGACCATCCTATGGCTGACATGCTGCAGTCCACGCAGTACATGACGGCTGTCTACAACGACCTGGCGGACGCGATCGCCGCTATTCGTGATGACGAAACCGCGGACACAGCCGCGGCGCGGTTGCAGTCGGATATCCTGCCTCGTGCCAGAGCTGTCGGTGCCGGCATGGTGGAAGCTCTGGTCGCGATCTCGCAGTACAGCGAAGAGGACATCGAATCGTGGGAGTCACCGTTCAGCGAGGAGGAACAGGCGGCCATCGACGACCGGCATACCGCAGCGCTTTATCGCATGGATGATGCCTTCGAAAGTCTGATGATGCGGCCACAGTTCATCACGGAGTCGCTTCAGACCGCATTGAACGATCTGGGGCAGGCGATGATGGACATGGAACGGCAGATCGACGCAGCCAGCATGATGCTGGTCCGGGACTGATCCGATACGATCGTGAGCCGTGAGCCGTGAGCCGTGAGCCGTGAGCCGTGAGCCGTCAGTCCTGTGCCAGGCCGAGTTCGCGAGCCGCCCAGGGTATGAAATAGCGCCAGTTGGGACCGGTGGTGTGGCCGCCGTCGTGCTGGCGCCATGCCAGCCGGCCGTCGAGCAGGCTGACGCCGACGGCCGGCATCGTCGCTGTCTGATAGTGTTCACCGGTACCCGTGTCCTTCACGCCCAGCAGGGTGAATACACTGCCCGCCGCGACCACAGCCATGTAGCTGCCCTGCTGATCCAGCCACAGCGCGTCGCCCTGCTCGGGGATACCGTAGCTGATGAACGTGGGTCGTGGTGCGCTCAGAGCAATCAGCGAGTGTGAGTCGATCGGCAAATCGTTGGCGTTCATGCGGCCGAAGGTTGACTCGTCGGTACCGTACTTGAGGAAGTTGCCGGCCATCCAGTGATACTGGCCGCCGCCGGTGAGGTTCTCCACCGCCTCACCAAAGTTGCGTCGGTAGGGTGAGGCGCCGCCCTCACCGGACGAACCGATGAACCCAACCGCAAAACGCGGCTCGAATGCCATCGTTACCAGCGCCGCCTTGCCGTAGCGCGATACGCCCTCGATGCCGACGCGCCTGGCATCCACGGCCGGCTCGGATTCCAGGTAGTCCAGCGCACGCGCCGCGCCCCATGCCCAGGCACGCAGCGCGCCCCAGTCATCGGGCCTGCGCGGCTGGCCGTGGTTCGCAAGGCCGATGATGCCGCGAGTCAGGCCGGCGCCGTTGTCAGCCTGAATGCTGGTCGGGTTCAGATACGCAAAACCCCAGCCGGCGGCGATCAGCTGTTCGTTCGCCGAGGGTTCGTCGCTCGGCGGCCCGAATCTGCGCGGCTCGGCATTGCCCACGGCTTCAGCCAGGCTGCCGCCGCGGAACATGATCATTACCGGCACCGGCCCTGTGGTGTCCGCCGGCAGCACCAGCGTCAACCCGATCTCCACGTCGATCAGCGGATAGCCGCTGTTGTCCGCGCGGCCGATCAGCTGCCGGCCCTGCACGGCGCGATCGGCCACCACGCCGGTGTCGGTGGCCGCGATGCTCCAGTGCACGTCGGGAACGTCGACCGGCACGCGGCCGACGATTTCGCGTTCGAATGCCTCGACGATCTGTGGACGGCGATGGTTCCACCAGTCATCGGCATCGGTCACCGGTGTGCCATCGTCGTGTACCAGCAGTTCGGGCCAGTCCGGATACGGGTTCGCAAGCGCCTCGTCGTAGTTGGCGGCATTGGGCGCATCGTCGCGGCCGCTGGGGCCAGGCCGCAGCACGGTGATGCCCAACTGGCGCCGCATGTCGGCGTGATCATCCGCAGTGGACCATTCCGGTGGTGGCACGGTTGATGTGCCCGCGTCCTGTGCCAGCGTGACTGTCAGGGTGCCGGTCAGGTACAGGGTTGTCAGCAGTCCCGCTGCGGTTTGGAGGATGCGCATCAGTCGGCAGCCATCAGTCGGGTGAGCGGTGCCTGCACCGCGCGTGCCCAGATACGGTAGCCCTCGGTGGACGGGTGCAGTGCGTCGCTCATGACTGTGACGGGAATGTTGCCGTTCTGATCGAGAAAGTGTTCGCCGATGTCCATGTAGTGCACGGTGCGTCCGTCGTGCAGGCCCGATATGCGTCGGTTGATTTCGGCGATGGTGTCGCGCACCGGATCGTTGGCCGCGCCGCGTGGAAACACGCCCAGCAGCAGGATCGGCGCTTCGGGGAACCTGGTTCTGAGCTGAAGCACTACGGCGCCGATGCCCTCGGCGATCTCGGCTGCCGAATTGCGGCCGGTGTTGTTCGTGCCGATCATCAGCATGACGGCCCGCGGCTGAAAGCCCTGCCCCTCACCGTTCTGGAGCCGGTACAGTACGCCCTGCGTCGTGTCGCCGGCGATGCCGAAATTCGCGATCTTCCATTGGCCGAAGTACTCCTCCAGCACGGGACGGCCGGCGAACGCACCTTCCGTATTGCGCCAGAAGTCGGTGATCGAATCACCCATCAGCAGCAGTTCGATATCGCCCTGGCGCGCCACCTCCAGATTCTCCTCGTGGCGCGCGCGAAAGAACTGCGCGAGGTTGGGAACGATGGCGGTGTTGGGCTGCGGTACCCGGACATCGATAAGATCCGGATAGCGTTCCAGCAATTCGCGTGTGGCGGCATCGGCGCCACGCACCCATTGAGAGAGCGCCTGGCGCGCGCGTTCCACCTCCGCATCGCTTGGGCGGGGGATTCTGACGGCTTCGGGAACCGGCGCCGGTGCAGCCTGCTGAGGCTGGGCTGTGACGAACGTCGGGCAGCTGCCGACCACGAAGACGAACAGTGAATAGCGGATCAGTCGGTGCAGCCGACCTCGGACTGGTTCGATCATCCTGAAATGCCCCTGCGTTGGTTGTTGCTGCCGTTCTGTTGCCAACGGCTTGTTGTTGGACGCTGCGATGATTCTACTGCGTCCGGACCACGCTGCCACGGCGACAGCGAAATCTTTACATTTTTCGTGAGCGGGTCTGGGAGCGGTTTCTGAACCGCCGGCCGCGTCGCGCCCATGCCGGCGTTCTCCGCGCTCAGATGGTCGGCGTGAGATAGTGCACGCTGAACCGCTGCTGATCGTCCAGCCAGACGCCTGACGTGTCGAACCCCGAGCGTGCCGCCAGCCCGCGGAATTCATCCAGCGAATACTTGTGCGAGTGTTCTGTGACGATGTGCTCGTCGCGCCGGAACGGTATCGCCGTGCCGGCCACGCGCACGGTCTGTGCGCGTTGGCTGATCAGGCGCATTTCGATCCGACCCTCGGCTTCATCGTAGACCGCTTCATGCGTGAACGCATCGAGGTCGAAGTCGGCACCCAGCTCCCGGTTCAGGCGGCGCAGTACGTTCAGATTGAACTGTGCGGTCACGCCGCGGCTGTCGTTGTAGGCGGCACGAAGAATCGCCGGGTCCTTGCGCAGATCCACACCGATCAATGCCGCACCGGTATCGCCTGCTTCCAGACGCATCACCTTGAGCAGTTCGCCAGCCTGGCTGCGCGAGAAATTGCCGATCGTCGATCCGGGGAAGAACACCAGATTGCGCAATGGCGTGATCGCGTGGCGCGGCAGATCGAATGGTTTCGTGAAATCCGCGAGCACCGGCTGGATCTGCAGATGCGGATAATCGGCGGCGAGCGCGGCGGCCTGATCGGCCAGGTAGTCTCCGGAGATGTCCACCGGCACATAGGCGCTGGGTTCGAGCAGGTGGTCGAGCAGCAGCCGGATCTTCAGGCTGGAGCCGGCGCCGAATTCTATGACCGCGGCCTGCGGGCCGATCAGCGTGGCGATCGCCGGCAGCTCGCGGCGCATGATGGCCAGCTCGCAGCGGGTGGGGTAGTACTCCGGCAGTTCGCAGATCTCGTCGAACAGCTGCGATCCGCGCTCGTCGTAAAAGTACTTGGGCGACAGGCACTTATGTGTGGCCGTGAGCCCGGCCAGCACCTCTGCCGCATCACCGGCCAGATCCGGGGGCGACTCGTTGGCAACCGCCAGCGCCGGAACGCCTTCAAACATGGCCGTCTCTTGCCAGTCTGAAACCCAGAAACTGCCAACGGTCGTGGGGGTAGAAGAAGCTTCGATAGCTGGCACGGATATGGTCGTCGGCCGTGACGCACGAACCGCCACGTACGACCATCTGGTTACACATGAATTTGCCGTTGTACTCGCCCAGCGATCCCGCCAGCGGTCTGAAGCCGGGGTAGGGTTGGTAGCCGGAAGAGGTCCACTCCCAGACATCACCAACCAGCTGGCCGGGTGGTGGCCGCGGTACTGAACGCGCTTTCGCGGCCGACGCGATACCTGGCGCCAGGCCCGACGGTGCCGGATCGACGCCTGCGACCGGATGCAGGTAGCCGTTCGCGAGCAGATTGCCGACCGGTGGCTGCTGCCGCGCCGCCAGCTCCCATTCCGCTTCGGTGGGCAGTCGGGCTCCTGCCCAGCTGGCGAACGCATCGGCCTCATAAAAACTCACATGGCACACCGGCGCGTTGGGGTCGATGTCCCGCCAGCCCGCGAGGGTGTACTCACGCGTGAGATCCTCGGACCAGTACAGTGGCCGCCGCCAGCCCGCTTCGTTGACTTTCGCCCAGCCATCGGACAACCACAGCGCCGGATTGCGATAGCCACCGGCATCAATGAACTGACGATACTCACGATTGGTCACCAGCCGGCTGGCGATGGCGTGCTCGGGAACCAGTATCAGGTGGCGCGGCGTCTCGTTGTCGAAGCAGAACCCGGCCGGTTCGGCGCCGATCAGCTGTTCGCCGCTGGCCCCGGGTACGAAGTGCATGGGCCCCGGATCGTTCGTTGGCGGTACTGCCAGATCGTCTCGGTACGCACAGTCGAGCGGATTGACTGACAGCACGTGCTTGATGTCGGTCAACAGCAGTTCCTGATGTTGCTGCTCGTGGTGCAGTCCCAGCGTGACCAGGAACGACACATCGGATTCGCCGCCACGCTCGGCGATGAGCGTTTCCATGGCGTTATCCACATGCGACCGATAGGCAAACACCTCGGCCACTGCCGGCCGGCTGAGCAGCCCGCGTTCGGCCCGCCGGTGCATGGATCCGACGGTGTAGTAGTACGAATTGAACAGGTGATGGAAGCGCTCATCGAACCGCCGGTAGCCGGGCAGGTGATCAGCCAGGCAGAACTGCTCGAAAAACCAGGAGACGTGCGCCGCGTGCCACTTGGTGGGGCTGACTTCGGCGATGGTCTGTACCACCTGATCCTCCGGATGCAGAGGCGCCATCAGCGCAAGCGTGGTCGCGCGGATCCGGCGGTACTTTTCTGGCAGCGCTTCGAAAGGAAGCGCGGACGGGTTCTCAGCCGCTGCTGTGGCCATGCGCGCAGACACTCCCTGTGGCTCGATCCTGTGGTTCAAACGCGAAGATGACTTGATTTCGAGCCTAGCGGCCGTTCGTGACAGTGTCAAAACACGCCGTCCGCCAATCCACTCCTTGACGGCCCGGGAGCGTGCCGGTCTAATACGTCGCCTCAAGCGCCCCTCGCCAATGGCCAGGTAGCTCAGTTGGTAGAGCAGCGGACTGAAAATCCGCGTGTCGGTGGTTCGATTCCGCCCCTGGCCACCATTTAAACAGTCAGTTAGCAAATTGCCAAACCGCAAGCTGAGCGCCACTTACAGTGACGTTTGAGGCGGCGTCAACCGGGTTGCTGTAAGTCTTTGGCCCCGCCCGTTGTGTGAACCGCGTCTTGCTGAGCGCTAGACTCTCTTGTGCCGGAGTGATGTATTGACGACAACGCTGGCGGCATGACTGCGGAAGTTGTAGTAGCTAATTCCAGCGCAGCGGCTCTGGCCGCTGACAGTGCTGTCACCATCGGTAACCGGAAGATCTACAACTCAGCTCTCAAGGTATTTGCCCTATCGAAGACAGAACCCGTCGGCATAATGATTTTTGGAAACGCTGGACTACTTGGCGTTCCTTGGGAGCCGATAATCAAGACCTATCGGGCCAAGTTTAGAGAGCTGTCTTAAGCTTTAGAGAGCAGATCGTATGGGTAGACGAGCAGAACGCGCTGAGGAGTTCAGTTCCTTTTCCGCGTGGCGGGCGAACTACTTCCCCAACGATGTGAAATCCGAAGTGATTTCAGATCTAAAGACGGATTCGAAGGATCTTGGCGTCGCCTTGGCGAATAGTACCTTCGATCGCTTACTAGCAGAGCGAGCCAAGAGACGAGCCGGTGGGAGCCGGCAGAGAGCCTGCTTACCGGGTAGTTCCGGCCGGTAGCGGCACCGGCCGACACGGCCTGCGGCGCTCGTGAAACCGAGCCATGCCCAACCCTGAGTACGGCTTCACGCGGGAGCAGTTAATTCCTCACGCTGCCGCTGGCTCCGTTGTGACCGCACGGTGGCCAGGCGGTTTCTGACTCCTGCGCCGGTGCGACTCCGTGCGTATCGTCGCGCGCGTCTGCCATGAGCTGTGCCTGCATGGGCACGGCCAACGCGGACCAAGACTCCGCGTCCATGATCTTTGGCCACGCGCCAATGGTGCGGCGTCCGTGGCTGCGGTGCTTTAGCCGCTCCAGCCGTTTCAGCGCGGTGCCAGCGTTGTGCGGCTTCATCAGTGCTGCCTCGGTGGAACGTGGAAGAAACGCTGGTCGGGGATGCGGAGGTGCTGGCTGTTGCCCTTCCAGCGCAGAGTCCGCTGCGGGATCCGCTCTCTATCAGGGCGCCAGATGCTGAGCCGGCGCGGGATACGCCTGCCAGTCGCAGACGAAGTCCTCATCACTGGTAGGCCGACAGACGTCGGGCCAGCCATGACGGCGCCAGTAGTCAACAATGCCCGAATCGGCCAGCAGGTTGCGGAATGCCTGGGTTCTGCGCGTTTCGTCGAAAACGGGTAGCCACAGCCAGTGAAAGCTGAGCCAAGCGTCGTTGAGGCCCTCACGCATGAACTCCACAGCCAGTTCATGTTTGCCCCAGTGCGCGGCAACGGCGCTGTAGTAAACAGATTCGGACGACATCTTCGGTGTGCGTCCACGGTATGTGGCAAGGCTTGCGTCGACCCGCTCGCGGTCATCGAGATGGTGGAGCAGATCCTTGATCTCGTGGGGAATGCGGGTTTCGTCGAGATCCTTCAGTGGTTCTTGCCGCCCCAGAGCGAGGAACAGGTTGACGGTATCGCCCCACCAGATGGGGTTGAGCTCCTCGCCGAAGTCGTATTCGCGACGTGAGCGTTCGCGATCCCCGGTCAGCTCGTAGGCGCTCATCAGAAAGCCCTGGCTGTAGAGGTTGATTGGTTCGGTCAGCAGGTTGGCCGAGAAAATATCGAGAGCGCCTTCGAAATCACCCAGACACATCAAGACGAGCGCATAGAACTTCAACTCCGACTCGGGTACACCACGATCGACGAGAGCGGCCACCTTCTCGCGTACGCGTTCCCAGTTGCCGGTATTGGCGAGGGCACTGGTGCGCAGGATGTAGCCTCGTGGATCGTCGGGCCTCAGCTCGATAATCCGCTCCGCTGACTCCGTCGCACGCAGGAAGTGATCCCGCGGACTCATGCCGGCCTTGGGAATGGCCATCATGACGGTGTTGACGTATGAGTGCAGATACAGAGCATCCACATAGTCGCGATCGAGATTGACCGCCTGCCGAGTCAGGTACCAGGTCTTCTCGAACTGCTGTGAGTAGTAGGCGCTCTTAGCAGCGAGATAGTAGCGGTAGGCCTCGAATGACTCGGTCGCTGGCGTGCCGATCGCCAGCCTTTCCTGTTCGTCGATCTCGGCTCTGAGTGCTTGGGCTATGTTCACGGCGATGTCGCTTTGAACGGCGATCATGTCGTCGAGATTACTGGTGCCGGTCTCGTAGTTTGAGGCCCAGATCGTGACGCCGGTGGCAAGGTCGAGCATCTGGAGGTTTATTCGGGCGTTGTCACCGACGTACATGATGGTACCTGTGATGACGGATTCCACCCGGAGCAGGCGCTTCACATCGTTCAGCTGGCTCCGCCGCTCGCCGAGTGACAGCACGTTTTCCCGGGAAATGATCTTCAGGGATCGGATCCGACTGAGATGATTGATGATCTCGTCGTGCAGGGCGATGGCGAACAGACCATCGTCGGATGGTGCGTTGAGGTTTGTGAACGGCATGACGGCGATCGAATCGGGAATGGTGTCAGGCTGCGCCTGTCGCGTGCGACTGGCGACACCCATTCCGTTGCCTATCGACACTCGCGTTCCGTCCTCGCCGCCGTTCCGGACAGACATCGCGGTCAGGGCCAGTGCCGATGCGGCCACGAGCAGCGCTGCGCTCGCATAAGCCGGTAGGCCGGACGGCAAGAAGGACTTCGCCCGCTTCGACGCCGGTACGGTGCCTGCTTCAAGGGGAGTGACATCGGAAGCGGCCTGCTCCGGCGCCGGCGCCTGCACTGGCGCTACGGCAGGGGGCGTTGCCGGCTGATTGCCTGTCGTCGCTGTACAAATGAAGCAGTAACCACGTCCCGGAATGGTTTGAATGAAGCGGGGCCCGGCCTTTGAGTCACCGAGCAGTTTGCGCAGGCAGCAGATCGCCTGGTTGAGATTGTTCTCCTCGACGACAACGCCGGGCCACACCGCTTTCAGCAGATAGTCCTTAGACAGCGGCTCGCCTTGATGACGAACCAGCATCAGCAGTGTGTCGAACGCGCGGGAGCTGAGATTGACCGGCGCACCATCCGGCCCGATGAGCCTTCTGGCCCTTGCGTCGAGGTGGAAACCGGCAAAGCGGTAGTTCTCGGGTACATGGCCCGATACAAAGCTTCCCTGCTCGCTGACCGTCCCCCCTGTCCGATGCTTCTCGCTCATCGATAATTTCCCGTGAAGCCATGCGGGCTTGCGTGGCTTCGCGCGGCCCGACTCATGGTCGTTCATGTCTTTTCAGAAACTATCAGAACGCAACCAAGCCGGATCCTCCCCCTCCGATATAGCTTGGCAGCCGCCAAGTCGGCTTGGTCGATCAGCCTCCTGCGCAGGAGGCACCGCAAGGTCGGCGCGGGTCATGTCAGTCGGTCGACTCGCACTGCCGACTTCTGTCGCCTTACGTCGGGTAAGAGTAGCCGACTTTCGATTTGCTTTCACGCACGAAAGCACTGGCATGGTCGGCACCGGAGCTAGGCAGATCAGGCAGGCGCCGGGATGGGCAGTGCGGTGCCTGATGCTTTACAGGGGGCGGTTTCTCCACCAGGCAGCTTGACGAGCGGCCGCCAAACGCAGGTGAAAACGGATGAATATCAATATGATCAAGACATTCCAACCGAAAAGAAACGTGTTGCATTGTGCCGTGGTGGCTGTTCTTGGCGCAGCGGTCACGGCCGTTCACGCGCCGCAGGCCTTCGCGCAGCAGCCGTCGACTACCGTTGAAGAAGTGGTGGTTACCGGGTCGCGTATCGTCCGTCGCGACCTGGAGGTCAACAGCCCGCTGCTTACCATCGACCGCCAGATGCTCGAGGACAACACCTTCATCTCGGTCGAACAGGCCCTCAACGAACTGCCGCAGTTCATGGTCGGAGGCGCAGGAATGGGTGCCGGTGCGGTGACGGGCCTGCAAGCCGCGAACGCTCTTGATGGCGGTCGGGGATCGGGAGACATGTTCAACATGTCGTTGCTGCCGGATAACGCCGGCATGATCGGTATCGTAGTGCCGGGTGCTGCGAACGTGAATCTGCGCGGCCTGGGCGCCAATCGGGCGCTGACGCTGATCGACGGTGGCCGCGCCATGCCGGTGAACGCGTCGATGACGGTGGACCTCAACACCATCCCGTCCATCGCCATCGGCGGCATGGAAATCATAACTGGCGGCGCTTCGGCAGTGTACGGCGCGGACGCCCTGGCCGGCGTCACCAACATCAGGTTCCGCGATAACTTCGAGGGCATCAACATGCGTGTGCGTGGTGGCGTCAATGGCGCCGGCGACGGCGAAGAGTTTCAGCTGGGTGTTCTCTTCGGTGCGGGTTTCAGTGACGGACGCGGCCATTCGATGATCGGGATGGAATACAGCAAGCGCGAGCCATCGCTCTGGGCGAAGCGGGATTTTCTTCGTGAGGTGATGGAATCGCCGTACTCGGGTTCCGGCAACTATATCTTCGGATGGGATCCATATTATTCGGCCGGCGGCCCCACCGGCACTTTCAACGTGCTGCAGGAGGCCTGGAGCGGGAATGCGCCCTCCGCGGCAGCGATCAACGCTGTGTTCAGCGATCGCAACTGCTTCGACGGTGCTACCCAGCTGAACTGTGTGGCAACCGGCCCGTTCAACGCCCCTTTCGGCGGGGGATGGCATTTCAATCCGGATGGAACGATCTATACCCGTTCGTCCCAGTTCGCCTCTGCCGGCGAGACGACCTACTACGGGCCGCAACGCTTCAATCAGTCGGCAGATGCGTCACCCGCGAATCCGAACGAAGTCACCTGTACCTTCACGACGGCTGGTACCAGTGCCGTGGCGCCGTTCGTAGGCGAAGCCTGCAACCCCACCGTAAACCGCGTCGACTACGGGCGCTGGCTAGTGTACCCCGCCATAATTAATATAAAATAAGGGCCTGTTGAATGAGGCGGACGGTGTCATGCGGGTTGCAGTCAGTATTGAGTTGGATGCGAAGGAGCGTCAGCGATTGGAACGACTTTCGCA
>JBJHBT010000036.1:0-40984 GCA_050485645.1 Gammaproteobacteria bacterium | reverse complement strand
ACCAGCTTCGGGATCAGCACCAACAATACCGTCGAGAACGTCCGTTTCATCGACGCCAAACCGGTGTATTTCCCGCCGATGGAACGCAGGTGGGGCAATGACAATGGCAGCGGTACGGCCTGGAGGACCGCGGCGATCCGCGACCTGGACGGCTCTCTCGGCGGTCCCCCGGACTCCTACGTGCTCATCCACGACGGCGTTAACAACAGCCTGGCAACCGACGAAGAAGCCTGTGAAATCATGCCCACCTGGAACGCTGCGGTGTGCGTGGGCGATGTCGGGCGCCTGAATGTTGGCGGTGGTGGCGGCGGCGGTTTTGGCGGTTTCGGCGGAGGCGGCGGTTTCGGTGGCGGCGGCGCTGCTGCTGAACCGGTCACAATCAGTCGCAATGGCCTGGAAACCACCCTCACCGGCACCAACGTGCGAGCCGGTACCGAGATCACGGTGACCACCGAAAGGCCGCAGGTGTCCCTGAGCTTGTCGGAGATGAACGCAGGCTCCTGGGTGATCTTCGAGCTGCCGGGGTTCACCACGGCAGCCTCTGGTACGCAGCAGAGCAGCCTGGATGCGCTACGCGCGGCCAGCGACACCTCGTACTTCAAGGATCAGGATGCACTGTGGGTCAAGGTGGTCTCCAACGGTGGCCCCGGCCGTACTGCAACCAGCATCCAGGTCAATCGTTAAGCAGCACACCCTGTTGTATGAGCAAGAGCCCCCGGCTTCAGGCCGGGGGCTTTGAGAACGCGTATCTGGCGTTCGATTCCGGCGCGGATGCGCCGATCCACGGGCCCATGCCGCTTACAGGCCCAAGCGGCGCTCGATAAATTCCACGGCCGAAGCCAACCCGTCCTCGTCCCGAATCGCGTTACCGATTGCCGCCGCGCGTTGGCGCATCGCCTCGCCGTCCATTGCCACTAACGCAGCGCTCAGCCTCTCGACGCAGAACTCCTTTTTCGGGATCGGCTCCGGCGCCGCACCCAGCGCGTTGACGATCCGCCCCCAGAACGGTTGATCCCCGAAATGGGGGCAGATCGTAGTCGGTTTCCCGGCTCGCAATGCCGCCCCGGTCGTTCCGGCCCCGCCATGATGAACCGTCGCTGCAACATGGGGAAACAGCCTCTCATGGGGAGCGCCAGAGATCACGTGGACATGGTCGGGCATGTCGCCAGCCGTCAACGCGCCACCGCCCGTTGCCAGAAGTCCGCGCTTGCCTGTCCGCTTCAGGGCATCGACAATGACTTGCGTTGTCCAGTCGGGATCGTATCCCGGCATCGAGCCGAAGCCGACATAGACGGGCGCGTCACCTCGAGCAAGAAACGCTTTAAGATCGGAAGGCATCTCCCAATCCGGCGGTGAGGCGAACCAGTATCCTGAAACCAGGACGTCATCGCCCCAGTCGGCAGGCTTGGGCAGGACATGGCCGCTATAGGCATAGATCGTCCCAAGCGGTTTTACTCCCTTGCCCCGACCTGGAAGTCCCAGCGTGTTTTTGCGCCATGCGCGCAGCGCCGAGCCGAAAATTGCGTTGCCCCCGTCTCTCATCAATCGGTGGCTCACGCGGTTCAGCGGTCCGAGCGAGGTGAACGGCAGGATAGGTGTCGGGAAAGCGGAAGTGGGCGTAAAGCCCGGCAGCGGCGAGGCCAGAATAGTCTGTGCACCCAGCGCCTCGGCAATGTGCGGCGCGCCAAGCGATTTGGGGTGATAGATGATCAGCTGCGGCCCGATGGCTCCTATCGCGGCGGCCTCGGCCTCGAAGTAGGCGTCCTGCAATGGCCGCATATATTTGAGCAGCTTTATACCCCCGGCAAATCCCTCCGTCCCCGCCACGGCCTTCCTGGCCTCTTCCGTATCGATCAACGCGATGATGTCACCGGGCAGAGGCACAAACCGCACGCCATGTTCGGCGGCCAGGCCGCTGAACTGCTCTGGCGCCAGCACGGTCACCTCATGCTCTCGCTTGCCAAAAGCCTGCGCCAGCGCCAGATAGGGCTGTACATCGCCACGAGTGCCCAGTGCAGTTATGGCGATCTCCGGTCTCTTCAAAGCCGGGTCCACTGGACCTCTACCTCCATTCGTGCAAATTTTGCTGGAAAATGCAGACCGACGGTCGGTTTATCCGCAATGTCTCACTCAGCATAGCGTGCGTGAATGTCCCGGCTCAGTGTATCGCCTTCGCTCAGCAGCACGAAGATCGCGAATTCGGCCGAGCGCGTGCAGACCCGGTGAAACCGCGCACAAGCTTCGTAGCCGGCGTTGAACGCACGGGCCAGCCGCGCGCACCGATCATCGGTTGGCGCATGGAGCAACACCGGGCTCTGACTTGGGCGCAACGCCTCAAGCAATGGGATGGACGCTCCCACCCTGGAACGGCATCGACGTGTCACGAACGAGCGGGCGAGTTATCGGCCACCGATTGGCGACGGCGCCTTTCAGAAATCACACGGCGTGGTCCGGATTTCCAGCAGCTGCGACCAGCCGGTGCTTGCAGCGGCGATGTTCTGACGAAACTGTCCGATGGTGGCCGGCCCGCCGAGCACCGACACCACATGCGTCTGTGCCGACGCCCGCGATGACGGCTCGTTGAAGTCGATGTAACGGCAATAATCATTCGGATTCGTTTTCGGCCACGGCCCTTTGGCGTTATTGTCTGCACGTTATTATCCCTTTTGAAGGCAGGCTATCCATGGCCGTTCAGGCTGAGGAGGGAGAAGATGAAGGAAACTCTCGCGATACGTTCCCTGCGCGTGCCCCGTCGCCCGTTCGTGGCGGTCTGTGCCCTTGCGGCGCTGGCAGTGACGGCGATGATCACGGGCACGCCGCAGGCAGACGCGCAGGCAGACGAAGAACCTGTACGCATAGGCATCATAGGCACCGGCCGCATCGGCGGTACACTGGCTCGCTACTGGGCCGGGGCCGGTCACGAACTGGTGATCTCGTCGCGCAATCCCCAGGATCTGGTGGATCTGGCCGATGAGCTGGGCGCGCATGTGCGCGTGGGCACGCCGCGCGAAGCGGCCGCATTTGGCGACGTCGTGCTGGTGTCCGTGCCCTATGGGGCGATGCCGCAGATCGGCGAAGACTATGCCGACGAACTGGCCGGCAAGGTCGTGCTCGACACCAGCAACCCGATCGCCGGCCGCGATGGCGATCGAGTCGAGGCGTGGCAGCGCATGGGGGCCGGAATGGCATCGCAGATGCTGCTGCCGGGCACGCGCCTTGTGCGGGCATTCAACTGCATACCGGCCGCGACGCTGGCCAATGAAGCGAACCGCAGTCCGGAGCGCTTCGCGATTCCGCTGGGTGGCGATGATGCCGCAGCGTTGGCGATGGCCGAACGGCTGGTGCGCGATGCCGGATTCGATCCGGTGGTGATCGGATCGCTGGAGCGCTCGCGTGTGTTCGATCTTGGGCAGCCGCTGGCCAGCGGCTCGATGACGGCCGCCGAGATGGGCGAGGCAGCGGCTAATCTGCGCTGAGTCGGCGTGATGTGAGCGCGATCCAGACCCGCGCGGTGGCGACGGCGCTCGCCGCCTGCTGCCTGCTGCTTTTCGAATTTTTTCACGTTTTTGTGTCGGAAGCGTGACCCACTGCGCTGCCTTCTGAGACCGATTTCGGACAATGAGTCCACTTGTATTCGCGGCGACGTCCAGGCGTTGCGTGATGTCCGATTTCGCCAGACGCCGAGGGTTCGATGCGACCTGACTGCCTTCTTTCGACACTGACACTATGCACCGCGCTTGTGGTGCTTCCTTTCCATCAGGCGTCTGGCCAGAGCTCCGCAGAACCCATCGCCGGTACCGCACAGGCGACCGCCGTCGCGCTGGACGACAGGTACTGGGTCCCAGAAGCCTATTTCGGCCTGAGACTCGGCAACAGCCGGGTCATCGGCGAAGCCGGAACGATCATTCCATTCACGCAATACCCCGACCGGCTGCTGTTTGGTGATGCGCGCGGTCGCCTCGACGATCGCGACTCCCGTGAATTCAATCTTGGGCTGGGGTATCGTCAGTTGATCTTGGAAGATCAACTGCTGGTCGGTGGTTACGCGTACTTCGACCAGTTGCGCAGCCGCTGGGACAATACGTTTCGGCAGCTGACGGTAGGCAGCGAGTTCCAGGCGGAGCGGTGGAGCGCTCGTGTAAACGCCTATCGTGCCGGCTCGAGCGCGTCGGCAGTCGACGATAGGGTCCGAGTCGAGACCGACCTTTCCGGCGGCGCTGAACCGACGCTGCAACTGGTGGACTCCTATCTTTTCTTCCAGTCGCCAGGTGGTACGGAGACCACCTACCAGGCATACGAGCGCGCCATCAACGGTGCCGACATTGAGGCCGGGTTCATGCTGCCTCTGCGTAGCGACGCCCAGCAGTTGTGGCTGCACGGTGGCTGGTACCGGTTTACTGCTGGCGATGTGCCGACGGTGTCCGGGCCGCGTGTACGCGCGGACTGGCGAGTTCCGCTACTGCAGGGTGCATCCGGTGCGCGACTCAACGTGGGGTTCGAGTGGCAGCGTGACAGTGTGCGCGGATCGCAGCGATTCGCCCGGCTCGAATTCCGCATGCCGATCGGTGGAGATCGCGCACGTCGCGTGTCGGCCGGTCACGATCGATGGTATCGGCAGCGCATGACCCAGGCGCCTGTGCGCGATGTGGATGTGATCACGGGTGTTCAGGAGCGTGTCATCGATTTTCGTGAGTTCGAACCGGTGCGTGAGCGCGCGATTTTTGCCGACAGCGGAATGACGGTCGGACGCGTCGTTTACGCATCGGCTCTGGGCGGCGGAGACGGATCGCCTGGCAGTCCGGCGGGACTCGAGCATGCAGCGGCCAACCTGGTGGAATCCTACGGGTTGCTGGTGCTGGACGGGTCCGGTGGAGCCCTCTCCGAAGTCGCAGTGCTTGGTGTCGATCATCTTAGAGTACTCTCTGGCGGTGCCAGCGTGGAGCTGCGCGGCACCGCAACGGCTGCGCTGACTGCTGTCTTTTCCAGCGATGGCCAGGCGGCGGTGCTGACTCAACCGCTGTCGATTGCCGGCGATGGCATCGTCGTTGACACGCTCAACATGAGCGCAGGCCTGATTGCTGATGGCGTCAATGATCTGAGTATCCTGCGATCCACACTGGGCGATGTTCAACTCAATCAAACCACTGGCCTGATCAGCTTCCGCGATTCAATAGCATCGTCACTGAGTGTTGATGGTGGAAATGCGACGATCGGATTCGACGATGGTCAGTTGAGTCGCGGTATCGCAGGTTCCGTGATCGACATACGCAACACCACCGGCAGTACGGTGTCCATTTCCGCGCCGATACATGCGCTGGATGGCGCGGGCGGCGTTACGCTGCACGGCAACACCGACGGCAGCTTCGGTTTTTCCGGTTCGCAGATACTGCTGAGCACCGGCACTCATGATGCAATACATCTGAGCGGCAACACCGGTTCCGACATCGCCTTCACACCGGATGTCCTTGCCATCGACACGAGCGGTGGAGCAGGCGTACATGCGGCTGCTGGAGGCCGACTCGAGATTGCTGCCGGTGAGGCCACCGTATCGACGGTTGGCGCAGGGGCTGCGTTGTCACTTGAGGGGCTGGCCGCGGATATCCGCCTTGATTCGGTCGTGTCGGAGTCAGCGACTGATACGGCGATCAGTCTGTTGGCTGTGTCCGGTGTCGTGGACGTTGGCTCCGCGAGCATCCTGAACGCCGGCAACGACGGCATAAGGCTCAGTGGTGGCGCGGCCCAGGTCGGCTTCGGGACAATAGACATTGACGGTGCCGGTCGCACCGGCATCAATTTCACCGACAGCAACGTCACCTTCAGTGCCCAGACGCTGAACGTCGACGGTGGCGAAACCGCCATCGATCTGACGCGCGCCAGCGGTACGATCGACATTGCCAGCGGCGGCGTGTTGCGCAACTTCGGCACAGTGGGCGTGCAATTCTCGGCCGGCGATGACTTCAGTGATTCGGCGAACACCCTGTTCACGTTCGGTGGCGGTAGCGTGATTGCCGGTGACGGCGCCTTCGTCATGGATACCGTGGGTCTGAATCCGGCCCTGGGCCTTTACGATTTCACCGGGACCGACTTCAGCGGTCCATTCCGCATGACACCGGGGGGCGGTCAGATCGGCGAGCTGTTCTTTGTCGCTGCGAATGCGACCGGCAGCGGTGACGGCAGCAGCATCCATCATCTGGCGACGGCGGGCACTGCGCAGAACAGGGCAGACAGCGGGGAGCTGACGACCTTCGTATTCGTCAATGATGGCGACGCGGTCGATTTCGGTAGTCTCGCCAATAGCACCTTCACACTGGCTGCCGGCCAGGTCATTACCGGCTTCGGTAGCGGGAACACGCTGGATCATGATCGGCCGATCAACATCCTTGGTGATTTCGCTGAATCGGCCATCACTGATCCGACCGGCAACGGGGCAGCACTGTTGACCACGGCAGCTGGTAACGTAATTACGCTGGGTGACGACAACCGCATCGGCCACGTGACCATCGCCGGAGGTGAGAACGCCCTCAACGGTAATGGGTTCGCGGGTCTGCTGGTGCAGAACACGGAGTTTGGTGCGGCCGGCAGCCACCTGTTCAGCTTCGTCGACGCATCCGGAGCACTTACGCTCAGCAATAATGCGATCGATGTCGCAGGCGACCTGCTCAACGTACAGGGTGGCGATGCGGAGCTATTGTTGAGTGCCGGCAGCGGCACATTGATCGGCCGCGGTGTGCGGGTGGTCGGCACCACCGGCGGCAGTGTGCGCATCATAGGCGCCAGCCTGCGGGCCGATGGCGCTGCGGCTGTCACGCTGGACAACAATGTTGCGGGCGCGAGCCTGACAGACACCAGCGTCGCCTCGGCGACCGACCACTATCTGTTCAGTATCGATCAGGGCAGTGGCAGCACGGGTGACATCACACTGACGAACGTCACCCAGAGCGGCGCCCTGGCCGGCGGTGCATTCAATATCGGCGCTGGCCTCAGGAACATCGACGCCGGTGGCTTCAACCTCACCGCCGGCAATCTGCCTTCTAACCTGATCGACATCCACGGTCAGAGCGGCGGCACCATCAGTCTGGGCACGATCAGCAGCGACGGTCACGCGGCTTCGGACCACGTGATCCGCCTGACGGGACAAAGTGGTGGCACGGTGAACTTCGGTTCCCTGAACATCGACAACTTCAGCAATGTTGGCGGCAACGCCCTGGTCCTGGACAACATGGCCGGTACCGTCAGCTTCAACGGCATCACCCGGCTGAGCAACGTGTCAGGCTCGGGGCTGGTCGCCGACAACATCAGCGGTGAGATCACGGTCCATCAGCTGATTGTGGATGGCGCTGATGGCTACGGTTTGCTCGTGGGCGATGCCGGCGCAAGCAGCGGCGGAATTACCGTCAACGACGGCAGCATTGACGGCACGGCCAGTGGTGGCATTCTGGTCAATAACGCGAATCTCTCGCTAAACGAACTGACTCTGGGCGGCAACGGCGCCCTGGCCAACACCGGTATCGAGGTGGTCAACAACGACGGCACCGACCGCGTGTTGTCCATCAACACCACCACGGTGACTGCCCAGGCGGCAGGCATCAATATAGTTCAGTCAGGCGCCGGCGATCTGCGTCTTGCACTGGATGGCAATACCGTCAACGCAGGGACCGGCGTGGGCATCGGAGCGGACGGCAGCGCTGGGGCAGGGGAGTTGTTGATCACCAGCCTGATTGGCAACACGGTCAATACGGCAGGCAATGGCGGCATCGTCGTTGACGGCGCCATCTTTGATGCCGATCCGGATGCAGCCGGAATCCAGCAGGTGGCTGGCGGCAACACGACGATAGGCAATCTGGCCAATACTGCCAGCGTCAGCGGCCGTGGCCTTTGGTTGAACGACGTGCTCGGTGATCTGGCCTTCGGCGACCTGAACATCGGCAACGATGCTGGCACCGGCCTCTTCATTCGCGATGCGGACAAGGGCGGCGTTGAGGAGCTGCTGTTCAGCAATACCGGTGGCAGCATCGTCACCACCCACGGCACGGCGATGGACATCGATCCGGTGACCATGGCGTCCGTCTTCACCAGCGTCAGCTCCAGTGATGCGCCGGGCCATGGCCTGTTCATTGATCAGATCTCCGGCAACATCGCGATTGGCGCGACCATGGTGAACAGCGCCGGCGGCAGTGGCATCGTGGTCAGCGACTCCGACGGTGATTTCGGCTTCGGCGCCACCAGTATCACCGGCACCGGCAATCACGGGTTGAGCCTGAATGGCGCTACGGGCGGGATCGCTTTCAACGGCTTGAACATCGAAGGTGCCAACAGCACCGGCGTGGATTTCGAAAGCTTCAGCGGAACGTTTACCGCCGACACGCTAAACGTGAATGGCGGAGTGACCGCGATAGACCTGACCAACGCCGGCGGCACCATCACGGTGATCAACGGTGGCACCCTGCAGAACTTTACCGGCAGTGGCGTACAGTTCAGTCGCAACGATCATCCTGATGACAGCGCCAACGCCCTTTTCACTTTCGGTGGTGGCAGTATCAATGCCACTCCCGGGGCCTACGCGGTGGATGCGATCGGCCTTAACCCGGCGTCAGGACAATACGATTTCAGCGCAGTTGATCTCACTGGCGATTCCCGCTTCACGCCAAGTGGCGGCCAGATCGGCGAGTTGTACTTCGTGGCGGCCAACAGCACCGGGTCCGGTGACGGGCGTGATCTTGATAATCTTGCCGGTATCGCGGACGCTCAGGTTCGCGCCGACAGTGGCGATCTCATCACATTCGTGTTCGTCAACGACGGCAATGCCATCGACTTTACCGGCCTGGCCAACAACAGTTTCACGTTGAGCAGCGGCCAGGCCGTCGGGGGCTTCGGCAACAACAACGAGTTCGCCATGGACGTGCCGGTGAATCTGATCGGTGATTTCCCCGGGACAGTGATCTCACATACCGGGGGAGCGGCGACCCTGACCACCACGGCTGGCAACGTGATCACCCTGGCGGATGGCAACCAGATCCGCAACCTGAGTATCACCGGCGGCAGCAACAGCCTGTTTGGCAGCGATATCACCGACCTGACGGTGCAGAACAGCGAGTTTGGGGCGGCCGGTAACTATCTGTTCAACCTCGTAAACCCGGCTGGCAACATTACGCTGGTCGATAACAGCATCGCTGTGGCGGGCAATGTGTTCAGCCTGGACGGCGGCACGGCGGATGTGCTGTTGGGCGCGAGCAGCGGCAGCCTGACCGGTCACGGTGTGCGGGTGGTGAATACCACCGGCGGCAGCGTGCAGATCAGCAACGGCAGTTTCCAGGCCAGCGGTGGAGCCGGAGTCACTTTGAACAACAATATGGCGGCGGTGACCCTGACGGATATTGCGGTGGGCTCTCTGACCGACCACTATTTGTTCAGTATTGATCAGGGCAGCGGTAGCAGCGGCACTATTACGCTGACCGATACCAGCCTGGGCAATTACACGGGTGGCGTGTTTGATATAGGCGCCGGTGCCAGGACCCTCGATGCCGGTGGTCTGAATATTGTCGGCGGTAATCAGAATCAGCGCCTGATCAATATCAGTGGTCAGAGTGGCGGCGCACTGAATTTCGGCAGTATCACCAGCACCAACCAGTCGAGTGCAGCCGACGAGGTTATCCGGGTGGTCAATCAGACCGGCGGCAGCGTCAATTTCGGCAATGTTGGCATCACTGGTTTCAGTAATGCCGGGAATACAGCGGTGAGCTTACAGGGCGGCACTGGCGCGACCATGAATTTTGCCTCCTTGAATGTGGAGACAGCAGCTGGTCATGCTGTGGCGGCCACGGGTCTGGCTGCGGGCAATCGCCCCACCCTGGCCATCGGCAACTCCAACAACATCACCAGCGGCTCCGGGCGTGCGCTGCATCTGCAAGACCTGTTGATCGATGGGGGCGGCATTACTCTGGATTCGGTGTCTTCCACCAACTCCACCAGCCAGGGCATCAATCTGGACAATGTGACCGGTCATATCACCTTTGGCTCAGCCACTGTGACCGGCGCCACCGGTGACGGCGTACGCATGGTGTCGGGTGGCACCGGCAACTACACCTTTAACGCCTTGAATGTGACCAACAGCGCTGGTATCGGGGTAAATGCCATTTCGGCGGGTACCTTACGGATTCTCGGCGCCAATAACACCATCGCCACCACCAATGGCACGGGCCTGGTTATGGATGGCACCACCATTGGTGTTGGCGGCATCAGCTTCCTCAGTGTCAATGCTTCCGGCGGCACCCACGGTATCCTCTTGCAGGACACCGGCAGCACGGCCGGGTTGACGGTGACCGGTAACGGCGCTGCGGTGGGGGATGGCGGCGTGATCAGCGGCACCAGCAACGATGCTGTTCGGCTGAGCAATACCAGCCATGTGAGTCTGAATGGCTTGAGCATCAGCAGTACCGGCCGTCACGGTGTCTACGGCAATACCGTGACCCACTTTACCTTAAGCAACAGCCTGATCAGCGGTGCCGGTGACGGTGCCAACGAACACGGTATCTTCTTTGAGAACCTGTTCGGCAGCGGCGCGAATGCCAACACCCTTGACAATGTCACCGTGCAGGACTCCTTCACCCATAATATCGTGGTGGCCAACAGCGCACGCAGCGGCAGTCTCACGGTGGGCCAGGCGGATACACTGAACATCAACAACAGCTCTATTCGCGATACCACCAGCGCCGGTGCCAGTGGGGTGCGGGCCACCTCCAGCGCCGATGGCAATCTGATGATTCGCGCCGACAATAGCGATTTCATCAACAACCGCAGATACGGTATCCACGCCCTGGGCACGGGTGGGCGCATGCATCTGGAGGTGAGTGACAGTGACTTTGGCGTGGGCGCGGGCAATCAGCAGCGGCATGTGGTGCTGGAGATGTCCAGCGTCTCTGGCGGCAGTTTCGATATTCGCGATAACACCATGAGCGGCGCAGCAGATGGAGCGGATGCAGCGGCCATTGAGATACGTAACACGGGTACGGGTATAACTGTCGGGTTTATTCGCGGCAATGTCATCGAGTATCTGACCACTTCCCCGTTCCGCCTGATCAATATTGATGCGCGGACCAATAACGGCCACATCATCACCGAGATCAGCAACAATACTCTGACCATGAACCCCAGCAACGCAGTTGGTTTGGACATTGTCGATGGCATCGCCATCCGCGCCATCCAAACCGGGCGGATCGATGCCAGTGTGCTCAACAACACCATCAGCGTCACTTCTTCGGGCGTGGGCGGAGAGCTTGGGGCGGTCGCCATGTACTCGGGCAGCGCCGGTGGTCAAGACAACCGCCTGTGCGTGAATCTGAACAATAACCACACCACGGTGACGGGCGGCAGCATACAGACCAGTTATTTTGTCGATTACTTTGCCGGAACCAATCTGCACCTGCAGGGTTATGGCGGAGGCAGTAGCAATATAGCGGCAGTCGTCAACTTCCTTGAGTCGAGGGACAGCAATCCGAATGTGGCGGATGCATGGGTGTTTTCCTCAGGCAGCCCCTTCTCCGTTACCCATGATGTGTGTCAGGCCCCCTGAGGAAGAAACTGCACTGAATGTGTACATGTTGCGGTTTTATCGGCACCGAATCCCGCACGCATCAGGTCCGATACGGCTTTCTGGGCTTCCTCCTGTTTTTTTGAGAGCGTCCTGCAATGATGGTAGTCATGAAAGCTCCATGAAATCGTTAAGCCCTGATGCGATCTGCGTCACGTCACCGCGTTGGCGGCGTTGCGTACAACAACCGGCTCATGACAGGTACGAAGATCGCAGCAACGTCCTGGTGACTGAATTGCCGACCATGTCGCGTACTGCCGCGACTGAAACGCCGTAGAAGTGCAGAAATTCGATGATTGCCGAGTTGCCGAACAGATCGGCATCGTATTCGACCAGCAGCCGACCTGTATTGCCGCGCCACTTCGCAGCCGCGACGCCCCGCTTGGCGAGCAGATAGCTGACCAGTGACTCGCTGTCGGGACCTGGCAAACCGTGTCTCAGTTCGATCTCTGAGATCTTCAGATTCCGCAGACTCTCAAGCATGGATCTTCTCCTGGGTTGGGGGCAGGTCGGGATCCGACATGCTTGTTCAGTCGTCGGGGATTTTCTGTGCGCTAGCCCACCGATGAGCGAAAAATGTGCAGTGCGATCAGCCCGGCAGGAAGCCTGCGCGGTCACGTGCGCGGTCAGGAGCGGGCGACCCTTCACGGTGGCTCCTCAAGTTCGCTGATCCGCCAGGTGCCGATCAGGTGCTGGCTGCCGTGGGTAAGCCATCCACGCGATCAGGATCCCTCCGATCGCCCCGCCCGCGGCCATCAGCACTACGCACGAAAAATCCCTGCTTGCGCCAATCAGCAGTCTGCGCTACCGCACAGACAGAACCGGCCGCCGTCCCCATTCTGACGACAAGCAATTCGTTTTCATTTTGATAGGTGGCCTGTGCCCGTCACCGCAACCGATGCGATCAAAGTCGTTTTTGCGCTCCTTGTGCCACCGCTTGGCGTATTCATGGAGGTCGGTTTGAAAGGCCATTTCTGGCTGAGCATTCTTTTGACTCTGCTGGGCTACATTCCCGGGATCATTCATGCGCTGTACGTCATCATCAAGCACTAGCTTATGAAGGCGCGGGCCACCACCATTCTGGACCGGATTCGCTCCAGCTACTGGTTCGTCCCGGCGAGCATGTCATTGCTGGCAGTCGTGCTCTCGATCCTGATGCTGTATCTGGACCGGCGCTTCACGCACTGGAGTCCATCCGACATATGGTGGCTTTACGGCGGAGGGGGCGAGGGCGCGCGGGTCGTGCTGTCAGTCATTGTGACTGCGATGATCTCGGTCACCAGTGTTGTGTTTTCCATTACCATAGTCGCGTTGACGCTGGCGGCGGGACAGTTCGGGTCCCGCGTGCTGCGCAACTTCATGCGCGATCGCGGCAACCAGATCACACTCGGCACCTTCATTGCGACATTCGTCTACGCCATGCTGGTGCTGCGAACGATCCGGGGCGGGGACAACGAGGAGTTCGTTCCCCCCCTCGCGATATCCCTGGGTATTCTGCTCGTCTTCGTGAGCGTGGGGGTGCTGATCTACTTCATTCACCACGTGGCGAGTTCGATCCAGGCGGACAGCGTCGTGCATTCGATAGCGGTTGAGACCGAGGATGCCATCGAGCGCCTCTTTCCCGGCCACATCGGCAGGGAGGATCCGGCAGGAGACCGAACGAAGCCCTGGGAGCACGGCGGAAGCTGCCTGCCGGCACGTTTCGACGCTGACGCAAAGGCGGTGCGAGCGCCGGCGGGCGACCAGCTCCAGTTCGTCGATCACAAGGCGCTCATGGACCTCGCCGTGAACAACGACCTCGTGATCCGATTGCGGGCAAGGCCCGGTGACTTCGTTGTCCACGGCGGGATCATCGCTGACGTATGGAAGGGCGGTGAACTGGACCCGAAGCTGCTGGACGAGGTGCAGGAGGTGTTCGTGTTCGGACCATCGAGGTCCCTGCACCAGGATGCGGAGTTCGGCATTACCCAGCTTGTTGAAGTGGCCTTGCGGGCGCTCTCCACCGGCATCAATGACCCCTTCACGGCCATGAACTGCGTGGACCGGATCTCGTCGCTGCTCTGTCGTCTGTCGGCGCGCGCCTTCCCAGGGGCAGAGCGCTTCGACGACCATGGCCGCCTGCGGGTTCTGGCAGACACGTCGTCCTTCCGCGGATTCGTCGACTCCGGCTTCAACCAGATCCGGCAGAACGCGGGTCGTTCGATCGCGGTGCTGATCCGCATGCTCGAGGCGCTGGAAAGCATCGGCGCCCAGGCTTGCACCCACGAGCATCGACAGGTACTGAAGCACCATGCGGACCTCGTGTTGCAGGCGGGGCTTTCGAACCACCCTCAGGAGCCCGACCGTATGGATCTTGAGCGCGCGCACACGTCAGCGCTTCAGGTCATTCATTTCTAGCCGCGCCGCGAAATCTTCCCGTGCACTGCGGTTGAAGGTCATCACCAACAGCCGCTGCGGATCGCTGCCGCGCGTCAGCAGGTAGCGGATGCGGTGGGTCATTGTCTGCGTCTTGGCCGAGCTGGCGACGGCGGACAGACGGGCGCGGCCGCCCTCAATCGGACGCCGCCCAGCGTCGTTCGATCAACGCCTGTTCCTCTTCCGGGCTGAGCACATCGCCGTCGATCAGCTCATCGACGGCCAGATCAAACAGCGTGGCGGACAGCCCGGATGCGGGTCGGTACACCGTCTCCTCGCCGATGATCAGCGGCGTATCGTGAAAGCCCGCCAGCTCCACACGCCAGCCTTCTTCGCGGCGACACACCAGCGCGGTTGTGGTGCCTCGCGCGTCGCCGACGTCCAGCTGCCGGCAGAAGTCGCCATCAAGCGCCTGGAAACTCAGCCGCGCAACGGCGCGTCTGCCCTGCGCGAGTTCAGTGGCGGTGCCGCCCGGTGATTGCTCCAGAACACGGTACAGCGGATCGTCGGGGCCAATCAGTGAAGCCACCGACGCCAGGCCGGTATCGCCGGCATCGCGCAACTGCGGCACCAGCACAAAGGCGAGCAGGAAGCCGAACATCAGCGCAATGCCCGCCGCCATGGCCGACGGCATCGTCAACAGCTGCGATACGAACCGCCTGCGAAATGGCACGACGGTCGCACCGGTAGTCTCACTGTGGAAGTCCGTGTCGCCGCTGGAAACGCTGCTTGAAGCGTTGCTTTTCGCACTGCCGGAAGCGCCACCGGAAGCTCGAAGCAGCGCGGCAATATGGGCAGGCACCGGCTCATCGGTCACCGACGAATAGACCGAAGTAAAACGCGCAGCCGCTGCCCGCAACGCTTCCAGCCGGGCTGCCAACTGCGGCTCACGGGCCAGGCGCCGACGCAATTCTTCGGTCTGCTCCGCCGGGAGTTCGCCATCCAGCAAAGCAGATAGCAGCGCATCGTCGTCTGGGAATCGGTCCGTGTTCATCGGTATCCTCCGCTGGTCAGTCGGCATCCGACACCGGCCGCGCGTCGGCCGCAAACAGGTCCGCCAGTGCTGCTCGCGCACGTGCCAGCCGGCTCATCACGGTGCCAACAGGAATCTCCAGTGTCTCGGCCACTTCGCGGTAGGAGAAACCCTCGACCGCAACCAGCGACAGTACCGCGCGCTGCTCCTCGGACAATTTGGCCGCCGCGGCCTGAACCTGTTCCAGATACACGGCATCGACGGCCGACGCATCCGCACTCGCCGGCTCGCTGGCTTGTTCGCTCTCCTCGACCAGCGTCGTCGCTCCACGACCCCGGACCTCGCGAGCGCGCAGTTCGTCTATCCAGAGGTTCCTGCATACTCTAAACATCCACTTCAGAACGTCGCCACCTTCCGGCATCTTGCCCTGCAGCACCCGTTCCACGGTGTTCTGCAGCAGGTCGTCGGCGTCGTGCCGATTGCCCGTCAGACTGACCGCGAACCGTCGCACCCGCGGCAGTGCCTCCAGCATGGCCTCGCGCGGTGCCTGATTCACTGTGCCCTGTCTGTTCAACGTGCGAACTGCCTGCTTTATTCCCGGCAGGGGAATATATATGTTTCCCTGACCGTTATCCTTGATACAGGTGGCAATCCCGGATATCTCGGGGACAGGCACCGGATAGACGGGTAAGGACGTCACAAGCGGGTGCGTAACAGCCCCCGCCAGATGCGACAGCGGAGAATCGACCATGGAAAGGCTGACCATGCATTGCCGGGGCGCGCGCGGGCTCACCGCGGCCCTCCGCCTCGCAATTTGCATTCCCTTCTGGCTGACCCTCAGTTCGCCCATGGCCCTGGCCCAGTCCCTGGACGACATCATTGAGGAGCAGATCACCAGCGAAGTGGAGTCCGGTGTCGTCGACACGGTGGAGCAGGCGGTCGAGCAGCAGGTCGGCGATCAGGTCGAACAGCAGGTGCAGGATTCGGTGACGGACGCGATCCAGGAGCAGCTCGAGAGCAGCGTGACCGAGGCGATCGAACAGGCGGTGGACAGCAGCGTCACTGAAACACTGGAACAGCAGGTTGAATCCGGCGTCACAGAGGCCGTCGAGCAACAGCTCGAATCGGGGGTTCTCGAAGCGCTCGAACAGCAGATCGAGTCCGGCGTCACCGGCACGCTGCAGCAGCAGCTGGAAACCGCTCTCGAAGGCGACCTGGCGTCGCAGATCGGCGAGGCACTGGAACGCGGACTGGAGTCAGCGCAGGAGCGGCGCCTGCCGGGTGAACTGCCGGGTGAACTGCCGGGTGAATTGCCCATCGGGCCACTGGAACAGCTGCCCGACGCACTCGGTCAGGTGGTGCCGGGATCCGAGGCCGGCGATGACAGTCAGACGACAGCGGAAAGCGACGGCCCGTTGCTGATCGATATCGACGAGGATGGCAATACGGTTGAACGCGAAGTCTGGGTGCTGCTGATTCCCGCTGATCAGGTCGCACGACTGGACGAATGGGGCTTCAGTATCCGCAGCCGCCAGACGCTGGATTCGCTGGCTGCGGACCTTGTCACTATCGTTGCACCGGAGGACCGCACATTGGCCGAGGCAGCGCTGGAACTCGCGCTGGATGCGCCCGGCACGGTTGTGGACCTGAACCACGTATACCGCAGCAACGCCGATGAAACGGTGCCCGCAACAGCCACCGTGACGGCAGCTACCACGGCGGGCACGCCAGGCACTTCAGACACGTCGGGCACTTCGGCCACGTCGGCATCACCCGCAGCTGACGCCGCCGGCATCGCGATCGGCATGATCGATACGGCCGTCAGCGTCGCGCATGAATCGCTGCGCGACAGCAGCATTGTTCACCAGGACTTCGTGCGCTTCGAGGCCCAAAGACCGCTGGCACACGGCACCGCCGTCGCATCGTTGCTGGTCGGCAGCACCGCGCAGGTGAGCGGTTATCTCAAGGGCGAGACGCTGTACGCTGCCTCGGTGTTTGTGGAGGACAGCGAAGGCATGCCCGCGGCCCTGACGACGGCACTGGTCGAAGCCGTCGCCTGGATGGTGCAACAGCGCGTAGAGGTCGTAAACATGAGTCTGTCCGGCCCGCCCAATCGTGCGCTGGAGGCAGCGATCGAACGCGCTGCAGATCGCGGAGTGGTGATCGTGGCGGCGGTTGGCAACAACGGTCCGAATGGCGCTCCGTTATATCCGGCCGCCTACGAGCGGGTCGTCGGTGTCACGGCAGTGGATGCGCGTCATCGCGTGTATCGTCAGGCCGGGCGGGGTCCGCATGTGATGTTCGCGGCACCCGGCGTGCGCATCCGCGTCGCGCGCGCCGGTGGCGGATACACCATCGATAGTGGTACCTCGATGGCGGCGCCTTATGCAGCGGCCGTTATCGCGGCCTCGCTGCATGCCACAAACAATCCGTCGCACATTGTGCTGCAGCAACTCAAGCGTGCCGCGCAACGGCTGGGCGAGGCCGATTTCAACAGTGCATCGGGATTCGGCCTCATCACCGCGCTGCCGACGCTGCACTGAACCACCAATCGGGCACCCGGTCGGCGCATGGCACGGACTGCGTACGAGGCAGGCATCGAATCGCGGCCCTCAGAACTGCGCCCGCAACTGCACCGAGACGACATTCTCGGTGAAATCCACGGCCGGCAGGTTGGAGCGGTTGTCTGCGTGGGTCATGCCCAGACGTGTTACCAGCTGCTCTCCAAACGGGATGTCCAGTAGCACCTCAAGCCGATGGCGCCGGTCGCGTCGCACTTCCTCGATGGCCGGTGTGGGCGCACGGTAGTTGCGTCGCTCGGTACGCACCTGCGTGCGCAGGGTCAGTTGTCGCGTCGCGGTACTGATGCGGTGCACCAGCTGCAGGCGTAACCGGTCTCCGCGAAAATCGAAGTGGCCGGCCCTGGCGTCCTCGTCGTCATAACGCGCGCCAGCGATAAGGTAGGTGCTCAAGCCGTTCAGGAATACATACGCGTCAGCGGACACGGCGTTCGCGGTGGCGTCACGCCCCGGATTGGTCCGGAAGGTCTTGTCCGACCAGGTGTGCGCGAAGCGCATGAAAAGACGCGTGCCGAACAGGCGTGACAGGTGCGGCGAGTATTGACGCATGGTCAGAAACTCGCTTCCGTCAAGCTCGGCGATAATGTGGTGGCCCGCAAGCCCGGTATTGAATCCGCCAACGTCGTAAGCGAAGCCCGCCGACGCCCTGTGAATGCGCAGGTCGAATGCGTCGAATTCCTGATGCAGGCTTTGAGACAGATGGTAACCGCCGTTCAGCGTCAGCTGCGAGGTCGGCCTGCCGTTGTAGTTGACGCCGAACTCCAGCTGCGCCGCGACATCACTGCGCCCGGAGGAAGCGTCCAGGTCGAGTATGGCGACGTTGCTGTCGTACTGCACACCGGCGCGCAGATCGATCTGCACCGGGCGTTGCTGTTCGGCGTCCGCAGTCTGACCCTGGGCCAATGCCGGCGCAACGAACGCGAGCGCCGCCATGGCGGCGACTGCCGTACCTGCGACGCTCACCGGCCGGCACTGCCTGTGGTCCGGCGCAACCGCGAGTTCATGATCGGCTGCCAGGTGATTCATTCCGCGTTACTCCTTAGCTTCCCGTTCCGGTCCTGAGCGCGGACCCCAAGTGGCCGGCGGCCCCATAGTCCCGCCGGCCACTGTCCTTGTGAAGGCGAACGTTACAGGTTACAGGCCAGCGTTAAGCATGCCGGAGATTTCGTTCTGCACTTCGCCCTGCACGGCGCCGTGTACTTCGTGGGCGAGTTCAGCCTGCAGTTCACTCTGAAGCTCACCCTGAAGCTCACCCTCGATTCCACGCCGGACCTCGCTCTGAAGCTCAGCCTGGATCTCACTCTGAACCTCGCTCTGTACCTCACTGTGAGCCTCACCGTGGATCAGGCCCTGAACTTCACTGTGCACCTGGCTCTGGACTTCACCCTGGATGTCACTGCGGATGTCACCCTGAACGTCGCCCTGAATCGCTGCCTCTACAACCGCACCGACTTCAGCCTGAACCTCGTGCGCCATCTCCGCCGCCAGCCCGGCGGCCAGGCCTGCCCCGGCCTCGGCAGCGACGGACACCGCAACATCCTCACGAACTTCCTCGCCGATCCCGACTGCGATGTCAGCAGATGCAGCACTGCGCAGCTCAGAGGCGCCATCGAGCGCGACCAGCGCCGCAACGTCTCGGCCCGCTGACAAGATCAGGGCTTCACGAGCCGCGGTGTTCACGTCCGCCTGCGTTTGTGTTGCAGCCTCACCCGTCACAGATACCGTCTCAGCGACGGCCACGCCGCCGAGGAGGCCACCAATGGCCAGCGTCAAGACTGTCAGGTTATGCGTTTTCATCGTATCGAATCCTCCATGTCATCTGGACACTGTGATGACGATCAGGACGTGCGATTTATTCCGTCCATCCGCGAAAAATCGCCTGGTGGCCAGTTTTTCGTCTTTGACCGGCAGCCTGAACAACGATTGGTACCGAGGGGGCAGTTTGATTTCGAAGTTATCGACGCGAACGGGGTGGGGGCGGCGTTATTATTAACGGGTAAATCTTAAGAAGCCGCAAGGCCGCAAAAGCCCGAGCTTCGACCGTACCAAGCGCGGCCTCGAGGAGGCGACGGCCTATGCCCGCGGCGAAGCCGATACGAGTGGCAGCATCACCGCACCACCCCCATGACCCTTTTTTCGTGCGCACGACGCTTTCCTGGGTAATGCCAAACCACCCCGGGAGATCGACTGCTCATGAACAGCACCCATCACATCGTGATAAAGACCACAGCGCTGCTGTGGATCGCCATGCTCCTCGTCGCCTGCGGGGGTGGAGGTGGGGGTGGGGATGGAAGCGGCAGCGGGACGGGGGGCGGTGGCGGCCAGACCGCGGGCACGCTCACGGCCGACGCCGGGGAAGACCTGGTGGTGGCCCGCGATGACCAGGTGACGCTGAACGGAAGCCAGAGCAGCAGTTCGACGGGAGCCACCCTGAGCTTCGAATGGCGGCAGGTCCGCGGTCCCGATGTCACCGACGGCAGCGGCCAGTTGACCGGCGCGACTCCGGCCTTCTTTGCCCCCACGAGCGTTGATACCCTGTCGTTCGAACTCAGGGTGAGCGTCGGTGGGAGTACCAGCGCGCCGGACACGGTGCATGTGAACGTGCTCGAACACGGTGGCGATGCCTTCTTCGTCGATGGTGACAACGGCAGCGACAGTGGTGGCGATGGCAGCATGGCCAATCCCTTCGCCAGCATTTCCCACGCGATCGGCGCCATCGACGGGACATTCAGCGGCGATGTCGACATCTACGTACGCACCCTGGCCGATGATGCCCGCTACGACGAGACGGCCGGCACGATCAGTCCTCCCGCCGGCACCAGCCTGTACGGGGGATACGGCGCCAACTGGGTGCGCGACCACATCAACAACCCCACAGGCCTCGACGGCGCCAGCGTCGCCGTGGACTTCGCGGATGTGTCCGCCGATGCCTGGTTCTCCGGCTTCGATCTCAGCGCGGCGGGCAGCGGCAACGGCTCCGGTATCGTCAGCGGCGTCAGCGCCAGGGCAGGGGCAGCCACCCTTCACGTCGAAGACAACATCATCGCTGCGGGCGATGTGGGTGACAGCCCATCAGGAGGGGCGGCGAGCAGCTACGGCCTGCGCCTGGCGAACGTCTACGCGGTGCGGGTGCTGCGCAACACCGTCTCTGCCGGCACCGGGGGTTCCGGCCAGTTTGGCCAGACCCCGCCCAGTCAGACCGCTGGCGGCAACGGCAGCCCAGGCAGCACCACAACAACCAGCGGCGGCGCCGGCGGCTCGGCCGGCAACCCCAACGGCAACGGCAATGCCGGCGGCCGCGGCGGAAACGGTGGCGGCGCATTTGGCGGCGCCGGCTCGCGCGGCGCCAACGGCAGTTCGCTGGCCGACGACGTCGGTGGCGGCAGGGGTGGCAATGGTGGTAGCCCCGGCAGCCCCGGCCACGGCGGGTTCGGGGGCGTCGGTGGCCCGGGTGGCGACGGCGGTGATGGTGTCGGCTCCATCACCAGTGCCGGATACTTTCGAGGGACCTGGGGGAGAGACGGCATTGGCGGCGATTCCGGTGCCGGTGGCGGCGGGGGTGGCGGCGGCGATGGCGCATTCACCTCGACCGGCAGTGGTGGCGGCGGCGGAGGTGGCGGCGGACGTGCCGGGGGCGGCGGATTTGGCGGCTTCAGCGCCGGCGCCTCGATCGGAATCCTGCTGTTCGCGGTGACCGACAGCCTCATCGAAGGCAACACGGTCAGCAGTGCATCGGGTGGCGACGGCGGCCAGGGCGGCCTCGGCCGCAACGGCGCCAACGGGGGCAACGGGGGGGCAGGAGAACCCGGGGGTGGTTTTGGCTACGGCGGCGGTAATGGCGGCGGCGGCGGCAGGGGCGGTCAGGGTGGCCAGGGCGGCGGTGGTGGCGGCGGCCCGTCCTTCGCGATTCTGGTGGGTCCGGATATCGGCCCCGTGATCAACGACAACACCCTTGCGAGCGGCCAGGGCGGCGCTGGCGGCCTCGGCGGCCTCGGTGGTCGCCATGGTGCCGGCGGCGCCAACGCTACCGCTGGCGCCGTCGGCGCTGGCGGCACCTCCAACGCCATCGGGAAGGGGCCGGACGGCGCGCCCAGCGAGGGAGGATGGAGCTTCGGCATCTTCGATCTCGACCCGGGCGACGGCATCGTGCCTGCCGTCCTCAACAACAGCATCGAGATCGGCGAGCCGGGCAGCGGCGGACAGTCCGGCGCCCAGAACTTCTGACCGTGCGGGATCTGCTGCGAAGCAAACCGGCGCCACTGCGAAAAGAGTGAACGGCCACTGCGCCCACGACTGCTATACTGATCCGCGAAGGATCGCTACACAGTCAAGCGTCGATGGTCCAGGATCATTCCGTAACCTTGCTGCTGGATCGCTGGCGCGCAGGTGATGAGGCCGCATTCGCGGCCCTTGCCCCTGTCGTGTACGACGCTCTCAGACGGCTGGCCGTGCGTCACCTTCGCAGCGAATCCCCCGGCCACACGTGGCAGCCGACCGACCTCGTCCACGAGGCGTTTCTGCAGATCGCCGACGTGGATATCGAATGGAACGGTCGCGCACACTTCTACGCCGTGGCGGCCCGGCAGATGCGCCGACTGCTTGTCGACCATGCTCGCGGCAAACAGCGTTTCAAGCGCGGCGGCGACCTCATTCGGGTCACCCTGGTGGAGGCGTCATCGCCAGACGTGAGCGAGGAATTCAGCCTGCTGGACCTCGACAACGCGCTCGTGCGCCTTGACCAGAGCGATCCGCGCAAGGCCGAGATCATCGAACTGCATGCATTCGGCGGCCTGACCTACGATGAGATGGCTCAGCTGCTCGACATCTCGGCGGCCACGATCAAGCGGGATCTGCGGTTCGCCAAGGCCTGGCTCGCCCGCGAGCTTGCGGGTAACGATGGCAAGGTCGATTCGTCATGACGACGGATCCCGACAGGTGGCAGCGCCTCCAGGCGCTGTTCGAAGAGGCGCTGGAACAGCCCCCGGAGACGCGGACCGAATGGATCGCGCGCGCCGCCGGATCGGACAGCGCGCTGCGCACCGATCTCGAGGAGCTGGTCGCGGCCGACAGCAGCGTGATTGACCAGGCGGTGGCAGGTGCGGCACGCCGTCTGCTGGGCGACACGCCTGCAACCACGGAAGCCTCCCTGGCGGACCGGCGATTCGGACCCTATCGCATCGTGCGCGAACTCGGGCGTGGCGGCATGGGGCGGGTGTTCCTTGCCGAGCGCGACGATGCACAATATCGCGGGCAGGTGGCCATCAAGCTGCTCCCCAACACCGCGAGCGCCGGACTTCAGCAGCGCTTCCGCACCGAGCGGCAACTGCAGGCCGATCTGCAGCACCCGGGCATCGCGCGCCTGCTCGACGCCGGCACCAGCGACGAGGGCGAGCCCTACCTCGTCCTCGAATTCGTCGATGGGCAGCCGATCGACGTGTACTGCCGCGGGCATCGCTTGCCGGTGGCGGCGCGGCTGCGGCTGGTCGCCGAACTCTGCGACGCCGTGCAGTTCGCCCACCGCAACCTCGTCGTGCACCGCGACATCAAGGCTTCGAACGTGCTCGTGACGGCTGATGGCGCGCCAAAGCTGCTCGACTTCGGCATCGCCAAGCTGATCGATCCCGACCGTGTTGTCGCGCTGGCGCTGCACCAGACCGCCGAGCTCTCGCGCATCCTCACGCTCGAGGCGGCAAGTCCCGAGCAGCTTCGCGGCGAGCCGGCGACCACGGCCACCGACGTTTACGCGCTCGGCGCACTGCTCTATCGCCTGCTCACCGGCCGCGGCGCCCACTCGGCCGCCACCACGGATCCGGTCACGCTGTCGCGCGAAATCCTGGTCAGCGAGCCGCAACGACCCTCGCTGGCGGTGCTCGCACCGCTGCCCGGAGACGGCGACGCCAGTGAATCCGACGCAGCCGGCACAGACACCATCAACTTCTCCGCCCAGCTGCGCACGACACCCGAGAAGCTTTCACGCGCGCTGTGCGGCGACCTCGACACCATTCTCCTCAAGGCGCTGCGCAAGGAGCCCGCGCGCCGCTATGCCAGCGCCGCCGAACTGGCCGACGATCTCGGTCGCCACCTGCAGCGGCGTCCGGTGCTGGCGCGAGGGGACTCCGCCGGTTACCTCGTACGTCGCTTCCTGGCCCGCCACAGCCGGGCCGTTAGCGGCGTCGCCGTCGCGGCGGTGGCGATGATCGGCCTGGCCGCTTTCTATACCGCGGAGCTCGCCAGCGAGCGCGACCGCGCACAGCGCGAGGCACAACGCGCCGAGGCGGTCTCGGTCTTCCTCACCGATCTGTTCGAGAGCACGACGCCTGAGCGCAGCCTGGGCGAATGGGTCAGCGCCGGCGAGCTGCTGGATCTCGGTGCAGCACGGATCGAGCAGAACCTGGCCAGCGAGCCTGCGGTGCAGGCGGCATTGATGCGGGTGATCGGCTCCGCCTACGTGGGGCTGGGTCTGCTCGATCCGGCGACAGACCTGCTCGAGCGGGCGCTGGCCGTGCGCGAAAACCTCGGCGGGCCAGCCGATGCTCTGCTGGGCGATGTGCTGCATGCGCTGGGCCAATCGCGCACCACGCAGGGCCGTTTCGAGGAAGCCGAAGCGCTGCTGTTACGGGCCATGGCCACACGCCGGGCGCTGCGCGGCGACGTACATCGCGATATCGCCGAGACCCATCTCGCGTTCGCTGCGCTGCACATGAGCCGGCTGGCCCTGGACGAAGGGGAGACGCATATCGAGGCGGCGGATGCCGTGCTCGCCGCACTGCCTTCGCCCGAGCCGGAGGTGGTGATCTCGGCACGCCTGTGGCGCGCGCGACTGGAGCAGCTTCGTGGTCGTTTCGACGAATCGATAGCCGGCTTCCGCGAGGCGCTTGAGCTGCGCACGGCGACGGCAGGTGCCGATCACCCCGCTACGCTGAGCGTAAGCTCCTCGCTGGCGCAGGCACTGACCAATGCAGCGCGCTTCGACGAAGCCGAGGAGATCAACCGCGAGCTACTCGAAGCGCGGCGCAGGGTATTACCCGCGGGCCACCCGGCGATTGCCGTTACGCTCTCCTCGCTGGCTACCACGCTGAAGTCGCAGGGTCGCTCAGCCGAAGCCGAACCCCTCGAGAGCGAAGCGCTGGCGATCCATCGCGCCGCCCACCGCGGCGATCATCCCGAAATCACCGTCGCGCTGAACAACCTGGCGAACCTGCGCCACGACCTCGGTGACCTGGACGGCGCCCTGGTCCTGCACCAGGAATCGCTGGCGATGAACCGGCGCCAGCACGGCGACGATCACCCCATTCTGGCCAACAACTACACCAACCTCGCAGCGCTGGAATTCGACCGCGGAAACTACGCGGAAGCCCTGGCTCTCTACCGTCGCACCCTGGCCCTTGACCGTGCCGCGTTCGGCGATGAGCACCCGTTCGTCAGCCACGACATGCATGGCGTCGGCAACGCGCTGCTCCGCCTCGACCGACTCGAAGAGGCCGAGACCACGTTGCGCGAAGCGCTGGCGCTGTCGAGCAGCTCGCCAGGACCGGAGCATCCGCAGACGGCGCAGCTGGAGCGCGATCTCGGCATCGCTCTGGCACGCCAGGACCGCTGCAACGAGGCCGAAGGCCTGCTGCGCCGCGCGCTCGTCCGACTCGAGGAGGCCATGCCGGACGATCCGTGGCAGGTAGCGCTCGCCCGCGCGAGCCTCGGCGGCTGCCTGCTCGGGCTCAGTCAGCCCGAGGCAGGCGAGCCACTGCTGCGGTCCGGCTATGAACGTATCGTCGAGCTGCGCGGCTCGGAGCATTCGATGGCCCGCCTGGTCCGTACCCTCTGGCCACAGGCTCGACGACCCGACGAGTAATCCTCAGAGGTCTTGCCGCTGATGCTGGCGACGATGCCGGTCCGCCGACGGACTGCGCGTGCCACATCCGACCTGGCGCAACGGGTCCGAGCTAACCCGGTCCGGCCGTCTCGCGTTGCCTGCGTCCCGATTCCGGGATTCGCGGTCCGTATGCGGGATGGTTGGCTATTGATGAGCAGTGCCAGGCGATCGCAAATCGCTTGAAAGATCACTGTTTGTGCGGCTGACTGTGACTGGCACAGCGTTTGCTTAGCTTCGCCGCATGGATATTCCCCGCCCGGAACGGCAGCGTCGCAAGCGAATTCGTCAATTCGTCATTGGCGGTGTGGTGGTGGCCTGCCTTGCTGTGGTGACGCAGTGGGTGGTGCGGCTGGAGCCTGCCGCGCCGACGGTATCACGTGCCAGCGTGTGGGTGGACAGCGTTCGTGAGGGAGAAATGCTGCGGCAGGTGCGTGGTAATGGCGCCCTGGTGCCCCGCGAGATTCGCTGGGTTGCGACGCAGACCGACGGGCGCGTGGAACGGGTGCTGGTACGGCCCGGCGCCGAAGTGTCCGCCGATACGGTACTCGTGGAGCTGTCCAATCCGGATCTGATGCAGATGGTCGAAGAGGCCCGCATCGCGCTGGAGGGGGCCGAGGCGGAACTGGCGGAAATGCAACTGCGCCTGCAAAGCCAGCAGCTGGATCAGCGCGTTGCACTGGCGGCCGTGCGCTCCGAATTTGAAAGCCACCGGCTGCAGGCGGAAGCCGAGGCCGTACTGGCTGCCGAAGGGATCGTCGCGCAGGTTCAGTTTCGACGTTCCGAGTTGCTCGTGGAACAGTACGCACTGCGCCTGGAGGCCGAGCAGGAGCGCCATGACCGCTTCGCCGCCACGATGGAAGCGCAGCTGGCCACCCAGCGTTCGCGAATGCAGCTGGCGAGCAACACCTGGCAGCGCCGCAAGGATCAGGTCGATTCGTTGCGCGTGCGGGCCGGCATCGCCGGTGTACTGCAGCAGGTGGAGGTCGAGGAGGGGCAGCGCGCAACGCTGGGGGCGAACATTGCGCGCGTGGCACGTCCCGACGAACTGCAGGCGGAGCTGAGAGTGCCTGAAACCCAGGCGCGTGATGTGCAGCACGGCCAGCCGGTGCGCGTGGATACCCGCAACGGCATCGTCGAAGGCCGCGTGGTGCGCATCGATCCCGCGGTGCAGAGCGGTACGGTACAGGTGGATGTGGAACTGACCGGTGTGTTGCCGCGAGGCGCCCGGCCCGACCTGTCCGTGGATGGCGTGATCGAGATCGAGCGACTTGCACATGTGGTGTTCACCGGCCGTCCCGCCTACGGTCAGTCGAACTCGACCATCAGCCTGTTCAAACTGGTGGAGGATGGCCGTTACGCGATCCGCGTGCCGGTGGAACTGGGCCGCACGTCCGTGAATACCGTGGAGATCCTGAACGGGCTTGTGCCCGGTGATCAGGTCATTCTTTCGGATACGTCAGCGTGGGAGCGCTACGACCGGATACGTCTGAACTAGCGTTCACATGACAAGAAGGACATTCGCAATGAATCAGCCCAGTGACGCAGCTGCCGAACCGCTTATCCGGCTCAATGACATCCGCAAGGTGTTCCATACGGATGATGTGGAAACCCATGCACTGTCGGGGATACAGCTACAGATCGCCAAAGGTGACTATGTCTCCATTGCCGGTCCCTCCGGCTGCGGCAAGTCCACACTGCTGTCCATACTTGGCCTGCTGGATACGGCGACCGACGGTCGCTACTGGCTGAACGGCAGCGCAGTGGAGGAACTGGACAGAGGCAGCCGCGCCCAGATCCGCAATCGGGAGATCGGATTCATATTCCAGGCATTCAACCTGATCGGCGACCTGACGGTCTGTGAAAACGTCGAGCTGCCGCTCACCTATCGCGATGGCCTTGGCGCGCAGGAACGCAGGGCGCGAGTGACGGAAGCGCTGGAACGCGTACGCATGTCGCACCGTCTGCGTCACTATCCTTCGCAGCTGTCGGGTGGTCAGCAGCAACGAGTCGCGGTCGCGCGTGCGCTGGTCGGGCGACCGTCCATCCTGCTCGCCGACGAGCCCACGGGTAACCTGGACTCCAAGAACGGCGAGGCGGTCATGGGGCTGCTGTCCGAGCTGCATGCCGACGGTGCGACGATCTGCATGGTGACGCATGATGATCGCTATGCCGCTTACGCGTCCCGCGAGATCCATATGTTCGACGGCCGTATCGTTGACGAGGAGACGCTCACCCGGCTGCGCGAGGAGGAGGACAGGCGTATTGCCGAACAGGCCGGTCGCGGTCGTGCCGCGCGGATGGCGCCGATGGAGGCACTGCGTGACCGGTGAGGCCTGGCAGTCGGAGAAAAGGTGAGGGGCGGGACATGAATGACATCCGGCACGCGCTGCGTCAGCTGATACTGCGACCGGGGTTTTCGCTGGTCGTGATCGTGATGCTTGCGCTGGGCATCGGTGCGGCCACGGCAATGTTTTCGCTGTACCACCAGGTGCTGCTACGCCCGCTGCCGGTGGCAGAGCCGCACCGGCTGGTCAATGTCACCGCACCGGGACCGAAGCCCGGCGGTACCTATCGGGATCTGGCGATCTACGATCCGGACGCACAGTTCAGCTATGCGATGTTTCGCGACCTGGAGGAACGGCAGAGCGTGTTCGCCGGCCTGGCCGCCCATACCGACTTTGTGGCCAATCTGAGCTTTGATGAGCGACCGATCTTCGGCCGCGGCATGCTGGTTTCCGGCAGCTATTTCGATGTGCTCGGCATCGTTCCCGCGCTGGGTCGCCTGATCGGCCCGGCCGACGAACCGCGGGTCGATGAGTCCGCGGTGGCCGTGCTCGCCCATGACTACTGGCAGGAACACCTCGGCGGCGATCCTGCCGTCATCGGTCAGTCGCTGACCGTGAATGGCCATTCGCTGGAAATCATTGGCGTCGCACCTGCCGGGTTTCGCGGCACGGTCCTGGGTACGCGTCCGCAGGTTTATGTGCCGCTGACGCTGCGCTGGCTGATGCAGCCGACGTCTTCCAGCGAGCCTGAAAGCCGACAGGCGTACTGGCTGTATATGTTCGCCCGACTGGCCCCGGGTGTGAGCGCGGATCGTGCGGCAGCCGAGTTCAACAGCCTGCACAGTGGAATCGTTGAGGAACTGGAGTTGCCGGAGCTCAGCGGTGCTCAGCTGCCCGCCGGTATGCTGGAGCAGTTTCGACAGCGCCAGGTGCTTCTCACACCCGGCGCACGCGGACAGAGCCCGGTTCCGGACACGGCGGAACGGCCCCTGACCATGTTGCTGGCCGTCACGGTGCTGGTGTTGCTGATCGTCTGCGTCAATATTGCCAACCTGCTGCTGGTTCGTGGCGTTGCGCGGGCCGGTGAAATGGCGGTGCGCGCGTCCATGGGGGCCAGTCGCGCCAGGCTGGTTCGACAGATGCTCGCCGAGTCGCTGGTGCTGGTGGCCATAGGCGTCGTGGCCAGCATTGCGATAGCCGTGTTCATGGTTCGCTTCATCGTGAGCGTACTACCGACGGATCTGGCCACCGGACTTGGCGCGCAACTCAGTGGCACTGCGATGCTGTTTGCCGTCGGCGCGGCAATGTTCACGCTGCTGGTATTCGGACTGGTTCCGGCGCTGCGTGCCAGTGATATTGATCCGGCCCGGGTGATGAAGCAGCACGCCTCACAATCTTCCGGCGGACGTGGCGCCGCGACGTTTCGCGGCGCCCTGACGAGCGTGCAGATCGCATTCTCCATGGTGCTGCTGGTGCTCGCCGGGCTCTTCACGCAAAGCCTGCTCAACGTTGCGCGCGTGGACTCGGGCATGGATATGGAGTCGGTTGCCGTGTTCAGCGTCACGCCGCATCTGAACGACTACAACCTCGAGCGGCTGGATCAGTTCTACACGCGCGCTGAGGACGCGCTGGCGGCGCAGCCCGGCGTGCTGGGCGTGGGCACGGCGGCGATTCCGCTGTTCTACGGTTTTTCGCTGTCGTTGGCGGTGTCGGTGGAGGGTGTGGATCCGGATGTGGTCGCCGATAACGTCGTGTCCTACGACCTGATCGGTGCTGGGCTGTTCAATGCGCTGGGCGTGCCGCTGCTGGCCGGGCGCGATTTCGGTGAGCAGGATACGGTGGGAACGCCAACCGTCGTGATTGTGAATCAGGAGTTCACGCGCCGATTCGGTGTGGAGAATGCGGTCGGGCGGGGCGTAGGCCCGAGCGTTGGGGGACAGTACCCGTTCCAGATCATCGGCGTCGTGGGTGACGCGAAGCACGAATCGATCAAGGGCGATACGCCGGCCATGATGTATTTGTCGCGTCGCCAGCAGGCCGGCTCCGTTCAGGGTCTGTTCTTCTACGTGCGCGCGGGCATGTCGCCGGATGCGTTGTTGGGCATGATTCCGGGCGTGATCGCATCGCTGGATCCGGAAGTGCCGGTGAGCAATCTTTCCACGCTGACCAGCAGGATGCAGGAGGAGGTCTATATGGATCGGCTGCTTTCCATGTTGTCGTTGGCATTTGCGGGCCTTGCGACGCTGCTGGCGGCAATTGGCCTGTATAGCGTGCTCGCCTACAGCGTGGCCCAGCGGGCACGCGAATTCGGTTTGCGGATGGCCCTGGGGGCGAAGCCCGGGCGGCTGAAGGTGATGGTGCTGCGTCAGGTCGGGGTGATGGCTTTGATCGGTGCCGCCGTCGGCATCACCGTCGCGCTGGGTCTGGGTCGAGCGGCCGAAGCGGTGCTGTTTGGTCTGTCAGGGCGCGATCCGCTGGTGTTCGTCGCGGCCGCTGCGATTCTCGCTGTCGTCGTGATCGTTGCCAGCTGGATCCCGGCGCAGCGGGCATCACAGGTCGCGCCTATGGAAGCGTTACGCAGTGACTGATCGTGATCCCGATCATCATCATCGTGACTTCCTCCGGCCTCCCTGTCAGCATGGGCATAACGGGACTACTGCCATCTGACTGAATCATGCCGCCCCGTGCACCGCACATACTGATTGCCGACGATCAACGCGACGTACTCGAGTCGGCACGCCTGCTGTTGAAAAACGAAGGGTTCGCCGTCGAGACGTTCACGGAACCGGCTGCGCTGGTGAGTGCGCTGCGTACCCGCGCGGCCGATGCGGTGCTGATGGACCTGAACTATACGCGCGATACGACCTCGGGCGAGGAAGGGCTGGAGCTGATCGCCCGTATACGCGAGTTCGATGCGCATACACCCATCGTCGTCATGACCGCCTGGGGCACCATAGGCATTGCCGTGGAGGCCATGCGCCGGGGCGCGCAGGACTTCATCGAAAAGCCCTGGGAAAACGAACGCCTGCTCAGTGTGCTGCGCACGCAGGTGGCCCTCGGTCAGGCGCTTGAACGTGCGCGTGCGCTGGAAGCAGAGCGCGGGTCTGTGGACACGCTCGATGGCGAACTGATTGCCGACTCGCCGGCCATGCGGCCGGTGCTGGAGACGATGGAACGCGTCGCACCCAGCGACGCCAATGTGCTGCTCACCGGTGAGAGTGGCACCGGCAAGGGTCTGGTCGCGCGTCTGCTGCACAACGCCTCGTCGCGTCGCGACCGCGGTCTGGTCGTGGTCAATATCGGCAGTCTCTCCGAAACCGTGTTCGAGAGTGAGCTGTTCGGCCATGTGAAGGGTGCCTTCACGGACGCCAGAACGGATCGTATCGGTCGTTTTGAGCTTGCTGACGGCGGCACGCTGTTTCTGGACGAGATCGCGAACATCCCGTTTGCGCAGCAGGCCAGGCTGCTTCGGGTGCTGGAAGACGGCGAGTTTGAACGACTGGGTTCCTCGCGCACGCAGTCGGCCGATGTGCGCGTGATTGCAGCCACCAACGCCCAGCTGCGCACCGAAATGGACGCGGGGCGCTTTCGCAGCGATCTGTTGTACAGGCTGAATACGATACACATCGATCTCCCGCCGCTGCGTGATCGCGGCGACGATATGGTGCGGCTGGCGCAGCACTTTCTGCATCGACACGCGCAGCGGTATCGACGCGGCATCGGTGGGTTCAGCGATGCCGCGTTGTCGGCGCTGCGACGATATCCATGGCCGGGCAACGTCCGGGAGCTTTGCCATGTTGTCGAACGGGCGGTGCTGATGGCCAACAGCGACGCGATTCAACCGGCGGATCTGACCCTGACGGCCGGGCAGGCGGAGCGTCGGCCCATGACGCTGGAAGCGATCGAGTGCGAGGCGATCCGGTCGGCCATCGCCCGTCACGAAGGCAATGTGGTGGCAGCCGCGGATGAGCTCGGTGTCAGCCGCTCCGCGCTGTATCGGCGTATGGAAAAGTTCGGCCTTTGATCGTGCGCGGCCGGATTCGCTTTCAGACCCGACTGTTGCTGACGACATTGGCCGCCGTGGCGCCTGCGTGGCTTGCGGCGTCACTGCTGCTTTGGATCTGGGATGCTGGTGCCGCGTTGCGCTGGACACTGTTTGTGCTCGTCACGGGGGCTGTGTTGATCGGCGCCTCGGTGGTGCAGCGCCAGGCGGTTCGTCCGTTGCGCACCCTGGCGAGTCTGATCGAAGCGCTGCGCGAAGGTGATTACTCGCTGCGGGGACGCAGTGCGGATCCGCCGGACGCCGTGGGTGAGGTCATGCACGAACTGAACCTGCTCAGCCAGGTGCTTTATGACCAGCGCCTGGACGGAGTGGAGGCGGGCGTGCTGCTCGGCAAGGTCATTGCCGAGATCGACATGGCCGTTTTCGCGTTCGATCAGGATCGTCGGCTGCTGGTCATCAATCCCGCAGGTCAGGCGTTGCTGGCCGCCGACGACGGGCGGTTGAACGGTGCAAGTGCCGATGAAGCCGGCCTTGCTGCCATGCTGGCCGTGCCTTCGGGCACGATCATGGCCCACCGTTTTCCGGGCGGCAGCGGACGTTGGGAAGTGCGGCGGCGCGTGTTTCGTGCCGGCGGCTGGCCCCACGAACTGCTGGTGATTTCCGATCTCAGCCGCGCGTTGCGCGACGAGGAGCGCCAGGCCTGGCGGCGCATCGTGCGCGTCATGGGCCACGAGTTGAACAGTTCACTGACGCCGATCAAGTCCATGGCGGGCACATTACGCAGTCTGATCGATCGCGACCCGTTGCCGGGTGACTGGCGCGAGGACACGGCGCAGGGGCTGGCCATCATTCACGATCGGGCCGAAGCGCTGGCGCGCTTCATGGGGGCCTATGCGCGGCTGGCACGTCTGCCACCGCCGGTATCGCGTGACATTGCCTTCGCGCCGCTGGCGCAGCATGTCGCGTCGTTGCACAGTGAATCCGTCACCGTCACCGGTGGGCCGGATGCCAACGTGCGAGCCGATGCCGATCAGATAGAACAGGTGCTGATCAATCTGATTCGCAACGCGGTGGAGGCCGCAGGTGACGATGGCGAAGTGTGTATCAGCTGGGCGCTTGAAGGAGACGAGCTGATCGTGGCGATCAGCGATGACGGTCCCGGCCTTGCGCGCACCGATAATCTGTGGGTGCCGTTCTTCACGACCAAGCCGGGCGGTACCGGCATCGGACTGGCGCTGTCACGGGAAATCATCGAGAACCACGGCGGACGCATTGCGCTTGAAAACCGTCTCGGTGCGCGCGGCTGCGTGGCGACGTTCAGCGTGCCCCTGGACCGTTCGGCGGTGGTATGCGAAGCGATCTCCGCCGGTCGGAAGTCATAGTCACCGGGCCGTGGGCCGTTCGCTGATTCCCCGCTTTCGGTGCGCGCACAAGCATCTGCGTGACAGCGGCATGGTACATGCGTCGCTGGCGCTGGGTCCGCGGGAGGCGGTGCTCAGCCATCCGGTCGCAGGCGCAAGCCGGGAAGGCTTCGTGATCGCGAACAAGCCAGGCTGGTGATCCTGTGCCGGAGATGCGTTTCGGGGCGACGTGGGATCTTCTTCACACAGTGTTCAGGTTAAATCGAACGGCTGTCACAAACCGTGAACGGCAAGATTGCATAGCGCATTGTCGTTGCGTAGAAGCCTTGGGGTAAATCAATCGTGTCGTTTCCAGAAGCGGCGCCGGCCAGGTATCACGCCATCCGCAGTATCGGCCGTCAACGGCTGCGTGATCGCGAAAGCGTTTGCACAGCAGAGTTCCGGCGGGGCGCCGCGAAGCCTGCGCCGTCCACGCAAACGGGAGGGGGACGCTGGACAAATTCGATCGCATCTACAGGCTGCACGGCCTGCTGAACGCGCGGCGGACGCCTGTCTCGCGCGAGGACCTGATGCGTGCGCTGGAATGTTCCGAGGTGACCGTGTTTCGCGTCATCCGGCTCATGAAGGATCACCTCAAAGCGCCGATCGAGTGGCACGATGATCTCGGCGGCTACTATTACAACAACCGTGGCGGCAACGACGCCTACGAACTGCCGGGCCTGTGGTTCAACACAAAGGAACTGCAGGCGCTACTGGTGTTCGACCGGCTCTTCGAAAGCCTGGAACCCGGTCTGCTCGGTGAGCATCTTGCGCCGCTGGCCCGCCGCATTGCAGATCTGCTGAAGCACCGGCAGCTCGGCCTCGGCGAGGCGGCTCATCGCATCCGGGTGCTCGGTATGGCGTCGCGGCCAGCCGGGCCGTGCTTTCACACACTGGCTTCCGCCACGCTGCAACGCAACAGAATTCGTGTGACCTACCACGGTCGCGACCGCAACCGCGTTACCGAACGTACCGTTTCACCCCAGCGTCTGGTGCACTACCGCGAAAACTGGCTGCTCGACGCCTGGTGCCACCTGCGCGACGGGCTGCGCACGTTCTCGATCGACCGCGTGCGCGATGCACAGGAACTCGACGAGCCCGCACACACCGTCGCCGATGCCGAACTCGACGAGTACTTCGCCAGCAGCTACGGAATCTTCTCCGGCAAGGCGAACCGAACCGCGGTGCTGCGCTTCTCGGGCGAACGCGCGCGCTGGGTTGCCGACGAGCGCTGGCATCCGGAACAGGTCGGGCAGCACCTCACCGACGGGCGCTACGAGCTGCGTGTTCCGTACCGGGATGATCGGGAGCTGGTGATGGATGTTCTGCGGCATGGGGCTGAGGTTGAGGTTGTTGCGCCGGTCGCGTTGCGCAGGGCAGTGGAATTGGCGCTGCGCGATGCGTTGGCGCGGTATGGGGCAGGGAGTGATCCAGCAGGGGAATGCTCGTTATCGAAGGCCACTGTCAGGAATTGAAAGTGTGGTGTGCGAGGCTTTTGTAGAACAGGACATGCAATGGAAGGAATGGAAAGTAATGTGCGTCTGTGGCAGGCACGGGACCGATCCGGAACTCGACGTAATGGTCTTCTGGCGAGACTGGCCGTGCGACGACCCTACGCACGGCGATGACTTCGACGGCCCGATGCTGGAGCCTGCAGAGGAGAGTTGCTCCGTCTCCTTCGTCCGTGTCCAAAAGATGCTGGGGAGCAAGGGCAAGGCGTGGCTGTGGTCCGGCGAGGCAGATCCACCTGAGCGCGTGAGCTACTGGCACATCTGCCTAGGCCTGATCAGTCGTCCTGAAAGACGGGGTATTTTACGGAGAGGACTACTGCATGGCCTTTGACGATGACTTCGCGCTGCTCACTGGCAACCCACCTTTTCCTTGGCAGCGCGCCCTCTACGAACGCTTCATTGTCGGTGACTTCCCGAACGCCTGTGATCTACCGACGGGACTCGGCAAGACGAGCGTTATCTCGCTGTGGGTGCTCGCGTTGGTGAGAAACCCAAAGCTGCCGCGACGACTCGTGTACGTCGTCAACCGGCGTACGGTTGTCGATCAGTCCACCGCCGAAGCCGAGCGGCTACGTATGGAACTCCTGAAGCCTGAGGCACGGCACCTCCGCGCAGCCCTCGATGGGCTGGCGGCGGTACCTGCGGGGCACCCGCTGGCGATCAGCACGCTCCGAGGAGAGTTCGCCGATAACGCGGAGTGGCGGCGAGATCCGTCACGACCCGCCATCATCGTGGGTACCGTCGACATGGTGGGCAGCCGACTGCTTTTCAGCGGCTACGGCTGTGGTTTCCGCAGTAGGCCCCTCCACGCCGGTTTTCTTGGGCAAGATGTGCTACTGGTCCACGACGAAGCCCACCTCGAGCCTGCGTTTCAAGAACTCCTCACCGCCATCACCCACGAGCAGCAGCGCAGCCATGAGCCCCGCCCGCTGAAGGTGTTGGCGCTGTCCGCCACAGGCCGCGCGCAGGCTGATTTTACGCTCGGCGATGAAGATCTCCGCAACAACGTGGTGAATGAGCGACTCCATGCGAGGAAGGGGTTGCAGCTCCACCTATTGGATGACAGGAAAGTGCTTCCCGACCGCATCGCAGCGAAGGCCGAGGAGCTCGAAGGGAAGGTTATCGTCTTTCTCTCATCGGTGGACGACGCCGAGAGGTGTGCGCGGGCATTACGCAAGGTGAAGAAACACAGCGTTGCCACTTTGACCGGAACCATGCGCGGCGCGGAGCGGGACCAGTTGGTAAGGAACTCCGTATTCGCCCGCTTCCTCCCCAAGTCCGGCAACGACGTGGGGATGCAGGAGGGCACTGTCTTCCTCGTCGCGACGTCAGCTGGCGAAGTGGGCATCGACCTTTCAGCTGACCATCTTGTTACCGACCTCCCGCCATTCGACGCGCTCGCGCAGCGGTTGGGCCGTGTCAACCGCTTCGGCGAAGGCGATGCGGAGGTGCACGTTTACTGCGAAAAGTTGAAGGAGCCGCGCAAACAAAGGGCCAATAGCGAAGAGGGAGACGAAGACAAACCAGATAATCGGAGAGACGAGTACGACTACGCGCGTTTTTTCACAAAGGAGCTACTCGGCGAACTGCCCGTGCGCAGCGATGAAAAGCGCGATGCGTCTCCGTCAGCCCTTCGTGTATTGCCTCGTGACGCGCGACTTAAAGCCGCGACGCCTCAGCCCCACACTCACTACGTCGACGCGTTGCTGTTTGATCGATGGTCGTACACCACTATTACCGACGCGCTCCCCGGCCGTCCGCCGGTCGATGAGTGGCTGCACGGCGTAGCTGAGTGGAAACTACCCCGCACGATCATCGCATGGCGTCGCGAGGTGGCATGGCTCACGCCAGAGCATCTCGGTCAGGAAAAACTCGACGATTTTCTCGCCGACTACCCTTTGCGCAGCCGCGAGACGTTGAGCGACGTCACTAAGCGTGTAGTGAAGCAACTCGAGAAGCTCACCGTGAGAGACGACGGCGGTGCGCAGCGTGCCTGGCTTATCCGGCACGACGCGCCCGCCATGTTCGTTAAGCTCAGCGAACTCGTCGACGGCTACGACTCGAAGAAAAATCCGACGCTCGACAACGCCACGGTGGTGTTGGCGCCGGAGGCTGGCGGCTTGAGTAACGGCCTCTTCAATGGCGCCGCTGAGTTTGATTCATCCGAAAGCTATGACCTTGGCCCCAAACACGACGAACGGCTTGTACACGAGGCGGAAGAAGAGACAGTAGCGCCCGAGCGGATGCGGCTGGTGCGGTCGATTCGGCGCTCGGGCGACGAAGACGATGAGGCTCTGTGGTGGCACTTGTATGCCGTTTCATCGCGTGCCGATGACGACGGCTCGCGCACCCGACGAACGGAGCTGCTGCTAGACACACATCTCCGCCGCACTGAAATGTGGGCCGCCCGTCTCGCGGAGTGCCTTAGTCTGCCGGAGGAACAACGCAACGCGCTCGCACGCGCGGGCCTCGCGCACGACCTCGGCAAGCAGCGTCGCGTCTGGCAACGGTCAATCAAGCGCTTCAGGGAGCCGCCGCTTGCGAAGGGCCCCATGCAGCCCTCGGAGCTGAGCCACTACCGCCACGAGTTGGGCTCTCTGCACGATGGTGACTTCAGTAATCTGAGTGATGAAGCGCGAGACCTTGCCTTGCACGTCGTTGCAGCCCACCACGGCCGTGCGCGCCCGCACTTTCCGATCATTGAGAGCTACGACCCGGAGGTCAAGGAAAGTGTTGTGGCGTCGCTGGTGCGCGAGGTGCCGCTGCGCTTCGACCGGCTGCAACGGCGCTACGGTCGCTGGGGACTCGCGTGGCTCGAGTCGATTCTGCGCGCGGCCGACGTGCTCGGGTCTGAAGAAGAGGTGTCTGAATGATCTGCCTAGACGTAGACGTCACCAACCCAGGCCAGTTCTTTGGCTCCTGCGGGGTATTCGAACTTGCGCAACGCCTGTGGTCGCGTGCGACGGCGCACTTCGACGGTGCGCAGTTCGTGGTGTCCGAGGGTGACTTGAAGGAACTGGTTGAGAAGACAGTACAGGCGCCACTTGAATTGCTGGAGCCAGAGAATCAGACATCGTCGGCACTGCAGCTCGCTGGCCCGTTCGATCTGCGGCTCGACTGGTGGAAGGTCGAGCGCGGCCTGAAGACTTGGGCCGGCCGTATGTCGGTCGATCGCATCGCGAGGAGCCTCCAGAGGGATCTGCAGAACACCCTGGGCAACGGCTTCTTCGACGATGGTCACGTCGTCTTCGGCGCCGACGGTAAGAAGGTCGAGCCGTACTACTTCGATGGGCGACGTGGGGCGACCGCACTTCCGCTCGACGTCGGGTTCTCGTCGGATGCGCTGTCGTTGGAGACAGTAGCCTACAGCGCGACGGAGTTCTTCACTTTGCTGGGACTCCAGCGCTTCCGACCCGCAAGCACGAAGCTCCGCTTGTACCGCTACCGCGCGTGGCAGAAGCCGCTGCCGGTGACACTGGCAGCGCTCGCCATGTCAGACGCGCTGCCCTCCCCTGGGCCGCTCTTCCGTTTCGAAAGTGCGTTTCGGACTGATCAACGCAAACACAAGGCATTCTCACCCGCAGTTCCCGTGAATGGAGATGGATATGAGTGAAGTGAAGATCGAGGCGTGGCTCGAAGACTCTGCTGACGCACCCGCAGCCCTCGTGTTGCGCGAGTATCTAACACCGGTGGAAGGCAAGGATGGCGTCTTCTTCCCGCCGACGTTCGCTGCTGCTGAGAACACAAGGGAGTTTCCCGGCGGCTACAACATCAACGAGTGGGGCAACGGCGAGAACGTCTGTCTCGTCGACTCTGTCGGTTCCCAAGCCAATCGTATCGAGCCGATGTTCGCGACGGGAGACTACGCGGCACTCGTGCCGCAGCTCGTGGTCGAGGCTGGAGAGAAGAAGGTCAGTATTCTCGAGGCGGGTCACCGCGCCGGAGATGCCATAGTGCGGTGCACCGAGTTGAAGTGCGAGCTGCAGCAGGCGTTCCAGTCACTCAAGAAGGGTAACGCGGTGCCTCTCGCGAAGTTGGCTCCTACCTCGCTCGTGTTCGGCGTGTGGGATTCGCGTGACACACAAGCGAAGGCGCCACGTCTGCTCGCCGCCACCGTTCGCGCTTTCAATGTCGCGAAGCTGACGCGCTCAGCGCAGTACAACCCCGCCACCGAGTATGTCGAAGAAGGGCTGCTCGAAGACACCGAAGACAAGAACGCGCTCAAGGCCTACTCGGAACGCGGTTTCCGCCACGTGCCGGCGTCCGCTACGCACGGTGGCGTCATTGCGAAGGGTGATATCCGCCGCGAGGTGACGTTGCAGGTGGCCGCGCTGCGGCTTCTCCGCGGCACAACCGACGACGAAACGAAGAAATTGCACGCTTACCTGATGGGCCTCGCACTTGTGGCCTTCACGAAACCTGCGGTGGGCTTTCTGCGGCAAGGCTGCAACCTCGTGCTCGACGGCGAGAAGAAGCCTGAGTCGAATGTGGTCTTTCCCAACGGTCGGCGCGAAGCCTCAGGACTTACGCACGATACGGCGCTGGCTTTTGCGAAGAAAGCGGCTGCAGCTTTCGGTGTCGGAGAGAGCAAAACAGTGAAGTTCGACACCAAGCTCGCGAAAGACGAGACCCTCGGCGAGGGCAAGAAAAAGAGGGCGCAGAAGAAGGCGGAGGCCGAATGAGTCGCTACTTCGTGCTGTCATTCCGTTTCCTCTCTCCGTGGTTCCACGGTCGTGGAGACGAAGGCGCGCCGGAGTGGCCACCGTCGCCGCTGCGCGCGTTCCAGGCAGTGGTGGCGGCTTCAGCCCGCGCTGGCACGTTGGAGTCGATGCGCGGAGCCCTGATCTGGTTGGAGCAACGTGCGGCGCCGCTCATCATCGCCCCAGAGGCCATCGAGAGCGCCGTGGGTTACCGGCTCTCGGTTCCGCATAACGCGATGGACCGCGTCGGGAAACAGTGGAGCCGTGGCAACGAGGGCAGCGTGGCCGAGCACCGCACGATGAAAAACGTGCGGCCGCACCGCCTGCCGGACGAATCGGTTGTGCACTACGTGTGGCAGCTCGACGGAGACGAGTCTATGAGCGCTATGCTCATCAAGGCTGCGCGCGGCGTGGTGGCGCTCGGTTGGGGCGTCGACCTCGTCGTCGGTGATGGGACGATCATCGATGGCGCGCGGCTCGCCGATCTGTCTGCGCCGGTCAAAATGTGGGAGCCACGCAGTGACGGGCGCCGTGAGCTGCGGGTGCCGACGGCCGACACGCTGAAGGATATCAATCGACGCCACGAAGCATTCTCGGCTCGCACCAGCCTCGCCGATCCGACGTTGCGGCCGCCGCCCGCGCTCTCGACCTTCGCCATCACTCGCTACGCGCGCAGCGATCAACGCCTCACCCCCGACGTTGCGGCTTTCACGCTCATGCATGTCGAGTCAGACAACTTCCGTGCGTTCGATGCCGCAAGCCGCGGCATGGCCGTGGCCGGCATGTTGCGGCACGCGGTGCGCACCGCCGCAGAGCACGCCGGGTGGTCTGAAGAGCGCGTATGCGACTCGGTGATGGGCCACGGAGAGGGCGACGGGCCACGGTTGCTCCTCGTGCCGGTGCCCAGTATCGAGCCACGCGGCAAAGGCGGCCAGACGGTGGGTGCCGTACGCCGCGTGATGGTGTTTTCGACTGACGCACGCGGCACTGATACCGCGTGGGGTTCAAGGGTGCTCGGCGGCATCGACCTCATCGACGAAAAGACGGGTGAAGTGCAGGCAGTTCTCGCCGCGATCCCACGAAGTGACCGCGTGCTCAAGCGCTATGTCTCGGAGGGCACCACGTGGGTGACGGTGACGCCCGTGGTGCTCCCCGGACACGATGACCCCGGTGGCCTCCGTGAGAAGCTCCGCAATGCGACTCGTAGTGAAGAGCAGAAGTCCCTGCTCGAACGTCTCATGAAACGACGTGAGGCCTTGGTGCGCAAAGCGCTGCGCCACGCAGGCGTCGGAGACGAGCTGGCCTGTTCTGCTCAGATTGAGACACGGGAGACGGGATTTATAGCCGGCGTAGAAAAGGCCTCGCGTTACGCCGTGCCCACGCATCTCACGAAGGCGCCGCGACTCCACGTCAAGTTAACCTGGCCCATGAAGGTTGCGGGGCCGCTTTGCATCGGGAGTGGCCGATTCTCTGGCTTGGGTCTATTCGTGGCGGTGATTGAGTGATCGCCTAGCGCGGCAACCTTGCGGCTAGGCTGAAGTTCCCCGCCTTGCCCGAGCGGTTTTGTTAGCACGTCTGGGCAGTTAGCGTGAGATTGGTGTGCAGCCGACTGGCTACACGCTGATCTGGTTGATCAGCTCAAGCGCGCGCTGCTGCGTGGG
>JBJHBT010000035.1:0-41132 GCA_050485645.1 Gammaproteobacteria bacterium | reverse complement strand
GGTTGTCGTCGTCGGGGTCGCCGGCCGACCGGTCAATCAGTCGAACACTCTGACGACACGGAAGCCGATGTAGTTCAGTCCACGCCTGGTGTTTTCATACGGCGCGCCGCGGCGTGCGGATCGCTGCATGTACGGGTTGCTCAGAAACGTACCGTTGCGAAACACGCGATTCGCACAATTGCCGCTGGTATTCGCCGAACCATCGACAGGGGTGTTGGCGCGGTCTTCCTCATAGCAGTCCGCAACCCACTCGAAAATATTGCCGTGCATATCGTGCAGGCCGAAGGCGTTGGGCGGGAACGACGCGACCGGTGCCGTTTCGCCAACCCAGATGTCGCGGCCCTCGGCGTGACCGCCGATGCCCGGCCCGGCACTGCCGAAGTTGCCGAAGTCATGATCCAGCGTGTCGCCCCACGGGAACGCGGTTGTTGTACCGGCGCGCGCGGCGTACTCCCACTGTGCTTCCGACGGCAACTGGTAAAGATCATCGACACCGGCCTTATGATTCAGCCAGCCGACGAAATGCTGCGCGTCATACCAGCTGACACCGACAACAGGCCGTGTGCCCCGCCCGAAATCGACGAAATCCGGATTGGGCGCACCATCCATGCCTGCCCGCAGCGCGGTTTCCACGGCGATGCCATCGCACCAGCGATCACGGACACAGGCCTCCCATTGATCCCACGTAACGGAGGTACGACTGATCGCAAACGAACGGGAGAACGTGATCTGCATCTGGCGCTCGTTCGGCCGATGCCCTTCTTCTGAATCCGGTGAGCCCATCAGAAACCGACCGGCGGGCAGCACGACCATCTCCGGACAATTGCGACAGTCACTGAATGCCTCTCCCGGCTCAACATGAGCACGCTGTGCACCGACCGTACTCACACCGCCGCAAGCAAGAACGATCGCACTGGCGATCGCATGCCGGATACTCACTCTGAAACTGGCCATCCGCATCCCCTCCTGGCAGAACCTGTTTTTTACCGGTCATGCCACGAAGCATGGCGGCATCGAACGGATGATCATCGCTGCATGTCCGACATCTTGCAACGACCTGCCAGCCCCTGTCCGCACCGGCACCGACATTCACCATCTGCATAGTCACTATTCGGCTTGAGCATAGGTTGACACCCGCACCGTGCGAACGGATGCTCGCTGCAGCCCGGCAGGCACGGGGCGGAAAGGACAGTCGACGCATGCGAACACAGGTTGCCATCATCGGCTGCGGCCCGGCCGGACTGCTGCTGTCGCAACTGCTGCACCATCAGGGCATCACCAGTGTGATTCTCGAGCGCCGCGATCGCAGCTACGTGGAAGGCCGCATTCGCGCCGGCGTTCTGGAGCAGGGCACCGTCGAACTGCTCGAACAGGCCGGTGTTGGCGCACGCGTGGTCAGCGAAGGTCTCCGCCATGAGGGTTTTGAAATCGCGCTCGATGGCATGCGTTACCGGGTCGACCTGGCAACCCGCACCGGCGGCCGTGCCGTCACGGTCTACGGTCAGACGGAGGTCACCAAGGATCTCGTCAAGGCGCGACTGGCTGCAGGGGGCACCATCATCTTCGAAGCCGACGAAGTGAGGCCGAACAACTTCGAAGGCGACAGGCCGAGCGTAACGTTCATCGGCAACGGCGAACGGCAGACACTGGACTGCGATTTCATCGCCGGATGCGACGGTTTCCACGGCATCTGTCGCTCCAGCTTCCCGGCGAGCGGCATCCGCAGCTATCAGCGAATCTATCCGTACGCGTGGCTGGGGGTGCTCGTCGATGCCCCGCCACCATCAGGGGAACTGATCTACTGTCGCAATCGACGCGGCTTCGCGCTGTTCAGCATGCGCTCGCCGCGCGTGTCGCGCAGCTACCTGCAATGCGCGCCCGATGAGGATCTGGAGCGATGGCCCGACGCACGGATATTCGAGGAACTGCAGTTGCGCCTCGGTGATACCGCGGTCGTCCACACGGGCACAGTGATCGAGAAGAGCGTGACGCCCATGCGCAGCTTCGTTGCCGAGCCGCTGCGCACAGGCCGACTGTTTCTCGCCGGTGACGCCGGGCATATCGTGCCACCCACCGGCGCCAAGGGCCTGAACCTGGCCGCCTCCGATGTGTACTATCTGTCCCGCGCCTTCACCGCCTGGTATCGGAACGGCGACGCACAACAACTCGATACGTACTCGGCAACCGCATTGCGGCGGGTGTGGAAGGCGCAGCGCTTCTCCGCCTGGATGACGACACTGCTGCACAACGGTGCCGGCGATGGGTTCGACGAACAGCTGCGCGCGGCGGAACTGGAGTATGTGCTTTCGTCGGAGGCGGCGATGACGTCGCTGGCGGAAAACTACGTCGGTTTGCCGTACTGACCGACGGCAACGATGATACTGGACAGGGCGACCCTGCGACGGTCGCGGGGAGGGCCTGCCGGCCGGCTATCCGTGGACTCGAAACTGACTGACCTCAATCTGCTGCCGATACTGGTCGCCCTGTATGACGAAATGAGCGTCAGCAGCGCCGGGCGACGTCTGGGCATGAGTCAGCCCTCGGTCAGCAAGGCGCTGCGCCGCCTGCGAACCACGTTCGATGACCCGCTGTTCATTCGCGGCTCGAAGGGTCTGGTGCCGACACCGCGCGCGCGTGAAATCGTGCGTGTGGCCAGACCGCACCTGAAGCAGCTTCAGGAGGACATCCTCCACAGCGAACCGTTCGATCCGTACACGAACACCCGGCCGATCACATTGGCGGTGAACGACATCGCCGAGATGGCGTTCTATCCGTCCATCGTCGAACACTTTCGGCAGCACGCGCCGCACAGCACCGTGGCCACCGTCACCGTATCAGACGAGGCTCTGGCACACGGACTGGAGATCGGTGACATCGACATCGCGGCCGGATTTCATCCCTCGCTGGCAACGCGCAATTTCCGTAAGCGCACGCTCTCCAGACACGGCTTCGCCTGTCTGATGCGCGCCAGGCACGAACTGTGGACGCCGCGACTGACGATGGAATCCTACTGCAATGCCGAACATGTCCGCGTGCGCAGGGCCGGCGGCAGTCAGGAACTCCTCGACCGCTACCTGATGCGGCATCGCCTGAAGCTGCCAATGCCCGTGGCAGTATCCCATGTGCTCAGTGCGCCATACATTGTCATGGAATCCGATCTGATCGCCACGCTGCCGTATGCGGTGGTGACACGCTTCGCATCGCTGACCGGCGCCGTGACAGCATCGCTGCCACCGTTCGATCTGCCCTACGACCTGCGACTGCACTGGCACCGACGCTTCGACAGTGAACCGCGCAGCCTGTGGATACGCGATCAGCTGACCGCCGTATTCAAGGGCCATCAGTGGCTGGAACCGCCTGTTGGTCCGGCCCCTGCATGACTCCGTAGACAGCAGAGACCTTCGGAACTTTGCCGCACGCGCCGGCTCCGGCGGCGGGAAAAGCGGTTTCGTTCAGGCTACACTCAGGTTCGGCACGTACCATGGCACTGAAACCGGGTGTAATCACGTGGCGCGAAATCCGATGAACAACCAAACTTGTCAGTTATTGAGGCACCGGGCGGGAGCGATCGTCGCCTCCCTGCTGCTGGCCATGGCCGCGGCCGGCACGCATGCCGCGGATCTGCTGGTCCCCGATGAGTATTCCACCATACAGGCGGCGATCAATGCCGCTCTGCCGGGCGACACGGTTATCGTCGCACCGGGTCTGTACACCGAGAACCTGCAACTGCGCAGCCACATCGACGTGCGCGGCGAGGAAGCGGCGCTGACGCTGCTGCGTGCGGCCTCCCTGACGCAGCCGGTGGTGCGGATTTCCGGTGCGACCAACATCCTGTTCGGCAACTTCACGCTGCTGGATTCCGACGACGGCATCCACGTGATCAACAGCGACGAGATCTTCATCGCCAACAACATCTTCGACACACTGGATGGCTTCGCGGTGGACGTGGACACCCCGTCCGTGGTCGACATACTGCACAACGTGTTCTACGACAACGTGGTTGCCGTCCGGCGCGGCTCGATCAGCACATGGATCGTCAACAACATCTTCTACCGCAATATCAGCACGATCACCGCCTCGGCGTTCGCGGACCTGCACACGGAAGTCCGGTTCAACTGCTTTTACGACAACGATGACCTGCTCTCCGGCGGCGTACATCAGGCACTGGGAACGAATTTCCGTATCGGCGATCCTCGTTTCGTGGACATCGGCGCCGGTGACTTTCATCTGCGCCTGGGTTCGCCATGCATCAACAACGGCGAAGGCACCGACGTGATCGACGGCACGCAGGCGGACATGGGCGCCTATGGCGGCCCCTACGCCGATCCCTGGCCGTTCCCGGTGCCGCAGCCGCTTGCCACCGATACCAGCGGCGGCCCCGATGGACCTTTCAACATCACGCTGAGCTGGGAGGCCAACCTCGACTACCGTGTGACGAACCCCGCCAACCCGGGCAGTTACCACGTTCACTACAACCTGAACGCGCCCGGACCGCCGTACGACGGTATCGATGCCGGCACGGATACGCTGCCCTCGCCGATCGATGTCGGCAACATGACCGCCTTCGAACTCACAGACCTCAACCCCACGGTCTCCGCGCCGCCCACACCGACACAGGTAATGGTCGACCCACGCAATCAGGCGGCCGTGATCAGCTGGAATCCGGTGGCTGGTGCCTACGGCTACCGCATCTACTACGGTGTCAATTCGGTCACGGACAACATGGTGGAGGTCGGCGACGTCGACAGCTACACCGTCACCGGCCTGACCAACGACCTTCCACACCGCTTCGCGGTGGCGGCGTTGAATCGCGCCACGTACCACCTCGCGGTGACGGTGATGGACAACACGGATGATCGCAACGAAAGCCTGTACTCGGCTGAAGAGACTGTGAGTATCGGGCCGGCGGCGGAAAGTCCTCTGTCCACCCAGGTGCTGGCGACGCCCAACCCGACGCTGCCGCAGCCGCGCGTGCCCGATGACGATCGCTGCTTCATCGCCACGGCCGCGTTCAGCTCGTCATCAGCTCCTTCGGTGCTGGTGCTGCGCGACCTGCGTGACCGCTACCTGAACGGCAGCCGGCCCGGTCGCGCGCTGGTGGCGATGTATTACCGCCTCAGCCCGCGGATCGCCACCTTCATCGATGAGCACCCCGCGATGCGCGGGCCGGTACAGCTGCTGCTGCTGCCGTTTGTCGGCCTCTCACTGCTGCTGCTGGGCTCATCGACAGCCACCAACCTGACGCTGGCTGCATTGCTGGCGGCGATGGTGGCGTACCGCAAAAGGCTGCCGGGCAGCGGACGACCTCGCGGCCTGCGCCTATCGGACCTTCGCCGGGTCAGTGAATCCTGCCGTCGCGCATGACTGGGCCCCGGACACTGGCAACAGCGGCGCGATCGTCAGGCGCGATCCGTGCCACCACCAGCCCCACCGCCTGGCTCGCCGTGACGTTCGCCGCCCTGGCCGCCACGGTCAGTACGGACGTGCGAGCCGCGGACGACAGCCGTTTGACGCAACCGCCCGCTTCACGCTGGGCAGTGGAGCTCAGAGCAGGGCGGTTCGAGCCGGATATCGAGGAGTATGCGCGCTACTACGGCAGCAATCGCAGTCGCGAACTGGGATTGAGCTTCGCCTGGCGTTATCGCAACTGGCTGGAATTCGGCGGCTCCCTGGGACGCAGCCGTGATACCGGCGCAGGCCTGCTGCCGGACGGATCGCTGGGCGGCGACGTGGAGTATGTGGTGATGCCGGCGCAGGCGTTCGTCGGGCTGCGCTGGGATCGCGGCGGCCATCCACTGCTGGTCCCGTACCTCAGCATCGGTGTGGTGCGCGCTTACTACAGTCAGCGCGTCGACTTCCAGCCACGACGCCGGGGGCGCACCGACGCGGGCGCGGGACTGCGCGCAGGCGTGCAGCTGTCTCTGGATCGCCTCGATCCGCGCAATGTGGCGCACTACGGCGATTCAGTGCTGAAGCGCTCTTTCCTGTTTCTGGAGCTGCAGCGCTTCAGCACGGAAATCGAAGGCGTGGAACTGGGCGGGGATGTGTACTCGCTCGGGGCCCGCTTCGAATTCGGCCGCCGCACGGCCACCACCCGGTCTTCTGGTGGTGGCGCGCGGCGTTAGCCGAAAGTCAGGCTGATTCTCGGCCCGGTAGACAGACGACCCGGTACGCAAACCGCACCGGGTCGAGCTGCATCCGGTTGATCCCACCGGCTGATCAGGCGGGCTGCTTCGCAAGCTTGTTGGCGATGATTTCCGACACCAGACCGAACAGCGCGCCAATCACGATGGAAATGACGGTCGGAACCAGCGCTTCCCAGGGACCCATGCCGATCAGCAGGATGGGGCCCGCGATCGACGCGAAACCGTAGACGCTGGCGGGAATCGTCGACAGCAGCGACAGATGTGCGGCCAGCACGATCACGGCGGCACCGACGCCCACGGCCACCGGTGCTCCAAAATCACCCAGAAACCCAAGGTGCCCGGCGAGAAACACCGAGCAGGCGCCAACCAGTGCACCGAAGCTCATGCCAACGATGGTGATGCGCGTGCCGGTTACCTTGCCGCCGCTGTGATAATGGCAGGCCCAGGCGATGAAGCCCTGCCAGACCTGTACCTGGAGTGCCGCCAGCGGCACCAGAAACAGCCACGTCGCACCGACGGCCAGCAGGCTGATCGATATCGTGAGCGCAATGAGCATGGTCATGTAGATGTCTCCTGATAGCTTGTTATTGATATGCGTGACGCCGACTTCGGCCGGGCGCGCCGTCGCGGATGAGACCGCCCCCTGCGAACGCGAGCCCCTACCCGCGCTCAGCGACTTTTCCTGAAGTCGCAGATTGATGAGATGGCGCCCCCCGGCGACCGGGCTAGTCTCGACTAAAGCTCGCGGTCAGGCAAGCATGAACAACGATTCTTCACATGGGGCGGCGGATCAACAGGTCCGCCGCTGACGGCGGCTGCGCGCACGCCGCCCGGCCCGAACGGAGCAACCCGGGCCACCTGGCTGGACGGGATGTTCAGCCCGCCCCCTACGGCCTCGATCGCATCGGCATAAGGCGGCGCAACGGATCTGCGGGTTCTTGTTCATCTGGCGTTCATACTGGAACCCGAATACTCTTAACACCACCGCTACGGAGTCCTCCGCGATGAACGCACACGCACACTCAAGCGCTCACCCACCGGCCGGGCGGCAACGCCTGATCGGCGCTTTCGGCCTGACTTTCGGCCTGATGATACTGCTGGCGGCTGTTCTGACACTGCTCACGCCACGGGTATTCGCGCAGGATGCCGATGGCTCGACGCGGTCGCCCACGCTGACGGTGGCAGGACGCGCGGAGCTGTCGGTGGATCCGGACCGTGCCATCGTGCGGCTGGGCGTGAATGCCGAAGGCGCAGACGCGGAGGCGGCGCAGGGCCAGGTGAACAGGGCCATGCAGGCCATCCTCGAGGCGATGCAGGGACTGGCGATACCCGAGCGTTCGATCCGCACCGAACAGCTGTGGCTGAACCCTGTCTACGCCAACAACCGGCCGCGTGCCGACGGCACCGTGACGGACGAACCGCGCATCGTGGGTTACCGCGCCGGCAATGTGGTGAGCATCCAGCTCGATGAACTGGCGCGCATCGGCAATGTGATCGATGCCGGCATACGCGCCGGCGCCAATCAGCTTCAGGGCGTGTCGTTCCACGTGCGCGACAGCGAGGAGGCCCGCAATCTGGCGCTGCAACAGGCCACGCGCAATGCCCGTGCCCAGGCCGACGCCATTGCCGCGGCCATGAACCTGCGCATCGTCGGCGTCATCGACGTGATCGTCGGCGGTGCAGACGTACGCCCGATGGCGGTTCGGGACGCGCGCATGGAAATGATGGCGTCGACGCCGGTGCAACCGGGTCAGGTGGACGTCGCAGGCAGCGTTACCGTGACGTATCGACTGGCGGCGCAGTGAACACGCCGGTGATCGCCGCGCGAAGCTCTTCGGCGGTCACCGGTTTCATCAGCGTACAGAGAATGCCCAGGCTCGCGAGTTCGTCATCGGACGTCTCCGGGGGATAGCCGGACAGGAGAATGATCGGCAGACGCGGATCCAGCGCCCGCGCACGCCGCGCAAGCTCGGTGCCGGTCATGCCGGGCATGGTCAGATCGGTGATCAGCAGGTCGTATCCGGCCTGACTGATGAGTTCCAGGGCCTGTTCCGGACTGGTCACGCCGGTCGCCTGGCAACCCATGCTCTTCAGACGGCGTTCACCGGCCACCACCAATGACGGTTCATCGTCCACCAGCAGCACGCGGTGGCCGGTGGCGCCCCCTGTATCGGCGACAACCTCGGCAACGACCGTCTCATCCGCCGGCACCTCCGCCACGGGGAACAGGCAGGTGACCTCGGTGCCCCGCCCCTGCACGCTGTTGAGATCCATCGCACCACCGTGGTCGTGCACGATGCCACGCACCAGCGACAGCCCCAGACCACTGCCCTCGCCGGCCGGCTTGGTGGTAAAGAACGGTTCGAACACACGTGCGCGCACCTCGTCGGACATGCCGGTGCCGTTGTCCTCCACGGCGAGCACGATGTAGTGGCCTTCATGCAGACCGGGATGCATGCGCACCGCGCGGTCACGCAGGTAGCGCGAGTCCAGTTCGATTCTGATACGGCCACCGTTCGGCATCGCATGCGCGGAGTTGTTCGCCAGATTCAGCAGCACCTGCTGCACCGATGTTGCATTGGCCAACACCGGCGGCGGTTTGCCGTGAATCTGCACCTGAATGTCGATCGTCGCCGGTAGTGTTGCGCGCAGCAGTCGAACGGTCTCGTTGACTGTGTCCGTGACGTCCAGCGGTATACGCGCTTCATCCTGACGCCGGCTGAACCGCAGAATGCGCTGAATGAGCTCCTTGCCGCGGCCGGCGTTGCGCAGCAGCTCCTCGAGGTCCGCCATCACCTGGGGGCGGTCCCCCGATGACTCGCGCGCCAGTTCCGCGAAGCCGACGATCGCGGCGAGAATATTGTTGAAGTCGTGTGCGACACCACCCGCCAGCGTGCCCAGGGCTTCGAGCTTCTGACTCTCACGCAACCGCTCCTCCAGCCTGCGGCGTTCATCCTGGGCTGCAAGACGCGCACTGATATCGACCACGGAGGCGATCACGTACAGTCCCTGGTCGGTGTGCAGTGGATTGAGACCGATCTCGACGGGGACTTCCGTGCCGTCTTTGCGCTGCGCAAACAGCTCTCGCCCGCCGCCCATCGCACGCGACTCTGGATGCTTCTGGAAAGCCTTGCGGAAACTTGGATGCTGCGGGCGTGACCGCAGCGGCACCAGCAGGTCGACGGACTGACCGATCAGTTCATCACGCGAGTAACCGCTCAGGCGTTCGATCTCGCGGTTGACCAGCATGATGATGCCGGCGCCATCGGTCATCAACAGGCCGCTGGGCGACGACTCGACAGTCGCCTGGAGGCGTTGTTCAATGGCTGTGGTTTTCATTGCCCCTATTGCTGCCGTCAACTGCCCGGGTACCTGATGGCGTCCACTTTCGACAGTCTCACGAGCACCTGCCTGCCATACTAGCAACGCCATTGCCACATGAGTAGCGCAATGATGCGTGGCGTGAAACCGGTCACAGACCGGCGCATGGATGGCAGTGATCCCGCGGTCGGGTAACATGGGCGCTCCCGAGTCACTGTTGGCCCGATGCACGAAGCGACCGCAGATTCCGTTCCACTGATACCGCTTACCGTTCTGACGGGATTTCTCGGCGCCGGCAAGACAACGGTGCTGAACCGCATCCTCGCCGGCGACCATGGGCTGCGAATCGCAGTAATGGTCAATGATTTCGGCAACCTGGACATCGCCGAGGAACTGATCGCCGGGCGGGGCGATGGCGCGGTGAAGCTCACCAACGGCTGCATCTGTTGCAGCATCAAGGAAGACCTGGTCAGCTCGGTGATGACGGTGGCCCACCGCTCGGAGCGCCCGCAGCACATCGTTCTTGAGGCCAGCGGCGTGGCCGACCCTACCGGCATCGCCACGACGCTGCTGGCGCCGGTGTTCCGCTCGACGATTCGCCTGGATGGCGTGATCTGCGTGGTCGACGCTCAGCAGTTCGACCCCGACCATCCCGAACATGACCTGATACTGCGTCAGCTGATGGTGGCCGACCTGATACTGCTCAACAAGGTGGATGCAGTGACGGCAACGGAGCTGGCCCGCATCGACAGGCAGATACGGCACTGGCTGAACGGAGCGCGTATCCTGCACACCGTGCATGGCAATGCGCCGCCGCCTGTGCTGCTGTCGACACTCGACACCGCCCGGCGCAGCAGCAGCCGGCGCGCTGACGGCTGCCGCCACCCCGAGCACGCCATCGCCCCCGGTGCCGACAACGCCGATGGCGATGGTGTCGGTGTCGGTGTCGGCGTCAGCCTCGGCGACAGCCACAGCCACAGCCACAGCGATGATCACGATGCGCGGTTCGATGTCTGGTACTACCAGACATCGCACGCACTGTCGGCCACCGCGTTGCACGAGATCGTCCGCACGCTGCCCGCCAGCATCTACCGCATCAAGGGCATTGCCCGCCTGCGTCAGGAGCCATCGGCCCCTGGATCGCCCGCCCCTGGATCGCCCGCCCCGGAGCCATCCACCCTGGCACCCGCTGAGCATCCATCATCGCGCATGGCACAGGTTCAGGGCGTGGGCCGACGCCTGCACCTGATGACGAGCGGGCCCACAGCCGCGCACGCGACAGGCGGTGATACGCGCGACACACGGCTGGTCGTCATCGGCGCAGCCGGCTCACTGGATCCGGATCTGCTTCAGGCACTGTTCGACAGCGCCCGCAACCCTGCTTCCGCCTCCCACGCCGATACCGATTCCGATTCCGATTCCGATTCCGATTCAGTCTGAAGCGGGCTCACGCGGGTGCATCAGATTGGGCCGGTCATCGAAGGCCGGCCGTACCACCGGTTCCGTGCGCAGTTTCTCCAGCGCGATCGCGATGGCCGTGTCCAGTTGCGGATCCAGGCCGCGCGCGTAGTCCTGCGGCGCCATCTCCACCTCCACGTCGGGGTCGGTGCCGTAGTTTTCCACGCCCCAGCCCACATCCTCGAACCAGAACGAATACTCCGGCTGCGTGGTGATCGCGCCATCGACCAGCGAGCGGCGCGGTGAGATGCCAATGACGCCGCCCCAGGTGCGCTTGCCGACCAGCGGGCCAAGCTTCATCAGCTTGAACACATGACTGAAGATATCGCCATCCGAACCCGCCCATTCGTTGGTGACCGCCACCAACGGGCCGGGAACCGCATGTGACGGATAGGGTTCCGGCGAGCCCCAGCGGGAGACGTCGTAACCCACCGGGCGACGGCGCAGCTTCTGGATCAGCAGCTGCGACACGTGACCGCCGCCATTGAACCGCACGTCGACAATCAGTCCGTCCCGCGCCGCTTCCACCAGGTACAGACGATGAAACTCGGAGAATCCACGTGGGCTCATGTCCGGCACATGCACGTAGCCGATGCGGCCCTCGGTTGCATCGTGAACGCGCCGGCGGTTGCGCTCCACCCACTCACGATAGCGCGCACGATGCTCGGAACGCAGCGTGTGCACGACGACGTCACGCCTTTCGCCATCGGGTTCACCGACAGTCAGGCGCACCGGTGTACCCGCCTGATGCACCAGCAGTGCCGACGGTGAATCGGTGTCGTCGGGCACGCGCCCGTTGATCGCCAGCAATGCCTCTCCGACACGCACGTTCACGCCTGGTGCATTCAGCGGTGAATCGGCATCGGCTTCTCCGGCCGTGCCATTGACCACGTGCGTAAAGCGGTAGACGCCGGCATCCCGGTCCAGTACCAGGTCCGCGCCGAGAAAGCCCTGCGGAAACGCCGGCTCCGTCCGGTAGTCGCCGCCGATCTCATAGGCGTGCGACGTACCCAGTTCACCCTGCATCTCCCACAACAGATCGGAAAACTCCGCGCGCGTGCCCACGCGATCGAGCAGCGGTTCGTACTGCGACCACACCTCGTCCCAGTCCACCCGCGACATGTCGGCCGTCCAGAAATGCTCACGCTGCAGACGCCAGGCTTCGCGCGCCATCTGACGCCACTCCGCGGCCGGCTCCACCAGCACGGTGAAACGCGTCAGGTCGATCCAGCCGCTGTCTCGACCCGGCGTCTGACTGCTGCTGCCGCCCTCATTGGCGGACCCGGTTGCGGCAGCCGGTTTGTGGCCGGCTCGCACCACACGCAGCCGTCTGCCGGCACGATAGGCGAGTGACCTGCGATCGCGTGACAGCACGAAGCCGGACACGCCACTCACCAGCGTGTCCGGCTTGCACGCTCCCAGGTCGTAGCTTTCCAGCGTGGCGCCCGCCTCCGGCTCCGTGGTGCGCCAGTCACGATTCAGAGCGCCCTGAATCTGATGGCTCAGGTAAAGGAGCTTGCCGGCGATCGCCGCCAGCGAGGAATACAGACCTTCGGGCACCGGGAAAGCCACCACGCGGCGCGTGATGCCCTCCAGATCGATGCGCACTTCAGCCGCCTGCCCTTCAGCATTCCTCCCGTCGGTATTCTTCCCTTCGGCAGACTTCCCTTCGGCGGCCTTCCCTTCGGCGGCAGATGTCGCCTGTTCAGCCTCGCCCTTTGCGCCCTCCTCCAGCGGTCGCGGTCCGGGGCTGAAGGGCGAGGTGTCGTCGGCCTTCAGCGTCACCAGGTAGGGGCGCATGCCACGCGGGAAGCCGATATCGAACTGCAGATTGTCATACACCGGATTCAGTTCGCGCAGGCCGATGAAGTACAGATACCGGCCGTCCGGATCGAACACCGGCTCGATATCGCGCAGCACGGGCTCTGTCACGGTATGCACTTCGCCCGTGTCGCGATTCCAGAGTCGAATGCCGGCGCTGTACAGCGATGTTGCGAAACTGAACGCAGCCCATTTCCCGTCGGGTGACCAGTCAAATCCATCGATACGCTGATACGGACTGCGCGCGATCGTCGTCAGCTGACCGGTGGTGAGATCCGCAAACTGAAGCTCGTGGCGGTGATTGCTGAGCAGGAGTTGATCGGCCGCCGGCGACACCTTCAGCGCCTCGACATGGCCGGTGTCCAGCGACGCATACTCCACCGCCGTGCCGCCGTGCGGCGCGTGAACCTCCAGGCGCTCCTCACCGCTGCGGTCGGTGATCGACACCAGCCGCTCGCCGTCGTTCAGCCATTGCGTCAATCGATATCGCACGAATGGTTCGCCTGAGGTGTGCAGCACCGTCACCGGACCTTCCCAGTTGCCGAAGGTCGCACTGCGCCCACGCGCCGTGACGGCCAACGAGTGGCCCCGCGGATGCAGCGCATAGCCTTCCAGGTAGCGCGCCGCGTCGACGAAGCGGCGGCTGCGCTGCACGCGCGGACTGCGGTAGTCGATGGCCACGCGCTCGCTGCGATCGGTATCCGGGTCGTAAATATAGAGATCGGCGCCGGCGTGATAGACGATGCGTCGGCCGTCGCAGTTCGGAAAACGCACGAAAAAATCGCCATGACGGGTGTGCTGTCGCAGCACGCCTCCGGCCGGTGTACACGAATACAGATTGCCGATACCGGAATGGTCCGACAGGAAATACACGCGGTCCCCGAGCCACATGGGCCGGCCGATGTTGCCGTCGAGCCTGAGCAGCGGCTGGAATTGTCCGCTGCCGTCCGCATCCACCCAGATTTCACCGGCGGTGCCACCACGATAGCGTTTCCAGCGCGCCGGATCGTTGTTGTTGCGGCCGATCGCGATACGCCCTCCGGACGCCAGCGAAATGCTCATCGCCGGCCCCACCGGCCAGGCGCGCGGCTGGCCGCCGGCAAGCGGCACCGAGTGCACGAACAGGATCGCACGCTCGAAGGGCTCTCCGGCATTGGTGGCAAACAGCACTTCACTGCCGTCCGGGGTCCAGCCAATCACCTGGGTGTGCGCACCCAGGTAGGTGAGGCGACGCAACGGACCGCCTTCGGACGGCATGACATACACCTCGAACTGGCCTTCCTCACGCGCGGTGAACGCCAGCATCGTTCCATCGGGCGAAAAGTACGGATGCTGGATGGCGCTCAGATTCGCGGTCAGACGTCGCGCGATACCACCGCCGGCCTGAACCGTCCACAGATCGTCGTCCGCAACGAATACCAGCCGATCGCCGTGGATCGCAGGAAAGCGGTAGTAGCCCGCATCGGTCATAGTCATCACTCCGTATTCAGCGATTGCGCCGCGTACACCCACCAGGGAATTTCCGCCCACGCCTGTGCCAGCCGGGAATCGAGATCCCTGTAAGCCGGTTCGTTTTTCTCCACAAGCTGCCAGAAACGCCGCGAATGGTTCATGTGCCGCAGGTGGCAAAGTTCGTGGACCATCAGGTAACGCACCAGCTCCGGCGCAACGAAAAGCAGGCCTGCATTCAGACTGATGCCACCGGCCGACGAACAGCTCCCCCAGCGCGTTCGCTGCAGGCGGATCTGCACCGCCGTCGGACTGAGGCCGGTGCGCGCGGATTCGCGATGCAGCCACGGAACCAGCGCGCGACGCGCCTCCCTGCGCAACCATTCGCGCAGCAGCGCGGGGGCCGCCTCCTCGCTGTGCGCATGAATGAGCACCAGCCGCTTCGTACGCGACGCACTGACGCCTTCCCTGCGCGCGGGCTGGCATTCGACCGTCCAGTGTTCAGAGACTGCCGGCAACGCGATGGTGGTGGGCAGGACGTGTGCCTGCCTGGCGCGCGCCAGCGCACGGCCGGCGTCCATCACCCACTGCCGCTGCTCATGCAGAAATGCCTGCACGTCGGCCGGACGGGCACGCCACGGCACGACCAGCTCCAGCGTATGCGGCGGCATGAAGCGCAGCGTCAGCCTGCGTGCGCGCCGGCTTCTGCGGATCGACACCGGCACCGGCTCGGCGGATTCGTTCTGCCGGGCTGGTTCAGCCGGCCGGGAGAGTCGGGAGGGCTCGCGCTGCGCCGCCGGCACAACGATCGCGACGCCGCGGTCGGCGAACAGTTCCAGTTGAGATTCTGCGGTCACGAAGTCGGGCGGCCCTCACCCTCGGAAGGTAGGCCGGCGCGTCAATCCGGCCATTGATGCAAGTTCATGTATGTTAGCGTAACAGTCTCGCAGGAACCGTCACCCGGAGCACAACCCATGAGGACAAACATGGAACCCGATCCGTTCAATCTGTCGCTGCGCAAGTTTCTCAAGCAGGTGGGCGTGACATCCCAGCACGCCATCGAGCAGCTGGTCGAGGCGCGCGCATTGCGCGGCAAGGGCAGATTGACGGTGCGCGCCGTGATCACCGCCGAAGGCACCGACCTGAACCACGTGGTGGAAGGCGAGATCGACCTGGGTTGACAGGCGCTGTTCACCTTCGGGGACAGCGAAGCGATTTCACGTTGCTTTCCCCGGCGTTCTGCTATAGTGCGCGCACCTCAGGCGCACATTCGGTCTGCGCCAGCGTCCACCGCGGAAACCTCAGCGGTGCGAAACCCTGATCCGATCAGGCCCGACCGTTGCCCGCATCGTCATCACTGACGCGCGGACGGGGCCATCGCGGAGTTCTAGATAATGTCATTTGATCAATTGGGCCTGTCGGCCGCGTTGTTGCGCGCCGTGGCCGAACAGGGCTATGCCCGCCCTACTCCCATTCAGTCCGCCGTCATTCCCGTGGTCCTTCAGGGCCGCGACGTGATGGCCGGCGCCCAGACGGGCACCGGCAAGACGGCCGGCTTCATGCTGCCGCTGCTGCACCGGCTGAGCGAAACGCCCGCGACACGCGGCCCGCGTCGCATACGCGCGCTGATTCTGGTGCCCACGCGTGAGCTGGCCGCTCAGGTGGCCGAGAACGCCTCGCAGTACGGTCGTCATCTGCCGATCCGCACCGCCGTGGTGTTCGGTGGCGTCAACATCAACCCGCAGATCTCGACTCTGCGTCGCGGCATCGACGTGCTGATCGCCACGCCCGGGCGCCTGCTGGACCTGGCTGCACAGAAGCACGCCGATCTGTCAGGCGTTGAGATTCTGGTGCTGGATGAGGCCGACCGCATGCTGGACATGGGCTTTCTGCCCGACATCCGGCGTGTGCTGTCGATGCTGCCGAAGCAACGCCAGAATCTGCTGTTTTCAGCCACTTTCCCGCCGGCCATCCGCGATCTCGCCAGACGCCTGATGCATGATCCGGTGCAGGTGGACGCGCCCACCGACGCCCCGACCACCGACCGCATCACACAGCTGGTGCACAACGTGGACAAACTGCACAAGCGTACCGTGCTGTCGCGCCTGATCGGCCAGAACAACTGGCGCCAGGTGCTGGTGTTCACCCGCACCAAGCATGGTGCCAACCGGCTTGCACGCCAGCTGGAGCAGGACGGCCTCAAGGCCGCGGCGATTCACGGCAACAAGAGTCAGGCCGCGCGCACCCGTGCGCTGGCCGAATTCAAGCAGGGCGCCGTGCGCGTGCTGGTGGCCACGGACATCGCCGCGCGCGGCATCGACATCGATCATCTGCCGCATGTAGTGAACTTTGACCTCCCGGACGTGCCTGAGCACTATGTACACCGCATCGGCCGCACCGGCCGCGCCGGCCGTGAAGGGCTGGCTTTGTCGCTGATCAGCCATGACGAACGTAAGCTGCTGGCAGGCATAGAGAAACTGCTCGGGTACAGACTGCCTCAGCAGCCTGTGCCAGAATCAGGGTCTGTCGGACGCGTATAAGGAGTGATGACGTTGCAATCTTTCCTGTCTGAAGGTCTCGTAAACCTCTCCTTCTGGGGCTACGTCGCCGTGGCCCTGGCCCTTACCCATGTGACGATCGCCTGTGTAACGATCTTTCTGCATCGCCATCAGGCGCACAGCGCGCTCACGCTTCACCCGATTTCCAGCCATTTTTTCCGCTTCTGGCTGTGGCTGACCACCGGCATGGTGACCCGCGAATGGATCGCGGTGCACCGCAAGCACCACGCCAAGTGCGAAACGCCCGAAGATCCGCACAGTCCACAGCAGGCCGGCATCTGGACCGTGCTGTTCGCCGGCACCTGGCTGTACCGCAAGGAATCGATCAACCAGGAAACCCTGGAACGCTATGGTCGCGGCGCGCCGGATGACTGGCTGGAGCGCAATGTCTACAGCCGCCACCGCTGGTCCGGCGTGACGCTGATGCTGGTCATCAATCTCGTGCTGTTCGGGCTGCCGGGTCTGGCTATCTTCCTCGTGCAGATGCTGTGGATCCCGTTCTGGGCCGCCGGCGTGATCAACGGTGTCGGCCACTACCTCGGCTACCGCAATTTCGAGACCCAGGATGCGTCCCGCAACATCGTGCCATTCGGCATCCTGATCGGTGGCGAGGAGCTGCACAACAACCACCATGCGTACCAGTACTCGGCGCGCCTTTCCAACAAATGGTGGGAATTCGACATCGGCTGGGCCTATATCCGGCTGATGGAGATGGTGGGCCTGGCGAAGGTGCGCCGCAGCGCGCCAACGGCCTCGTTCGCGCACGGCAAGGAAGGCGTGGACACCGAGACGCTGCAGGCGGTGCTCGGCAATCGCTTCCACGTGCTGAAGCTGTACGGCCGGCGCGTAATCCGCCCCGTGCTGCGCCAGCACGCCAGCCAGATGACCACGTCCACGCGCCAGCAGCTGCGACGGATTCGTCATCTGATGATTCGCGATCACGTTGTCGGCACCGATCCCGCCGCCCGCGCCTGGCTGGAGGAAACCGTTCAGCCGGACAGTACCCTGAAAACCATTTACGACTTCAAGCAGCGGCTGATTGCGCTGTGTAGTCAGGCCGTGGAAGGCGAAACCGACCGCCTCACCCGCCTGAAGACATGGTGCACCGAAGCCGAGGCCAGTGGCATCCGTGCCCTCACCGAGTTCGCGCATCAGCTGCGTGGCTACACACTGCGGCAGACGCGACACGCACGCGCATCCGTCTAAGGGATCGGTCAGGAATGCCAAGTTATTTCTGACCGAGCCCTAAAGCCGCTGCGGGGGTTGTGTTGCCTGCCTTGCAGCACACCCCCGCTGTGACTGCCCCGCTGTGACTGCCCCGTTCGCCCGCGCCCTGATCCGCGCCATCTGACAGCGCCACCGCCAGCAGGCGAATACCGACCTGATCGCCGCCACGCCTGCACACCCGCCCGCCTGCGGGTACGCACGCACACCTGCCGCCTGCACCTGCACCTGCCGCCTGCACCTGCACCTGCCGCCTGCACCTGCACCTGCAGGCCGGTTCGGACGGACATGACATTCCGGACTTTTGGTCAATCTCGCCAGCTGGTAGTATTCCACGCCACCCGCGCGCTGTTCCGGAAATCCAGAGAGCGAAACTTTCCAACCATTTTTCAACCAGTTGGCGACACACGGCGAACTGGCACGGAATCTGCTTCCGCAGTGGCATCGGTTCGCCGGCACGCGCAACGCTGCCGTCCGATCAGGTAGTAGGGAATTGATGATCAACCGCACGCTGCTTGGGTCGGATTGTCCAAATCGTGCCGACTCGCGCGACTGATGTTGACCAGGACTGACCGCAGGGATCCGCAATGCCAAGATTTCGACTATCCAGCTCGGTGCTGCTTGCCACCGGCGTTGCAGCGGCCGCCACCATATGGATGCTGACCGGCCTGGGCAGCGACAACCGTGGCGGGCGGAACAGCCCGCCTGCCAACGGCCACCCGCCGGCGGAGATATCCGCGTCGGCGACGCGCAATCCGCGCAGCGAACGTTCCGACGCAAGACGGCCCGGCGAACCGGCCCGCGCCATGCGCGTGACCGTGCGCGACTCCGAGGCGCAGCGGCTGACGCGCGAGATTACCCTCAGCGCACGCACCCAGGCCAATCGTTCCGTGGAACTGCGCGCCGAAACCGAAGGTCGCATCGCAGCGCTTGGCGCCGAGCGCGGCCAACTGGTCGGCGCCGGTGACAGCATCGCCGATATCGACCTGCGCGAGCGGCAGGCACGCCTTGATGAAGCACGTGCGCAGGTCGCCTACATGACATTGCAGCATGAGGCAGCGCAGCGGTTGCGCGGCCAGCAGCTGGCGGCCGATGTGCAGATCGCGGAAAGCCATGCGCGGCTGCAAACCGCCCGGGCGACGCTGCAGCAGATCGAGCTGGACATACAGCGCACCCATATCGTCGCGCCGTTCGATGCCATCATGCAGGAACGTCACGTCGAGCTGGGCGACTTTGTCAGTGTCGGCGACACGATCGCGCGGCTGGTGGACACCAATCCCATGATCGTGGTCGGCGAAGTCAGCGAACGTGAGGTGGGCTTCCTGGCACCTGGCGTCCGCGGCACTGCCACCGCGGTGGATGGCACGGAGCTGGAGGGCACGGTGCGCTATCTCGCGCCGGTTGCCGAGGAAAGCACGCGCACCTTCCGCATCGAGCTGGCCGTACCCAACCCCGGCGGGACACTGCGCGCCGGGCTGAGCGCGGAGATGAAGCTTCAGGCCGACGAGATCGAAGCGCACTTCATCTCTTCGGCTTTGCTGACCCTCAGTGACGAAGGCGCCATCGGCGTGAAAGTCGTGGACGAAGACGGGATCGTACGTTTCGTTGCCACCGATGTCGTCAGCTCCGGCAGCGATGGTGTCTGGGTGGCCGGCCTGCCGCCCACCGCGAGGATCATCTCCGTCGGTCAGGGTTTCGTCGCACCCGGAGAGCGTGTGGAACCCGTGAACGAATCCGACGCCGAAGCCGCCCGTCGCCGCTGACGGCCAGCGCCAGCGCATCGCATCGCATCATGAACAGCCTGATCCGCGCATTCGTCAATCATCCCCGTCCGGTGATTCTGGTACTGATCGTTCTGCTGATCGGTGGATCGGCCAGTTATCTGTCGATTCCGAAGGAAGCCGAACCCGATGTTGCGATACCGCTGCTGTACGTCAACATCGGCCACGACGGCATTTCTCCTGAGGATGCCGAACGGCTGCTGATCCGGCCGATGGAGAAGGAGCTGCGTACGGTGGAAGGTCTGCGCGAGCTGCGCGCCACGGCCGCCGAGGGCAGTGCGGTGATCGTGCTCGAGTTTGATGCCGGATTCGATGCCGCCAAAGCACTGGCCGATGTCCGCGAGAAGGTGGATACCGCCAAGGCCGAGCTGCCGGCGGATTCCGACGAACCCACCGTCAACGAAGTCAACATCGCGCTGTTCCCGGTGCTGATCGTACAGCTGCACGGCAATGTACCGGAGCGGGCACTGGTTTCGCTGGCGCGCGATCTGCGCGACACACTGGAGGGACTGCCCGGCGTATTGCGTGCCGAGGTGGCCGGTGATCGCGACGAACTGCTGGAAGTGATCATCGACCCGGTTCGCCTTGAAAGTTACAACCTCGACTACCAGGACGTGCTGAACTTTGTTTCGCGCAGCAACCGGCTGGTGGCGGCCGGTGCGCTGGACACAGGCAGCGGGCGCTTCGCCGTCAAGGTGCCCGGCGTGTTCGAAAACCTGGAATCCATCATGACCCTGCCCGTGAAGGCGGACGGGCTGCGCACCGTCACATTCCAGGACATCGCCACCATCCGCCGCACGTTCAAGGATCCCGAGGGCTATGCCCGGCTGAATGGCCAGCCCACGGTGGCGCTGGAGATCTCCAAGCGCATCGGCGCCAACATCGTCGATGTCGTGGACATGGTGCGCGATACCGTCGAGCTGGAACGGCAGTTCTGGCCCGGCAACGTCGAGGTGACGTTCACCCAGGACAGCTCCGAGGATGTGCGCACCATGCTCGGCGATCTCCAGAACAATGTGCTCGCCGCCGTGCTGCTGGTGATGATCGTGGTGCTGGCGGCACTGGGACCGCGCTCGGCCGGACTCGTCGGCCTTGCGATTCCGGGCTCGTTCCTGACCGCCATCCTGATCCTCGCGGTGGCCGGCTACAGCATCAATATCGTCGTGCTGTTTTCGCTGATCATGTCAGTGGGCATGCTGGTCGACGGTGCGATCGTGGTCGTGGAACTCGCCGATCGCAATCTGCGCGACGGCTTCACGCGCAAACAGGCCTACATACTGGCCGCGAACCGTATGGCCTGGCCGATTACCGCGGCAACGGCGACGACGCTGTCGGCATTTCTGCCGCTGCTGTTCTGGCCGGGCATCGCCGGCGAATTCATGAAGTACCTGCCGATCACGCTGGTTATCGTGCTGTCCGCGTCGCTGGTGATGGCCCTGCTGTTCGTACCGGCCGTGGGCGCCCTGCTGGGCCGGCAGCAGGCGATGGCGAGCGGCGGCGCTCCGGTGGGCGCAACCCGGGCGATCAGTGGCGACGACGACGTGGCGGCAAGACTGGCTGCCGTGAGTGGCGCCGCGGGCGTCTACATCGCCGTGTTGCGGCGCGCGCTGCGTCATCCGGGCAAAATCTTCCTCGGTGCCACGGTGATACTCGCCGGTGCGTACACGCTGTATGCACTGTTTGGACGCGGCTTCGAGTTTTTTCCGGACGTCGAGCCCCCGCAGGCGGTGGTGAACATCCACGCGCGCGGCGACCTGTCGGTGGTCGAGCGGGACGCGCTGGTTCAGCAGGTCGAGTCGCGGATCCTGGGCATGCCCGAGCTGACGTCCGTCTATGCACGCAGCGGCCTGCGCTTCGATGACGAGGCCGACGAAGACACGATCGGACGCATACAGCTGCGCTTCGTCGAGTGGCAGAACCGACGGCCCGCCGCACAGATACTGGCTGAAGTCCGCGAGCGCACCGCGGACATCGCGGGCATCGTGATCGAAACCCAGGGGCAGGAGTCGGGGCCACCCACCGGCAAGCCGATACAGGTGGAACTGGCATCACGCCAGGCCGAGCTGCTGCCCGACGCCATCGCCCGCGTGCGCGAAGGCATGGAGGCGATCGGGGGACTGATCGACATCACCGATACAAGGCCGATCCCGGGCATCGAATGGCGGCTGGAAGTGGATCGCAACCAGGCCGCGCGCTTCGGCACCGATCTCACCACCGTGGGCAATGCGATTCAGCTCGTCACCAATGGCATACACATCGGCGACTTCCGCCCCGATGATGCCGACGATGAAGTGGAAATCCGCATTCGCTTTCCGGCGGAATACCGCAGCCTGATGCAACTGGACCGCGTGCGCGTGGCAACGGCCACCGGCGGCGTACCGATCAGCAACTTCGTCAAGCGTACTGCGGCGCCGCGGGTGGGCACCCTGCAAAGAACCGATGGCATGCCGGTGATGCGTATCGGCGCCGACGTGGCCGACGGCGTACTGGCTGACGACAAGGTCGGTGAACTGCAGCGCTGGCTGGCGACCGCGGACATCGATCCGGCCATCGACATCGTATTCAAGGGCGAGGACCAGGATCAGCGTGAGGCGGAAGAATTCCTGTCCAGGGCCTTCGCCGTGGCGCTGTTTCTGATGGCGATCATTCTGGTCACGCAGTTCAACAGCTTCTATCAGGCATTGCTGATCCTTTCGGCGGTGGTTTTTTCAACCGTCGGTGTGTTGCTCGGCCTGCTGGTCACCAATCAGCCGTTCGGCATCGTGATGAGCGGCATCGGTGTGATCGCGCTGGCGGGCATCGTGGTGAACAACAACATCGTGCTCATCGACACGTACAACCTGATCCGCAGTCAGGGCGTTGCCGTGCGCGACGCCATCCTGCTCACCTGCGCCGAGAGGCTCAGGCCGGTGCTGCTGACCACGGTAACAACGATCCTCGGACTGATGCCGATGGTGCTGGGCATGAACATCAACTTCGTCACGCGCGAGATCCAGATTGGCGGACCTTCCACACAGTGGTGGACGCAGCTGTCCACGGCGATTTCCGGCGGCCTGGCGTTCGCCACCGTGCTCACGCTGATCATGACGCCGTGCCTGCTGATGCTGTGGGGTAACGCGGCTAGTCGGCTGCGACGAGGTCGTTCGTAGCCTGACTGTCTCGAATCTCCTCGATGAAGCCCAGCGTGCTCAGGTCGCGCATCCGCTCCGGATACAGGATGCCGTCCAGATGATCGCACTCGTGCTGCACGACGCGCGCGTGAAATCCCGACACCGTGCGATCGATCGGAACGCCCGTCGGGTCCGTGCCCTGGTAGCGGATGCCGGCAGGCCTTGGCACCCGGCCGCGCAGTCCGGGCACACTGAGACAACCTTCCCAACCTTCCTCCAGCGTCGCGTCCAGAACGGTGACCACCGGATTGACGAGCACCGTGAACGGCACCGGTTCAGCCTCCGGGTAGCGGGGGTTGGCATCGAAACCGAACACCACCACGCGCCACGGCTCACCGATCTGGGGCGCGGCAAGACCCGCGCCATCGTAGGCGTGCATGGTGTCGATCAGATCGGCGACCAGCACACGCAGCCACGGCTCACCGAAGCTGGTCACCTCCGCCGCGCTGCGACGCAGCAGCGGGTTTCCTGCACGCAATACGGTTCTTGCTGTCATCGTCACTCCATGGTTGGGCGGGGGCCGGTTTTGCCGGCGAGTGTGGCCGTCTGCTCCGCATGCGCCAGACCGGCTTCGCGCAGGAATCGGGAAATACCCGCCAGATAGCGGCGCTCATCGCGCACATGCGCATCATTGTGCGTTCCATCCAATGCCAGCAGCTGCCGCGTGCCGGTGGCCGCCTCATACAATGCTTCCGCGTGATGGAATCCCGTCACCTCATCGCGGGTGGCATGCACGATCAGCACCGGGGCGGCAATCGCGGCGATGTATTCACGTGTAGCGTAATCGAAACGGCTCAGCCAGCGCACCGGCAGAAACGGATACAGCTCCTGTCCGAGATCCGGTATCGACGTGAAAGCGCCCTCGAGAATCACCGCCCCCGGTGCCGTCCGGGTTCCCAGCCAGGCGGCGATGGCCGCGCCCAGCGACCGCCCGAAGAGGATGACTTCATCCGCGGGGATGCCGCGCTGCCCGGTGACGTGATGCCACGCCGCGAGCGCGTCGTCATACGTACCCTGCTCGCCAGGCCGGCCTTCACTGCGCCCGTAGCCGCGATAATCGATGATCAGCACCGAAAGACCCAGTCGATGAAACTGCTCCAGACTGTGCAGGCGGTGCGAGATGTTGCCGGCGTTGCCATGAAAGAACAGCAGCGTCGTGGGCGTATCGCCTGGCAGCCACCAGCCGTGCAGATCGACACCGTCCGCGGTGGTGATGTTCACATCCTCGTAGGCGAGACCCATGTCGGCCGGCGTGGCCGTCAGGGCGCGGCCGGGCATGTCGGGCAGATACAGCAGACTGTGCTGGGACAGAAACATGATCCCCGTCAGTGCCAGGTAACCGCCTGCCAGCAGTAGTAATACTCGGCGCATGGGTCGTGTGGAAGCTGTTTTGCGCGTACCGGACTCCAGTATAGTTGCATCTGCGTGTGCGGACAGGAAGCCGGAATGAGGCACGCGATATGGCCCCGGGTGACGGCGGATCACGCTGCTGCTGGCGGTCGTCGTCCCGATGGTGTTTCAGCTCAGCGGCACACCCGGAGAACGGCATCTGGCGATGCCACCATTCCATTGTTCGGTGTATTCCATGTTCCGACGCGCGCTGATTGCGGTTCATCGCTACCTTGGCATCCCGATGAGCCTCGTGTTCATCGTCTGGTTCATCTCCGGGATCGTCATGATGTACGCTGGCGGAATGCCTAGCCTGTCACCGCAGGCGCGGCTCGACCGGCTGCCGGCACTGGACTTCGCCGCGGTTCAGCTTTCCGCTGCGGAAGCGGCCTCCCGCGCCGTGCCCGATTCGAACCCGACGCAGGCACGGCTGCTGACGGTGCTGGGCCGGCCGGCGTACCGCTTCACCGTTACCGGCGACACCAGTACCGTGTTCGCCGACACCGGGGAACGCCTGGCATCGGCGGGCCCGGACACGGCACGTCGTATCGTGGCGACCTTCGCCACCGTCCCTCTGGACAGCGTGCACTACCTTGGAGTCGTCAGTGCGCCCGATCAGTGGACGCTGGGACTGGTCCGCGAGTTGCCGCTGCACAAGCTGCGCATCAATGACCGCGCCCGCACCGAGCTGTACGTATCGCCACGAACCGCCGAAGTCGTACTGGCCACCAACCGTTCCAGTCGCGCACTGGCCTGGGCCGGAACAATTCCGCACTGGTTCTACATCACGCCTTTGCGAACCAATCAACCGGCCTGGTACTGGAGCGTGGTGATCGCCTCGGCGGTGGGAAGTCTGATTGCGATGCTTGGCCTGATACTGGCGTTCACGCAGTTCCGCCGCAGCCGGCCGTTCAATCTGTCGCGCGCCATTCCCTATCGCGGCATGATGCGCTGGCACTACATCACCGGTGCGGTGTTCGGTCTGTTCGCATTGACATGGGTGTTCAGCGGGCTGCTGTCGATGCAGCCGTTCGCGTGGCAGAGTGTTCCGGGACTTGCCGTGCGGGGTGACGTGTACAGCGGCGGGCCGCTCGACCTGCAGCGATTCCCGTTGCACGATGCGACAGCCTGGTCGGCCGTGCTGGGCGAACGCAGCGCCAGGGAGATCGAACTGACGCGCATCCAGGACGATCCCTACTACCTCGTGCGCTACACCGACGGCAGCCGATCAGCCGGCATCAACGAGCAGCAGTTTCGTGCGCGCGAACGGCTTCAACCAGCCACGCTGCTGTTGACGGCTGACCCGCTGCGCGTTCGCGAGGAGCCGTTCAGTATTGATTCGCTGCTGGAGAGGCTCGCTGCGGCCACGGCCGGTGGCGTACCGATCGCCAGCCATGAACTGCTGTCCCGGTACGACGCCTACTACTACTCACGCACCGGCCAGGCACCGCTGCCGATACTGCGTGTGAAGTTCGAAGATCCGCAACGCACGTGGTACTACGTGGACCCCGCGCACAGCCGCATCGTCTCGCGTCTGCACCGCATGAACCGGCTGGAGCGCTGGCTGTTCAATGGTCTGCACAGCCTGGACTTTGCGTTCTGGTATGGCCGCCGCCCCCTGTGGGACGTGGGCCTCATCGTGCTCAGTATCGGCGCGCTGGCGACCAGCGCCATCGGTCTGTGGCTCGGCGGTGGCCGGATCCGACGCTTCGTACGTCGTCGGAAACCGGCCGCCGCGAGATAGCACCGGCGCGCAGAAGAATCCGGCGTGCGCCCGCTACTGGCCGTTGCCGGCCAGCTGACTGAACGGCAGCGTGCCGCCGTGGCCGCCGACGATGTGCTGCACCCCGAGCTCGCGCACCCGGATGGCGTTCAACAGCACCTGCGCATCGGGTGTAACGGCACCGAAAAAGATGTCACTCTGGAACAGCGCACCAGCCTCCGGCACATAGGCGAGCACCATCGGTCGCACATGCTCGAAATCGTTCACGGCGTACAGCACGAGCTGCTGACCGCCATCTTCCAGTGTGGTGGTGTCGTCGAACACGATCACCTGCCCCACTGATTCACCGGCAGCCCGGCGCCGGGCGAGTTCGTCGGCAGGATTGGTCTGTGGCGACTCCACGATGCGACGCATTTCCGCCTCATGGCCGGCTGCGACGATCACATCCGCTCCGAGTGCCACCAGCGCCCGCACGCCACCGACATGATCGTAGTGCGGATGGGTGGGAATCACGTAACGTACCGATTTGCCAAACTGTTCGCGAATCTGTCGTGCCAGCGTAAGGCTCTGCGCCTGCGTATACGGTGCCTCGACCACGGCCACGAAGTCGGGGAACTCCACGACCATGCTGTTGTGCGAATACGCCATGACCTGGTGCACGTTCTCGGCCACCTGCTCGAGCTGCACCGGCGCCCATGAACCGTCCGCCGCCAGCACTGCGCGGGCCTGCTCGTGTGCGTCTTCCGGCACGTCGAAGATTGCCAGCGCGCTGCTGTCGTTGAGCGTCATGGACGTATAGCTGAGGCTGGAGTACGGCTGGTCGTCCTTGATGATGGTGATGGAGTGCGGCAGTTGCAGCCCGCCGACGTCACGATAGTCCTCGAGCACGTAACGCGCCGGCACATCGCCAAGCATCACTTCGCTGTCGGTGGCGCTGAAGCCGGCGAGCAGGCCGGTATCGGGGTCGAAGTAGAGGCCGATCTGCTCACCTGTCAGCGGCAGCACGGTGGTGCCGTACAGCGTATCGCGACCATCGAACTGACGTGACTGTGGTTGCTGACCGGCGGGTGCATCGGCAGCAGCCAGCGCGATCGAAACCACATTGCGGCGCAGCAGCCACTCCGGCGAGTTCTGCGCCGCCCAGCTGAACAGCCCGTCCACCGACGTGGCGATGTTCGGCCGGCCGCCGCCAGTGGCCCAGCCGACAGGCTGGCCCTCGAACGTCGTGAGCACTTCGGTGCGCTGCTGGTTGAAACCCGCGCCGGTGCGCACGTTGTAGACGAAGGCGGCGCGCTGGTTGGCAAGATCGAGTGTTTCGGTGATCTCCAGCGTCGCCAGCGGATCCTCACCGCCGGCTTCCGCCTCCTGGCCGAGCCGGGTTCGCGTTCCGGTGCCGGTGGCAACCAGCACATTCACGCTTTCCAGCGCGGCCCGCCCGCCCATGGCATCGATCATGTCGCTGGCCAGGGAGGATGTGGAGGGCGTGGAGTCCGTTGGTGAACAGGCCGCTGCCGCCGACAGAATCACCGCAAGGGCCGGCAGCAGTATCAGGCTACGAGTAGATGTGCGCATTGGCAACTCCATGGCATACCGCGGTTTCAGCCGCAAGGTGAACGAATCAGGCAAGCGCTTCGCGAAGGAAATTCTTCATGGCGATCCACGATCTGCGATCGGCAGCTTCGTTGTACACCAGTCCATGCTCGGCATCGCTCGCGTTCGGGTTGGTGAATGCATGCCGCGTACCGCCATAGGCATGCAGCTGCCAGTCGGCACCCGCCCCGGACAGTTCCCCGGCGATGGCCAGCACATGCTCGGGAACGGCCAGCGGATCATCCCATCCGTGCAGGATCAGGATGCGGCTGGAAATCGGCGCCTGCTCCCCCAGCGACGGCGGATGCAGCAGCCCGTGAAAACTCACGACCCCGCGCAGACCGTCCGGCACGCTGCGGGCGAGGTCCAGAACACACAGCCCGCCAAAGCAGTAGCCGATGGCGGCCATGCGGCTGGTATCGACCAGCGGATGGGCCCGCAACGCCGCCAACGATGCCATCAGCCGCTCGCGCAGCAGCGCACGGTCGTCAATGAAGGGCTTGATCAGCGCTCGATTGCGTTCCATCGTGCCGCCGCGCACGCCCTTGCCGAACAGATCGGCGGCGAAACCCACATAACCCAGTGCGGCGAGCTTTTCCGCCTTGTCGCGCTCCAGGTCGGATTGCCCGCCCCAGGCGTGACAGACCAGTACGCCGGGCCGTTTGGCCATGGTTGCCGAGTCGTAGGCAGCGTACCCTTCGCAGACGACATCTTCGTGGTTGTATTCGGTGATTTCGGTGTGCATGGCCGTTAGCTTAACTTTTTCGGCGCACGGCGGTACAGCCGCGGCCGGCTGGCGGTACGGCGGGTTGCCGGAGCCACGGCCATGAAACAGAACGGCGTTCGGCGGGCGGCAGGCGTGATCGTGACGCGCGAAACGGCGGACGGCGCACGGTTTCTGCTGGTCCGTCGGCAGGGCGAATGGCGGTTTCCGGTCGCACTGGCGGACGATGTCGACAGCGCCATTGTCGCGGTGCTTGCCGATGCACGAACCGCTGCCGCGGTATCCGGCAGGCCAACGCGCCTGCCCGGCGCATACGGGACCTCAGGTGAGGGCGTCCATGGCGCTGCCGCCGGCACCGGCGCAACCGACGGCGCAACCGTCTTCGTACTGGCAACCGTCTCCAGTGACGAAGCGGCGCCGGTGGCACGCACGACGGCCGCGGAGGCGGAGACGGAGGTCACGGAAGCGGCGGACGCAGAGGCACAGGCAGATGGTGTCAGCAGCAGCCAGGGCAGCCAGTGCCGCTGGGTCACGCTGGATGAGGGTCTGCAGCTGATAGCCGGCAGTCACCGGGGAGCCCTGGTGTGGGCCGCGGCGCGGATCATGCACGAAGCAACGCTGGCGCGACCGGAGTCGCGCCAGCGGCTGGATTGACTGCGATCAGCTCGCGACGGGCTTGAGTTTCAGAACGCTGTCGCCGTAGTACTCGATCAGCGTCTTGCTCAGCACCTTCGGCACCATCGGATCCGGTCCATCCGGATCGATGACCAGGTACTTCTTGCGGCGATCCGTCGGGTGACGTTCGTACATCAGTACACCGACTTCGCCACCTTCCCGAGTCAGAGACCATACGACGCGCGAGGCGGTCGAGTATGGCATATTGAGCTTCCTGACAAGGGAAACGAGCGTGTGGGGGGAACCTTCCGCTTCTGCGACCAGCACTTCAAGGGAAACGAGGTACTGTGCCAGAGTCAGATGCGGAAAATCGCCGTACAGCACTTCCAGCGCAGCCAGGAGTGCCTTACGGACACCTTCACCGTCGAACTCACGATTGATATCGGTTTTGAGTTGACGTTTTGACCGTGAGGTCTTTTTTGATTTCGTAACCATATGTGGGGCAGAAGTATCCTTGAGTTGTCCACTGAATGTCAATCGTTTCCGACTGCCGTTTTTTGGGAAAGTATTCCCTTTCAGAAAGTGTTCAGAACGCCCGAGAACACCGTTGCGTGGTTAACATCGCAACTTTTCCTCAATATTGCAAGCAAGACCGTCATCCGGGGTGTCGGCATCGACCGTATCCAGCGTCACACCCGCCTGCGGAAGTGACGCGTAGCGACCACAACCAGTAGCGACTCGCGGCCGGATCGGTACAATACCTACCAATGAACAAACTGATCGCCGTGGTAGTAATAGTCGTGATCGGGGTGGCGGTGGCCTGGTTCCAGGCAGGACGCGCCGACGGCCCGCAGATCACTGTTGTCGAGCCTGCGCTGGTCGGCCAGATCGGCCGGCTGTCGATTGTCGTGGAAGCGCCACGTGCCCGATTCACCCGTCTGGACGTGGAACTGCGCCAGGGCGACACGCAGATGTCGCTGTTCAGTCTCGGCGACGAGTCCGCCGCGGCGGTACGCGACGGTGAAGACCGGCTGCTGATCAACCGGCCGCTGGGAAGGCGCGATGTCCCGGAACTGCGCGCGGGCACGGCCACCATCACGGTGAATGCCTCGCGGCCGGTGCTGTTTGGCTACCGGGAGGCCGGATCGACAACCACGCACGAGTTCGAGGTGCGCCTGATTCCCCCACAGGTCACCGTGCAGTCCATGTTTCACTATGTGAACCATGGCGGCTCGGAGATGGTGGTCTACCGGGTCAATCCGCCGGCAGCCGAGTCCGGAGTTCGGGTCGGCGACATCGAGTTCCCGGGATACCCCGCCAGCGGCGCCGGCATCTCCGACGACCCCGGACTGCACGTCGCATTCTTCGCGGTGCTCTGGAACCAGGAAGTCAATGTACCAATCCGGCTGTACGCGCGCGATGAACTGGGCAACGAAGGTACCGCGGCCTTCGACACCCGCGTGTTTCCGCGCAACTTCCGTCGCAGCACGATCCGCCTGAACGATGCGTTCATGGAACGCGTCGTGCCGCAGATACTGCAGCAGACCCCCGAGCTTGAGGTCGAAGATCCGGCCGATCTGCTGGCGTCTTTTCTGCGCATCAACCGGGACCTGCGACGGATGAACAACGAGGCGATCGCCGCCAGAGCGCTGGAGACCTCCCCCGAAATCCTGTGGCGCGGCCCTTTCCGACAGCTGATCAACACCGCCGTTGAAGCCGGATTCGCCGATCAGCGCACCTATGTCTACAACGACCGCGAAATCGACTTCCAGGTCCACCTGGGCTTCGATCTTGCATCCACGGCGAACGCACCGGTGCTCGCCGCCAACCGTGGCCGCGTGCTGCACGCCGGCTGGCTGGGAATCTACGGCAACACCGTGATTCTCGATCACGGCATGGGCCTGCAGACGCTGTACTCCCATCTGTCGTCCGTCGACGTACGCGAAGGCGACATGGTGGAGATGGAGGAACGCCTGGGTCGAACCGGCGTCACCGGACTGGCCGGCGGCGATCATCTGCACTTCACCACCCTGCTGCATGGTGAGGCTGTGACCCCGATCGACTGGTGGAGCACACAGTGGCTCGAAGACAGGGTGCTGCGCAAGATACGCGAAGCCGGCGGCACACCGCCGTAACGCCTCGCCATCCGGCAACGTCGAATGTCGTCAATTGCCGACATTCGACGATTTTCACGGCAAATTCGTGTCACGAAACGCCCGGTGCACTAAAATGGCACTGTGCTCTCAACCAAGGATCGTGACCATCATGAAGAAACTGACCGCTGCCCTGGCTGCCGGGGCGCTGCTGGCTGGCTCCTCAGCCACCCATGCGCAGCAGCCGGACTACGGCCCGCTATCCTACAACCACGCGTATGCGAACTTCGCCCTGAGCGACGTCAGCTCCAGCGGCTTCGAGCTCGGCGCCTCCGTCGACATCATCGACCGTCTCCACGCCTTCGCGTCGTGGCAGGAGTGGGATTTCGGCAACAACTTCACCCGTCGAACCATGCAGCTGGGTGCCGGTTACCGCTGGGGCCTGGCTCCCAGCACCGACGTGATCGCGCATGTGGCCTACGCCGACTCGCGACTGCGCCGCCCTGGCCCGCCGTCCACCATCAGCAACGACGGCCTGATCTTCGGCGGCACGTTGCGCGCGTGGGTCACCCGCAACGCAGAACTCAGCGGCTCGGTGATGCTCGACAGTTCGCTGCGCTCGGGGACCGATGCGGTGCTCGAGTTCGGTGGACAGTACTACCTCAGCGATGCGTTCTCGGTGGGCGGACGTCTGCGCCTGGATGAAGATGACAGCATTGTGTTCCTCGGCGGACGCTACCACTTCGGCAGCCTGACACGCCGCAACCGCTGACGCCCCGCCAACTGCCGGATTGCGGCGCAGGCATGCGTGCATGCTGCGCCGCAATCATCAGGCCATGACGGCCTTCAGACCGCGGCGGAAACCACCACGTCACACCTGCCGGCCATACAGATGGCAGTCCACCCGATGCGGGTGACCGCCAACACCCAGATCCGTCGTCACCGGACGTATCGTCCGGCACTCGGGCATGACCTGCGGGCACCGGGTGTGGAAAGGACACCCGGGCGGTGGATTCGCCGCGGACGGCACGTCACCCGGCAACACGATGCGCCGCGACTTGCGCTGCGGATCGGGCACGGGAACAGCCGACAGCAGCGCCTGTGTATACGGATGCTTCGGGTCGGCATACACACGATCCGCCGGTCCCACCTCCACGATTCGCCCCAGGTACATCACCGCAACATCGTGCGAAACATGCTGCACCACGGCCAGATCGTGCGATATGAACAGAAACGACAGACCGAGCCGCTGCTGAAGATCGGCGAGCAGGTTCAACACCTGCGCCTGTACGGACACATCAAGTGCCGACACCGCTTCGTCGGCCACCACCAGTTTCGGATCCAGCGCCAGTGCGCGGGCGATGCCTATGCGCTGCCGCTGCCCGCCGGAGAACTCGTGCGGATAGCGCGACAACGCCGTCCGGCTCATGCCGACCAGATCGAGGAGCTCCTCAACGCGCGCGCGTCTGGCTTGCGGTGTGCCGACACGATGCAGGTTCAGCGGTTCGAGCAGGGTCTGGAGGATGGTGCGGCGCGGATTCAGCGAAGCGTAGGGGTCCTGAAAAATGATCTGCATCTCGCGTCTGCGACGCGTCAGTTCGCGATGCGACAGGCCGGTGACGGGCGTGCCATCAAGCAGAACTTCGCCGGCAGTGGGCTCCGTCAGACGCAGCACCGCGCGCCCCAGCGTCGACTTGCCGCAGCCGGATTCTCCGACCAGCCCCAGGGTGCGCCCGCGCTCGAGCACAAGATCGACGCCATCCACGGCCTTGAGCTGAGCGACCACGCGCCGCATGATGCCGCCACGAATCGGAAAGTACTTACTGAGCCCCCTGACGTCGAGCAGTGCCGTCACGGCAACGGCACCGGGTTGTGGCAGGCCGCGCGACTGCTCCCGAGTTCGCGCAGCAGCGGCGACTCGGTGCGGCAGCGCGACGACACACGTGCGCAGCGATCCTGGAATCGACAGCCCGTCGGCAGGTTCGCAAGATCCGGCACGCGGCCTGGGATGGTCGGCAGGTGGGCGAGTCTGTCCGCGCGCACGCGTGGCACTGACGCAATCAGCCCGGCACTGTACGGATGGCGGGGCGCCGCGAACAACGCGGTGACGGGCGCCTCCTCGACGATGCGCCCGCAGTACATGACACAGGCGCGCTCGCAGGTCTCGGCCACCACACCCAGATCATGGGTGATGAGAATCATCGCGGTGCCTGTTTCCCGCGCCAGGCTGGCGACCAGTTCCAGCACCTGAGCCTGTATGGTCACATCCAGCGCCGTGGTCGGCTCATCGGCGATCAGCAGCCTTGGTTCACAGGACAGTGCCATGGCAATCATCACGCGCTGACGCATGCCACCGGACAGCTGATGCGGATAGTCGTCGATGCGCTTCTTCGGTTCGGCGATTCCGACGCGATCCAGCCAGGCGATCGCCTGCGCACGCGCCGCCCGGCGCGACAGCCCGCGCTGCCGGCGCAGCACGGTGACCATCTGGCTGGCCACGGTAAGAACCGGGTTGAGCGCGGTCATCGGCTCCTGAAAGATCATCGCGATGCCGCGGCCGCGCACCGCGGCCAGCTCCCTGTCTCGCAGCCCGACCAGCTCGCGCCCGGCGAAACGCACCGACCCTCTGGCGATGCGACCGGGCGGAGATGGCACGAGTCCGAGCAGCGCCAGCGACGTCACGCTCTTGCCACAACCGGACTCGCCGACCAGGCCTACCGTCTCGCCGGCACGTATCGACAGCGACATGCCGTCCACCGCACGGACCGGGCCGTCTTCGGTTGCGAACTCCACACACAGGTCGTCAATGACCAGCAGCGGCACCGAGCCATCCGTTGTGTCAGGCTGCTGCTTCACCAGCCCGCCTCATCACGTGCGCGCGACCTCACCATCAGACCGCCGGAGCAGCGCTGACCTTCTTCGGGTCCAGCGCGTCCTGCAAGGCATCCGAAAACAGGTTGAACGCCATCACCAGCACGAACATGAATGCCGACGCGGCGACGAAGTTGTTGAAAAAGCCGGCCGTCACTTCGCTGGTGGACTGGGCGATCATCACGCCCCAGCTCACACCATCCTGTGTGCCGATACCGAGGAACGACAGGATCACTTCGGCCTTGATCGCGGTCACGAACACGATCGTGGCCTGCACCAGCAGAATGTGCGCCGTGTTCGGCAGCACATGGCGGAATATGATCACCGGGCCGGGCACACCCAGCGCTCGCGCGGCTTCGACGAACTCAAGGTTGCGCAGCTTCATCACTTCGCCGCGCACGATACGACTGGTCGTGGTCCACAGCGTGGCGACCAGCGCCACATGCATGCCCAGCGCATGCCCCTGCATTGCGAACGCGACCGCGGCAACGAACAGGTAAAACGGGATTGCATCCAGCACGCCCTTGATCCACAGCACGAACTCGTCGATCCAGCTGCCAACGTAGTAGCCGCTGAGCGCCCCCAGCACCCCGCCGAGTATGGTCGTCAGCACCGCCACCAACAAACCGATCTCGAACGCGACCTTGGTGGAATACAGTGCACGCTCCAGAATGTCCTGGCCATTGCGCGTGGTGCCGAACCAGTGCTCCGAAGATGCCGGGGAGAAACTCGATGCGGTGACGACATGCCAGTCCTGTCCGATCCAGCCCAGCCAGACGCCACAGGCAATGCCCAGATACAACCCCACAATGGCCAGCGCGATCATGCCGATACGATCGCGGCCGAACTTGCGCAGACCGCGCCTCCACAGCGAGTCGGATTCGCGTCGCAGTACGGCGCCCGCGGCTGTCGCACTCATTTCAGCGTCACCCGCGGATCGACGACGCGGTACAGGATATCGTTGATGATGATCACCAGCACGAACAGCACCGCGGTCACGCCAACGACGGCCTTGAGCACAGGCTGATCGCCGGTGGTGATCGCATCGTAGGTGGCCTTGCCGACACCGGGAATCCCGAAATACGCCTCCACCAGCAGACTGCCGGCGATCACGATGGAAGGTATCGAGAACATGATGCGCGTGATCATGGGGATCAGGCTGTTCTTCAGCACGTGTCTGAGCAGAATCTCGGTGGCACCGGCGCCGTAGGCCCGCGCCGTGCGAACGTGGTCACGCGTCATCTCCTCAACGACGACCGCACGGTAGAAGCGCGTGTTGTAGCCCAGCGAAACGAACACGATGGCCAGCGTCGGCACCGTCACATAGTAGACATAGTCGGCGAAGTTGTAGACCTCCCAGCCGCGTACCGGGAAGTAGTTGATGCCGTAGCTTGAGGAAAAGAACAGCTGGAACGCGACGATGATGATCAGGAAGCTGATGCTCATGCCAACCACGGATCCCGTCATGATCAGCTTGTCCAGCCAGCCGCCGCGGAACCAGCCGGCCACCAGCGCCAGCCCGATGCCGAGCAGATTGCCGATGACAAACCCCGGCAAAGTCAGCAGCAGCGACACCGGAACGGTACGCGCCAGCAGTTCAGACACGCGTTCGCCGGTGGAGAATGAACGGCCGAAATCGAAGGTGACCAGTTCGCGCAGATAGTCCAGATAGCGGGTAAGGAACGGCTGGTCGTAGCCGAGGATGGCGCGCGCGCGTTGAATCTGCTCAATGGTGGGGTTGCGTCCGACGAGTTCGAACGTGAGATCAGGCCCGAACCACACCATCAGCACGAAGCTGATGAACGTGACACCGAATATCAGCGGTATGCCATACAGCAGCTTGCGCAGAGTGTAGGCAAGAAAATCCATGGCTCTGGATGCCGCCGCGCCCCGGCTACCCGGTCCGGCTCCGTGTCACTGGACGTTCGCTTCAGGAACGTCGACAGCGGCCCAGCGCAACCAGAAACCACCAAGAATCTCGCGGTCGGGCAGCGCGATCACGTCCCTGTGCCACAGGTTGATGCGCTGGCGCGTCAGCGCCATCATGCCAACGCAGTCGTCGATCACGATCTGATTCATGCGCCGGTAGATCTCGGTGCGTTCCGGACCCGGCTGCATCACCGCGGCGCGGCGGTAGAGTTCGTCGTACTCTTCGTTCTTGTAATTGGCACTGTTGGCGCCGGGCGACTCGTTCGGCCCGTACAGCACCTGGAAAATGTAGTCGGCATCGGGATAGGCCAGCCCCCAGCCATGGCTGAGAATCATCAGTTCACGGTTGCTCATGGCACGGCTGTAATCGCCGAAGTTGGCGAAAGTGCGCGCACCGATCCGGTTCGCCGGATAACCGATGGCCGTCAGGTAGCCGCGAAACTGCTCGTACATCTCGCGCGACAGACTGCTGGCAATCATCGCGTACTCCAGCTGCGGCAGATTGTCGGCCGTCCAACCGGCGTCGGCCAGCCGCTGACGGGCGCGATCCACGTTCCGGGTCACCGATTCACGGCTCATGTCCGGATCGTACTCGGGCAGAAAAGGCGGGATCAGTCCCGGGAAGATCAGGCCGAGTCCGGCGTAAAAGCGATCGTTGCGCTCATCCCAGCTGAAGGAGTCCCTGATCGCGCAGCGCAGCTCGTGGTTCATGCGGTTGCGCTCGGGATCGGGATGAAAGCCGATATCCGGATCTTCCATATTGAACATCGTGAACACCAGGCCCGACTCCGGTCCGGCATTCATGTGATAACGCTCGGCATACTGCGGCCGCAGCCTGATCGGATCAGTGGCCGCGAGTACGGCGTTGACCTGCTCCACCGGCACGGTGGTGTACTGCACCTCGCGACCGGACGTGAAAGACGCCCAGCGTGAAGAAGGCTCCTCGATGAAGTCCACCTCGAGGCGGTCCACGTACGGTGGCGCCAGCCCGGCAAGCCGCTCCAGATCCAGATGGCCCTGCGTTGCGGGATCATAACCTTCGTAGGCGAGGTCCAGCGGCTCCTGGCGGAACCTGGGATTCGGCTCGAGCACCGCGCGTGAGGTTCTGAACTCGAGCATGCGGAAAGGTCCGGAGCCCACCGGACGGCGCGCGAACTCCTCGCCGTGGTACTCCACCGCCTCACGCGGCACCAGCGATGCGTAGCCCATCGCCAGCGTATGTTCGAACTGCGGGAACGGCCGCGTCAGCGTGACCTGGATCGTGTAGTCATCGAGCGCACGCAGACCGGCAATCGTTGCATCGTAATCGGCACCCGCGTCTATCCAGTCCTGCATGCCGACGATCTTGTCTTCCCAGACCCAGGCGCCCTGCGAGATGTTGGCCGGATCGAAATGACGCTTGATCGAGTAGACGAAATCCTCGGCCACCACTTCACGGCCGACACCGCCGGGGAAGGCCGGATCGTCGATGAACTCGACGCCCCGCCTGATGCGAATCGTATACGTGAGTCCATCGGTCGACACCTCGGGCATGTCCGCCGCTAGATTCGGCGCCAGTTCGTAGGGACGCGCCAGGTACTTGTAGCGGTAGAGCGTGTCGTAGACGGTCAACAGCATGACGTTGGCGTACACGGTTGAGCCGCGCAGCGGATCGAGGTTGGTGGGCACGCCGTCCTCGGAGTGGCGATACACCTGCATGCCGGCAAAGCGGTCGTCGCGCCCGCACCCGGCCAGGGCAACAGCGACCAATGCAACCGTGATGGCGATAGTGATGGTGATTCTGGTCATGGAGGCATTATACGGACGGTGGAGAGGCTGTCGCCCTTTGCGGCAAGCGGCGGCACGCAGGCCGTGCACCGGCCGCGCACCGGCGAACCGACAGCGCCTCAGGCACGCCCGCCGGAAGCAGTTGTCCGATGCACGGCGACGCGGTACCGTTCTCACCGCTGACATCACACTATAACGAACGACAGCACCCCGGGGACAATCGAGGATTCCTGATGCCCAAGCAGCTCGTCGCCGCCTGCGCTGCCGCAGTCCTGCTGGCCGCCTGTGGCGGACCCGACCCTTCGCCCGCTACGGCACCCGCCTCCACGGCAGCGACCTCCACGGCGGCAGACACCGCGTCCGGCGCACAGCCGGCAGCCGTCAACGCACGGCGGCTGATCGCGGCGAATGACGAACCCGGTCAGTGGATGTCCCATGGCAGGACGTACGATGAGCAGCGCTACAGCCCGTTGACACAGATCAACACCGACAATGTCAGCGAACTCGGCCTGGCCTGGTATGGTGACTACAGCACGGGGCGCACCCAGCAGGCCACGCCGATTTTCGTCGACGGCATGCTGTACGTGACCACCGCCTGGAGCAATGTGAAGGCATTCGATGCCCGCACCGGCCGGCAGATCTGGCGCTACGATGCCCAGGTGCCTGGCGAATGGGGCATTCGCGCCTGCTGCGACGTGATCAATCGCGGCGCCGCCGCATGGAACGGCAGGATCTACGTGGGCACCCTGGACGGCCGGCTGGTCGCGCTCGACGCCGCGTCCGGCGAGCTGGCATGGGAAACCGACACGCTGATCGATCGCGAACTCTCCTACACCATCACCGGCGCGCCGCGTGTCGTGAAGGGCCGGGTGCTGATCGGCAACGGCGGCGCCGAGTATGGCGTGCGCGGCTACGTGTCCGCATACGACGCGGAGACCGGGGAGCTGGACTGGCGGTTCTTCACCGTGCCGGGCAATCCGGCGCTGGGCTTCGAGAACGAGGTCATGGAGATGGCCGCCACCACATGGAACGGCGAATGGTGGCAGCTGGGCGGCGGCGGCACGGTCTGGGATTCGATGGCCTATGACGCTGAACTCGACCTGCTCTACATCGGCACCGGCAACGGCTCGCCGTGGAACCGCTCGCTGCGCAGTCCGGGCGGCGGCGACAACCTGTTCCTGTCATCCATCGTTGCCCTCAATCCGGACGACGGCACCTACGTGTGGCATTACCAGACCACGCCCGGCGAAACCTGGGACTTCACTGCCACGCAACCGATCGTCGTCGCGGACCTCGACTTCAACGGAACAACCCGTCGCGTACTGATGCAGGCGCCGAAGAACGGATTTTTCTATGTCCTGGATGCGGCCAGCGGCGAACTGATTTCCGCGGAAGCATTCGCGGCCGTGAACTGGGCCACCGGCATCGACATGGACACCGGCCGACCGATCGAGAACCCGGACGCGCGCTACGACGAAACCGGACGCGCATACGCAGTGCAACCTTCCGCCCAGGGTGCGCACAACTGGCATCCGATGGCCTACAGCCCGGATACCGGCCTGGTGTATCTGTCCGCGGGTGACACGACGCTGGTCTATGCGCACGACCACAACTTCGACCCGCACCCGCTGACGTCGAATCTCGGCATCGACATGGTGGCGGGCATGGCCGAACTCGGACCGGCAGCGTTGGCGGGGCGGCGCACCGGCTTCTACACGCTGGCCTGGGACCCGGTCGCGCAGCGCGAGGCGTGGCGTGCCGATGGCCCCTTTGCCGGCATGCTGGCCACCGCCGGAGGACTTGTGTTCCGCGGCACCGACAGCCGGCTGATTGCACACGCCGACGACGACGGACGGCTGCTGTGGCAGTCCCCCGACCTGCATACCGGTGTGGTGGCCGCGCCAATCAGCTTCGAGCTGGATGGCGTGCAGCACATCGCGGTGGTGGCCGGCCGATCGACCAACCACTATCACGCGCCGCACCATTCCAGACTGCTGGTGTTCCGACTCGGCGGCAGTGCCGCGCTGCCGGCACCGACACCGTTCACGCCACCCACGATGAACCCGCCGCCTTCCACGGCCGGTGACGAGTTGATCGCCCGCGGTCAGGCGGCTTATCAGGCCAACTGCATGATCTGTCACGGCACGCCGGGCAGCGCCGGCGGCATGTTCCGGCGCGGACTGTTCCCGGACCTGGCCTATTCGGCGGGCCTGCAGAGCGCAGACTATTTCAACGCCGTGGTGTTGGATGGCGCACTGGCGGCCAATGGCATGGCGTCATTCGCGGATGTGATCGACGCCGAAGCGGTGGCGGCAATCCGCGCGTATCTGATCCGGGCCACCAACGACGCGGCCGGGCGCTGAGGCGCCGGGCGTACGTGGCCGGGCGCGGCAAGGCATTCGCAAACGCGCTATGCTCAGGATCCGTGCCCGTCCCCGGGCGGCACAGACAGCCCGGCCGGACGTGACAGATTCGAGGAACAGCCATGCAACACCCATTCCGTTCGATGTTCCATCGCCAGAGCGGTGCCGCGTCTGCCGGCATCCTCGCACGAATCACGGCCCTGGCCGTGCTGCTGTCACCGGCAGTGCTGGCCGATGAGCTGGTCGACCTGATGGGGGCCATCCAGACTCATACACACAAGCTGCAACTGTCACTGGACCACGGCAACATCGAGCTGGCAGCGTTCTACGTCCACGAGGTCGAAGAACTGCTGGATGAAATTCGCGAGGTGGAGGAATACGACGGCCACCCCATCGGACAGCTGGCCGGTGCCATGCTTGCCCCGGTCATCGGCCGGCTGGAAGCCGCCGTGGATGGCGGCAACGTCGATGCAGCCAATCGGGAACTGGATGCCCTGATCAGCGCCTGCAACGCCTGCCACATCGCGACGAATCACGGCTTCATCGTCATCGCCCGAAACAGCGCCAATCCGTATCTGCAGTCGTTCGAACCGGCCCGTCGCTGATTCGACCGCCCGCTGCCGTGAAGCGCGTCAGACTTCGACTTTGCGGTCCGGGAACGCCTTCACCCAGCGATTGATGCGGTAGCGCGCCCGCAGACCGTTGGTCCAGAAGGGGTCGTCCTGGAATATCGCCTTCACGCCGGCCTCGTCCTCCGCTTCGACGATCCACAGGCCGCCAACCGGCCTGTCCGTGCCCACTTCGCGCAAACCGCCCGGTACCAGCACCCTGTCGCTGCAGCGTTCGAGGAACTCCAGATGAGACTGAAACAGCTTCTTACGGATATCGTCAACATCCGGACGATCCTCGAACTGCACGATGAACAGCATGGCATTTTCTCATGGTGACCTGACTGGGGTGATTGTAACCGGGCGTGCAACTCCGGATCAGCGTGTTACGCTGTCATTGCGGTACACTGGTGTCCGACAGATTTCGAGGTCATTTGGCTGAAGGCTAGATTTGGCGCGACTTTCATGGCTTGTCAAGGTGTTAACGATTTGAACTGCAGATGGCCGGTTCGGCAGCCTGCCGGGAGTTTCC
>JBJHBT010000034.1:0-41132 GCA_050485645.1 Gammaproteobacteria bacterium | reverse complement strand
CCTGTGGCGAGTCGAAGCCGTAGATCCGTGCCAGCGCCGGATTGGCGTCCAGGTAGCGGCCATCCGGCGTGGTGCGAAAGATGCCTTCCAGCGCATTGTCGAACAGGCTGTGGTATCGGCGTTCGGCCTCGCGCAGATTCTCTTCTGCGTGACGGCGCGCAGTGATGTCCTCGATGATGCCCTCGATGCGTCCCCGCTGACCGGCCGCAGAGTCCACTGTGGTGCCACGTTCACGGACCCAGACCGTCTCACCGTCGCCGCGCAGGATGCGGTACTCCAGCTGGTAGCTCCCGCCATTCGCTATTGCGTTCGCAATCGCGGCACAGGCCGGCTCGCGGTCATCGGTGGCGATCAGTGCGTCAAAGGCAGGTCGGCCACCCGCGAGCAGCTGCTGGTAGGGGAGCGCGGTCAGCGCTTCGGTTGCAGGGTTCAGATACTCGAATGGCTGGCCCGAACCGGCTTCGCAGCGATAGATCATTGCGTCCAGTCGGGCAAGCAGGTCGACCGGCGTGGCCGGAACCACATCGGAAGCGGCTGTTGGCATGGAAACGGAACGCAGGGCGGCCGGGCTGCGATTCGCGCGGCCGGCACCGGATGGCAGGGACATTCAGGGCCTCGGGAGTACGACAGTCAGGCAGGTGAGTTTGCTTTGCCTGATCGTTTGATGCGGCGCGCGGTGTCACAATTCATCAACTGCCGTGCACACAGCTGGTGCAGAATTGCAATCTCGTGTGCTGGCGCACCGGGTTGCGTGCACGCTTAGTGTGCCTGGTGCGTCGGAACGGGGTGCGTGTGAACGGAACGAATGGAATGCGACGACCGCCGGTGCCGGGCGGGCCGAAGTGGCCGCGATGGTGGATGGCGGCATGGCTCCTGCTGGCTGTCGGTGCAGCGATCGCGCAGCATGGTCCGGCGGACGGGCTGCTCAACAGTGAGCGCATTGCACAGCGGTTCGGCAGCTACGGCATACGTGTGCTGGTGGCGGACGGTCGTCTGCGGGTATCCAACCTGTACAGCGAACACGGGGAGGAGGTCACACGCACCTTCGCCGTGGTCCGCTTTGCGGACGAAATCCCGTCCACGGCTGCCGACGCGCATGCGGAGATTCTCGCGGGCGGTTCGATAGGGGCGGTATTCGCCGGCCGCGGCTGGACGGTGACACGACGGCACCTGTGGTTTGGTGCAGTGCCGGCCACCGACAGGGTCCTTGAGATGATGGCGTATTCGGGTGCCGCCCGGGCCGACTTGCAGCTGGCCACGCATCTGTTTGAGCTGCGGGTGGCGCGAGACGATCAGCCGGCAATTGTCTACGCGACCATCGCCGAAGTGCACCATCCGGACTACCTGGCGCTCGATGACCTGCGGCGTCTCTTCGCGGCGCCCTCCGCTGAGACGCTGGCCGAGCCTGGCGCCGCGGCCGCGTCCATGCTGGATCGCGTGCGCGTCGCGATGCAGTAGGGCAATGCAGTAGGGCGCCGCAGCAGCACCATGCCCATGCCCATGCCCATGCCCATGCCCATGCCCATGCCTATACCTATGCCTATGCGCCGTCGGCTGTGCCAGCGAATCGGTCCTGCGCGGGAGCTATCGCTCGTGCCGCAATCGCGTTGCGGCGGCCAGCGCTGCGCCGGCGCGTGACAGCGAGGGATTGCGTTCGATCTCGTGCCTGATGAGCCGTTCGGCGACCGCCCTGTCGCCCCCGCACAGTCGCAGCAACGCAGCTTCCTGATCCCAGGGTTCATGGCGACGCCGCGTCGGATTCCACAGCGGTGCCTTGCTGCGAGAGCGGCGCAGCTGCAGCGCCGCAACCGCCAGTCCGGCGACGAGCAGCCCCAGCTGCCAGGGCGGTGACGTGATGATAACGACGGCGCCGGTGAGCAGCGCACAGATGCCGGCGCGCCCGTAGTGCGGCGGGATGCGGCCCATCCCTACCAGCGTCAGCACCAGCATGCCGACGACGAACAGCAGCCAGCCGGCCAGCGCCAGCTGTTCGAGGACGGATTGAAGATTCAGTTGGTCAGTCATGGTCAGCGGGTCGAACCTCAGCGCGGTCACGGCACATCGCCGCACATTTCGGCGCATCGCAAGCTGTTCAGGTTTCGGTGCATCGCAATCTGTTCGTGGCTCGTTCGGCGGAGATCGCGGAACTTTCGCCGACGCATACGTTTGCCATCCGCGCCACCGCCGGCGGACGGATGGCGCGTCGGCCGCCAAGCGACCGAACAGCCCCATGACGCCAATGGCCCGCCCGGGTCTCCGCCATGTACGTCATCGGCCTGAACACTTATACTCGCGCAGCCCCATGGGGCGCCTTCCACCATTATTTCAACAATCAATCAACTGGGGGCAAAGCTTTGGCCACGACACAAGCCGATCTTGAGATCACCCGCGTTATTGACGAACGCCCGTTGAGCAAACTGCAGATCCTCGTGATCATCCTTTGCTCGGTCAATGTATTCATCGACGGCTATGACATCCAGGCGATGTCGCTGGCCGTGCCCGTCCTCGTCGAGGCCTGGGGGTTGCCAAGGGCGGATTTCGCGTTCGCGCTGTCGGCCGCCATCGTCGGCGGCGTGCTCGGTGGCGCATTCCTGTCGCCACTGGGTGATCGCTACGGGCGCCGCGCGATACTGGTGTGGGCCACGGTAATCATGGCCATCGGTACATTCCTCACCGCTACCGCAACGTCGCCGAACCAGCTGCTCCTGTGGCGCGTCATCATGGGTCTTGGCATGGGCGCCAGCGTTGCGAACGCAATTGCGCTGACCTCCGAATACATGCCTGCGGCCAAGCGTGCGCGTCTGATCACGTTGATGTACTGCAACATCGCGCTGGGCGCGCTGACGGCCGGATTCATTGCGCCGAACATCACCGGCATATGGGGCTGGCAGGGCATTTTCATTGTCGGCGGCATATTGCCGATGGTGCTGGCGCTGGCGCTGTATCTGTGGCTGCCGGAGTCGGTGCGGTTCATGATGGAACGTAATCCGGGCGATCAGCGTATCAAGCAGACGCTGAAGCGGCTGGCGCCTGATATCGAACCGTCGCGCATCTACACCGAGGCGCGCACGGCCGAGCTGAAGCTGTCGGTTACGACGCTGGTGGCGCCGCTGTATCGCTACCGCACGTTTCTGATCTGGGCGATCTTTTTCCTGAACATGTTCGTGCTGTACTTCCTGATCAGCTGGATGCCGCAGCTGCTTGCTGATCAGGGGTGGACCGTGCCGCAGTCGCAGCGTGGCGGCGTGCTGCTTCAGGCCGGCGGCATCATCGGCGGTCTGACACTGGCGTTTCTTGTCGATCGCGGCAAAACGGTTCATGGCATGTTCTGCGCCTACGTGATCACCACCATCGCGTTCGGCCTGTTCCTGGTGGTCGAGTCGACGATCCTCCAATGGGGCCTGCTGATCCTCGTCGTCGGCGGCGGTACGTCCGGCGCCCAGTTTGCGGTGAACGCGCTGGCGGCCACGTTCTATCCGCCCGGCATCCGCGCAACCGGTATCGGCTGGGCCACGGCGGTCGGACGGTTTGGCGCGGTGTTCGGACCACTGGCGATCATGGTCTTCGGTTGGTTCAACGTTGATCCGGAGACCTCGTCCATCATGGGCATGCTGACGGTGCCGCTGCTGCTGTGCGCGGCCTGCATCCTGCTGCTGCCGATGGTGGCGGCGCGGGCCAGGGCCGCCGAAGGGGAACGCTCCGAGGTGGTCCGCACCAGCTAGGCGGGCGTTCAGGAGCATTCGTGGAAGACAAGGCTGGCGCACCTCGAGAGGGTGCGCCAGCTTTTTTTTTCGGGAGGATGCCAGGCAGGGCGGGCGCCCCCGGTTGGTCGGCTCTATCCGGCCGTTGCAGGGCTCAGTTTCGTTGATGACCCGCGGGCGCGAGGTCCGCAAGGTCATCGGGGCGCTCGCCGGCTGCGAATCGCCGGACATTGTCGGCAACCTTCGTCGCCACGTTCTCACGCTGGCGCATCCCGCCGCCGGCCCATGCCACATGTGGTGAGATCAGCACGTGCGGCGTCCGCCACAACGGGTGATCGGCAGGCAGCGGTTCAGGGTCGGTCACATCCAGCGCCGCACCGGCCAGACGGCCGCTGTTCAGCGCGTCGATCAGGGCATCGGTGACGACGATGCGTCCGCGCGAGACATTGACCAGCATCGCCCCGGGCTTCATCGATGCCAACGCGTCTGCGTCGAACAGCCCGGACGTCGCCGCGTTCAGCGGCAGCGTGATCACCACCGCGTCGCTGTCGGCGAGCACCTCGTGCAGCGCACTGAGCGCCAGTACCTGGCAACCGGTAGCGCTGTCGCGGCGCGCGCTGCGCGCTACGCCCCTGACCCGGGCGCCGAACGCCATGGCCAGGCGCGCGATGGCCCGTCCGGTATGTCCGAAGCCGAGCACGGTGAGATTCAGGTCGCGCAGGCCGCGGACGCGTTTGCCCAGATCGGCGAACGTCCACTCGCTCCGCGACTGCGCAGCGACCATGGCGGGCACCTGACGGGAGAGTGCCAGCAGCAGCGTGATGGCGTGTTCGCTGACCATGCCGGCGCCGGCATCGCCGATCGTGCTTACTTTCACGTCGCCGCGGATCGTGGTGCGTTCCAGGCGGTCGAACCCGGCCGTCGTGAGCTGTACCCAGCGCAGCCGCGGCGCAGTGCGCAGCGCTGCGGCGATGTCCTCGCCCCAGGCATGATCAGCCGATACCAGAGCGTCGGCATCAGCGAGCGCCGCGCAGGCCGCTTCACGATCAGCGGCACGCAGCACCGTGACGTGATCGATAGTGCCAATGGCTGCGTCGATCAAGTCGTCGTCCGCACCGGCAAAGACCAGAATTCTGCATGTGACTGCGCTGCTCACGGCTGCGACCACCTTCAATTTTCCCCTCGAGAAGGGCGAGTATAGTCGCCGTGCGCGTTCGGGTACGTGGCGCGCCAGATGAACCCGGGTCCGCCGGGCTGCTACGATGAACGGCTGACGGCATCTGATACCGGCCCACAGGAACAACGGCATGAAGCGCACTCTTCGCAGCAACCTCGCACCCGGCACACCGCAATGGGGCGGACGGCGCGCCCAGTGGCGCGCGCTCGGCCTCACCGATGAGGACATGGCGAAGCCGAAGATTGCGATCGTGAACTCCTCGTCCGAGCTGTCCAGCTGTTTCAGTCACCTGGACGGCATCGCGGCCGAGGTGAAGAAGGCGATTCGCGAGGCCGGCGGTCTGCCTTTTGAGGTGCGCACCGCGGCACCCAGCGACTTCATCACCAGTGCCGGCAAGCGCGGCGCCTATATCCTGCCCACCCGCGACCTGATTGCGGCCGACATCGAAGTTCAGGTGGAAGGCGCGCTGCTCGATGGCATGGTGTGCCTGGCGTCCTGCGATAAGACCACGCCAGGCCAGCTGATGGCGGCCGGCCGGCTCAACATTCCCTCCATTGTCGTGATCTGCGGCTACCAGGCCAGCGGTGAATATCGTGGTGAGCACGTGGACATCGAGGACGTGTTCCTGAAAGCCGGACACGTGGCGTCCGGGCGCATGACGGTGGACGAGCTGGGCGCGATGGCCGATCAGGCGATACGCAGCCCCGGGGTGTGTGCCGGCATGGGCACCGCGAACTCCATGCACAGCGTCTGCGAGGCGCTGGGCATGTCGCTGCCCGGTGGCGCACCGGTGGCGGCCATGAGCACGAAGATGATGGATCAGGCACGCGCTGCCGGTGCGCGCATCGTCGACATGGTGTGGCAGGACCTCAAGCCGCGCGATGTGATCACCGCCGGCGCGGTGAAGAACGCCGCACTCACCGTGCTTGCGCTTAGCGGTTCGATCAACTGCGTCAAGCACCTCCAGGCGATCGCGATCGAGGCGGGCCTCGACGTGGACGTCCACGAGCTGTTCGCCACCTACGCGGACAAGGCACCGCTGCTGGCCGCGATACGTCCCAACGGCCCGGGCTTCATCGAGGACTTTGAGCGTGCCGGCGGCGCGCGCGCGACCCTCAAGCGCCTGCAGTCGCTGCTGGATCTGGATGCCGTCACGGTTACCGGGCGCACGCTGCGCGAGGAACTGGCCAGCGTCGAGGTCGCCGATCCCGACGTGATCCGACCGCTCGACAATCCGATTTCGCGGCGCCCGACACTGGTGGTGGTGCGCGGCAGCCTGTTGCCCGGTGGCGGCATCGTGCGTCAGGGCGGAGCGGGCGAACGCATGCTGCATTTCCGCGGCCCCGCGAATATCCACCACTCCCGCGACGAGGCGCTGGATGCGATTCGTGCCGGCCATGTGCAGCCGGGCGAAGTGCTTGTGCTGCGCGGACTGGGCGTGATCGGTGGCCCGGGCATGGCGATGACGACAGCCGTCGCCTTCGCGCTCGACGGCGCCGGACTCATCGACAAGGTGGCGATGATCACCGAAGGCCAGCTGTCTGGTCTCGTGAACGAAGGCCTGATCGTGGGTGAGGCGTCGCCGGAGGCCGCCGCCGGCGGGCCGCTGGCCTGGCTGGAAAACGGCGACATGATCGCGATCGACGTGGCGGGGCGGACCGTGGACCTGGAAGTGGACGAGGCCACACTGGCCGTACGCCGCCAGATCCCGCGGCAGTTCGGTGCCACCGATCAGAGGGGCTGGCTGGGCGTGTATCAGCGCACGGTCGGGCCGGTGCACGAGGGAGCGGTACTGGCCGCCGGGCCATCCGGCCGATCCGGTCCCGGTGGATCCGGCGCCGGTTGAGGCGCATGGCCCGCCTGGACCCACGGTCGCAATCAGTTCCGCATTCAGATAGTCTGCATGCGAGTAGCGGACCGCGTTGTCCGGGCCTGCGTGGATGCGGCCGGACGTATCGACAGTCCCCCGAAAACAACAAGACTTACGGAATCCAGCTTTCATGACGAACTCGCAGACACCCGAGGCGGCGAACGAGCCGTCGTCCACCGATCAGAACCAGCCGCCGGTGACGTTGCCGCCGCTGTACAGCAATCCCGAGCCACTGCATCCGGAAAGGCACGGCAAGCTGGCTATTCGCAAGGACTTCAATTTCGGATTCGCGCGCGGCATCAACGCCGTGCCGGCCAATGCCGTGGAGATGCCGGATCTGTGTCATGTGTGTCCGATCGGGTTTGCCCCGGGCGGCAACGCGGCGCCGATCGCACTGATCGGTCTGCGGCACAACGAAAACCTGTTCGTCGATGAGCAGGGCAGGTGGATGAAGGATACCTACATTCCCGCCTATATCCGTCGTTATCCGTTTGTGTTTGCCGAAGTGCCCGGCAAGGACGATCTGACGCTATGCGTGGACGTGGCCGACCATGCCGTCGAGGAACGCGAGGAAGGACGGTTCTTCAACGACGACGGCACGCCATCGGATTTCGCGAAATTCGGCTTCGATTTCTGCAAGACCTTCCAGGCGCACCTCCAGTACACCGACGCCTTCTGCAAGGCGCTGCTCGAGTGTGACGTGCTCGTCGACCAGACGATCACCATCAACCTCGGAGAGGGCCAGCAGGCCAAGTTCAGCGGCTTTCGCGCGATCGACGAAAAGAAATTCGCGGCATTGCCGGATGAGAAGTTCGTCGAGTTTCGCAACCAGGGCTGGCTGCCGCTCGTCTACGCACACTTCTTTTCAGCAGCGCAGGTGCAACGTCTGGCCTCGCTGCTGCGTGAGCGGCTGGAAAAGGAATATGCCGATCAGGCAGCGAACCCGGCAGCGCCGGACGCATCCCCGGATGCGTCCGCTTCGTCTGATACGCCGGCGGCTTCCTAGTGTTCTGACCCGCGAGCTATGCGGGCTATTGGCAGGGCGGGACACTAGCCCAGCATCACCCGTATCCGCCCGATGTAATCGATCTCGCTGACCGCCTCGCTGAGGCGATCAGCGAGATCCGGCAGGGCATCGGGCGCCACCCTGTCTGCCGGCAGCAGCACCTCCACGTCGATCCACCGATCACGGTAGTGCAGCACGATGCGCTCGGGATTGGCGGCCGCGCTGATCGACGACCATGCGGCGCTCAGATCCGCTTCCACGCGGGCGCGCAGCGGCAATGCGGTACCGTCGTCCGGTTCGTCGGGGTCCGGCTCATAGTCCACGTGCACCAGCACTTCGGCCACATCCTCGATGCTGCGTATCAGTCGCGCACGCACCTCGTCGGCGATGCGATGTCCTTCCGAAACGCTGATCTGCGGCTCCACGAGCACATGCACGTCCACCAGCACGTCGGCGCCCATGCGCCGGGTGCGCAGACTGTGATGGGCACGCACGCCTTTCACCGCCTCGATCTCTTCATGCAGCGGCCCGAGTTCCTGCTGGGCCAGCCCGGTGTCCACCAGCTCGCTGACCGCGTTCCATGCGAACCGCCAGCCCACCCAGCCCACCATGGCCGCGACGACAATGGCCGCCACCGCATCCAGCCACAGTGCACCGGCCATCGCACCAATCACGCCGACCACGACGATGATCGACGAAAGCGCGTCGGAGCGGTGGTGCCAGGCGTTGGCTTCGATCAGACGGGAGCGGGCGATTCGTCCGGCCCGTACCGTGTAGTGGTAAAGGACTTCCTTCGCGAGCACCGAAACGACGGCAGCGACGAGCGCGATCCAGCCCGGCTGCCACAGCAGCTCGGGGTCGAGCACGCGGCGCATCGCATCCCACGCGAAGCCGGCGGAGACCAGCATCAGCAGTATGCCGATGCCGATGGTCGCCGCCGTTTCGATGCGCGCGTGACCGTAGGGGTGGTCGAGGTCCGGCCCCTTGCTGCCGACACGGCTCGCCGCCAGTACCACGCCGTCGCTGAGCAGGTCGGACAGCGAGTGCACGCCGTCGACGATCAGCGACTGTGACTGGCCGATGATGCCGAACACCACTTTGCCGGCCGCGAGCGCAGTATTGACGATCGCGCCCACAATGGTGACGCGCTGCTTCAGCTGTGAGGAGTTTTCTGGCAAGGGCGTGGTCCGAGGCGGCGGTCAGCAAAAAGCCCGAGCTGCTGCTTCTTGATTCGGTTCTCCATCTTACCGCGCACGCAGTAGAGTTTTTCGTAAAGTCGTCTGGCGCCCGCCCGGCTCAGCCTGGATGGCAGCCTCGATCGAGCCACACCGCCGTCATCCGCCCGGTCCTCAACCCGCCTCTCCGGGCCGCGGGCTCACAAAGGCAGAGCGCTTTTAGCTCAGCGTCGCCGGTTCCACCTCCGCCTCATACCCAGCCTCTTCTCCGGCGACGCCAACCTAAAAACGCTCTGCCTTATACGCACTCCGCCTGGTGTTCTCGTGGGGGTCCCGCCGCCCAGGATTGCGCGGGTCCCGGCCGGCGCATACGAGCGCGACGGGGGCGTTGGCATTCATGGCGCGGGGGCTTAACATGCGGCCTTGATCGCATGTTTGGTAGGCCGAAGGTCTCATGAATTGCAGCGGCGCGCGGACTACGATGCACTGACTCAGGCCACCTTGTGAAGAGGTGGCACAGCGGTGCCTCCTGCGCGGAACCCCGGAAGGCATCGCCGACCGGGGTTTTTCGTTTTCAAGGAAGGCAAGATGGCGCAGTTCGAACACAGCGGCGACTTGGTGGCCGATGCGGCCGAGGACGGGCTCTACCGGATCAGGCACAGTCTGGCCCATATCCTGGCGCAGGCGGTGCTGGAGATGCGACCGGGATCGACCCTCGGTTTCGGACCGCCCATCCGCGACGGCTTCTACTACGACTTCGTCCTGAGTGAACCACTCACCGAGCAGGACTTCCCGGAACTCGAGCGGCGGATGAAGAAGATCATCAAGAAGGGACAGCGCTTCGACCGGGAAGACCTTCCCCACGACGCGGCGATGGCGCGTCTGGAAGAAATGGGCGAGCCCTACAAGCGCGAGTACGCACAGGAGCTGTTCGAGAAGCACGATCTCGACACGCTGACGTTCTATCGCAACGGGCCGTTCGTGGACATGTGCGAGGGGCCTCACGTCCACTCAACGAAGGAGATTCCCCGGGACGCCTTCAGGTTGCGCAGTGTGGCTGGCGCCTATTGGCGCGGTGATTCCGCCAATGTGATGATGACGCGCATCTACGCCTGGGCGTTCCGCACGGCCGAAGAACTCGAGGCGCATATCGCAGCCTACGAGGACGCGCTAGCGCGTGACCACAAGAAGCTCGGAAGGGAGTTGGATCTCTATCACATCGACAACGTCATCGGCCGTGGCCTGCCGTTGTGGCTGCCCCACGGCACCGTCATCCGCGACGAGATCGAGAAGCTCGCGAAGGAGCTGGAATTCCGCTATGGCTACCAGCGCGTCGCCACGCCGGAGCTGGCGAAGGTGGAGCTGTATTGGCAGAGCGGCCACCTGCCGTACTACGAGGACTCTATGTTCCCGACCATGGAAGTGGAGGATCGTTCCGAGGGCGTCGGGGAGGGCGTCGAGCGGGTCAAGGAGCGCTATGTCCTGCGGCCTATGAACTGCCCCCACCATCACCGGGTCTACGCGTCGCGGCCGCGCAGCCATCGGGACCTTCCGCTGCGGCTGGCGGAGTACGGCCATGTGCATCGCTGGGAAGACTCCGGCGGGGTTAGCGGCCTGGTGCGGGTGCGTAGCATGTGCATGAACGACGCCCATATCTACTGCCGCGAGGACCAGATCAAGGACGAGTTCAAGGCCGTGCTCGAGATGTATCGTGAGGCCTACGCGATCCTCGGGATCGAGGATTACTCGATCCGGCTATCGCGCTGGGATCCCGATGATCCCAAGGGTAGGGAGAAGTACATCGATGACCCGGAAGCCTGGGCGTATTCGGAACAGATTCTGCGGGAACTGCTCGAGGAACTCGAGATGCCCTACGAGGATGGTCCCGGCGAGGCTGCGTTCTACGGTCCGAAGCTCGACTTTCAGTTCCGCACGGTGACGGGAAGGGAGGAGACCGTGTCCACGGCTCAGCTCGATTTTGCCCAGCCGAAGCGCCTGGCGCTGCAATACAAGGGATCCGATGGCGCCATGCACGTCCCGTGGGTGATTCACAGGGCGCCGTTCTCGACCCATGAACGCATGGTCGCGTTTCTGATCGAGCACTTCGGCGGCGCCTTTCCCACCTGGCTGGCGCCCGTGCAGGTACAGGTGGCCACGGTTTCGGACCGCTTTGGCAACTACGGCCGGGAGATCGTCGATCGCCTGCGCCGGCACTGGGTGCGCGCGGAACTGGCAGACGAGCGCGAGACGGTGTCGCGCAAGATCCGCGAAGGCACGACCCGAAAGATTCCGAACCTGCTCGTGGTGGGCGAGAGAGAGGTGGAAGAGCGTACGGTGACGCTGCGCCGATACGGCGTGCGCGAACAGGTGAGTCTGTCGGTCGACGCTTTCGAGGCGGCACTGCTCGAAGCGATCCGGACGAGGTCTCTGGCGTTCGAACTGCCCGCGTTACATGAGGGCTGAGATGGATTGCCGGGCAGCCAACAACTACAGAAAAAGGCCTCCATCGCAAACGTCAGTCCGACAGGCTGCTAGATGAACTGTGCCAGCTCAGGATGCCGGCGCCGCATGGCCTCGGCCATGTCCGGCAAGTCCGCGAGCATCTGAAAGTCTTCAAACTCAAAACCGGGTCCTACGGTACACCCCACCAGTGTGTAGGCACCCGCCGAGCGTGCTGCCTGCCATGTGCCTGCCGGTACGATCCGCACAGGCCGGGTAGTGTGGTCGACAGGGCCCAGCATCTCACGCGTGACCCGACCAGAGCCGGCCTCTGCGGTGAACAGTTCCAGAGGTTCGCCTTCGTAAAAGTGCCACACCTCATCCGACGCCACGCGATGCCAGCGGCTTACCTCACCGGCGCTCAGCAGAAAATAGATCGTGGTCAGCGACGCACGTTCGCCTCGCGTATCGTCCGGCCGCACAAGTGATGTCGATCGATGGACCTCCCGAAAATGGCCACCTTCAGGATGCGGTGCCAGCTGAAGCGAGGAAATCAGTTGCAGGTGCTTGTCGATCTTTCCGTTGTCCATCTGGCCTCTTCATGCAGTGGCACGCAACAACTGCCGTCGCGCGCCTGATGTCGACGACAACCGGGTCACCGACCCTGCTGGCCGTGGTCGTGTTCGGCCTCGCGAACCTGTACTCTCGCCTGCCGCAGATAGCCGTCGATGCGGTACCACTCTTCCTCGGGCAGCAGTTCGCGGGTGCGCTCGAACTCAGGAATCGACTCGGCGAAGTGGCGCCTGTCGTAGTAGACCTTGCCGGCAGGGCTGAAACCGGGGGCCGGCGACGACTTCAGGTCGTTTCAGAGAAATGCTTCAGCTGAAGCGTGTTCGCACCGGCGCGGTGCATAGGCTGTCGCTGAGATGGTACTCCCCGCCCGGCATCAACTCCAGCTGTCGGCGCTGTCGGGGGTGATGCTGCCGACACGCCATTCGGATTCCCGGTTCCCAGGACTCAGCGGCGCCTGCACCCGCCACCCTGCGCGGTTGGCCATCGACCACCCGTTGTGGTGAACTAGAATGAAACCCATTCAACTGAACCAGTGAGGACAGCCGTGAGCAATTTCAATCAGCAACTGGCCAAGGTCATCGAGAACAGCGGCACGTTCATCGCCGCGCTTGATCAGAGCGGCGGCAGCACGCCCAAGGCGTTGAAGCTGTACGGCGTCTCCGAGGATGCCTGGCACAACGAAGACGAGATGTACGACGTCGTCCATCAGATGCGCACGCGTATCGTCACTTCGCCGGCGTTCGACGGTCGGCGTATTCTCGGCGCAATCCTGTTCGAGAACACGATGGATCGGGATGTGGCCGGCAAGCCGACGCCCGTCTACCTGTGGGAAGAGAAAAACGTCGTGCCGTTTCTCAAGGTGGACAAGGGGCTGGCCGACGATCAGAACGACGTGCAGATGATGAAGCCGATGCCGGATCTTGATGCGCTGCTGGAGCGCGGCAAGGCCAGGGGCGTGTTTGGCACCAAGATGCGTTCGGTGATCAAGCGCGCGAACCCCGAAGGCATCGCCGCCATCGTCGAGCAGCAGTTCGAAGTGGCGCGTCAGATTCTCGCGAAAGGGCTGGTGCCGATCATAGAGCCGGAGGTCGACATCAAAGCGCCGGATAAGCGCGAGGCTGAAGATATCCTCAAGTCAGAGATTACGAAGCAGCTGAACGCGCTGTCGGCCGACCAGAAGGTCATGCTCAAACTGACGATCCCGAGCACCGACAACCTCTATGCCGACCTGATCGCCCATCCGAACGTGCTTAAGGTCGTGGCATTGTCGGGCGGCTACACGCGTGAGGAAGCCAACGCACGTCTCGCGCGCAACCACCTCATGGTCGCGAGTTTCTCGCGTGCTCTGGCCGAGGGTCTTACCGCACAGATGTCCGATGACGAATTCAATCGCGCGCTGGACGCGTCGATAGAAAGCATCTACCAGGCGTCGAAGACCTGATTCGAGGTAGACCGCCGGTCTACCGGCGGTCTACCGGTGCGCGGACGCGGTGCCTTCGCCGGTGTCGCGCAGTACCGTGCGCAGTGCCGCGCCGGTGTGCGAGCCTTCCACGCCGGCTACCGTCTCCGGTGGTCCGCTGGCGATGATGCATCCTCCGCCGGCGCCACCCTCGGGTCCCAGATCGACGATCCAGTCGGCGGCTTTGATCACATCGAGATTGTGCTCGATGATCACGATGGTATTGCCCTGATCGCGGAGCTGGTACAGCACCTCCAGCAGTTGAGCGATGTCATGAAAGTGCAGCCCGGTGGTCGGTTCGTCGAGCACGTAAAGCGTTGAGCCGGTGCTGCGCTTGGACAGTTCCTTCGCCAGTTTCACGCGCTGCGCTTCGCCACCCGACAGCGTGGTTGCGTTCTGGCCCAGCCGCACATAGGTGAGTCCCACCGCGGCCAGTGTGTCGAGCTTGCGGGCAATCACCGGCACGTTGCGAAAGAATGCCTGTCCTTCCTCCACGGTGAGATTCAGTATCTCGTGGATGTTCCTGCCCTTGTAGCGGATATCCAGTGTCTCGCGGTTGTAGCGCTGACCGGCGCACACATCGCAGGGTACGTAGATGTCTGGCAGAAAGTGCATCTCCACCTTGATCACGCCGTCGCCCTGACATGCCTCGCAGCGGCCGCCCTTGACGTTGAAACTGAAGCGGCCCGGCTGGTAGCCACGCGACCGGGCCTCCTGGGTGGCCGAGAACAGTTCGCGTATCGGTGTGAACAGGCCGGTGTAGGTGGCCGGATTGGAGCGTGGCGTGCGCCCGATGGGCGCCTGGCTGATATCGATCACGCGGTCGATCATCCCGACGCCTTCCAGGCCGTCGCAGGGCGCGGCTTCCACCGAGCTGCCGTTCAACTGCTCGGCGATATGGGCATACAGCGTGTCGTTGATCAGCGTGCTCTTGCCCGAGCCCGATACGCCGGTGACGCAGGTGATCAGACCGAGCGGTATCTCGCAGTCGACGCCCTTCAGATTGTTGCCGCGCGCGCCGCGCACCTTCAGCATGCGTTCCGGATCGACTTCGTTGCGCCGTGGTGGAAGCGGAATCCGGCGCCGTCCGGAAAGGTATTGCCCGGTGAGCGACGCGGGGTTGGCGATCAGTTCGGCGGGCGAACCCTCGGCCACCACCTGCCCGCCATGCGCACCGGCGCCCGGGCCAAGGTCCACAACGTGATCGGCAGCAAGGATGGTGTCGCGATCGTGCTCGACCACGAGTACGGAGTTGCCCAGGTCGCGCAGCCGGAACAGGGTGTTCAGCAGCCGCTCGTGGTCGCGATGGTGCAGACCGATGGACGGTTCATCGAGGATGTACATCACGCCCACCAGCCCAGAACCGATCTGGCTGGCGAGCCGGATGCGCTGCGCCTCGCCGCCGGAGAGGGTATCGGCGCTGCGGTCGAGCGTGAGGTAGCCCAGGCCCACATCGGCAAGAAAGCGCAGGCGGCTGCCGATTTCCAGCACGATCTTGTCCGCAATCTCGCCGCGCCAGCCGACCAGTTTCAGGTTCTCGAAGAAACTCAGCGCGTCGTCCACACCAAGACCCGAGATCTCGTGCAGCGGCCGATCCTCGACGAACACATTGCGGGCGGCGACGTTCAGGCGCGTACCGTTGCAGCTGCGGCATGGCTGTATGCTCTGGAATCTGCCCAGTTCCTCGCGCACCGCGTTGGATTCGGTTTCCTGCCAGCGCCGCTGCATGTTGGGGATGATGCCCTCGAACGGGTGTCGTGACTGGTACTCGCTGCCGCGTGCGTTCACGTAGCGGAACTCGATGGTTTCGCGGCCGCTGCCGTTGAGCACGATTGCGCGGATTTTCTCCGGCAGCGAATCGAAGGGCTGTTCGATGTCGAAGTCGTAGTGTGCGGCCAGCGACTGGATCATCTGGAAGTAGTAGGGATTGCGCCGGTCCCAGCCACGTATCGCGCCGCCGGCCAGCGACAGCTGTGGATGGCGCACGATGCGTTCGGCGTCGAAGAAACGGCGCACACCCAGGCCGTCGCAGTCCGCGCAGGCACCCAGCGGGTTGTTGAACGAAAACAGCCGCGGTTCCAGTTCCCGCAGACTGTAGCCGCACAGCGCGCAGGCGAAGCGGTTCGAGAACACCATGGGTTCGGCGTCGGTCTCGTCCATGGGCACCACCCAGGCCACGCCGTCGCCCAGCGTCAGTGCGGTGTCGAAGGATTCGGCCAGCCGCAGCGCGATGTCGGGTCGCACGCGGATGCGATCGACGATCACCTCGATGCTGTGCTTCCGGCGCGGATTCAACTTCGGCGGATCGTCCAGCTCCACCACCTGGCCGTCGATGCGCGCGCGCAGGTAGCCCTGCGTGCTCAGCGTTTTCAGGAGCTCGACGTGTTCGCCCTTGCGTTCGCGCACCACCGGCGCGAGCAGCATCAGCCGCGCGCCTTCACCGCTGGCCAGTACCTTGTCCACCATCTGCGATACGTTCTGCGCGTCCAGTGTTGTGCCATGTTCCGGACAGCGCGGCGTGCCGGCGCGTGCATACAGCAGGCGCAGGTAGTCGTAGATCTCGGTGACGGTGCCGACAGTGGAGCGCGGATTGTGCGAGGTCGATTTCTGCTCGATGGAAATGGCCGGCGACAGCCCCTCGATGTGGTCGACGTCGGGCTTGTCCATCATCGACAGGAACTGTCGCGCGTAGGCCGACAGCGATTCCACGTAACGGCGCTGGCCTTCGGCATACAGCGTGTCGAACGCCAGAGACGACTTGCCCGAGCCCGAAAGCCCGGTGATCACGACCAGGCGGTCGCGCGGCAGATCGAGGTCCACCCCCTTGAGATTGTGAGTGCGCGCGCCGCGTATCTGTATCTGCTGCATGGACATTCGGGATCGAACCTCGAACCTGGGCCAGTCGCCGTGGAAACCGGGGCCGCGCGGCCGGAACGGCGCGCAGACAAACGAGTACTATACGCGGCGCAAAATCGTCCGTGCAAAGCCGGGTTGCGCCCTGTTTCGGTGCCGTGCCGCGCAAGGCGCCGGTCCTGGCCGTTCGGGCCGATTGTCGCGTCCGGTCCGCGGGCCAGTCCTGACGGAGGACTGTGCCGGATGCGCGCCGGACGGCGATAATTGCGTGTTACAGGAGGATACGTGGCTGTGCACGGCGGGGTCAGCGCGTACAATGGCGCGCAATCCACGAAAACAGCACAGCGATTCAGGAGCTTTCATGTCCAGGGGAATCAATAAGGTCATCCTCGTCGGCAATCTGGGTGCAGACCCGGAAACCCGCTACATGCCCAGCGGCAGCGCCGTCACGAACATCCGCATTGCCACCAGCGAGAGCTGGAAGGATAAGAACACCGGTGATCAGCAGGAGCGCACCGAATGGCATCGTGTGGCGCTGTTCGGCCGGCTGGCCGAGGTTGCGGCGGAGTACCTGCGCAAGGGTTCGCAGGTTTATATCGAGGGCAAGATCCGCACCCGCAAGTGGCAGGACAAGGATGGCGGTGACCGGTATTCCACCGAGATTGTCGCCAACGAGATGCAGATGCTGGGCAGCCGCGGAGGCGCAGGCGGCGGCAGTGGCGGCAGTGGCGGAGGTGCGGGTTCGCAGAGCTCGTCGCAGCCCATGCCTGACGACGGTCCTCCGAGCGACTTCGATGACGACATTCCGTTCTGAGCGAACCTATCGCGGAGCTGGAATCCTGATGCCACGGACAGGAGCAGTTGCTTGACCCAACGTGTGTTCATCCAGACCTTCGGCTGTCAGATGAACGAATACGATTCGCAGAAGATGGCCGATGTTCTGCACGAAGCGTTCGGCGCCGGTGGCACCGAGCACCCGGAGGATGCGGACATTCTGCTGCTGAACACCTGCTCGGTGCGTGAGAAGGCGCAGGAAAAGGTGTTCTCGCTGCTCGGACGCTGGCGCAAGCTCAAGGACGAACGCCCGCACACCATCATCGGCGTGGGCGGCTGTGTGGCCAGTCAGGAAGGCGAGGCGATTCTCCGGCGGGCGCCGTTCGTCGACATCGTATTCGGTCCGCAGACGCTGCACCGCCTGCCCGACATGATCGCCGAGGTGCGTCGTGGCCATCCTGGCGTGGTCGACGTCAGTTTTCCGGAAATCGAGAAGTTCGACCGGATTCCCGAGCCCGAATCGGCTTCATGCAGCGCGTTCCTGTCGGTGATGGAAGGTTGCAGCAAGTACTGCACGTTCTGTGTCGTGCCCTATACGCGCGGCGAGGAAATCAGCCGGCCGTTCGATGACGTGATTGCCGAGGCGGCCAGGCTGTCGGAGCTGGGCGTGAAGGAAATCAATCTGCTCGGTCAGAACGTGAATGCCTATCGCGGCCCCACGCATGATGGTGGTACGGCGGATCTGGCCACGCTGATCCACTATGTCGCGGCGATCGACGGCATCGAGCGCATCCGGTTCACAACCTCGCACCCGGTGGAGTTCACCGACGCGCTGGTCGAGGCCTACGCGGAGGTCGACAAGCTCGCCAGCTACCTGCACCTGCCGGTGCAGTCCGGTTCGGATCGCGTGCTGGGCCTTATGAAGCGCGGTCACACCGCCGCGGAGTACATCGCGAGGATCGATCAGGTGAAGCGCGCGCGGCCCGGCATTTCGCTGTCGTCGGATTTCATCGTCGGCTACCCGGGAGAAACGGAAGAGGATTTCGAGGCGACGCTCGACCTGATCCGCCGGGTCGGTTTCGACCAGTCGTTCAGCTTCATCTACAGCGCGCGCCCCGGTACGCCGGCCGCCGCCGTGCACGATCCGGTGCCGCGTGAGGTCAAACAGCAGCGACTCGAACGCCTCCAGACGCTGGTCAACGAACAGGCGGCCGCGATCAGCCGCGGCATGGTTGGCCGCGTCGAGCGCGTACTCGTCGAGCGCGCATCGAAGAAGTCCGCGCGCGAACTGGCCGGCCGTACGGAGAATAATCGCTGGGTAAATTTCGCCGGCGACCCGGGCCTGATCGGACGCTTCGCCGATGTCGTCATCACGGAAGCAATGTCCAACAGTCTGCGCGGCCGTCTGCACAGTGCGGCACGCGGCGATTCCCACAGCAGCAGGGTGCACAAGTCCGTTGCCTGAACCCGCAGCATCACCCGTTGCCACCGTCAATCTCGTACTCGCGCCGGACGATCACCGCCGGCTTGCGAACCTGTGCGGTCAGTTCGATGAGAATATCCGTCAGATCGAGACGCGGCTAAGCATTGAAATCAACAATCGCGGCAACCATTTCAGGTTGATTGGTTCAGAGGACGCGACGCGGCGCGGCGCTCGGGTGCTTCAGGATCTTTTCGCGCGATCGGCCGATGAGGAGCTGGACAGGGAGATGGTGCATATGACGCTGGCTGAACACTCCATGCCCGAGGATGAGCCACGCCGTGGTGGTAACGAGGCCTCGAACCGAGGCCATGATGAAAGCGTCATTCACACACGACGTCGCGATGTGCGCGCACGCGGTGCGAACCAGTTGGCCTATACGGTTGCGATGCGCGAGGCCGACCTGAGCTTCGGCATCGGCCCTGCCGGTACCGGCAAGACCTATCTGGCGGTTGCCGCGGCGGTGGAGGCACTCAATGCCGAGGTGGTTCGGCGCATCGTGCTGGTGCGGCCGGCCGTGGAGGCCGGCGAGCGGCTCGGCTTTCTGCCCGGCGACATGTCGCAGAAGGTGGACCCTTACCTGCGACCGATGTACGACGCGCTGTACGAAATGATCGGTTTCGACCGTGTCGGTCGATTGATCGAACGGCACGTGATCGAAGTGGCGCCGCTGGCCTTCATGCGCGGCCGCACGCTGAACGAGTCGTTCGTGATCCTCGACGAGGCGCAGAATTCCACCGTGGAGCAGATGAAGATGTTCCTCACGCGCATCGGCTTCGGTTCGCGCGCGGTGGTCACCGGCGACGTCACGCAGACCGATCTGCCCAAGGGGCGTGAGTCGGGTCTGAAGCACGCGATGCGCGTGCTCGACGGTGTGGAAGGCATCCGCTTCGTGCATTTCAGTGCGCACGATGTCGTACGTCACCCGCTGGTGCAGACCATCGTCACGGCCTATGCCCGCGCCGAACAGCTGGAAGAACAGCAGCGCGAAACCAGACTGCGTGAGGAGCAGGAGCGGCGCGCGACCGGCCGCGGCGATGATCAGTGAGATCGGATCAGTGACGAGCCGCCGCAACCGCCCGTCCGGCGAAGGTGTGGCGCGACGGTCCGCCACGAAGCCCGCGCTGCGGGTGGTTGTGCAGAAAGCCTGTCGAAGCGCAGGTGTCCCGGTGGCTGCGCAGATCCGCGAATGGGTCGGCCTTGCGCTGTCGGGAGTCGTCACGGGCGAAGTGACGGTCCGCGTGATCGATGAAGCGGAGTCCGCCGCGCTGAACGGCGGCTATCGCGGCAGGCAGGGTCCGACCAATGTGCTGTCGTTCCCGGCGGAGACGTCCTGGCCGGACCTGCCCGATCAGCCGGCCGGCGACATCGCGGTCTGCGCGCCGGTGCTGGCACGGGAGGCGGCGGAGCAGGGCAAGGCGCTGGCTGCGCACTGGGCCCACATCATGATTCACGGCGCACTGCATCTGGCAGGCTATGATCACGAGACGGTGGCCGAGGCGGAGGTGATGGAGGCGCGCGAGCGCGAACTGCTCGCCGCACTGGGGATTGCCGACCCCTATCGGGAACCGGCGGCACCGGACGCCGACACGACGGCTTGCAAGCCGTCACCACGCACTGCAAGATAGCACTTTAGAATCCATCGAGATGTCGTCTCAAAACGGTTCCAATCCCGATTCCTCGAGTACATCGAGCTGGTGGTCGCGACTCTTCCAGGGGCGCGGCGACGAAGCGCGTGAGCGCGAGGAAATCGCGGCCTTTCTCGTCGAGTGTCGCAACCGCGAGCTGATTGGCAGTGACGAATTCGCCATGCTTCAGGGCGTGCTCGAGGTGTCCGAGACCCAGGTGCGCGACATCATGATTCCGCGCTCGCATATGGTCGTCGTCGGTCACGACGATCCACCCGAGGTTGTGCTCAAGGCGATCGTCGAATCCGGTCATTCCCGCTTCCCGGTGATCAGTGGCGACCGCGATCAGGTGATCGGCATTCTGCTGGCCAAGGATCTGCTGAAATTCTTCGCCGCAAGACTGGCCGCGCCTGAAGCCGACAACGGCGTAGCATTCCGCATCGAGGAGCTGCTGCGTCCGGCCGCGTTCATTCCGGAAAGCAAGCGCCTCAATACGCTGCTCACCGAGTTTCGTGAAAGTCATAATCACATGGCGATTATCGTCGACGAGTACGGCGGCGTTTCCGGGCTTGCGACCATCGAGGACGTGCTCGAGCAGATCGTCGGCGACATCGACGACGAGCATGATCCGGAAGAGGCCGAACACATCCAGAGCCAGGGCGACAATCGCTACGTGGTGGTGGGCCTCACGCGCATCGAGGACTTCAACGAATTCTTCGGGTCGACGCTGTCGGATGAGGAATACGACACCATCGGTGGACTGATCATGACCGAACTCGGGCGCCTGCCGCGTCGCGGCGAGCAGATCAACTTCGAAGGTTTCCGCTTCAGGGTGCTGCGTGCCGACCGCCGCCGGGTGCATACGGTAGAGGTGGCACGCGCCGAGGTCGCCGACACCGGAGTCCAGGCACAGCAGGCCGGCTGACGGCAGCGGTGCGACTGCTGTACTCATACCGCTCCCTGCTTGCCCTGGCGGCCGGCGCCCTGCTGCCACTGTCCTTTGCGCCTTTCGGCCAGTTCTGGCTGGCGCCGCTGTGCTATGCGGCGCTGTTCTGGGCCTGGCGCGGCGAAACGCCACGTGCCGCGTTCAGGATCGGCTATCTGTTCGGATTCGGCTGCTATCTGGCTGGCGTCTACTGGGTCTACGTCAGCATCTACTACTTCGGTCAGACGCATGTCGCGCTCGCTCTGGCGCTGACGCTGGGCATGGTCGCGATACTGGCCCTGTATCCGGCGCTCACAGGCTATGTTGCGGCACGCTGGCTGCGAACGCGCGGTGCGCTGGCCTGGCTGGTACTGCTGCCGGCGCTGTGGGTGTTCGTCGAGTGGGTGCGCGGCTGGCTCCTGAGCGGCTTCGGCTGGCTGTCGGCCGGCTACAGCCAGACCGATACATGGCTGGCCGGCTTCGCGCCGATGCTCGGTATTCATGGCGTGGGCTGGGCCGTGCTGCTTACGGCCGGCGCGCTGGTCACGCTGCTGCATGGCCTGGTGACGGGCTATCGTCACAACAGGGCCGCCATTCATGCCGCGGCCGGCGCGCTGATCGTGCTCTGGGGGCTGGCCTGGTTCGTCGTGGACCATCGCTGGACGTCGCCGCGCGGCCAGCTTGTCAGTGTGGCATTGCTGCAGGGTGCGGTGCCGCAGGAGCTCAAGTGGTTGCCGGAAGAGCTTGTCGACACCATGCAGCTCTACTGGCGCATGACCGATGCGGCGGCCGGCAGCCGGCTCGTGATCTGGCCGGAAGCTGCCATACCGACCCTCTACGAGTATGTGCCCGATTACCTGGAAGCCGTACGCCGCGACGCGAACGCACAGGGCAGTGAGGTGCTGCTGGGCATCCTCAAAGACAATCCGGCCACTGGCGCGCCGTCCGACAACTTCCAGAACGTGCTGGTTGCACTGACCCGGCCTCACCAGATCTATGCCAAGCGGCAGCTCGTGCCATTCGGCGAATACTTTCCGGTGCCCGGTTTCGTACGCAACTGGATGCGACTGATGAGTCTGCCCTATACGGATGCACTGCCGGGGCCGGCTTCGCCGCCGCCGATGGATATCGCCGGCGAACGCATCGCGGCCATGATCTGTTACGAGGCGCTGTTCGGCGCCCAGCAGCTGCACTATTTTCCGGACGCCACCCTGATCGTGAACGTCAGCAACGATGCATGGTTCGGCGACTCCATCGCGCCGCATCAGCACCTGCAGATCGCGCGCATGCGTGCCATCGAGGCCGGCCGCTATCTGCTGCGTTCCACGAACACCGGCATCACGGCCGTGATCGATCCGCGGGGACAGGTGGTGGCGCGAATTCCGCAGTTCGAGCGGGGCACGCTGCGCTATACGGTGCAGGGCTTTACCGGCGCAACGCCGTATGTGCGCTGGGGCAACTGGCCGGTCGTGCTGCTCACCCTCCTGCTGGTCGCCGGATTCACGCGGTGGCCACGCAGACGACAACCGTCCCCTACAACCGGGAGAGTGTGATGAAAGGGATACAGCATCAGGGCACATGTCTTTGTGGCGCCGTCTCGCTGAGGTTCACGGGCTCGGCCGCGGTGGACGTATGTCATTGCGCCACCTGCCGCAAGTGGTCCGGCGGGCCGATGATGGCGGTTGAGTCGTCCGGGGCGGTGGCGATCGACGGCGAGGACCATGTGAGCGTGTACGTGTCGTCCGACTGGGCCGAGCGAGGCTTCTGCAAACGCTGTGGAACGCACCTGTTCTACCGACTGCGTTCGGGCGAGCTGCATGCCGTGCCGGCGGGTCTGCTCCCGGATCGGCCGGACTGGTACTTCGAGCAGCAGATTTTCATCGAACAGAAACCCGACTGGTATGCGTTCGCCAATGAAACCCGCACCCTCACCGGTGAGCAGGTGTTCGCCGCATTCGCGGCGGAGGGCGGTGGCAGCGGGGAGTCCGGCGACGGCTAGCAGCCTGCGAGTCCGACAGGCTGTTAGCCTGGCGGCTTCTGCTGTATGTAGATCGAACGCTCGTGCGAGAACGCCTTGAAGCCGTAAACCCCGTGATAACTGCCCATCCCGCTTTGATTGACGCCGCCGAAAGGCAACTGGTTCTCCAGATAGTGGGAGAAGAAGCCGTTGATGGTCACGCCGCCCGATGACGTTCCGCTGAGCACTTTGTCGATGTTGTTCTGGTTGTTGCTGTAGATATAGAGCGCCAGCGGCTTGTCACGGGAAGCGATGTAAGCCGTGACATCATCGATGCTGTCGTAGGTCATGACCGGCACGATGGGTCCGAAGATTTCTTCCTGCATGATCAGCATGTCGGGTGTGACGTTCGTGAGTATCGTTGGATGGATCGTGCGGTCGGCTTCTTCCAGAATGCCGCCGACGGCGACACGGGCACCCTTGGCGATGGCGTCATCGAACAGTCTTTTGACGCGGGCGAAGTTCTGATCATTGACGATCTGGGCGATGTTCTCTTTCCTGAGCTTCCCGTCGTCCGAATACAGGTTCAGCTTCACTTTGGACTGAAATTCTTCGATCAGGGCATCCTTCTGCTGCGCCCTGATGAAGACATAGTCGGGGGAGATGCAGGCCTGTCCGCCGTTGAACTGCTTGGCGGCCGCCAGATCCCCGGCGACCTTCTGCAAATCGGCATCTTCGTCGACGATGACCGGGGACTTGCCGCCCAGTTCCAGGGTGACGGTCGCCAGATGCTTCGCCGCCGCGGCCATGACGACCTTTCCTACCCGTGTGCTGCCGGTGAAGAAGATGTGATTGAACGGGAGTTCCAGCAACGCGGTGGCCACGTCCACACCACCTTCGAACAGCGCCACCTCCTGTTCGTCGAAGGCTTTTCTGATGATTCGGGCGGCGATGCTGGCGGTGGCCGGGCACAGGTCCGTGAGCTTCACCATGCAACAGTTTCCGGCGGCAACCGCTGCCGCGAGCGGGCCCATCACCAGGCCCAGCGGGAAGTTCCACGGGCCCAGTATCAGGCACACCCCTCGCGCCTCGTACACGATTCTCGCTGTGTCGTTGCTGTTCAGGGACGGTGTGACTTCAACCGGCTTCATCCACTCATCGAGGTTCTGGATGTTCCTCTCGATATTGGCAACCACGTTCAGCAGCTCCGTCACCCTGATCTCATTCTCAGGCTTGCGGGTGTCCTTCTTGACCGCCGCTACGATCTCGTCGCCGTGTGCTTCCACGGCTGACTTCAGCTTCCGCAGTTTTTCCTTGCGCTGTTCGGCGGTGGTGGCTTTCGTCGCCCACTGGTGCGCACGTTGCAGGCCAAAAACCCGTTCGATTTCCGCGAATACGTCCTGATCTGACTGTCTTGCAGGGGTGGACACGACATTTCCTCCGGTTCCATGGGCGACTTTCCGGGAAGACGGACGACAGCTCGTTCATGGCCCGCCCCCGCGAGTACCCATCATAACGCCAGTCATCCGTGCGGGGCACTGAAAGCAACCTGCTGCAGAAGCGTGGCCGGGTCGTGATACCGCGCGCAGGGCGTGAGTCAGCGCCCGGCGCGCCCGACCATTGTCATCGTCTCCAGCCGTTTGCGGCGGCGTGCATCGCTGGCGTCCACCATGCCGATGACGGTGCCGCGCACCGGACTGATGCCGACGAAATTCAGGATGTTACGCTTCAGACTCTTCAGGCTGTGGGCGCGGTACGCCCAGGTGTAGAATGGCCCCGGCATAACGGACTTGCCGCGGGCGCCTGCCAATACGGCAATCGCCGCCGCTGAAGACCGGAGCCCGGAGCCCGGAGCCCGTGCCCCGGCGCGGGCCGTGCGGGACGACCACCGCAAGCCACCGGGCAAGGCTATGGCCGCTCTCGTCCTCATTGACTCCAGGGAGGCATTGGTGAACGCGCATAGACTCTTGCGGGGCACGCTCGTTGTTCGTCATCGATTCGCCAGCTTCGTGTGGCTGGTGATATTCGTCTTCGTGAGCGGCTGCGGTGCGTTCAGCGACGCCGACGACAGAATTTTCTCATCCGACAGACGCAGCGCCGAGCCGGCGGAGTCGCTTTTCCTTGCGCTGGCCACCAACATCCGGTCCGAGAAGCCGTGCTATCTGATCCACCCGGAGAGCCTGTGGGTGGCCGGCTTCAACAGTTCTGGCGCGAAAGTCGGGTATGTGCGCAGCACCTGCTTCTCCAATGTCGCCGAGGCCACCAGCAACCCCGCCCTGTGCCACCAGGTGCGCAGCGTCAGCACCCTCTTTCTGTCCGGTGCCGCCCTGAACAGCCAGGCATGTATTCGCTGGGCTTCCGGTAACTCGGCCGTGTCCCGCCATCTCGACGTGCCGGCCATTCTGGAGCTGGCGGGTTACGAGGATGGAGAGGTTGACGCCTTCCTGGTATCGGCGGGACGTTTCTCCAGTGTCGAGCGCGCCGCCCATTTTCGCGATAACGAATCGGGTGTTTTCTGGAGCGAAGTCAGGCAGTACGTGATTGGCTCGCGCGAGTTTTTCGATCGAATCGACATCCTGCCCGGCTTTGCCAGCGAACAGGATCTTGCGGCGATGAGAAACGTCGAATGGCGGCCACCCTTTCAGCGGGATCTGCCCTTGCCCGAGCAGCGCGCGTCGGGAAGTGGTCTGCCCGAATACCAGTTGACGATCGAGTCCGGGCAGCAGTAACGACCCGAATGCGTGGCAGACGCCTGCGCGCTCAGGTACGGTGCCGCGTCAGCGGTTTCAGCGCGAGAGACCCGGGCTCACTGGCTTGAGCCGCGCTGAGCGCAAGCGTCTACCCGATGTTGTCCCAGTTCTCCGTTCGCAGAGGATCGGGGACGCGCGAGAACGCCTTGTCGTTCGTGATCAGCGCGGCGTCGGCGGCGACCGCCTGGGCGGCGATCATCATGTCGAGTGGCGCGAGCGACACGCCCCTGGCCTCGCACGCCGTGCGCAGATCGGCATAGGCTCGTGTGACATCGTGATCCCAGGCCAGCACATCCACCCGCAGAAGAAACTGCCGCACGCGTTCCGTGAGCGCGGCGGGATAGCTCCGCCTCGCGAGACCGTAGAGCAGCTCGCCTTCCGTCACGGCCGAGACGGCGATGTCATCCATCGGGAGCGACGCCAGCCGTCGGCTGATATCGGGCCGGTCGCCGCGGATGACGTGGCTTGCGATATTGGTGTCGAGTAAATAGCCGCTCATTCCTTCCAGCCCTCGAACGGATCGCGGTCCTGGGGCGGCTGCTTGCGGTCGGCCGGTCCGATGAAGTCGGACGGCACGCCGCCCTTGTCGTAAAGCTCAAACAGGCCGTCCCAGGAATCGGGCTTGCGGGACAGGATGACGTCGCCGGTTTTCGGGTCGCGGCGCACGAAGACCTCGCGTCCCTCGAAGCGGAATTCCACGGGAAGCCGCACGGCCTGGCTGCGTCCGGTCGTAAAGAGCCTGGCGGTTTTCGTTCCCATGACAGCCACCTCCGATTGATAGCTACCATGGTATTTATCATGGCGGATGGTATATATCAAGATAGCTATCCCGGCCGTTCCAGCATTTAAAGCGGTTGCCGAAGTTCAGTCGGTCACACGTCGCCGGGCCGCGATGCCCACGGCCCGTGTGAGGCGCCGCTGCAATGCAGCGGGCGTCACGTTTCACGAGCGGGTTGGTTGCGACTCCCGCCATCTGCCTGCCCCGCTCACCTGTCCTTAGTTCGGTACAATGACGCCACAACATGACCGGTACACGGTCTGATCACTCCGGGGGCGATCATGATTTTCTGCGTAAAGACCTGCCTGCGTTCCGCTGCCGCGCTGCTCGTTGCATCGTCGGGATTCCTGGCCGGCCATGCGCTCGCCCAGAGCGGCGATGCCGGGCGTATCGCGGCGCTTGAGGAACGCACCACGGCACTCGCGGTCGAGGCGCAGCGCATTGAAGACACCATCGCCATCCACCGGCTGCAGCGCGCGTACGGCTACTACATCGACAAGGGCTTCTGGGCCGAAGCGGCAGCACTGTTCGCCGATGACGCGACGTTTGAGATGGGTGTCGACGGCGTATACCGCGGCAGGGACCGCATCGCGCAGGCCATCGTGCGCTACGGAAAAGGCACCGAGGGCACGGGCCCGGGACTGCCATTCGGTCAGCTCAACCAGCGCATGCAGCTGCAGCCGGTGGTGAGTATTGCCGAAGACGGACGCACCGCGCACGCACGCTGGCGCGAGTTCGCGCTGCTCGGCGAGTATCAGGTGTCCGCGCACTGGGGTGACGCGACGCTGGAGAATGTGTACGTGAAACAGGACGGTGTCTGGAAGATCCAGGCGCTGCGCATGTACACCAACTTCGTTGCGCCGTATCGGGGCGGCTGGGCATCGCTGCAGTTTGTTGATGGCGACTGGCGGACCGATGTGGCCAGGGAGCTGCCGCCCGATCAGCCGCCAACACAAACCTACCAGCCATTCCCGGCGGTGTTCGTCCCGCCGTTTCACTATGAGCCCGGCCCGACATCGCTCGCGCCCGTGCTCACCGCGAACATCACGCCCGGCCCCGGAGCGATCGGCGAGGTTGAAGCTGCCGCCAATGACGTCGCCGCACGCCTTGCCGTACTCGCCTCCGAGCGCGAGATCGAAAACCTTCAGGGCCGCTACGGCTACTACATCGACAAGGGACAATGGGACGCGGCGGCCGGCCTGTTCGCCGCTGACGGCACCTACGAGTTCGGGCAGAGCGGCGTCTACATCGGCCGCGACCGCGTGCGCGCGGCGCTGTCACTGATGGGACCGGAAGGCCTGGAACAGGGCCAGCTCAACAACTACCCGATGCTCCAGCCCATCATCACGGTGGCGCCCGACAACCGCACGGCCACGGCGCGCTGGCGCAGCGACGTGCAGCTCGCACGCGGCGGAGAAGGCCGCTGGGGCGCGGGCGTCTACGAGAACGAGTATGTCAACGAAGACGGCGTATGGCGCATCTCGAAGCTGCACTACTATGTGGTGATGTGGGCGGACTACGATCAGGGCTGGGTCGAGGGGCCGCTGCCGATGGATGGGCCGAATGCGGCGCTGCCGCCGGATGCGCCGCCGACCCTGGCGTATCAGTCGCTGCCGAGCGCGATTTTCGTGCCCTATCACTTCGAGCATCCGGTGCAGCAGGGGCAGCCCGTATTGCCCATCGTCGTACCGCAGGGGCAGGGTGGCACGCTGGCTGCAGTGGCAGCCGAACTGGCCGACGTCTCCGCGCGCGCATTGCGTTTGGCCGACCTGTCGGCGATCGAGAAGCTGCAGCGTTCCTACGGCTATTACGTGGATCAGGCGCAATGGCACGACGTGGCCGAGCTGTTTTCCGGCAACGGTACGCTCGAGATCGGCGGACGCGGCGTGTTTCTCGGCCGCGAACGGGTGCGCGAATACATGCTCACCGCGTTTGGCGAACCGGTGCGCCGTGACGGCCTGATCATCGATCACCAGCAGTTTCAGGGCATCGTCACCGTCAATCCCGACGGGCGCACGGCGTCGGGTCGCTGGACGGCCTTCGTGATGGGCGCCGGCGGCTGGGGGCACTGCTACTACGAGAATGAGTACGTGAAAGTGAACGGCGTGTGGATGATCCGATCGCTACGCGGACCGTTCAACATGTATTCGTCCTACCGCGTCGGCTGGGTGGATGAAACCACACCGAACACGCGACCCGAGAGCTTCCTGCCACCGCCCGACCTGCCACCGACCGAGGTGTACCTGACGTTCCCGAACTACTACGCGCTGCCGTTTCACTATCCGAACCCCGTCACCAACCGCGTGGCGCCCCCGCCGGACCCGGCGGCTGGCGGCATGGCATTCGGGCGGCCCGTGTCTGGCGATGACGGGCGCTAGAAATCCGTAGTTCTGGATTGGCCTCCGTGACGGCGGCCCGACGCCTTCGATCCGCAAAACTATCGACTGTTCGTCGAGTCGGCAGATCGGTCCGGCCGCTGAGCGAAGTGACAAGGGCAACCACCTTCTCTATTGCTGTACCAGGACGCTCGATCGAGTGAGAACAGGTTCGCAAGAGCTTTCGACCTGCCTCTCCCTTTTTCCCTTATTGGTGAGGCTGGTGTGCAGCGTGATGGCACCAGCATGCGCTTCATCGATGATCGCTGGTCAGCGTCGTCGCCAGATGACTCCGACAGACCAGTAGTCGGCCCAGCCACCACTGCGGCCGGCGCCGTCGAGCGAATTGACCAGGCGGCGCGGCAGGAGGTCGAAGTCTGCACGAACGGCGACGTTGCCTGACCCATACTGAATGCCTGTGCCGATGAACGGATCCGCGAAGCCGTCGCGCGAAGACGGTGCATCGATGGGCGAGATACGGCTCTGCCAGAAGCTCACTCCGGCGCGTCCGAGCACGTCCATACGCCGTAATGGCCAGCGGAGTCAGACGCCGGCCGTCACCGCGGAAAGGTCGCCACTGGCCGAAGCCGTTTCGACACTGGCATCGCCGAACCAGTATGCGGCGCAACAGTGCGCGCGTCACGCTGCTCTCCTGCGACCTGTGATGCTTCACGCGCGGGAAGGCATCGTTGCACACACGGAACTGGGCATCAACGCACAGTACCCGCACCGAACATCCACTAGCCTGTTCTCCGGCGCTTGTGCCTTCCCTCGCACGTCATTGAGTGGCACCGCACGGCGGGCAATCACTCAATCCAATTCCGCCGAGCTGTGTCCGTTGGCGTCACCACAATCATCAACATGGGGGTTCCGGCAATGCACGTTTCTACGGCGCGAGCGTATATGCGTTGCCGGTCTTTCGGTGCATGCGTGGTGGCGCTGCTGTGCTTCGCGTATGTGGGTGCAGTAGCCGCCCAGGAAAACGGAGGGCTGCCAGCTCGTATCGTGATCAAGTTTCACGGGGGCGAAGCCACGCCAGGCGAGACTGCCCAGGAAGCGCTTGCGCGGCAACGCGAGCGACCCGGTGATGCAGCAATCGCAGCTCTGAGCGCACGCGCCGGCACGGATCTCCTGTGGGTGAAGGCACTCGGAGACGGCTCGCATGTGTTCGTGCCGACAGCGCTCGGCATCGGACTGCCGCTGGGAACGGCGATCGAGAGACTGCGGAACGCGCCAGAGGTTACGTGGGCCGAGAAGGATGTCGTGGTGTCGGTCAGTTCGGTTTCCGATCCGTACTTCCCGCAGCAATGGGCGCTGATGCCACCTGCCGATGGCTCGTACGGCGCGGACTTCCAAACAGCTTGGCAAACCCAGCAGGGCATTGCGGGCGCGCGAATCGCCATCATCGATACCGGCATTCTGGCCCACCCCGACATTACCGGTCCGGACGGTATCGCCAGCGGGAGCGGCGCACTGGCAAGCGAGGGCTACGACTTCATCAGCGATTGCCGCGTTCGGGCAACATGCCCGCCATGGACCTCCGCCGCCGCTGCGTTCGTGGATCCTCAACCGCATGCACTGGATCGGGGTGACTGGGTCTCCGACGCCGATCGCGCGATTGAGTTCTTCGCGAAGTGCCCGAAACGTCAGAGCAGCTGGCATGGCAGCCACACGTCGGGTACCGTCGCGGCGCTCGCGAATAACGGCGAAGGCATCGTCGGCGGAGCGTTCGGGGCGACCATCGTGCCTGTCCGCGTGCTCGGAAAATGCGGCGGCTATACGTCGGACGTTGCCGAAGCGATTCGCTGGGCCGCCGGTGTTCATCCCACGATCGCCAACCCCACGCCTGCCCGCGTGCTCAATCTGAGCCTTGGCGCGGCAGGCAGCTGCGGAACCATGCTGCAAGCGGCGATCGATGCCGGCAGCGCGGCAGGGGTCCTCATCATCGTGGCGGCGGGCAATGAGGCCACCGAAGCATCGACGTCCATGCTTCCGAGCTGCTCGAACGTCCTCGCCGTGGCCGCAAGCACGAAGCAGGGTGATCTTGCCCCCTATAGCAACTACAGCGTCACCCACGTTGCGTTGTCGGCCCCCGGCGGTGACACCCGCATGTCTTCCACGGCTGGCATTGTGTCGCTCGCGAACACGGGAACGACAGCTCACGATCCCGTCGGATGGGCGTATGCGTATGCCCAAGGCACGAGTTCCTCTGCGCCTCACGTGGCGGCGGCAGCTGCGCTGATGTTGAGTCGCAATCCGCTCCTGGTTCCGGCGCAGCTCAGGAGCATTCTTACCGCCTCCAGTTCCTTGACCGGCTTCCCCGTGGGCAGCTACTGCGCGACACAGGGCACCTGCGGTGCGGGACTCCTCAACGCACAGCGTGCGGTGAGCAACTCCCTTTCGCCGCTGAGCACATCCACACCCACGGTGGATTTCGGTGCGTCGTCGGTCGGAAGCGAAGTGCAGCGAGAACTGCATATCCGCAACACCTCGACCGCGCTTATCTCCGTGGGGTCGGCGACTCTGTCCGAGGGTGCCGGCTTCTGGTTCTATCTCGACGAGTGTTCCGGGCAAACTCTTTCGGCATCCGAAACCTGTCGGGTGACACTGTCATTCGCGGCCTCATCAGATGGTAGAGTGCGCAGCGCCATGCATGTGCCTACAGATGCCGGCATCGAAGGAAGCTTTCTCGCCGTCGAACTGATCGCACTGGTAGGTTCGCGTTTGATCTCTCCGACACCCGAGGTGTCGCTCGATGACGTCCGAGTGGGCGAAACACAGCGCCTGATCGTCGCCTTCGAGAGCCGCTACAGCGAACACGAGATGCTTGGCGCGGCGTATCTGGTGGGACAGGATGCGGTGATCTCGAGAGACGATTGCAGTGGCACAGAGCTCACGGCAACAGCTCTGTGCGAGATAGAGGTCACGATGACGCCGCAGACCACGGGCGAGCTGACGCTGCAACTGGTCATCAACACGGCTGGAGAAGAGGATATCCCCTATAGCGTCAATTTCGCCGGTCAGGCTGTGACGGATGACAGCTCCGCCGATGCGGAGTCGGACGAATCCTCCGCGACTTCCGACACGTCTGGCACCGAAACAGCGACGCCCCGCGCCGAAAGCGGTGGCGGCAGCGCACTGCCGCTCGGATGGCTGCTCGTATTGGCGCTGCTGTGTGTGTGCAGAGGCCGCAAATTCCCCGCAACACCGCATGCCGCGCGCACCGTGTCACGGCCATAGGGGCGACGCCGTTCTGGTGCTTGATGCGGTTGGGTCAGGCGCTGCAAAGGTGTACTTTGTACCGGGTCAGCCAGGCTGCTAGCGGCAGGAACTTCAGCTTGAAAAGCATGCTTATACCGTGGGCGACGGCGCTGGCTCTGCTGCTGATCCTGCTGCAGGCGTTGCCCGAGTCCTGGCGTATCGGGCTTGCGTACGACCGTGGCGCGGTGGATCAGGGCCAGGTGTGGCGGCTGCTCACTGGCAATCTGGTGCACCTTGGCTGGGCCCACCTTGCGCTCAATGTCGGTGTTCTGCTGGTAGCGGCGCGCTTGTTCGACGGTTGTCGAGCGCCGCAGGCCTGGATGCCGGCCCTGCTGGTGTGCGCGCTGGCCGTGACTGTCGGTCTGCATGTGCTCAGTTCACAGATCGAATGGACCATGGGCCTGTCCGGCGTGCTGCATGGGCTGCTGCTGATCGGTGCGTGCGACCTGTGGCGGCGCGGTGAGCTGCTGGGACCGGTGCTGCTGGTGATCTGTGTCGTCAAGGTTGCGTGGGAGCAGTGGATCGGCGGTGGAACGCCGACCGAGCAGTTGATCGGCGCTCGGGTGGTCGTTGATGCACATCTTTGGGGATTGCTCGGCGGCGCCGGCTACTGGCTTGCAGAGGCCGGCTGGCGGCGCCGCCGAATGAACTCGACGGCGCCGGACCAGCCGGGGTGATTTGCCGGCGCCTGAGGGCCGCGGGTCCTCCAGTCCGCCTGCCCACTGGGGTGTTGCAGCGTGAACTGCGGATTCGGCGGTCTGCCTGGATACGTGGTTGAGTGGCCCGAGACCGCCTGCTAGGCTTCGGGCAAACAAGAAGGGGTCGGGCAGTACCCGGAGCCGGCCCATCCACAGGGATTGCCGGATGGGAGACTTGACTGTATTGCTTGGAGAGGCTGCGGCGAACGATTCGTCCGCACAGGCTGCGCTGTTCGAGGCCATCTATCCCGAGCTCACTGCCATCGCCACCCGCCACCTTGCGCGCGAGTCCGGAGCTCAGGAACTCGAGCCTCACGCGCTGGTGCATGAAGCCTATCTGCGTATGCTGGAACTCGATCGCATCACGTGGCAGGATCGCGCCCACTTTCTGGCGGCGGCAGCTGGCACCATGCGGCGCATTCTGATCGACGCGGCTCGCAGCCGCCGTGCGAACAAGCGCGATGGCGGTGTGCGTGTGACATTGAGCAACCTGTCTTCGTCCGGACACACGCTGAATACAGACGTACGTGCGCTGCACGATGCGCTGGAAAGGCTGGGGGAAGTGGACCCGGAGCGTGCCAGTCTCGTCGAGCTGCGCTACTTCGGAGGGCTTACGCTGGAAGAATCCGCCGAAGTACTTGGCAAATCCGTCGCGACCCTGAAGCGCAGCTGGGCGACCGCCCGTGGTTGGCTGTACCGCGCCTTGCACGACCGTGACAAGGCAGATTCCGGCTGATGAACCCCACAAGCGTCGAGTCATGAACGCGACCGGTCACGAGCGGCGCGCGCTGGAATTGTGCGAGGCAGCGCTGAATCTTCCCCCGCAGTCGCGCAACGATTTCCTGGCCGCGCAATGCGGCGGTGATCCTGATCTTCTCGCCGCTGTGGAATCGCTGCTGCATGCGGTCGAGGAAAGCGACGGGTTTCTGGAGCCGGTTGCCACGATAGCCGAGACAGCGCGGCGCAGCGGTTCGCGTATCGGACGCTACACAATCGTTGAGCCGCTGGGCGACGGTGGCATGGGCACCGTGTACCTCGCCGAGCATCGTGAAGGCGAGTATGTACAGCGAGTCGCCATCAAGCTCATGCGCGGGTTTCTCGCCACCCGTGAGGGACTGGAGCGCTTCGAGTCGGAACGACGCGTGCTTGCACGCCTGAATCACCCGTACATCGCCGGGCTCATCGACTCGGGCACGACCGAAGACGGTCTTCCGTACCTGGTCATGGAGTATGTTGAGGGTGTGCCCATCGACCGATTCTGCGACGACAATCGCCTCGGCATGCGATCTCGAATCCGGTTGCTCCACAAGGTCATGCTCGCGGTGCAGGCGGCCCACCAGAATCTCGTCATCCATCGTGACCTGAAACCGTCCAATATCCTGATCACGCCGGATGGTCTGCCCAAGCTGCTGGACTTCGGTATCGCCAAGCTGGTCACTGCGACCAATGACGCCGACGCCGCCGGCGACATGACTTTGTTGTTTGGTCCGGCCATGACGCCGAATTACGCGAGTCCCGAGCAGATTCTCGAGGGCCGCGCAACGACCGTCAGCGATGTCTATTCACTGGGCGTGCTGGCGTATGAACTGCTGTGCGGTGAGCCGCCGTATCAGATCGACGTGCGTTCGCAGCGGGCACTGGTGAGCAGGTTCGAGTCGCTGGCGGTGCCGCGGCCGAGTACGTGCATCGCGCGTCTGGGCGATTCGACACTGGCCGCTGCGCTGGCCCGCCGGCGAGGGCTGAACAGACGCCGGCATGTTGCCGCCCTGCGCGGTGATCTGGACAACATTCTGCTCATGGCGCTGCGTGCGGACCCTTCACGGCGCTACGGTTCGGTCGTTCAGTTTGCCGAGGACCTGGAGCGCTATCTCGACGGGCATCCGGTCGCTGCGAGAGCGGATACCGCCGTCTATCGCTGCGGCAAGTTCCTGCGTCGGCACTGGCTGCCCGCGGCCGCGACGGTGCTGCTGCTGCTATCCCTGACCGGCGGGCTGGCCGGCTTTGCGTGGCAGGCCGAACAGGCGCGTGCGGAGCGTGACCGTACGCTGCTCGTCAACGACTTCCTGCAGAGCATACTGATGGAGGCCGATCCTTACGAAGCCGGTGCCGATGCAACGATCCGGGACGTGCTGGCACGGGCCGACGACATGATCGCGGAGCGCTTTGCCGACTTGCCGGACCTGGAAGCGGCGCTGCGCCGGACGGTGGGTTACACGCAGCTGGGGCTGCTGGATCTCGACGCCGCCAGAAGCAATCTCGAGCGCTCTCATACCCTCAACGTGCGCCTTTACGGTACGGCTGATCAACGCAGCCTGCAGACGCAGGCGGACCTCGCCTGGACCGCCTTTCGGCGCGGTGAGCTGGAGCGGTCGAAATCCGACTACCAGCAGGTCGTTGCACTGATGACGCAGGCGCTGCCGGTCGAGTTCCGGATCAAGCTGCTCAACGATTTCGCGGTCGTGCTGCTCGACACCGGCGACCTCGATCAGGCTATTGCGCTGCTTGAAGAGGTGTTTCGGTTGCAGGCGTTTACTGACCTCGACCCGCAGGAGGAGGCAACGCTGCTCAACAACCTCGCCGCCGCGTATCACGATTCCGGTGATCTTGACGAAGCCGAGCACTACTACCGCCAGAGCGTGGAGATCGGCAGGAGCCAGCCGGACGCGCATATGGACCCGAACCTGGCGATCCATATGAACAACCTTGCCGTGCTGCTGTTGCAGCTTGATCGTAATGTCGAGGCGCTGGCACTGCTGCGCGAATCATTGGCCATCCGGCTGGTGGCGCTCGGTCGCGAACACGGCTTCACGGGGCTGGCGCATCTGCAGGTCGGCCGCGTCCTGCTCGACCGCGGCGACACCGAAGAGGCAAGGCCTCACATTGCCCGCGGGCTGGAGGTTTCCACTGCCGTGCTGCCCGAAGGGGCTGCCCAGCTGCTTTTCGCGCAGGCGCTTGCGGCGCGGATGCTGCACGCCGACGGGGATGTTACCGGCGCGGCCACCGCATTGGCCGCTGTAGCCGAGGAAGCGGCTGCTCGTAATCTGATGGATATCCACGGCATGGCCACGAGCTGGCGCGCCACGATGATTCCGGGGGATGACCCGCCTCCTGCCGCTTCTGCGTTATCGGCTCCCCTGTCGCCGGACCTGGATAATGGAACGGTGGCAGGAACGGAGTACTGACCAGACTCACCGGCAGCGTCTGCACTGCAATGCCCGTACCTTGCCTGGTGGTTAGAAGATCAGAAAGAGCAGGATGATCACCGGAATGGGAACGCCGAGGAAGTAAAGCAAGAGACCCTTGAACATGGTAGCTCCCGTTGTGCCGTGTACAGTTGGTTGCGGCAGGCCGGCGGCGGACGTCGGCCTGCCGCGCTCAGCCTCGCAGGTCCGAGTCGCGGTGTCTGCCGCCGTAGGTGGCCGCGAGGCTGGCGAAGAACGCGCCCATCAGCAGTGCGATGAACATCCAGCCGACCGTCCAGGCGGCTGCCGCGCGAAGCTCCGTGGTCGCCTCGGTGAACTGGCCGTGAATCTCCTCCACCCGCCGCTGCGCGTCGGCCGTGCTCAGGTTCGTGTGTCGGGCGATCAGACCGACGAGGTGGTCGCGGTCTTCGGCGGACAGTTCGTCGTCGGTCAGGGTGGCGGTCAGCACCCGCGCCGCGACGGCTCGGGTGGTGTCGTCCGCGGGTTCGACGCCATCGTCGTCGCTGCGGAACAGGCGGTCGACATGATACCCGACACCGTCACCACCCTGCGCCAGAGCACCGGCCGCTGGCTGGCTGGCGGCGCCGGCGAGGGTCGCCAGCGCGGTGCCCATCAGTGCGGCCGTCAGCAGCGTGGCCAGGCACCAGGTCAGAAACCCGTGCACGGTGTCGCGAAAGTAGACCTCGTCGACATGCACGCCGGCCCACCTCACCCGCAGCCGGCCGGCAAGATAGCCGCCCATGCCTGCAGCGACGACATGGGTGAACGCGAGCCAGATGATCGCACCGATGCCGATCGCGGCCGCGCCGGCGCCCACCCAGGGCGACACGGCGGCTATGCCGAAGCCCACGCCCAGCATCACGAGGATGAGCGACAGCGCGGCCGATGCCGCCGTGCCGGCGATCACCGCACTCCATGACACACCGGAGGCATCGGCGTTGACGTTAACGTTGCCGCCGGATGGCATTGCGGCGTGGGGGCTGTTGCTGGCGGAGTCAATCATCGCTGTGCGCTCCCGGGTGAAGAGAAACCGAACGGGCCGTCTGCGTCTGCGGGGCAGCGGTGATCGTCGTAGAGCGAGCCGCTTTGTGGCGCGGACTGCCCTTGGCCGATTCTGCGACGCCCTCGTTACCTGCAGGCGTGTTGTGAGCTTTACATAAGGCTAGCATCGCGCGAATTGGCAGGCAACGACCTCAGGGAGCAGGTCGCAGTAACGACTGCTGCTTCATCACGGACACTCACGCTGATGCGGATCCGCTGCGGAAACCGGCACCTCTCTGTTCGGGCTGACGCCGACCAAAGCCCACGTTGCGGCGGGGATCGCTGAAGGTCTGGGACTGCCGGAGGTCGCTGAAACTGCCGGAGGTTGCTGAACGTTGGTGCTCCGGCGTCAGTGTTGTCGGCCGTCCCCAGACTAGGTACCTTTCGCGGTCTGGGACCCGACGGTCGGGTGCCCGGATTGTCCGCCAGAGGTGCCTCATGCTGAAACCCGTCCCTGTACTGTGTGTTGCGACAGTTGCACTGCTCGTGGCCTGTGGCGAATCCGGCGAGCCATTGCCCACCCCGACGACGGCGAACCCGCCGGCCGCTGCAGGTGCAGCGCAGGTCAACGCACCGCGCCTGCTGGCAGCAGACCAGGAACCCGGCCAGTGGATGACCCATGGTCGAACCTACGATGAGCAGCGCTACAGCCCGCTGACTGAAATCCACACCGGCAACGTCAGCGAACTGGGGCTTGCCTGGTTTGGCGACTACAGCACCGGCCGCACACAGCAGGCCACGCCGATCTTCGTGGACGGCGTGCTGTACGTGACCACCGCGTGGAGCAACGTGAAAGCCTTCGATGCGCGCACCGGCCGCCAGATCTGGCGCTATGACGCCCAGGTGCCCGGCGAGTGGGGTGTGCGCGCGTGCTGCGACGTGATCAACCGCGGTGTCGCGGTGTGGAACGGCAAGGTCTATGTGGGCACGATCGATGGTCGCCTCGTGGCACTTGATGCCGCCACCGGACAACCGGTGTGGGAAGCGGACACGCTGATTGATCGCGAACTGTCCTACACCATCACCGGCGCACCGCGCGTTGTGAAAGGCCGCGTGCTTATCGGCAATGGCGGCGCCGAGTACGGCGTGCGCGGCTATGTATCGGCTTACGACGCGGAAAGCGGCGAGCTCGACTGGCGACTCTTCACCGTGCCCGGCAACCCGGCACTGGGCTTTGAGAACGATGTGATGGAGATGGCCGCGGCCACCTGGAACGGTGAGTGGTGGGAGCTGGGCGGTGGCGGCACCGTCTGGGACTCGATGTCCTATGACCCTGATCTTGATCTGCTGTACATCGGCGTCGGCAACGGTTCGCCGTGGAACCGTTCCCTGCGCAGCCCCGGCGGTGGCGACAACCTGTTCCTGTCGTCCATCGTCGCACTGAACCCCGACGACGGCAGTTATGTGTGGCATTACCAGACAACGCCGGGTGAGTCCTGGGACTACACCGCCTCGCAACACATGATCCTCGCGGATCTGGATTTCGACGGCACCTCCCGGCGCGTACTGATGCAGGCGCCAAAGAACGGCTTCTTCTATGTGCTGGATGCGGCCAGCGGCGAACTGATTTCAGCCGAGGCCTTCGCCGCCGTGAACTGGGCCACCGGCATCGATATGGAGACCGGACGCCCGATCGAAAATCCCGACGCGCGCTACGACGAAACCGGTCGTGCTTACGCCGTACAGCCCTCGGCGCAGGGCGCACACAGCTGGCACCCGATGGCCTACAACCCGGATACGGGGCTGGTGTATTTTTCGGCCGGGGACACCGCGATGGTCTACGCGCACGATCGCAACTTTGATCCCCATCCGCTGACATCGAATCTGGGCGTGGATCTGGGGGCCGGCATGGCGGAGCTGGGTCCGGGCGCAATGGCCGGTCTACCCTCCGGCTTTTACATACTGGGCTGGGATCCGGTCGCGCAGCAGGAAGTCTGGCGCGCCAATGGTCCGTTCGCCGGCATGCTGACCACCGCCGGCGGCCTGGTGTTTCACGGCACGAACAATACCCTGGTCGCGCGTGATGCCGATGACGGCACCCAGCTCTGGCAATCACCGAATCTGCAGACTGGCGTCGTGGCCGCGCCGATCACCTTCGAGCTGGACGGCGTGCAGCATGTCGCGGTTGTCGCCGGCCGTGCAACCAACAACTACTACGCGCCGCATCATTCACGTCTGCTGGTATTCAGAATTGGCGCCAGCGCCACTCTGCCGGCACCCGCACCGTTCACGATGCCGACGCTGAACCCGCCGCCATCGACCGCGGACGATGCCGTTATCGCCCGGGGCCAGACCGCGTATCAGGCCAACTGCATGATCTGTCACGACGCCCCGGCCGGCGGCACGGGTGCACTGGTGATGTTTCGGCGCGGGATGTTTCCGGATCTCGCCTTCTCGGCGGCCCTGCAGAGCGAGGCGTACTTTCATGCCGTGGTGATGGAAGGTGCCCTGGCCGGCAACGGCATGGCATCGTTCGCCGATTCGATCGATGCCGAGACCGCGGCGGCCATTCGAGAGTATCTGATCAGGGCCGCGAACAACGCCGCTGGACGGTGAGCGCGAATTCTATGTGCGGCCCTGAGGTCTACCAGTGCGTTGGAACGGCGGCTTGAGGCCACAACGCCGATGCGACGACCTCGCAGACTCAGCCGCGACGGCTGTTCACGGCCGAAAGAATGTCAGTAATCGTCCGGCGCACATCACGCCGATCATGATCAGCAGTGACAGCGCCATCGAGACCTTGGCGATCAGCGGTGCGTCGTCGAAAGGCCCGAGCGCTGTCACCCTGCGGTGGAGCATCGTGTAGAAGAACGTGACGTTCAGCCCCATGAGGCCCAGGAACAGAAGCTTCCAGTGGAAGGCGCGGTTGTAGAAGTACTGATCGGGCTCGCCGACGATGAACAGTACACCCGTCGCCGCGGACATCGCGAATCCAAACATGCCGACGCGCACAAGCTTGTGCGCCACGGCTGGCGAAATCCCTTTCCCGATGCCGAGTACACGCAGATCAAACAAGCCCACCGTACCGAAGAGCAGCATCAGCCCCATGTAATGCAGCGACTCGGCGATCGGCCAGAGCCAGTCGCTGGCCATGACGACTCGCGACAGCTGCGAGCCGACGATCCATTGCACCCATGTTTCCATGTCAGTACCGCATCGGCAGATCAGCCGTCCACAGGTAGTTGAACGTGTACGCGAGCAGGCGCCCGGTCAACACGGCGCCCGCCCAGGCCGCGATCGCCGCGACGGCAATGGCACGCATGGGCGCGGTCGGCTGCAGCGGCGTGTTCGAATGTGCCAGCCACCGCCTTCTCAGCCACTCAAGCTGCGCCAGGGCGCCCCCGATCAGCGTTAGCTTCACGTAGAACACCGGATCGGTCAGCGCCTTGGCGGGATACGCTGCGAGCAGCAGCAGACCCGAGGCAAGACTCACGCCGAATCCGGCCCACGCTATCGGAAAAAAGGGCTTCAGCGGCGCGTGCGGATAGCGGGCGGCGAGCGCGATCGCCCACAGATTCACTGCGACGCCGAACCCGGCCACGATCGCCAGCCCCAGCGTGTGAAATACGAGCACGTACGGAAACACCCAAACCGACTCGCGAACCCAGACGCCGAGCGCGCTGCGCTCGATCCACAGCAATACACTGGCGAACTGTACCAACAGGCGGTCCGGGTCGAACGCGGTCATTGGTGAATCCTAGCGGTTGCCGAAAACACCTCCCATGACCTAATAGATACCCTCGCGTTGAACGACGATGTCTGCGCCGCATCCGCATCCGCATCCGCATCCGCATCCGCATCCCGCGATGCTTCAGCTGGAACATTGGAATGAGTCTTGTTCTCGATACCACCGAACCGTGACCGACAATGCGCTCGACCGCATCGCGCGGTGGCGCCATAGGGCGGCCGCAACTACCTCGCAGGTAGCTGCCGTCCTTCACGAGAACGTCCACCAGGCTGCGGCGGTCGGATCCTTCGCCGCGCCCGCGCCCGCGCCCGCGCACCGGGG
>JBJHBT010000033.1:0-42132 GCA_050485645.1 Gammaproteobacteria bacterium | reverse complement strand
CGACAAGCACAATGAAGCACCCGCGCCGTTCATTTGGACGAAGTCAGCGCAGGATATCCTCGAAAAAGTGAAACGAGGACGTCGAACGCTTAATAAGTTACAGACTGCTTGACGGGGTACACTAGCAAGTCCGCGAGATGCCTACGCCGTGATCGGCCGCGCTCGATTCGATTTCAGCGACAGTCTGCAGGCTTTCGGCCACGTCCACTTCGCGAACTCCAACACTCACACGCGCCGCGAGCCGGCGCCTTTTCTCGGTGGCTTTGGCGTGGTGATTCCCTTCCATTCGATTCAGGATGGGGACGCCATCTACCTGCCCTCCGTCATCACCAACCCGGCACCTGGACAGGTGTCGGGCCAGACCCGCAGCGAGTACCTGCCGGGTGGAACGCGCGGCACCAACTGCGCACCGATGGGCGGCTGCCGGATGTCGGAAGCATTCCCCGTGCCCGAGGAGTTGCGAATCCTGCTCGAGTCGCGCGGTACCTCCGTCATCGGCACCACCGGCGCCAATGCCGACAATCCGTTCCGTGGGCTGTCCGCCTGCAACAACTATATGTTGGCCGCAAATCCTGGCGCACCGGGCGTTCTCACCAACCCCGAAAGCGGCGCCGACTACATCGTCGAGATAGATCCCAACACCGGCCTGCCGCTTTCCAGATGTGGTCCGAACGCCGCTTGGCAGCTGAACCAGCAGCTGCCCTATCTGCCGCCACGTGGCACCTCCAATACCGGGCAGTTGTATCAGCTGACGCTGGGTCTGCGTGGTGACATGGGCTTTTCGGACTGGACCTGGGAACTCTATACCTCGCAGGGAAGATCGGACACCCAGACCGAGTACGTCGGGTACACTTCGCTCAACACATACCAGCGGATCCTCTCCGCGCCCAATTACGGCCGGGGATACTCTGAAACCGGTCTGAGCTCGAAGTACCTGACGTGTACCAGCGGTCTCAACCCTTTCGATCCCGGTCTCGTCGTATCACAGGACTGCATCGATGCCCTGCTGTCGAACCAGATGGATCGCAACCAGATGATCCAGCGGATTTTCGAGTTCAGTAGCCAGGGTCATGTGGCGAGGCTTCCCGCGGGAGACATGCGCGCGGCGTTCGGCGCCACCCACCGCATGAATGAGTACAGGCACACGCCTGACTCGCTGCGCGAGCGTGACTACATCACCGACACGTCCGCCGGCCAGTTCGGGGCCGGAAGCATCGACGAGACTGTCACCGTCAAGGAAGTCTACGGTGAGCTGCTCGTTCCGCTGCTGAGCGGCGTGCGCTTGGTCGACAACCTCGAGCTGGAGCTGGGTGCACGCTATTCGGAGTACAGCACCGGCCAGGACGTGGAAACCTACAAGCTGCTTGGCAGCTGGAGTCCGACGCCCTGGTTGCGGGTTCGTGGCGGCTACAACCGCGCCGAACGTGCACCGAACATGTCCGAGCTGTTCGCCACACCCAGTGCCAGCGCGCAGTTCGCCTCGGTTCCCACCGATCCGTGCCGAAACAATGCCGCCTTCGCCGCGGCGTTCCCTGGTCCGGAAGAAGGCACCACGCTCAACAATACCGACACAACCGACCCGGCCGTACGGGCGCAGCTGCAGGCGCTTTGCTCCGCACAGATTAATGTCTGGGGCGGAAACAACGGGTCGGAATTCCACGTGAACCAGGACGAATGGGATGTGGGCGGCGGTGGAGCACTCGTGGTGGGCAACCCGGAGCTCGCGAACGAGCGCGGAGATACATGGACGCTCGGCTTCGCCTTTCGGTCACCGTTCAGGCACTCCTTGCTGGAAAGGGTTGCCGGCACCGTGGATTGGTACAGGGCGAAGGTTACCGATCCAATCGAAGTGCAGGCGACGGGCACAATCGTCAATAGCTGCTTCAACATCAATGGGCTGAACCCGGGTTATTCCCTGAACGATCCGCGCGGGTTCTGTTCGCTCATCGAACGCGACCCGGTCACTGGCGGCATACAGCGCGTCTACAACTCGTTCGACAACCAGGGAAAGCTGGAGATCAGCGGCGTAGATCTGAGCCTGAGCTGGAGCATGGCCGGCCGCCTTCCGGGCGTACTCTCGGTCAACACGAACATGAATTTCCTGATCGATCAGGTTCAACGCTACGGTGCCGACCTGGTGGACAACTACGCCGGATTTGGCGGTGCGTCAAAGTTTCGCGCCAACACCGGCGTTACCTATGTCTGGGGAAGGGACTATCGCGTAACACTCACCTGGAACCACCGCAGGTCCACCGATGCGCCGACAACCTTCGCGACAACCCCTAACCAGACCGGTTCGGCGGGGCCGACCCTGCAGAGCAACCAACTGCTGGCGGGCTACAGGACTACGAATCTGTTCAACCTGACGGGAGGTTCGAGCTTCGGCCCGATCAATGCATCGGTCAGTGTCAGCAATCTGTTCGACAAGAAGCCTCGTCCGGGCGGCTACGATGTTCGCGATCCGCGTGCAGGTTTCGGAAGCTTCAGTCCGTTCGACGACCTAGTGGGTCGTCGCTACTCATTCAACATGTCGATGAATTTCTAATCACGGAAGTCCGTGATCGATGCCTTCACGCCCCCGGCGTCAAGCCCGGGGGCGTGACCGGCTCGACACGTCCCTATCTGAGGCACGCCCGGAACTGCGCTTCGATCTGTTGCCGGTCCAGATGTCTTCCGATCAGCACCAGCTGATTCAGGCGCGGTTCACTTCGCCAGGGCTTTCCCGGGTGGCCGTCGAACGTCATGTGTACGCCCTGGAACAGAAACCGACGCGGCGCGTCATCGACATTCAGTACGCCCTTTATGCGAAACAGCCTGCGTGCGTACTGCTGCCCCAGTTCGAACGTCCACCGACTGAACCGCGCTGCATCAACAACCCCCTGTCTGGAGATGCAGATCGACGACACCGAGGAATCGTGTTCATGAGCGACGTCCTGGAGCAGATCGGGGGCCACGTCGAGTGCGTTGGAGGCGCTGAAGCGGCCGATATCCAGCACTTCGCTGATGTCCAGCGCACCATACGTCGCCCGGTGAATGACAGCGGACGCATTCATGGATCGAAGTGTTTCCTCCAGCGCATCTGCTGCCCGTTCGTCTACCAGATCGATCTTGTTGATCACGATGACATCAGCGAACGCAATCTGCTCTTCGGCCTCGTGTTCATCCAGGTGAATCCCGATATGACGGGCATCCACCAGCGTTACGATCGCATCCAGGTACAAACCGGTCGCAGACACGATCGTCGATCATGAATGACTGGATGATGGGTGCCGGATCAGCCAGTCCGGTGGTCTCCATGATCACCTGGTCGAGTTCTCCATATCGCTCGAACAGCTCATCGACAATACGGATCAGGTCGCCCCGAACCTGACAGCAGATGCACCCGTTATTCAGCTCTATGATGTGCTCATCGGTGGCGGTGAGCAGTTGATGGTCAATGCCGGTTTCGCCGAACTCATTGACAATCACCGCTATCCGTTTGCCGTGATCCGCATTGAGCAGCCGATTGAGCAGGGTTGTCTTGCCCGCGCCAAGGAATCCGGTAAGTACCGTCGCGGGTGTCCTGGCGCCAGGTGCTCTCATGGCGCTAGCCGGGCACATCGGCCGCGGCGCTCTGGCCACTGAGCACCATATCGATGTCATCCTGGTCAAGGAGACTGCTGCTCACCAGCACGCGCTCAAGCGCCAGCGTCCACCGTTGATAGTAGTCCCAGGATTCATGCGATCTGTCCGTGCCATGCTCCTGTTCCCACTCGGCTATCGACTGGATCAGTGCCAAGCGGAATGTCTCCCACTCGAAATATCCTTCGCGCGCCAATGCCAGTGCCAGTGCGAATACCCGTCCTTCCCACGCTCGATGGAACACCAGCGTGGCGTTGCAGCGCGGCGGCGAATCCGGCGCCCCGAGCATACTCGTGGTCGCGTACTGTTCGAAACTCGTGAGCATGGCCCGGTGCGCCTCAGAATCCCTGCGCCGCGGGGTCATAACCCTTGGTGACGGGCGGATACACCACCTTTGATACACCCATCATCGCCTCCGGCGTGATGATCCCGGCGAGTTCCTCCTCCGCGAGATCTTCCGTGCCCTTGGGCTGTTCGGGCAGTACGAACCATCGAATCTGCGCGCTGCTGTCCCAGACACGAATCTCTACAGAGTCCGGCAGCTCCAATCCGAACTCCCGCAATACGCGGCGTGGCTCGCGCGCGGCAAGTGCCCGAAAGGCGGGGTCCTTGAACCAGTATGGCGGCAGGCCCAGGGTTGGCCACGGATAGCAGGAACACAGCGTGCAGATGATCAGGTTGTGCACGGTGTCGGTATTCTCGGCAACCCGCATGTGTTCGCCTTCGGCGCCGGACATTCCGCTGGGCAGGTCCAGTTCCTCGATCGCGGCGTTGGCATCCTCCAGCAAGCGCTGTTTAAACGCAGGGTCCTTCCATGCGCGCGCCACAACGCGTGCGCCGTTGAACGGCCCCATCCTGGTTTCGAAAAATTCGATTACCTTCGACACCGTATCGCTGGTAATCACACCCTTTTCGACCAGCAAAGACTCAAGTGCTTTCGCCTTCGCAGCCGAAAACCGCTCTCTTTGCTCGTCATACTTGAATCGTTCAGTCACGGCGTTCCCTCGCTTTGCTGCTGTGGTTCACTGTTCACCCGGTCAGGTACGCTTCGAATAGATCGGCGTAGAAGTAGCAACCAGGCTCGACATTGCTCTCGTCCCAGATATCCGCCGGTGCGAACTTCACGCAGTACGACGGCATCGGCACTCCCAGCCCGTCCTTGCCGGTTGAGCAGAAGTAGGTGTAGGTCCCCGGATAAACCGCATGGATCGTGCCATGCTTGCCACGCAGATGGCCTGGCAGTCTCGTGTGATCGGCCGAGGGCACGTCCTTTACGCTCACCTTGTCGCCCACCGAGAATGTTGGTTCCGCCTGCGTGACGCGCAACGGTGAGTCACCGGTCTCCAGATAGTGGATGATCTGTTCATCAACCGAAGGGTCACCTCCGGCCCGCTCCGGATATTCCGGGTTGGCAAGATACGCGCTGGTGCGGCTTTCGAGTTCCTTGTCGGAGATATAACCCGTCTCGACGAAGAACCCGGAAATTCCGCCCAGCCACTTTTCGTAGTAGCGGAACCTGAAGTAGTCGAAGGGGTTCATGGCTTCTGCGCCTTTGCGCAGATCCGCCCATGTCCATTCGTGTCTGAAACTGGTGTTGACGCCTTCGAAGGCCAGATGCCTGCTCAGGCCCATCATGGCCACGTGAATCGCGAATATCACTTTTTCCCAGGGTTGCACAAACACCCGGGTTTCCAGTGAAGGGGGAAGCTCCAGGCCTTCCAGCCCGCCAAGATAGTGCTGAAGTTTCATCGTTCCGTGCTCCTGAGAATCACTCGGATTCCATCCATTCGGCCGTGGTCGGCATGGCCGACAAGCCTGTTCATGCTCCGCTCGACCCCGCTGGTCGATCCACCGACTGCTGCGTCGTTTGCTTCGTCGTCAGCACACCGGTCAGCCACTCGTGCACGAAGCCGAAGCTGTTGCCGATCAGTACCGCGACGATTGCAATCAGCGTCGGATGTGCGAACAGATCCGGTGTTGTCACTGGCCGATCCAGCGCAGCGGTTGTCCCGACCAGTGATGCGAATCCCCACACGATCGCAGGCAGCTTTTCCATCAGGCGCAGCTTCGACGCCTGCACCATCAGACCGCTACCAAGGCCGACGAGGATCGCCGCGGCGATGATGTTTGCGGGCGCGGCGGAGATTGCGAGCAGGGTAAGTGAAGCAATCACAATGCCAGTGATGTTCGATGCCACTGAGCGTACCCAGCCCTCCCTGCCGCCGCCGAGAATGAAAAACGATGCCCAGGCGATGAAGGTGACCCAGACAGGCACCCTGATCACCTCGGCGGTGAGCCAGGTGTCCAATGCTCCGAGCACGACGATGCCCACGGTTACGGCTTCTGCCTGCTTCATGTGTAGCGCCTCCCGATCAGGTTCATCGCATGTGCAGGGCGTGACGATGGTTCGCTGCCGGCTGTTGGTCCGGCTGCTGACGTCCTGGTGGTCATGAGTGTGGCGCACGCGGTCGCTACCGCAATCAACGCGAATCCCAGCACGATCAGCTCAAGCGCCGTCATGTGCGCCACGTGCTCGACGAAGTGTTCGAATGCGTTTGACGGTTGCGCGCCGTCACTGACGTGATGCGCCTGCGTCGGTGACGCGAATATGCAGGCACAGGCCAACAGGCTGATTCTGCTTGCGACGCCGCGTGTTCTGGACCATGTATTCATGCGCGTTCCTTGCTCGTAGTGCGATGACTCCCGAGTAGTGATCAAGCAACGAACGTGCCAGCTACCGACGGTTGAACAGTTATCACCTGTCAGTGACGTATCGTGCGATCAAGACCATACAGGTGAGCACGTATCAATCGTCGGCCCGACAGGCAGCACCTCGCTTGTGCAGGTGCGGACGGATGTGGGCCACGACAGTGCGTTTTGTGGATCAGATTTCTATCGGGGTCAGTGTTCTATCGAAGTCGTGGCGCCCTGATTCCTTCGGCATCCTTGTCCACAGTGTGTATCACTGCCTCGTCAGCGTTGCCGCGGCTCAATCGAGCCAAACTATCGCATCATGTGATCGCCTGGCGGTGCCGGTTGACCTTCCCTTCATGGGAAGGTCTAAACTGCCCTTGTCGTTTCACACGGACCAAGAGTCCGGCGCAGGCGGGAGTGACCACAAATGAACATCGGTGACGCGGCCGGCGCATCCGGCGTATCGGCGAAGATGATCCGTCATTACGAATCCATCGGTCTCGTGCAGCGGGCCGCGCGCAGCGCGGCAGGTTATCGCGTCTATGACGAACGGGACCTGCATACGCTGCGCTTCATCCGTCGCGCCCGGGACCTCGGTTTCCCGGTGGAGCGCATCCGCGAGCTGCTGTCCCTGTGGCACAACAGGCGGCGGGCCAGCGCGAGTGTCAAACGCCTGGCACTTCAGCACATTGAGGAACTCGAGAAGAAGATGGCGGAGCTTGAGAAGATGGTCGATGTGCTGCGCCATCTGGCCGAGCATTGCAGTGGAGATCAGCGACCGGATTGTCCGATCATCGACGATCTGGCTGCCGGTCGCAGGGATGACACAGGAACCCGTTTCGGAGCACGCGCATGAACGCCCCAACCCGACGAACAGGCAGGCCAGAGGCTGCCGGTCACGACCATGGATCCTCGGATGACACGGCGGCCGAGGCCGAGGGCATCGCCGAGCTGACGGTGCCCGGCATGGGCAGTGATCACTGCGCCGGCATTGTTTCCGAGTCGATCAGGCGCCTGCCGGGGATTGCCGATGTCGGTACGAACATCGCCAATCACCGCGTGAGCGTGCGCTTCGATGCCGATCGCGCCAGCGCCGCAGCCATCCGCGCGGCGGTCGAGCGGGCAGGCTACGAAGTCGCTGCGGTCAGGGAATCCGCAGCCGCCGATGGCGCCGACGCGGAAGGCGACATCGAGGAGAAGTATCTGACTGAAGCCTGGGCGAGACTGTGGTTCGCCGCGGTCCCGGCTACGGTCATCATGGTGCTGATGATGGTCCACATGTTCTGGTGGCCGATTCCGGGCTACCTGGCGATCATCGCGGTGCTCGCGTTTCCGGTGATCTTTCTGCGCGGCGGGTGGGCGACGCACCGTTCGGCGTGGCGCTCGCTGACGAACCGCACGGCGAACATGGACGTGCTGATCTCGCTCGGCAGCGCGCCGCCGTTTCTGATCGGTCTGGTCGGGTTCGTTTATCCGATGACGTCGTTCATCGAGATGGGCGCCACTATCATGACCTTCCACCTGCTTGGGCGGTACCTCGAAACGCGTGCGAAGGGCAGGGCATCGCAGGCGATCCGCAAGCTGCTGACGCTGGGCGCGAAGACGGCATCCGTGCTGCGCGACGGTATAGAGGTCGAGGTGCCGGTGGCGGAACTTCAGCCGGGCGCGGTGATGGTCGTGCGCCCCGGCGCAAAGATTCCCACCGACGGGGAGATCGTCGATGGCGCCAGTCACGTCGATGAGTCCATCGCGACCGGCGAGTCGGTGCCCGTTGAGAAGGGGCCGGGCGACGCGGTGATCGGCGCGACGATCAACAGGGAAGGGCTGCTCAAGGTCCGCGCGACGCGGGTCGGCGCCGATACCTTTCTGTCTCAGGTGATCCGCCTGGTTGAGCAGGCGCAGGGGTCCAAGGTACCGATCCAGGAATTCGCGGACCGGATGACGGGGCGCTTCGTGCCGGCGGTGCTGATCATCGCGCTGGCCAGCCTCGGCGCGTGGCTGCTGTTTGCCGAGGAACTGCGCCCGATCCTGGTCTGGGGCGCCGGTTTTCTGCCGTGGGTGGATCCGACTGCTACCCGACCGATCCTTGCGATCCTTGCCGGCATCGCGGTACTGGTCATCGCCTGCCCGTGCGCGCTCGGGCTTGCGACGCCGACGGCGATCATGGTCGGTTCTGGCCTGGGCGCCGAGCGCGGCGTGCTGATCCGCTCCGGTGAAGCGATACAGATGCTGAAGGACATCAAGGTCGTCGTCCTCGACAAGACCGGCACAATCACGAAGGGTGAACCCGCGCTGACGGACATTGTCGCGGCGCCCGGATTCGACGAGCAGACCGTACTTCACAACGCCGCCGCCGTGGAGGCGGGCTCCGAGCACCCGCTGGGTCAGGCTGTCGTGCGGGCCGCGCGCGAACGGGGGCTGGCGGTTCCGGCGGTTGAGGACTTTCGGGCTGTGACCGCGCGCGGCGTGCAGGGGCGTGCCGGTGAACACACGGTGCGCGTTGGCAGCCGTCGGCTGCTGGACGAGAACGGGATCGCGCCAGGCGAGCTCGAGGCGGTACTCACCCGACTGGAAACCGAGGGCAAGACGGCGATGCTGGTTGCCATTGGCGACCAGGCGGCTGGTATCGTGGCCGTGGCCGACACCCTGAAGGCCGACTCGAAACCCGCGATCGCGGCGCTGCATGCACTGGGCATCCACACCGTGATGATCACCGGAGACAACGAGCGTACGGCAAGGCATGTCGCCGCCGCGGTTGGCATCGATGAGGTGCTCGCCGGCGTGCTGCCGGAGGGCAAGGTCGATGCGATCCGCCGCCTTCAGACAGAATACGGTAACAGCGTCGCGATGGTCGGCGACGGCATCAATGATGCGCCGGCGCTGAAGCAGGCCAACGTCGGCATCGCGATCGGCGCCGGCGCGGACGTCGCGATCGAGGCCGCCGACGTGACGCTGGTGCGTGGCGAACTCACGAAGGTGGTGGAGGCGATCCGGCTGTCGAAGGCCACCTTCCGCAAGATCGTGCAGAATCTGTTCTGGGCCTGGTTCTATAACGCCGCAGCGATCCCGGTTGCGGCGATCGGACTGCTGCATCCAATGGTCGGCGTGATTGCGATGACGGCGAGTTCTCTGTCGGTGATCGGAAACTCGATACTGCTGAAGCGGGCGAAGCTGGGACCCAGGTCCTGACGTAGCTGGCTGGCGCGGAGCGGACGCCGATCGCAAGGCGCTGCAACGCGCAATGTCTGCAGTTCAGGTGTCTCCCATCGCATCCTTCAGCGCCGCCGCCAGCTCTTCGCGCCGATAGGGCTTGCTCAGCAGATGCACGCCGGGGTCCAGACGGCCGTGGTGCACGATCGCGTTCTCGCTGTAGCCGGAGGTGTACAGCACTTTCAAACCCGGTCGCAGTTCGATGGCGGCATCCGCCAGATCCCGGCCGCTCATGCCACCGGGCATTACGATGTCGGTGAACAGCAGATCGATGTCGTCGCGTTCGCGCAGCATCTTCATGGCTTCGTGGCCATTGGAGGCTGCGATCACGTCGTATCCCATCGCGATGAGCTGCTGACGCGCAAAACGTCGCACCAGGTCGTCGTCCTCTACGAGCAGTATCAGTCCCGATCCCATGTCTTTTCGCTCTCGTTCGTGTTCTGAAGCAGGGTGGCTCGCCGTGCCCTCGGCGCGCGGCAGGTACAGGCGTACCGTCGTGCCTTCTCCGGTTTCGGAGTAGATGCGCAGATGGCCGCGCGACTGTTTTGCGAAACCATACACCGTGGAGAGGCCCAGACCCGTTCCCTTGCCTTGGCTCTTGGTCGTAAAGAACGGCTCGATCACGTGATTAATGTGTTCAGGGGCGATCCCGGTGCCGGTATCGGACACCGCGAGCATCACGTACTGGCCGGGCGCCAGATCTTCCTGCTGATCGGTGTAGCTGCGGCCGAGGTGCACGTTGGCGGTTTCGATGGTGAGCCTGCCGCCACGTGGCATGGCGTCGCGCGCATTCAGACACAGGTTCAGCAGCGCACTTTCCAGTTGCGCGGCATCGACAAGGGCAGGCCACAGTCCGGCGCCGCGCACGAACTCGATTTCGATGTGCTCACCCAGGGCGCGGCGCAGCAGGTCGTCCATGCCGCTGATCAGCAGGTTGGTGTCGACGGATCTCGGCTCCAGTGCCTGTCGTCTGGCGAAAGCGAGCAGGCCACGTATGAGTTCGGCACCGCGATCGGCCGCCGTTTCTATCATCTCGGCGAGCTGGCGAAGCCGCCGGTCGGCCACCAGTTCATCGATCAGCAGCTCGGCATTGCCGCGTATCACCGTGAGCAGGTTGTTGAAGTCGTGAGCCACGCCACCGGTGAGCTGGCCGATCGCGTTCAGGCGCTCCGTCTGCGCCAGAACGTCGGCCACCTTGCGGTTGTTCAGCATGCGTCCCAGATGCAGGGCCACGCCTTCGATCAGTTCGTGCTCCTCTGCGAGAAAGGCGTCATCGCCGGTCAGTGGTCCCGGACGGATCCGGCTGTATCCGGCTTCCACGAATCCCGCCGGCTTGCCGCCTGCCACGATGTCCCTGCTGACGGTGACAACAGGTTGCTGCGACCAGCCGCGATGGCGGTGCTCGATGTCGTTGATCACGACGCGCGCGCACGCAATGTCGCTATGCAGCATGCTTGCGGCGAGGATTGAGGCGACCTCGTCGGCGATCTCGGCCGTGGACAGCGTGTCGCTGGTGGTGAGCTGGAGCACGCGGTACAGGCAGCGCAGCTCCTTGATACGTTCGCGCAGCAACAGCTGCTGCGGACCGTCTGCCGGTGCGTTGCCGGCGGTTGCCGGTGCCGGTCCGGAGGCGTCTGTGTCGCCCTGATCGTGATCCATACGGCTCTCCAGAGCCGGTCCCACGGCCGCACATGCAGGCACGGGGGACGGCCAGCCGATATTAACCGGCTGGCCGCCCGGATTCCGCGATCAGGTTATCAGGTTCAGCTTCTGACGCTTTCCCAGTAGGTCTCGATTTCCCGGCGCATGTCCGCGTCCGGGAGGCGGCCACGACCGGCGCCCTGGTTGTCCTGGAGGTTGGTCAGGCGCGTCGTGCCCGGAATGGCAACCGTGACGGCCGGATGGGAAACGACGTATTTCAGGAAGAACTGCGCCCAGCTGGTGACATCGATGCTGCCGGCGAAGTCCGGCAGCTGCAGGTCCCGGGTCTGTGCGAACAGACCGGCCGCATTGCGGCGACCGCCAAACGGCGTGTTGATCATCACGGCGATACCGCGTTCCTGCGCCAGCGGCAGCACCTCGTTGGCGGCGGTGCGGTTGTCGATGGAGTAATCCACCTGGATCACGTCCAGCGGATACTCGCGCATGGCCGCCATGATACCCGGGTATTGATTGTCGGACGACGTGCTCATGCCAACGTAGCGGATGCGGCCCTGTTCCTTGGCGCGCAGCAGGGATGGCATCAGTTCGGCAGTGCCTGCCAGGTTGTGGATCATCATCAGATCGATGCGATCCATGCGCAGTCTGTCGAACGACACGTTGAGCACGGCCTCGGGATTGGAGAAGTCACCGCCCATCGGGGTCTTGGAGGCGACGAAGTAGCTGTCGCGGTTGTCCAGCTCCTCGAGAATCTCGCCGATCACCTCCTCACTGCGCCCATAGACGCGCGCGGTGTCGATGACCGTGCCACCCAGCCGGTGCATGTTGTCGAGGACTTCGCGTAGCGGCGCCATGTCTTCGGGCGAGTTGGCGGTGTAGGCATTGGTGCCCAGGCCGATGACCGGCACCTGTTCGCCGGTGGAAGGTATGGGTCGGGTGATCAGCGGCAGACTGCTCTGCGCCCATGACAGCAGGGGATGCGCAAACGCAAGGCTGGCGGTGGCCGCCACACCGGTCCGCAGCACTTCGCGGCGGGAAATCTGGGAAAAGTTCATCTCCACCCTCCTGGGTATCTGATTGATTATTCGTATAGACCAGTGATCCTAGCCCGCGACGGGGCAAAAGCAACCTGTGTGCCCGTCGTCCGGATCTCACACCCTGGCAGGCGCGGACGCCTGCAGTCCGGAGGAGGGACGATCGGCGTCACCGCGCTGATCGCCGGCGGATTCAGGGCTGTTGGCCCACGGCCACGACAACAACACTGCACAGACGTGCTGACAACAGGCGTGACGGAAGGTTCAGGGGTGTTGCGGAATGGCCTTGGGGGACGGCGGTTCAGCGCCCGGCCAGCCGGTCGGCGATCCATCCGCTGATCACCGTGGCGTCCGGTGCGCCACTGTAGACGCCGATCAGGGTGCCGTCGCCGTCGAACACTGCCAGGGTCGCGATGGGCAGACCGTGTCGGGCTGCGAATGCCGCACCGTCGCCGAGGTTCTGGTCGGCAACCAGGAACGCCAGCGCTGGTTCAAAGTCGCCACGCACGCGGTCCACCGCGTGCATCAGATTGCCGCTCTGTACGATGTTCGGATCGTGTATCAGTACCGCTGCCGCCTGGCCAGCCCCCACACGACTCAGATCTGTGTCATAGCCGGCGGGCAGCAGTCGCAGCATCAGCACCACGGCCGCGATGATCGCGACGATGATCAACAGCCGTACGTAACGTTTCATGTCGATTCATTTCCTTTGTTCCGGCACGATGGTATAGCGCAGGCGCGCGCGAACCAAACCTCACGGTGACATTCAGAGCGGCGCCAGCCAGCCGGGCCCGAGGCTGCGCATCTGCCGTTCTATCCAGTCGGCACGCTCCAGTACGTACGACGAAGGATTGCCGGCGTCCAGCCGCCGCGGGCCTGGCAGCACCGCCATCATCAGTGCGGCCTCGCGCGCCGACAGCGTCCGCGCGGACTTGCCGAAGTGGTGCCGTGCCGCTGCTTCGACGCCGTAGACGCCCGGTGCGAATTCGGCAATGTTGAGGTACATCTCCAGAATTCTGCGCTTCGGCCACAGCAGCTCGATCTGAACCGTCAGCACCGCTTCGACGCCCTTGCGAGCGAAGCCGCCTCCGGGCCACAGCAGCAGATTGCGGGCCACCTGCTGGCTGACGGTCGACGCGCCGCGCAGCCGGGCGCCCTGTGCACTGTCGCGCAGCGCGCGGCGAATCTCTGCCGTGTCGAAACCGCGGTGCTGCACGAAGCGCTGGTCTTCCGCCGCGACCGCCGCCAGGGGCACGTAGGCCGGCAGATCCTCCCAGGCTATCCACTGGTACGCTACCGGCTTCACCGGCGACTGCAGCATGTAGGCGGTAGCGGGCGGCGGCAGCCAGCGCAGTGCCAGCAGCGGAGCCATCGGCAGCAGCACCAGCAGCGGCAGCACCACCACAAGTGCTCGCAGCAGTCGCGAAGTGACGGATACGCGCCGTGTGCGGCGACGGGTTCTGGTCATTGGCATCGGTACCTCAATCGCCACATCCTGCCACACGGCCGAACGCGTCGGCCGGTGGGCGTCACCCGTGCGCGGCGCCCGTGCGCGTCACTGGCGGCTGCACACTGATATATTGCCCCTGCGGACCATCGAGTGGAGCAGGAGGTCTGATATGAAATTCCGATCCTCATCCGTTTATCCCGCCAGATCCGGGACGAGGCCTGGGTTCAGGCAGGGAGCCATACTCGGGGCGATGCTGGGCGTCGCACTGCTGGCGGCCCAATCGGCCGTCGCGCAGCAGATCACGGTGTTTCGCGACGTCGCCGTGATTCCGATGACCACCGTGGACGAGACCGTGCTCGAGGGGCAGACCGTCGTCGTGCGGGGCGAGCGTATCCAGACCATGGGGCCATCCGCCGACCTGGAGATTCCCGACGGCGCGCGCGTGATTGACGGCGCCGGCCGCTACCTCATGCCTGGTCTGGCGGAAATGCACGCCCACGTGCCGGGCGACGGCGATCGACGCTATCTGGAGGAGGTGCTGTTTCTCTATGTGGCGAACGGGGTCACCACGGCGCGCGGCATGCTCGGTCAGCCGTCACACCTGGTGCTGCGCGAGCAGCTCGCGCGGCACGACGTCCTCGGTCCGCGGCTCTACACCTCCGGTCCGTCGCTGACCGGACAGAACGCCACGGTCCCACAGGCGACGGCGCGTCTGGTCCGAGAACAGGCCGAGGCCGGTTACGATTTCGTCAAGGTGCATCCCGGACCCACGCGCGCCGCTTACGATGCGGCAGCGCAGGCCGCAGCGGAGAGCGGGACCACGCTCGCCGGCCACGTTCCGGCTGATGTGGGCCTGCTGCGCGCGCTGGAGGCAGGTCAGGTCAGCATCGATCATCTCGATGGCTATGTCGAAGCGCTGGTGCCCGAGGGACAGCGTGGCGATGCAGGCTTCTTTGGTCTCGGTCTGGCCGAAGTCGTGGACCTCGACCGCCTGCCCGGCCTCGTTGCCGCCACGGTCGCGGCCGGTGCCTGGAACGTACCTACGCAGACTCTGATCGAGCACTGGCCGGCGCCGACCCCGACACTCGACGAGCTGCTTGCGCGCCCGGAGATGGCGTACGTTTCACCACAGACACGCACGCAGTGGGCCAATTCGAAACGTCAGATGGTCGAGGCATCGGGCTACAGCGCCGAACGGGGGCGTGCCCTCGTCCGGGTGAGGCAGGCGATCATCAAGGCGCTGCACGATGCCGACGCCGGCCTGCTGCTGGGCTCGGACGCGCCGCAGGTGTTCAACGTGCCGGGCTTTTCGCTGCACCACGAGATCGCGACGATGGTGGCTGCCGGCCTCACGCCCTATGAAGTGCTGCGCACCGGCACCGCGAATCCGGCCATCTTCTTCGACGCCGCGGATGAGTTCGGCACGATACGCGAAGGGCTTGCGGCGGACCTGATTCTCGTTGCCGGCAATCCGCTGGAGAATCCAGACGTGCTGGTGCGGCCGGAAGGCGTGATGGTGCGCGGCCACTGGCTTGATCGCGCTACCCTGGATGCGCGGCTGGAGGAGATTGCGGCGCGTTACCGCTGAGCCGGGGCTGTCACCGGACCGGGCCGGACCTGGGACTGCCGGCCCCTTCACGGCGTGGGCGGCTGTGGAGCGCCTGCCTGCACGGGCTCCGCCTCAGGTTCAGTTGCGAAGGGTGTCGTGGCCTTTTTCGTCGCTGGTTTTGTGACCTGAGAGTTCGTCCGCGAACCCGTGGTTGACGTCACGATGATTCGCCTCGTCGGCGCGGACGACGATCACCACATCCCGCAGCGTCGCATGGTCAGGCAGACCCCAGTACGTCCTGGCGATTTCCGGTGCCGGCACATTTTTCTGCCTTCCAGCATCGATCTCGGCCAGATACTGCGTATAGCTGAGAACCGCTTCCTCTTCGAAGTAGCCGACGATCCGATGCGCCGTTTTCGGCGAAACCAGATAGAGAATGAAAAATGCGTTGTAAAACAGCCCCTGAGCGATGACAACCAACGTGCGTTCAAGCCCGTTCGGCTGTGCGATCGCGATGAATGTCATCAAGTGCATCCGTTCGTTTTCGGCTTCGTCGAGCAGCGTGCGAATCCATCCACGATCATCCGACATTCGCCGCAGACACTTCAGATGGTTCAGAGTGCCGCCTACCATGCCGGGTACGGCAGCGACTGTCTCCAGCACCACGGCACGATGTCCGTAGCGCTTCGCAAAGAACGTGTCTGCGAAAAAGCGCAGCGCCTTTACGAAGCCGAATGCGAAGCGATCAGAGAAGCGGCGTGGACGATGATGAACATCGAGATTGACTGAAGGGGGCTGAACGTTGTTCATGGCAGTTCTCTTTCGTGATCGCCAGCCTACGGGCCCATCTCGATGCTCACCGGGCAATGATCGGAACCCATGACGTCGGCGTGTATCTTGGCAGTTCTCACCTGATCGGCGATCGAAGCGGATACGAGCACGTAGTCGATTCTCCATCCCACGTTGCGCGCGCGCGAATTGGCGAAATGCGACCACCACGAATAGTGGCCGTTACCCTGTGTGAACAGACGGAACGTATCAACGAAGCCGGCGTCGACAAAATTCTGGAAGCCTTCGCGCTCCTCGTCGGTAAAGCCCTTCTTGCCGCGGTTGGGCTTGGGGTTGGCAAGGTCCAGCTCGGTATGGGCAACATTGAGATCGCCGCAGAAGATCACGGGTTTTTTTCTGTCGAGCTGTTTCATGTAGGCGAGGAAGGCCGGATCCCAGTGCCGGTAGCGCAGGTCGAGCCGCGACAGGTCTTCCTTGGCATTGGGCGTGTAGACCGTCACCACGTAATAGTTGGCGAACTCCGCGGTGATGACGCGGCCTTCATTCAGCGAATCGCGATCCCTGTCATCGGTGAAACAGAATTTCTTCGCAACAGCGTCGGGAAAGTCGCAGCTCACCTTGAGCGGCTCGGACCTCGTGAAGATGGCTGTGCCCGAGTAGCCTTTCTTCGTCGCTGAGTTCCAGAATTCGCGGTACTCGGGCAGGTCGATCACTGCCTGACCCTGCTCTGCCTTGGTTTCCTGCAGGCACAGAATGTCCGGTTGGTGCTCGGCGACGAATTGCTGAAAAGTGCCCTTCCTGATCACGGCACGGATGCCGTTGACGTTCCACGAATACAATTTCATGCGCGCAAGTATAGTGCCCCGGCAGTTTTTCGCGAATCGCCGTGGCGACACCCCGGTGCGGTCATGATTCGCCACAATTGCGCCAGCGCATCGCCCGAATCCGCATGCAATCTGCCCGTCAGTAGCCCGACGGAGCGGCAACATCATGAAGAGACTCACGGACGTATTGGTGGCGCTGGCAGCCCTAATCTTGCTGGCACCGCTTTTTGGCCTGATCGCGCTGGCGATCAGGCTGGATGATCGCGGCCCGGTGCTGTTCACGCAGATCCGGTTGGGACGGGGGCAGCGGCCCTACCGCATTTTCAAGTTCCGCACGATGCGTGATGGCCAGATAACGTGCCGCGGTGCATGGCTGAGGTGCACGGGGCTCGATGAACTGCCGCAGCTGATCAACGTGCTGCGCGGTGACATGAGCCTGATCGGGCCGCGGCCGCTGACCGCAGCGGATGTGGTCCGCCTGGGTTGGGATGGCGATCTCGCCCGCTGGCACGCCCGGCCCGGTATCACCGGTCTGGCGCAGATCTTTGCCGGTACCGGCCTGCGATTGTCGCGCTTTCTCGACGAGCGCTATGTGTCGGGCCTGGCGCGAGGCCGCTGGATGCGTCTGGATCTCGAAATAACGGCCATCTCCCTCGCCATGCTGCTGTTCGGCAAGCGCCCGGTGCGGGAAGGTCTGCGTCGCCAGCGCCGGGCACTGCGCGCGGCTGCCTACCGCAACTGGCGGCGCCTGTACGTCAGCGATGCCTGCGAATCCGGTCCGAGCTACCGGAACAGGCTGCCGCACTACCGGAACAGTCAGACGGTGAGAATGTCGTAGCCGACGGCGAGACTGACGAGCGGGTTGCGGTCCGGCGACGGTGTGTGCTCATGAGCGATGAAGCCGTCGTAGCCGGAGTCGGCAACAGCCTTCGCGATGAAGCGATAGTTGATCTCCTGGGTGTCGTCCAATTCGGCACGGGTCGGAACGCCCGCCACGTGCAGGTGACAGATCAGATCCAGGTTGTCGAGGAAATTGCGTGTGACGTCGCCGTCCATGATCTGTGCGTGGTAGAAGTCGTAGACGATCTTCACATTCGGTGACCCGGTGCGCCGGCAGACATCAAAGCCCCACTCGAGGCGGTCGAATGTCTGATCGGTACGATTGTCGGACGCCACTTTGGAGTTCGTATTCTCCATACACAGCGTGACACCGCGCTGTTCGGCGTAACCGGCGACGCGGGACAGGATTTCGACCGCATTGTCCGCACCTTGCTCGCGGGACATGCCGCGGCGTTCGCCCGGCAGCGCGATCAGGTTCGGGCAACCCAGTTCCGCGCACATGTCGATCCCTTCCATGGTGGCGTCGTAGATGCGTGAATGAAGCTCGCGACGGACCAGACCATCCTCGAACGTGGTGCCGGTGCCCGTCATCATCGCGGGCGTCAGCCCATGATCCCGGAGGACCGGCACTTCACCGGGTTGCGGAAGATCCATCGCGACAAACCCCATCTGTGCCAGGATGCGGCAGCGTTCCTCGATGGTCAGGTTCAGTCTGCCCCACACCTGCGGCATCACACTCTGTTTCAGGCGTCCCTGCGCGAGGCCCGAGAACGCATTCTGCTGCGCCGGCGCACGTTGCGTCAGAGCCAGCGTTGCACCAAGAGCCAGCATCATCTGTCTGCGGTTCATCATCCCTCCCCGTGAACCTGGTTCTTCGAGATTGTTGTGTTCCGATCCTGCACCGCAATCATGAAAAGTAAAACCCCTCACTCGGCGCGGGCAGGTCGGGCGGGGCCTCGCCGAGTGCCTCGAACACCGAGATCTCGCATACACGGCACAGTGCATCCAGTGCCAGATCGTTGGCCTCATCGCCGAACGGGTCCTCGAGCTCCTGAGAGAGTTCATCGAGACCGAAGAAGCAGTAGGCGATCAGCGCGGTGAACAGCACCGTCGCCCAACCGGCGGTCGCCGCCAGCGCGAGGGGCAGCAGTGCACAGAATGCGAATGCCGAACGCTGCAGCAGCAGCGTATAGGCGAACGGCAGTGGCGTATTGGAGATGCGCTCGCAGCCGGCCTGCATCATTGCAAACCCGGTCAGCCTTTCATCCAGAATGCGAAAGTCGATGTCGCTGATCGTGCCGGCGCGCTTCAGGTGTGCGATTCGCATGCCCATGCGGTGCAGCGTCGCGTTTGAGCGATTCAGTGTCCCGACGACGGCATCCACCGTCTTCGGCGCAAAGCGGCGCGCATCATCGGTGGTATCGATCTTGCGCAGCTCGCCACGCAGCAGGTGCGCGAAGGCCAGTGCTTCCATGAGCAGCGCGCGTCGTTCAGAGCCATCCGGCACGATGGCCATCACCGCGCGTGAAAGGTTGCGGCTGCCATAGATCAGCAGTCCCCAGAGTCGACGCGCCTCCCACCAGCGTTCATAGGCCGCGTTGTTGCGAAAGCCCAGATACAGGGACAACGCGACACCAAGCAGCAGAAACGGAGTGGCGCCGATCTGTCCGAGCCCGGTGGCCCAGTCCCAGTGGAGTACCGCGAAGGTCACCAGTGCCGCATACAGCGAGAAGCCGATGATATGCGGCAGGATGCGTGGCAGTATCGAACCCTGCATCACGAACAGCAGTCTGGCCCAGCCGGGGCGCGGTCGAACAATCAAACCTGTTCCCCACGGATACGTCCGGCGCGTCGCAACCTGCGCAGCACCCACACCCGGTAAAGACGCGACAGCATGCCTCGGATACCGGGCAGGCCGATCAACCAGGCCAGCGGCTTCAGCAGGCCGACCCTGCCCATGAGCAGGATGTAGGCATCCAGTTCGCGATGCACCTGCCCGTCACTGTCGCGCACATGCAGTTCGCGCAGCGCCTGATCAGGATCGATGCCCGCGCGCTCGAGTTCCTCGTCGCGGCCGGTGATGTCCATCCATGCGACCCTGTCGCCGTGATCGCCGGACAGCGCCTCGTAGCGGGCACGATCGCGTATGCAACGCGGACAGGCGCCGTCGTAGTAGACGGTGAGCTCCGGATCACGCGGTCCGGTCACGGCGCCGCCCGGCTGTCATGCCGCCCAGATCTCGTCGTCGCTGGGTACCTTCGTGTGGGTGATCAGCTTGCCGATGCGCGACACATTCATCAGATGCTTGTAGTCGAGGTTCTCGGAGATCGAGTTGTTCCCCCAGGAGCCGCAGCCCAGCGTCGTGGTCGCGGCCAGGCCGTTGGTCAGCGAACCGCCGGCGGTGAGTGCGCAGGCCTGGTTCACGACCAGTCGGCTGACAGGCAGGGCGACGCCCGCGGCGCGGATGTGGTCTTCGGTGTTCGAGTGCAGCGCGGCCGAGTGGCCTGCCCCCTCAAGCAGCAGATTGGCTTTCGCCTCCTGAACCGCCTGTTCGAAAGTGCCGTACGGCCGAATCGCGATCACCGGACAGAGTTTTTCCCTGGCGAGGATGTCGGCCTCGCCGGCGCCGCGCGCCGGCAGCAGGATCAGCCGTACCGAGTCGGGAACGTCGATGCCGGCCATGGCCGCAACGGCCTTTGCCGACTGGCCCACCGCGTCCCTGTTCATCTGCCCTTCCGGGAAGACGACATCGCGCAGCTTCTGGACCTGCGCCTCATCGTCAGTGAACCAGACCTTGCCGGTGGCCAGAAACAGATCGAGCGTCTCCCTGTATCGGTCTTCCGGCGTGAGCACGAACTGTTCATGCGAGCAGATGATGCCGTTGTCGAATGAAGCGCCAGCCACGATCTTCTCCACCGCGTCTTTCAGGTCCGCATCGTGGTCGATGATCACCGGCACGTTACCCGGACCCACGCCCAGCGACGGCTTGCCGGATGAGTACGCGGACTTCACCATCGCAGGCCCGCCGGTGGCTACGACCACGTCCACCGAGCGCATCAGCTCCCGCGTCTTGTCCACCGAGCCATCGGTGATGGACTGTACAAGATCGTCCGGTCCGCCATGTTGCCTGACGATTTTCATGAACTCGCGGGTGAGGTGGGCGCCGCACCTCTCCGCCCTGGGATGCGGCGCGAAGATCACCGCGTTGCCGGTCTTGAGCGCGAACATGCCGTTGCACATCGGTGTCACGATCGGATTGGTAACCGGCGTGACCGCGCCGACGACGCCCATCGGCTTGGCAACGAAGACCACGTTGGCCTCGGAATCCTCGCCGATGATACCGCGCGATTTCTTGCCTTTCAGGCTGTTCCAGATAATTCGCGCCTTGCCCTTGTTCTTGAGAACCTTGTCCTCACAGGAACCCATGCCGCTCTCGTCCACGGCCATCCGCGCCAGCTCCTCGGCGTTGTCGTAGACGTATTTGCCGATGTCCCTGACGATGGCATCCACCTGTGCCTGGGTGAATTTCTCGTAGACGGCCTGCGCGGCGCGCGCGCGCGCGACCAGGGACTGGATTTCGGTTTGCGGGGCGGCGTCGGCAGTGCTCATGAATTGAACCTTCTCTTTACTCGGCGACTGTTTCGAGGCAGTCGCCGATTATATCGGAAGGGCAACAGCCCGGTCCCTGGCGGGTCCGCGTTTCATGAATAATCCGATTCGCTTTGCGCAGTCCCCGCTATTCGTGGAAAATGCCGGGCTCCGCGCTCAGGCTGGGGAATCTCTTGAACCTCCACGAATACCAATCCAAGGCGTTGTTCGCCGAATACGGGATCCCCGTGCCGGAAGGCCGGGTCGTACGGACTGCCGAAGAGGCCAGAGGCGCCGCCGAAGCTCTGGGCGGGTCACTGTGGGTCGTGAAGGCCCAGGTGCACGCAGGTGGCCGTGGCAAGGCGGGCGGCGTGAAGCTGGTTCGTTCGCCGGCCGAGGCGGCTGAAGCGGCTGAGGGCATGCTGGGCACCAGGCTGGTCACCCACCAGAGTGGCCCGGACGGCATGCCGGTGGACTGCGTGTACGTGGAATGCGGGTCTGACATCGAGCGCGAGCTGTATCTGAGCCTGCTGGTCGATCGCGCCGCTGAGCGGGTCGCGATCATCGCGTCGGCGGCAGGTGGCATGGACATCGAGAAGGTGGCCGCCGACACCCCGGAACAGATTCTCGGCACCACCATCCATCCGGCGGCGGGTCTGGTCGATTACCAGGCGCGTCGGCTGGCGTTCGGGCTGGGACTGGACAAGCGCCAGATCGGTGCTTTCCGCGACCTGCTGCAAAAACTCACCAGGCTGTTCGATGAGTGCGACGCAAGTCTTGTCGAGATCAACCCGCTGATCGTCAGGACCGACGGTTCGCTGATGGCACTGGACGCCAAGATCAACGTCGAAGACAACGCGCTGTTCCGGCAGAAGAAACTGGCTGCACAGCGCGATTCCGCACAGGAAGACGAGCGCGAACGCCGCGCCCGCGAGCACGACCTGAGCTATGTGTCACTGGACGGCAACATTGCCTGCATGGTCAATGGCGCGGGCCTTGCCATGGCGACCATGGATCTGATCAAGCTGCATGGCGGCGATCCCGCCAACTTCCTCGATGTGGGTGGCGGAGCGACTGCCGAACGCGTCACCGAGGCATTCCGCATCATCCTCACCAACGACCAGGTGCGCGCGATTCTGGTGAACATCTTCGGTGGCATCGTGCGCTGCGACCTGATCGCCGAAGGCGTGATTGCCGCCGTGCAGGAGGCAGACGTCAAAGTGCCGGTGGTGGTGCGTCTGGAGGGTACGAACGTCGAACAGGGGCGCAGGCTGCTTGATGAAAGTGGCATGAAAGTCGTCTCGGCCAAGGATCTGGCCGATGCAGCCGGCAAGGTTGTGGCTCTGGCGGAGGAAGCAGCGTGAGCATTCTGGTCGATGCCGATACCAAAGTGATCTGCCAGGGACTGACCGGCAGGCAGGGCAGCTTCCACACGCGGCAGTGCCTGGACTACGGTACGCAGGTGGTCGCAGGCGTCACGCCGGGCCGCGGCGGGGAAACACATCTGGATCTGCCGGTGTACGACACAGTGGCCGAGGCGGCCGGCGAGACCGGCGCGACGGTCAGCATGATCTATGTGCCCGCGCCGTTCGCGGCCGACGCGATTCTGGAAGCCGCTGACGCCGGCATCGAACTCATCGTCTGCATCACCGAGGGACTGCCGGTGCTCGATATGGTGCGCGTGAAGGCCGTGTTGAACGACTACCCGTGCCGGCTGATCGGTCCGAACTGTCCCGGCATCATCACTCCCGGTGGCGCCAAGATCGGCATCATGCCGGGCGCCATTCACCAGCCTGGCGCCATCGGCATCGTGTCGCGGTCGGGCACGCTGACCTATGAAGCCGTTTCACAGACCACGGTACGGGGTTTGGGTCAGACCACCTGCGTGGGCATTGGCGGGGATCCGGTGCGCGGCATGAACTTTATCGATTGCCTGGAGCTGTTCGAGGCCGACCCCGACACGAAGGGCATGATCATGGTCGGCGAGATCGGCGGCACCGACGAGGAGCAGGCGGCGGAGTACATCGCCGCGCATGTCAGCAAGCCGGTGGTGGCGTACATCGCCGGCGTCACGGCGCCACCGGGCAAGCGCATGGGCCATGCCGGCGCGATCATCTCCGGCGGTCAGGGCACGGCCGAGGACAAATACCAGGCGCTGGAACGCGCCGGTGTGGCAACGGTCCGCTCGCTGGCGGAGCTGGGGGAGACCATGGCGCAGGCGCTGCGCTGAGCGGGGTCCGGCCCGTCCCGCTGCCGGGGTGACGGGTCCGCGGGTTCATGCGCCGGCCGGCGGCAGGTGGAACCCTGCCGGCCGCAGTCTGTCCATAAGGGCATAATACGCATCCGGCGGACGCGGGATTCCTCGTCCGCGGCATACAAAGTGGCGCAGAAGCCGCGAATAAGGAGCCTCACATGTCCGCACCCAATCCTGCTTCGACCAGTTCCCGTCCCGCACTGACTCTCTCCGCGCTTGCCGGTGCCGTGGCACTGACGTTCGGCGTGACCTCCCTGGCGCATGCCCAGGTACATCAGTCCGAACATCACAGTTTCCGTGTCGTCACCGTTGTCGACGGACTGCAGAATCCATGGGGCATGCAGTGGCTGCCGAACGGCGACATCCTGGTGACGGAACGGCCGGGCCGGATCCGCATCGTGCGCGACGGTGAACTGCTGGAGAGCCAGGTGGAAGGCCTGCCGGAGATTCTCATCGGCGGCCAGGGCGGCCTGCTGGACATCGCGCTGCATCCGGAGTTCGAGTCCAACCAGCTGGTGTACATCAGCTATTCCAAGCCTGAAGCGGGCGGTTCGCGGGGCACGACCGCCGTCATCCGCGGCCGGCTGGACGACTATCGGCTCGTCGATGTCGAGGAAGTCTTCGAGGCGGCAGCCTGGACCACCGGTCGCGGGCACTACGGTTCGCGCCTGGCCTTCGATCATGACGGCTATCTGTTCATCACGGTCGGCGACCGACAGGCACCGCCGCAGGGTGACGTCGAGGCGCACCCGTCACAGGACCTGACCAACCACTACGGCACGACCATCCGTCTGTATGACGACGGCCGGGTACCGCAGGACAATCCGTTCGTGGGTCGATCCGATGCGCTGCCGGAGATCTGGAGTTACGGTCACCGCAACGCTCAGGGCATGGCGGTGCATCCGGTGACCGGCGACGTCTGGCAGAACGAGCACGGCCCGCAGGGTGGCGACGAGCTCAACCATATCCGGCCCGGCCTGAACTATGGCTGGCCGGTGATCGGTTACGGTGTGAACTATGGTGGCGCGCGTATTCACCGCGACACGCAGCGCGAGGGCATGGAACAGCCGGCACTGCACTGGACACCGTCGATCGCGGTGTCGGGCATGATGATCTACAACGGCGATCAGTTCCCGCAGTGGCGCGGCAATGTGTTCTCCGGCGGGCTTTCCGCGCAGCACCAGGTGCTGTCACGCGCCGTGGTCGCTGGCCAGAACGTGACGCATGAGGAGCTGCTGCTGCAGGGCGAATATCGCATTCGCGACGTGCGCGAGGGGCCGGATGGCTACATCTATCTCGCCGTTGACCATCGCGGTAATCAGACCACGCCGATCGTGCGTCTGGAGCCTGCGGACTGACCTCCTGATCGACGTCGCCGCGGCGTGCTCAGTCCGGCGGCCTGAGCATGAACGCGGAGCGGACCGGCCCGGGCAGGAACGGGACTGCACTGCCGTTCAGCCAGTCCCGCGTCTGATCATCGAAGCGGGCAGACAGCGGGTGGCCGCTCTGGCCACCCGGCATCTGCAGCACCGCAGTGCCGGGCGCTGCCGGGGCAATCACCAGGCGAGCCGTTGCGCCGTAGTCGGGCGCCGCCACCCGCAGCGACAGCATCGAGCCCGGCAGGGGTTCGTCCGCCATCGACAGACGCCTGCGCAGCCACGGCATCAGGTCGGCGAAAACATGGCCCGCGGTGAGCCGGTTGACGTCTCCCCAGTGTGTGTCGAGTGACGATGTGCCGGCTGCACGCTGATCGTCGGCCAGGCTATCCACCAGTATCTGACGCAGATACGCCGGCCAGTTGTCGTGGCCGTGCGGCAGAAAATGGTCCGGACGCTCTTCGAGGATGCGTCGCAGCGGTTCATCCGCCAGCGGCCAGCGGTAGACGAACAGCGCGTCCGCATCGGCGGGCCTGGCGAGCACGGCGCCCAGCACGCGTTCGAGCAGTGCGAGATAGTAGTTGTGCAACAGTCGGAATCCGGCCTGATCGATCTGCGCGTGGCCGTTCCAGCCGGCGACGATCGTCCGCACCGTTCGCAACGCCTCGTCCGGCTCGCTCTCGGGCACCACTTCGAGCATCAGGTCGCGTATCGCGTCGTAGCCGGCGGCGCGTGTATCCAGCTGCATCGCGACGAAATCGGCCTCCGTGAACGCCGCACCCTCCGACAGCAATTCAGCAATCCGATCGGCGCGCAGCGGTCGCATCCAGGCACGGCTGACGCGGTCGCCGGTGGCATGTGGCAGGGTTCTGCTGTTCGCCGTGAACAGCGACGCGTACTCATCGGCACTGATCGCCGGCAGTTCCAGCCATTGATCCCAGCCTCGTGTCCCATCGGCCCATGACACCGGCACCGAACCGTCGAACCCGGTGCGCTCCGGCACCGGGCCGTTGATCGTCCAGCCGATGCGACCGCCGGTGTCGGCGAGCATCCAGTTCAGCGACGGACCGGACCACTGCGCCAGTGTCGCCAGCCCCTCTTCCACGTCGCGTGCCAGCGGCAGCTGCAGCAGCGCCAGGTTTGCGCCATCAGCCTCCAGCCACGTGGCCCTCAGCGCCAGCGGACGGTCCAGCCAGTCGTGTTCGATGACCGGTCCCCAGCGGGTCGTGCGCAGTTCCAGGGTTTCCGTGACCGCGCCGCGCACACGAATCTGCTCCATGGTGGTGCGGAAACTTTCGTGGCCTTCCGGCACGCGGTAGCGCGACGGGTCGTCGGGGTCGACCTCGATCACCACCCAGTCGCTCTGATCAGCGTTGCTGACGGTGGCTCCCCAGGCCAGGTGGTCGGACGCGCCGATGACGATCCCCGGCAGTCCGGGAACGCTGATGCCGCCGGCACGATGTCCGGCCCATTGCAGATGGATGCGGAAGAACACGTTGGGCAACTGCAGGCGCAGATGCGGATCGTTGGCGAGCATCGCCCGCCCGTCCCGGGTCAGTGCGCCGCCCACCGCCCACTGGTTGGAACCGGCAGGGCCATAGAGCGGCGGGGCGACCAGCTGTCGCGACGGAGCCTGTTGCGGGTCGGGCGACTGGCGAACGTCGATCACGTCGCTGCCTGGCACTGGCAGCGGGCGGTAGTCGGAGCGCAGGTCGCCCGATGCATCCACCAACGCGTCGAATCGACTGCCCGACGTGGTCAGGAAGGCGAACAGCGCCTCGGGCAGCGTGGCTCGCATGACGCCGTTGGGCAGCTCGAACACATGGTTCATCGACATCATCGTGTACATGCCGAACAGCACCAGTACACAGTCTTCAGGCAGCCAGGGTGTCGGTCGGCTACGCAGCAGCCAGTACTCCGGCGGTCTGGCCCCCAGATCGGCAAGACCGGCATTGACACCATCGGCGTAGGCGTAAAGCCACGAGCGCTGTTCCGCGGGCAATGCGTCGAGCAGTTGGCGAGCACGCCGGCGCAGCTGATAGAGGCGCTGTTCGCGATCCACGGACAAAGCAACCGCACCGAACAGTTCCGCCAGTTCGCCGGCGGCGTGGCGTCTTGCCAGATCCATCTGGAAGTAGCGTTGCTGGGCATGGACGAAGCCCTGCGCCAGCAGTGAATCGTGCATTGTCGTGGTGCGTATGATGGGCGTTTCCAGTGCGTCCAGCTCGATGACGACTTCGTTCGCAAGTCCATGTACTGTGACGGAGCCGGTACTGCGTGGCAGCGAGGCGGTAAGCATCATCCACAGTGCGACTGTGGTGCCGGTGAGCACCACCGCGGCAGCGATCAGGATGATCCCGGCAATGGTTGCCGGTCGAAGTCGACCGGCAGGTGTATCGAGGGGTATCGCGTGCAATTCGCGTTCCGTCTGGTTGAGTTGAGGTATCGTAGAGCTTACCGATGAGTATCGACTGGAGCAGCTACAATTCCGGCGGGTTCTTCGATGAGCTCGTCGCCGCCAAGGGAGTCGCGCGACCGGCGGCGCGGCCGGTTACCGAATACCTGGCTACTCTTGGTATTCCGCAGCTGCTCGAACGTCAGCGCGACGCGGAACGTGTCATCGTCGAGATGGGTATCACGTTCACGGTGTACACCGAAGGCCAGAATATCGATCGCGCATGGCCGTTCGATGTCATCCCGCGCACCATTGCGCTGGATGAATGGCGGCGTATCGAGGAGGGTCTGTCGCAGCGGCTGACGGCGCTGAACCGGTTCATCGATGACATCTACCACGACTGTCGCATCGTCGCCGACGGTGTGATTCCGCAAGACATCATCGTTGATTCGCCCAACTATCTGTCCGCCTGCGCTGGCGCGAATCCGCCGTTCGGTATCTGGGCGAACATCTGCGGTACCGATCTGGTGCGCGATGCCGACGGAACCGTCTTCGTGCTGGAGGACAACCTGCGGGTGCCGTCGGGTGTCTCCTACATGCTCGAAAACCGCATCGTCACCAAGGAAGTGTTTCCGGAGATGTTCGACCACGCGGCCATTCTGCCGGTGGATGATTACGCTTCACAGCTGTTCGACATGCTGGCGTCGCTGTCGCCACGCAATCTCGAGCTGCCGCGCGTCGTCGTGCTGACGCCGGGGATATACAACTCCGCCTACTTCGAGCATTCCTATCTGGCGCAGCGCATGGGCGTGGAGCTTGTGGAAGGCGGCGATCTGGTGGTGGCGGACGATGAGTGCGTTTATCTGCGTACCGTCGACGGGCCGGAGCGCGTCGATGTGATCTATCGGCGCATCAACGATACGTTCATGGACCCGGAGTGTTTCGAGCCCGAATCAGCTCTGGGCGTGCCCGGCCTGATGAGGGCGTGGCGAGCCGGGAACGTCGCGATCGCGAACGCACCCGGTGCCGGCGTGGCAGACGACAAGGTCATCTACGCCTACGTGCCAGACATGATCCGCTACTATCTTGACGAGGAGCCGATACTGCCGAACGTGCCCACACGGCTGCTCCGTGAGCCGAGCGACATGGAGTACGTGCTGGACAATCTCGAATCGCTGGTGGTCAAGCCGGCGAACGAATCCGGCGGCTACGGCATGCTCATCGGTCCGAACTCCACCGCGACGCAGCGGGCGGAGATGGCCGAACTGATTCGAGCCAATCCGCGCAATTACATCGCGCAACCGGTACTGGCACTGTCCACCGCGCCGACCCTGGTGAGCGACAGGATCGAGCCGCGGCATCTGGATCTGCGGCCTTTCATTCTCCAGGGCGAGCGTACCTATGTGACGCCGGGTGGGCTGACGCGGGTGGCACTGCGCAAGGGCTCGCTGGTGGTGAATTCGTCACAGGGTGGCGGCAGCAAGGACACCTGGATCGTGGCGGTGCGCCCGTGAGCCTGCTGTCGCGGGTTGCCGAGCGAATCTACTGGGCGGCCAGATATCTGGAGCGTGCGCATACGACGTCGCGGCTGTCCAGGGTGTACGGCAATCTGTTGCTCGACCTGCCGCGCGAGTCGGGACTGAAGTGGGACATGCTGGTCGAAATCATGGGCAATCGGTCGCTGTTCACCGCACTGTACCCCGAGCCCGGCCAGGACAGTGCTGAACGGTTCATGGTGTCTGATCGCAATAATCCGAGTTCCATCTTTTCATCGCTGGCGTACGCCCGTGAGAACATACGCACCGCGCGAGACATCGTGCCTTCGGAAGCGTGGCGTTCCATCAATCAGCTTTATCTTTTCGCCGCCGGCGAGCTTGCGGCGGGCGCCGCTCCACGCCGACGACACGAAGTCCATTCGCATGTTGTCGAGCGCTGTCAGCAGCTGAACGGGCTGCTGTCCGAGAGCATGAGTCACGGTTCCGCCTACCAGTATTTCAAGATAGGTCGGACGCTGGAACGCGCGGACATGACGACGCGTATTCTCGATGTGGCGGCTGCCACCCTGCTGTCGGGCCGTGAGGAGCTGGAGCGCTACGACAACTCGTTGTGGATGGCCGTGCTGCAGTCGGTGAGTGCGTATCAGATGTACCGTCAGCATGTGCGGCGGCGCGTGGTAGGCGCCGATGTGATCGAATTCCTCCTCAGGGACCGGCAGTTCCCGCGGGCATTGAGCTTCTGCCTGATCAGCCTTGGCGTGTCGCTGACGCGTCTGCCGCGTCATGACACGGCATCGGCACGGGTGGCGGCACTGGCTGACGACGTCGAGCAGCTCGCGCTCGCGCGCCTGGATCTGGCAGGACTGCACCGCTGGATCGATCAGACTCAAGTGGCGATCGCCGAATTGCAACGCGACATCCACTCGACCTGGTTTGCACCGGCGGTCACGCAATGAGACGGTTCGTCTGTCGCTGCGGAGCGCGCGTGTTCTTCGACAGCTTTCAGTGTCTGCGCTGCGGCGAACTGCTGGGCTTCGACCCGGTACGGTGTGAAATCATCACCGCCATGGACGCGGCCGCGCCGGCCGACGGCGGTGCGGCGAAGCCGTGCCGCAACCGGGCGCAGTTCGGCATGTGCAACTGGTGGGTGGCTGCCGATTCCGGCAGCGAATACTGCGCGTCCTGCCGGCTGACCGAGGTGCTCCCGAATCTGTCGAAACGGGGCAACCGTACGCTGTGGGAGCGGATGGAACGCGCCAAGCGCCGCATGCTCTGCGACCTGCTGCGTCTCGGGCTGTTCGCGCCGTACGGAGCGGGCCGGTTCGCGGCGCCGACATTCCGCTTTCTGGAGGACCGTCGCCGCAATCCGCTGGTCGAGGAGTCGTTCGTTCTTACGGGTCATTTCGCCGGTACGATCACGATCAATCTGGTCGAAGCGGACGACTCGGCACGCCAGGCTGCGCGTGAACAGATGCGCGAGCGCTACCGCACGCTGCTCGGCCACTTCCGCCATGAAAGCGGGCATTTCTATTTCGAGTCACTGCTCGGCAACGATGGCCCACGGCTGGCGCGGTTCCGGGCGCTTTTTGGCGACGAAACCAGCGACTACCAGGCGGCCATCGAGGCGCACTATCAGCGTGTTCAGACCGAGCCGGTGGACACCGACCGCTACATCAGTCGGTACGCGGCATCCCATCCGCTCGAAGACTGGGCCGAGACCTGGGCGCATTGGTTGCACATCACCGATACGCTGGAAACCGCACGGAGTTTCGGTATCGAAACCGGTGATGTCGATATCACGGTTGCGGGGGGCTGGGTCGATGCCTGGATCGAACTGTCCGTCGCATTGAACGAGCTCAATCGTGGTCTGGGCATGGATGACCCCTATCCCTTTACGCTGGCACCGACCGTGATCGCCAAGCTGGAGCTGGTGCGCGAGACGCTCCAGGACGGGGCGCGTCTCTAACGTTGTTTGCGATGTGCTCACCTGGCGGTCTGCGGCTGTGGCGCACCGTCTGTGAGTGCTTCCTGGTCGGTGCTTGCGGTTGCCTCACCGCGTTCGCGGGCGATCTTTGCCTGCTGCCGGCCCAGCCAGATGCCGAGCATCGCCCAGATGACGGCGAGCGGCACGGCCGCGATTGCCAGCGCATACAAGCCGATGCCCAGTTTCCCGAGCCCACGCTCGGTCTCTGAACCAACTGCGTCGCCACCACGGTATACGAACGTGTCAATGAACGCCTTGGCCTTGTACTTTTCTTCGCGGCTCACCACGGTCCACAACGTCTCGCGGGCCGGGCGCATGATGGCGCGCTGCACTGCTCGCTGCGTGGCGTCGAAAATCACCAGCGCAACGATCGAACCGACGATCGCAAGACCGATGAATCCGAGCGCGACCGTGACGGGCAGCACGGCCATCGTGAACGCAACGCCGAAGCGCTTCATTACACGGCCGACGACGAGTAGCTGCAATGTCAGTGTGGCCGCCTGTGTATAGAAATCCATCTGCGCGAACAGGCCGGTACGAAAATCCACGCTGTCCCCTGCTGCTGCCACCATCTGCAGCCGCGTGAAATAGATCAGTGTGACCATCACCGCCAGAATCATCACATAGCCCGATATGCCGAGCAGATATGGTGAGCGGAATACCGCGCGCATGCCTTCCAGCGCGCTGCCACCGATCACTCCGGTGGTGTCTGGTCCGAGCCGGGATTCACCCGGTGCCCGCTGGCGTTCCGGCTGCAGCGTTGCGACGACCCAGGCCGCGCCAGTTCCGAGTGTAAGGAACACGCAGGCCATCACAAGCATCAGTGGCGCACCGATCATCTCGGCAAGGTTCCAGACCAGAGTTGAGCCGGTCAATGCGCCCATCGTCCCGCCGACCGCAATCACGCCAAAAATGCGCTTGCTCTGCTCAAGTGAAAAGCGGTCCGCCATCAGTGCCCAGAACATCATTGTGACGAACAGATTGAACACGCTCATCCACACGTAGAACACCTGACCAGTGCGCTCACCTACTGCCTGCGGTGCCAGCAGCAGGATCGCGCAGAACACCAGCAGATTGGCGATGAAGAACGCATGCGCCACCGAGATGAAAACCATTCTCCTGAGGCGGACGACAAGCATCCCGAACAGGGGGTTAACGAACAGCGTCAGTATCAACGTGCCATAAAACAACCAGCGAATCTCTTCGATACCGCGTTCCAAACCGAGCGCGTCGCGCGTGGGACGCAGAATCATCAGCGCAGTCAGGATGCAGAAGAAGTACACCGCAGCCATCAGGATCGGCAACAGCTCTTCGCGGCGCACGTTGAAAAATCGTTCCAGGACTGCAGTCACGCTGTTTCCCCTCGTATTGGTGTTTTCGGCATTCTAAAGAGGACACTGCATCGCAACCAGAAGTTTCGTCGCTGCGTCGCGGCTGATGTCGACGCGATTGATCCGGAAAGCACCGCAGCTGCTGAACCGCCTTTGCACGGGCTGCACGCCCTGGTCGCTGGCCGGTTATGCTAGGAGGATGGTTGCCGCTGCAGGTTCACCGCTTACGCGCGTTCTCACCCGTCTGACGCCCGTCGAGCCCGGTGAGGTACGCGCCGTCGTTGCGGCGTTCTGTCTGTTTTTTGCGATGTGGGCCGGTTATTTCGCGGTGCGCCCCGTGCGCGAGACCGTGGGTACGGTGCTTGGCCGCGAGCAGGTCGCCGACCTGTGGATTCTGACGGCCGCCGGTTCGGTGCTGATCATTCCTATATTCGGCATGATCGTCGCCAGATTCCGGCGTAGCGTTTTTCTCCCGGCCACGTACGCAGTCGTGGCGATGGTACTCGTCCTGATCGGTGTGGCGTTCGCCGGCGGCGAGATAACGCCGCGTGCGGCCCGGTTCTTCTATGTGTTCATCAGCGTCGTGAATCTGTTCCTGATCTCGCTGTTCTGGAGTTTTCTGCTCGAGATTTTCAACAAGGTGCAGAGCAAGCGTCTGTTTGGCGTGATCGCCGCCGGCGGCAGTTCCGGAGCATTGGCTGGTCCGCTGGTGTCGGACCTTGCCGTTGGGCACATCGGCCAGAGTGGCGTGCTGTTTCTGGGCGCATCGCTGTTCGTTGCGGCCATCGTCTGTCAGTACATTCTGCTCGCGGTCTGGAAGCAGCGTACAGTGACGGACCGCACCATCCCCGCAGACGACCGACCGCTCGGTGGCAATATATTCGCCGGCGTTACGTTGATTCTGCGGTCGCCCTATCTGATCGGTATTGCGCTGTTCATAGTCGGGCTGTCGGTGGTCAGCACGCTGCTGTATTTCGAACAGCTGCGACTGGTCGCGGAAACCTTTGACGACGTGACGCGCAGAACCCGGGTGTTCGCGCGCCTGGATTGGATTGTGCAGGGCCTCACGCTGTTCACGCAGTTGTTTCTGACCGGTCGTATCGCGGCACGGTTTGGTGTCACGACGCTGCTGACGCTGGTGCCGCTGGCCCTCGTATTTGGTTTTCTTGTGCTTGCCGCGAGCGGCACTTTCGCGGTGCTGGCTGCGATCATGATTCTGCGGCGGGCCGGTGAGTATGCGTTGGTGCGGCCGGGGCGGGAAATGCTGTGGAGTCCGCTCGACCGGGAGACCAAGTACAAGGCGAAGAATACCGTCGACGTGCCGGTTTATCGCGGTGCCGATGCGGTATCTGCGCAGCTCAACAACGTGATCCAGACCGCGGGTGTCAGCGCGGCCGGAGTGATGCTGATCGGTGCCACAGTCGCCGGCGTCTGGGCGGTTCTCGGCTGGATACTGGGGCGCCGGTTCGACGCCTCGGCTGTGTCGACAGCTGATTCGTCAGGGGTCAGGCGCTGATCGGCTGTCGGCCCGGCAGCGTCCGGAACGGCTCGCCCGACGGCGCGCATGCAGGTATGGTGGTTGCGCCGGAACGGGATTCCGGAGCCAATGCGAAACGGGGGGTGCCATGACCGAGAGAACCTTGGGAACCGGACATCTGCGATCGGCCACGCTGTGGCTGCTCATGGCGGGAATTCTTGCGCTGCTCGCCGGCCTTGCCACCGGGGCCGTGGCGCTGGCGGCCAGCGTTGGCGTGTGGTTCGGCGCCTGGAACTGGCAGCGCGGATTCGAGCTGCTCGGCGCCGCGCACGGCTGGGCACCTTCGGTGGCGATCAGCGCTGTGGTGGTGGCGGTGCTGCTGCTGGTTGCCGGTCGCGTGCTGGCCGGGCGCCTGGTGCTGCTGCCGGTGGTCCTGTCGCTGGCCGGCGCTCTCGCGGCCGCGCTGGCCTACTACGTCCCCGAATCCCATCGTCCGCCCGAGGGCGTGAACATTCCAGCCATTCACGACATCTCCACGGACACCGTGAATCCGCCGCAGTTCGTCGACGTGGTCCCGCTGCGCGCCGATGCCGCCAACACGGTGGACTATGGCAACTACCCGAACATGACGCCGGAGCGTCTCGGGCAATTGACGCAGGAAGCCTATCCGGATCTCGTCACGCGTCGCCTTGCCGTGGCGCCGGATCGTGCGTTCGAGCTCGCGCTGGAAGCGGTCAGTCGTATGGGTTGGGATCTGGTGGCGGCGGTGCCCGAGGAGGGGCGGATCGAAGCCACCGACACCACGTTCTGGTTTCGTTTCAGGGACGATGTGGTGATCCGCGTCCAGCCCTCGGACGATGGCGGAGCGCTGGTCGACGCGCGCTCGACGTCGCGCGTCGGCGTCGGAGACGTGGGTACCAACGCAGGAAGGCTGCGAGGCTTTTTTGAGCGCCTCGAAGCGCTCTGAGTCCGCATCGCTCGTGTGCCATCCGGAGTTGGAGTACCCGCCGCCGGATCAGTCAGTCCTCAGAAATCCACCTCGTGTTCGCCGTCGGCCACGATCTCGACATTGGTCGGGGCGACAAACTCGATGTCGTCGACTTCGTCGGGGTGGTCGTCGCTGGCCTGGCAGGTGAACGCAACGGTGTACTCGCCCGGTGTTAGCAGCGTGGAATACACGTAGTCGCCGTCGGTGTTCTGTTTCACGTTGATGATTGCCACGGGATCGGGTTCAGTGCCGTCCACATCGAACGGGGCGACATCGAAGCCGTCGTATACATACACCGCGTTGCCCAGATCCAGACTCAGGTCATTGGTGCAGCTCGCGTCCAGCACCTGATCGGTGGCGACAGTGCCGCTGAGCACACCCACCGCGTTGAGGTCCATGATGCGGAACGCCGGTCTCAGCAGGTAGCCGGGCAGTCCCGGCGGGTTCACCAGGCCGCGGCGCGTATCCCAGTCGATCAGAAAGCGCGTGTGGCCGTTGGCCGGTACCGTGAAGCCGCTTACCAGTCGTACGCTGCCGCTGGGTACGCGCACCTCGTGCTGCCCGCCGGTGTGGGTCAGGACATACGAGTCGTAGATGCCGTCGAATTCGGCGTCCACGACCAGTTCGATCCACTCGTAGGGGCCAGGTGCCACCGGCTCCTCGTCGAGCAGCAGCACGGCGCTGTCTTCGTCCAGTGTCAGCAGGTCCACGTCCAGCGCCGGGTCGAGCACGAACTCCGCAGGCGGTCCATCGCCCTCGGATTTCACGCGGATGGTGTGGATGCGCAACCACAGCTCGGCCACGTCATCCACCGGCGCATCCATCAGCGATACGGACAGCCGGCCCGATTGAGGATCGCCGATGATCGGATCGCCACCGCTACCGGAGCAGGCGGTCAGCGTCAGCGCGGCGGTGCCGGCCAGCAGCGGCGTCAGCCACCGTGGCGTCCGGGCTATATCGATGCGTTGCATGGTCAGCTCCCTTGTTTGATGAACGTCAAGGCCGGCGCAATGCGCGGGTGCCGCCTGATCGATCGTTGTTGCTACACACGGATGAGGGCGCAATCGGTTCCCTGTTTTTAACATAACAAGCAAAACAGACGTCAAAAGGGTGAAACGGCCGCCACGACAGTCAGCCGCGAAGAAATCGGGAACCGATTCGCGCTTGAATCGTGTAAGCGCACGACCACATGATGACCGGCACATGAGCCGATTGACCGTAATCGATGGTGGCGGGTCCGACGCGCGGCGCTTTGAGGCGTTGCTGAGGCCTCACTACGCCTTGCTGTTCCGTCTGGCGTTCCGCTGGACACGGTCGCAGCAGGATGCCGAGGATCTGGTGCAGGAGCTGTGCGTACGCGCGTTTCCACGGCTGGAAGAGCTGGTGGCGCTGGAGAAGCCGCACAGCTGGATGATCCGGGTGATGTATCGGCTGTTCGTGGACTGGACGCGTCGTTACGAACGCCGGCATGTGGTGTCTTTGGAGATTGCCGGCGTCACGCCGGCCAGCGAGTCGCCGGAACCCGATCAGGCGGCGGAGCGGGCCGATACGGCGCAGCAGCTGGAACGGGCCTGGCAGTATCTGGACCGCGACCAGCAGATGCTGCTGGCGATGCATGACGTGGAAGGGTATTCGTTGCGCGAACTCACCGTACTGACCGGACTGAAGGAAGGCACGGTGAAGTCGCGATTGCATCGGGCGCGGGTGCGGCTGGGACGGCTGTTGCAGCGTGAACAGTTGCCCGCGGCAACGCAGGCCGGAAGTGGCGCACCACGGGGGACATGATCATGAGGTGCGAGGCGTTTCTCGAGGGACTGGATGCGACGGCCGATCCGAATCTGCCGCCGCACAGCCCGCTGATGCAGCACGCGGCGCAGTGCCGTTCCTGTCGCGACGCACTCGCCGCGCTGCGGTTGCTCGCGGCCGAGCGCCGGCAGCCTGTGCCGCAGCCGACGGACGGGGCGTTTGAGCGGGCGGTGCGTGCCGCGGTGCGCGCCGCCGCAACTGCCGCGGCCGGGCACGCCGGGGCAGGGCAGGGCGACGCGTCGCACGATGCGTCGCACGCGGTTCCGCAGGACGCTGCGTCGGCATCCGTGCCGGGATCGGTGTCGCGGTACCGGCATGGCTTCTGGACGGGGCTCGCCGCCGGGATGGCATTGGCCGCCAGCGTTGTCGTGGCCGTGCTGTGGCTGCGTTCGGATGTACCGCAGCCGCCGCTGTCGACTGTGGTGCCGCAGCTCACCATGGTGCTGCACGAAACGCGTGACGTATCGATCGCGATGGAGTCCGCCGAGGCGCTGACGAACGTTGAAATTCGCGTGCTGCTCAGCGGCTCGGTGGTTCTGGCCGGTTTCGAGGGACAGCGCGAGCTGAGCTGGCGCACCGACCTCGACCGCGGCATGAATCGATTGACACTGCCGGTGGTGGCGCAGCGCGCCGGCGCCGGCCAGGTGCTGGTGGAGGTGGTGCATCAGGACCGGCGGCGGACATTCGTTGTCGACGTGCGGACCAGGGTGTAGGAATCGCCGCGTGGCCCAACGTGGACTCGGACGGACAAGTGCATCCCAGGATCTGTGGCCGGCGATCGATACGCCGGAAGGAATGTGACTATGAAGCGGGTTGCTGAGCAGATGGCGGAATCCCGGTACGCGTCGTGCGCGGCGTGGCTGTGCGTGCTGCCCTGGCTGCTGATGGCGGTTGGCGTGGCGGCCGACGAGGGCGCCGATGCCGTGGAGACGCCACCGTCGCCGCCGCCGGCGCTGACCGAAAGCCTGGAGCTGACGATGACCCTGCTGCCGCGTGGCGCGACCGGGCCGGAGGCGGTGGTGCGCACCATTCCGTTGCCTGCGCCGGTGCGTGCCGGCGTGCGCGCCGATGGTACGGAAGCCGCTGAACAGGCGCGTCAGCGTCGCCAGGACGGATTGGATACCGCCACCGAGGCGCGTGAACTGGGCCGCGAGTTCGGGCAGCAGCGCGCCGAGCAGGCGCGCGAAGATGCCGGCCGCGGCAGCGATCGCAGGCCGGATACGCGGTCGTCACCGGAGAACCCCGGGCCACCCGGCCAGGCCGGCCCGCCCGGTCAGTGAGGGCGGGCGTTCCAAGGGCGGGCGTTCGCCTGTTGCTGATACTGACGATCTGCGCAACGGTTCAGACGGTCACCGCACAGCCTGACGATCCGCAACCGGCCTTCGCGGCGGGCAGCAGCGCGTTCGCCGCGGGCGAGTACCAGGACGCCGCCAACTGGTTCCAGGCGGCACTGGATGCGGGACTGGACGAACCGGCAGTGCATTTCAACCTGGCCGTCAGTCGCTACCGACACGGCGACTACGACGCGGCACGACGTCAGTTCCAGGCCATTGCGCGGCGCTTTCCGGCGCTTCATGCACTGGCCACCTACAACCTTGGTCTGACGCTGGTCCGGCTGCGGCGCGATGACGACGCGGCCGACGCCTTCGATGCGGTGCGTTCGGCCGCCGACGCCGATCCGGGGCTGGTGGCCATGGCCGGGCAGGCGTTGGCGGAGATCGCGCCCGGCCGGAGCACATTGGATCCCGGCTCGGCGGGCGCTGTGGCACAGCGCGGCGCATGGTCGGGACTTGCCTTTGTCGACGTGACGGCCGGTTACGACAGCAACGTTCTGCTGGTCGATGAAACGCTGCTCGAGGATGTTGGTGGCGGCGGCAGTGCCTACCTTCACGCGTTCGCCTGGCTGGCCGTTGCGCGTGCCGCGGATGGTGGGCCGCGGTTCAACGGCAGCGCGTATCTGGTGCGCTACCCGGACGCACGCAGCTTTGATCAGAACATCGTACGACTGGCGGCGGCGTACCGCATCGTTCACAACGGCTGGCAGGCCGACCCCGGTCTGCACCTGAGCTTCGCGACGCTGGATGGCGAGAGCTTTGAACGGCGCACGGGCATCACTATTGATGCGCGTTCGGCGCTCGGTGATCGCATCACGCTGGGGCTGCGCGCGGCCATCGACAATGTGAGCGAGCTCGGCGAAGAATTCTCCTGGCTCGCGGGCCGGCGGGTGCTGCTTCGCGCGGCGCTGGATCAGGTGCTGCGCAATGCGCTGCTGCAGTGGAGCGTGGACATGGAATACAACCACCGTGACGATCCGGGCGTGTCGCCGCGGCGTACGCGGGTGGCTGTCCGCTATCGCCAGCCGTTGCCCGGATCATGGGAAATGCGTTACGGCCTGGCTTACCGGATCAGCCGCTACAGCCGTCTTCCGGTGACGCGCAGCGAACGGTTGACGGAACTGACGGTGGGCGGACTGCGTCCGCTGACGGATGGCTGGTATCTGGCGGTGGAGGCGCGCCGCTCTTTCAATGTCTCCGGCGATCCGCTGTTCAACTACCGCCGCACCGGCATCGATATCGGTCTGCAGCGGACCTTCTGAACGCCGTCGGTGGCGTCCGAGTGTCCGGCTGAATTCGACGCCCGGCATGCCAACCCAGCGCCGGTCTGCGCGGGCCGATCAGAACGACTGCCTGGCTTCGAACAGCCGCGGTGTGCTGCGCGAGCCTTCGCCAGCCTTTCGCGCGCTGCAGATCGGTTTCGCGCGTGGTCACCTTCGAAGAAGGTTCTGGAAATACGGATGGCTGTGTACTCCTGCGAGTGCGTTGGTGCCTGGGACATATGCGCCACAGGGATCGTAAGCAGTCGGCGTGGTGATGGTCGGAGCATACGGACCAGACGGAGTGTCGTTGGGGCCGAACGATGAGGCCCGGTTCCCCACGACAACCTGCCCCTTCTGGCACAGTAACCGCTCGCACCGCCAGATACTCGCTTCGGTTCGATCAGAGGGCGCCTTGTACGGCGCTCAGCGATCCAGGGTTGAAGCGAGTGATCTCAGAGGCTCGATGAAACGCTGCTCATCGTTGTGAAATACATCGTCACCCGGAAATAATGATTGTTCACCCACAGCCATTGCGAGACCACGTACAGCTGCCAGACGGACTTCAGCGTTGCGGTCATCAAGCGCCTGCCTCAGAGGCTCGATGATCAGAGGAGATTCTATATACCGCATGGCTCTCGCCGCAGCACGCCGAGTTTCAGCCTCCGGGAACAGCAGAAGCCGCGCCAGTACCGGTATTGCTCTTTCGTCTCGAATGCCGCGCTCGATACCATGCCGCAAGTAGGCGAGAAGCCGGGGATCAAGCGTCGCGTCAGCCAGTGCGGCTTCCGCGACCGGCAAAGCGTCGAGCTGATCCAGCCATAGCAGATAGCTGACAGCGATAATCCGAACCGTCTGGTCGGAATCCAATGAAGCGGCGTTCAAACCTTCAATCGCTATCGGACTGTCGATTCCACGGATCTCTTGCAACGTCTCAATTTTCACCTGAGGATTTGTGCCCATTCGCAGTCCATCCGCCAATAGACTCAGGACTCTTGCGAACGGATCGGCCCCGCGGCCCTGTGCGCCAGGAACGGCGGTGATGCCAGGCGTGTAGGCAGAGACGAATCTGTATTCTCCATCGGCTTCCCGCAGAAAATAGACTTTGAAGTCACCCTCCGATACCGCGCCATAACCTGCGAACTGGTGGGGCAGGTAAAGCCGAACGGCGATTCGCCCACTTACCGCTTCGCCCTTCAGGACCTGGTCCACGGTCATCATGGCAACCGCTGCCGTTGCGGGGATTTCGATCCCGCTCCCGCCCTCACGGATAGTAGTTGTGTCGCCTTGCAGCTCGATGCTCGTCACCGTTCCCACGATGATCAGATCCGCGTCGCGAGTCATTCCGGTAACGTCGTGCCCGGGCACGATCACGGCACCGGCAACTGATGGCAACACCATGGACAGCAGAAACAGGAAACCGTTGCGCATTTGCCTATCTCCTGCCTGAATTCCCGAAGCACTCACCGTTCCCGGCAGTCCCTTAATGGCACAGGAGAAGTGATACTAACGATCTGCAGCTCACTTTGAGCGGTGCTCATCCAAGTACTGGTGACGATGACGGAACTCCCGCTGGTTCCGGAAAGTGACACAATTCTCTCGCCTGACGCTATGCTCAATTTAGTAGAACTGTCTGTAAAACTCAACGTTACGGAGTACTGTACTGCGAGGGCGTGACACCGATCGACAAGAGGAAGAAAAAGCTGGTACGCATTGCATGTATCTCCTGCTCAAGACTCTCGAATCCCGGCCTTCTTCAGCGGGGTACATACGCGGGAGCCCCGGACTGCAGCAGGAGTCTGGCAATGTGTTGCCAGGAAAGTGATTGCATGGTCGTCAGATGCGTGGGTGAGTGGTGCGACGTTTGATCCGTCTGGATCAGCGGTCCAGGGTTGAAATTAGTGATCTTAGAGGTTCGATGTAGCGTTGCTCATCGTTGCGGAATCCTGGGCTGGCAGCATACAGATTCGGTTCGTCGAATGCCCTTGCGAGTCCCTGAACGGCGGCCAGGCGCACGCTAAAATCGCTGTCGTCGAGTGCCCGAGTCAGCGGTTCGATGATCAGTGTGGACTCTATGAACCTCATAGTCCTCGCTGCGGCACGCCGAGTTTCAGCTTCAGGAAATAGCAACAGACGTTCCAGTATCGGAAGTGCCGTCTCGCTGCGAATCCCCCCTTCGATGCCGTGTCGTAAGAGAGCCAAGAGATACGGATCAAGCGTCCTGTCAGTCAGCGCGGCTTCCGCCGCCGGCAGCGCTTCTATCTGACCGAACCACAGTAGCTGGCTGAGTGCCCGCAGCCGGACCTCGGGGTCGGGATCGCCGGACACTGCGTTGCGTGCATCCATGGCTATCGGGTCATCGCCCCCCCGGATCGCTTCCAGAATCTCCACCTTCACCCCAGGAGTCGCGCTGATTCGCAGTCCATCCGCTAACAGATTCAGCACTCTCTCATATGCATCCGCGCCGCGGCCCTGGGACCCTGGTACCGCGGTGATGCCAGGATTACTAGGAGAGAGGAACCTGTATTCTCCATCGACCTCCCGCAGAAAAAGGACTTTGAAGTCACCTTCGGATACCGAGCGGTAACCGGTAAACTCCCTCGTTAGGTCGAATCGAAAAGTAATGTTCGCACCCACTGGCGATCCCTTCAGAACCTGATCGACAGATAGCGTGGCCAGCCTGCTCCGCCCGGCCACTTCGTATCCGCTCCTGAGGACTACGGTCGTGTCGCCCTGAACCTCGATGCTCGTCACCGTTCCCACGACAATCAGGTCTGCGTCACGGGTATACGTGGTAACGTCAAATCCATCCACGATCGTGGCACTTGCCACTGACGGCAACACCACTGACAGCAGAATCAGGAAACTGATGCGCATGCGCATATCTCCTACCCGGAAGTCCCGAAGCACTCGCCTCTTACAATAGACCACTATGGCACGGGAGAAGTGATATTCTGGTGCCATCCCGAACCTCCGCGGACATCGCACGCACGCTGGAACTGGCCGACCGCCGCGCCGAATGCGACCTGCTGATCCTGACCCGCGGTGGCGGTTCGCTGGAATCCGCACCGTTATCTTTCTGCTCGCCGGCAAACTCGACTTCCGTGGGATCAACCCTCATGCCGCTTAACCCACTCGAAACCCGAAAGAGCCCACAAACTCAGGCGGGATGCT
>JBJHBT010000032.1:0-43589 GCA_050485645.1 Gammaproteobacteria bacterium | reverse complement strand
TCAACATGATCGGCAAGTACCGCCGCACGGGCCGCTTCCACACGAGCCACCGCACCATCGGCTTCGAGGCGCTCACGGATCAGCTGGCCTACGTTGACCGCGCCCGCACCCGGTCGGGGCGGTGGCGAGGCGATGCCCGATCCGCCCGATGTCTCCACAGTCGCACGTGGCAGCAGCGCCTCTCGCATCGCGGCAACATCCCGACTGGCTTCTTCATCGATGTCGTTGAGACGGTTCATGTAGAACGCACCGGCCCGCAGGATCGCGGCAACGGCATCGGGATCACTGACGCCGATAGGGTCACCCAGCAAAGCCGCGGCCGCTTCGGCATCACGGGCGTCGATCCATTCCAGTTTGTGGGATCCTTATGTCCTGCCCCCGGGGTTATTCGGAGTGCTTATGAATGCTCGCGTGATGCGGCCGATCGCCACACTGTTCCTGCTGATCCTCGCGCTCGCGGCGCCCTCGGCAGGCGCGGCCGAGACACTGCCGTGGCGCGCAGATCGCCCGCTTACCTGGTCCGACTTTCGCGGAGAGGTACCGCAAGGCGCGGCGCCGCATAGGGCCGCGATGACCACGACTTCGCTGGGCTGGCGTTTCGCTTATCAGCTCGAGTGGTCGCGCGGCACCTGCCGGTACCGGATCACCGAGATCAGTGCATCAGCTGTGTTCCATCCCGATGAATCCTGGGTCAGGCCAGAACACCGCAATGATGCGATTCTCGCGCACGAGCAGGGCCACTTCGACATTACGCAGATTCACCGACTGATGCTCGAGCACGCGCTCGCGCCGTACGTCGGTACGACCGGCGCCTGCGAAGGCCGGGACGAGGAACGCATCAGTGCTGACGTCCAGCGTCGGCTCGCCGACACGCTGGGCGAAGTCTACCAGCGCATCGCGCGCAACCACGACCGTGTGCAGGCGGACTACGACCGCGAAACGCAGCACAGCATCGACGCGGCCTCGCAGGCGCGCTGGCAGCAGATCATAGCGGCAGCCCTGCGCGGGGAGGGCTGGGACAACCTGACGTGGCCGCCCGCGATCAGCCGCAGATAGACGACGAGGCGAACGAGTCATCGGGGCAGTACACCGCGCGAATCACCGCCCCCAGACCGGATTCGCCGCGCGAACTGGCGTGTCTGTGGCGCGACACTTGCATCCGCTACGCCGACTGCCACGACACTGTTTGCCCGGAGCATGAATGAGCACACTCATCGAAAGAACGATACCAGTGACCACGCTGCGTGGACTCAGCGTTGACCTGTCGGCTGTGTTCGGCTGACGGGACAGCGAAGGCCTGGCGCGGTCAATCAGCCCGTTGCGTGACGACATCGAGAACCGACTGTTCGCGCCGCTGCAGCAGCATGCCCTGCGAGGTCAGCACGTTCAGGTACAGCCAGACCACGAGAGCCACCTGGATCAGGCTCAGGACGAGAAAGATCGGCAGTTCTGAGCGGCCGCCCATCGCGTGGATCGCGTATTCGATGCCGAACGGGATCAGCGTCAGGCCAAGCGGAATCGCGAAGACGAACAGCATCGCCATCTGCAGAAGCATCTTCGCACCCTGTCCCGGTATTGGCATGCCGTTCGTCGGCCGTACGGCGATCGGGGCGTAGATCGACAGCGCGTTGCCGAGCATGCACATAACCAGATACACCGAGATGGATTGCGCGAGCACCGCGACCAGATGGTCCGGACGCAGCGGCTGGAACCAGTGGAAGGCGAAGACGGCCAGCAGCATGAAGCCGAACGAAAACGGCAGGAACGACAGGTTCTTGCCCAGCAGGATGTCGCGGCGCGATGCCGACGACAGCATGAACGCGCGAAACGCATCGCGATCGAATGCGAACTGGTTGCCGATGAAACCCAGCATCGTGAACAGCAGTACGCCGATCGCAACCGCGATCGTCCGCAAGGCGCGCCCGTACACACCGATCTCGGCCGCTGAGTTGGCAGTCATACCGCTGAAAACGACCACCAGAATCAGCGGCGACAGCAGCATGATCTTCAATTCCGGTGATCGCAGCAGCGACCGGAAACAGCTGACGGCAATCGCCGACGTGTGCTCGGAAACCAGCGGCAGGCGACGTTCGACGAGCATCGGTCGCAGGGATGCGTGCTCGCGGTCGGGCCGTTGATCCGGTCGGAATACAGAACCACCGCCGCTCGCCGACCCGGCAGCGAACTCTCCACGATAAAGTCGCAGCGTCGTCCGATAAGAGCGCATCAGACTGAGAAAGCCGATCAGGCCCATGCCGAACATCGGCGGCAACGCCGCCAACCAGTTGCCTTCGGCCAGCCGGGTTACGCCGTGCGGCAGCCAGCCGGGTGGCGCAATCGCATTCACCAGCCGCAGTTGTGCCACGAAGCCGAGCGTGCGCTGTGTCGTCGCTTCCTCGTCGGCCGTGGCGTTCCGTCCGGCCCCGGGCCGGGCCGGCGTCGTACGCCCGGCAGGTGCACTCTCGGCCGCACTCCCGACTGCCGCTTCCTGCTGAACCGCAACCGGTCCGGACCGCTGCGCCGCTCCGGCCGACCCCCGGCTCTGTGTGAGGAAGTGCGGGATCATCACCACGCTAAGAAATACCACTGTTACTACGGCCAGAATCGTCTGGCGTCGGCGGCGATTCGCCATCATGCTCGCGAGCCAGCCGCGGAGCTGGAACAGCAGCGCCGTCATCATCAGGAAGAAGGCCGGCGCCAGCAGCAGCAGCGGCCACATCGACACACCGTGCGAAACCAGAATGCCGACGGTGAGGCCGGTCACGCCCGGCACGAACAGCAGCGAAGTCAGGGTGAGACTGGAGCCGACGTAGTTGATCAGAAACGCGCCGGCGGGTGACACCGGCAGATGCAGGAATCGCTCCAGCGACAGCATTTCACTGCGCTGCATCTCGCTCATCAGGCCCATCAGCAGCACCAGCAGATAGGCAATGACCACGAAACTGAAGACCATCATGAGCTGCGTCGGCGTCGAATCGGCGAGCACGTACCGTCCGAGCAGATAGCCGGCGACCAGACTGCCAATCGCCAGCACGACGGCGAAGACCCTGATCAGCCGGCCGATCACGACGTTCGCGCGACCCAGGCGCCTGCCCTGATTCAGGCTGAGCCGCCAGCGCAGCCAGATGAAAGCGCGCAGCTGGTTCCAGTTCAAGGGGCCGCCTCGTCGAGCCAGGAAAGCTTGCGCGACGCTCCCCTGTCCGCGCCGACGGTCTGAAGGAAGCGCTCCTCGAGCGATCCACCCCGTCGGATGTCATCGAGGGAAGCCTGCTCGACGAGCTTGCCGCCGGCGATGACGCCCACATGCGTGCAGAGCTTCTCGACGACGTCCAGCACATGGGACGTGAGGAACACCGTCGCACCGCGGCGCACGTAGTCCGCGAGCATGTCGCGAATGGTGCGCGAGGCCACCGCGTCGACGCCTTCGAAGGGTTCGTCCAGAAACAGCAGCTCGGGACCCGGCAGCAGCGCCGCGCCGAGCGCGAGTTTCTTCTTCATGCCGTGCGAATACTCGATCGTCAGCTTCTTTTCCGCATCGTCCAGACCCATCAGCTGCAGCAGCTCCTCGATGCGCTGACGGATCGTTGCGATAGGCATCAGGTACATCCGGCCGACGAAGGTGAGATATTCACGCGCGGTGAGATTGTCGAACAGCGCCAGATTCTCCGGCACGACGCCGATGGCGCGCTTCAGCTCCAGCGCATCGTCGACCTCGAAGACGTTTCTGCCAAGCACGCGCGCGTGACCGCCCGATGCGGCCATGAGTCCGGTCAGCATCTTGATCGTCGTGGACTTGCCGGCACCGTTCGGACCGAGAAAGCCGTAGAACGTGCCGCGCTCGACGCGCAGATCGATGCCGTCAACGGCGCAGAAGCCGTTGAAGTATCGGGTCAGCTTCTCCGTTTCGATGGCGGGACCCATGTGGCCGGTCTCCTGTCTGTTACCCCTCAGCCCGTCGCTTCCGGGCGCTGCGTAGTATAGGTCCGGTGGCCTGCTGGTGTCCCGAAGCAGTGGTTAGCTGCCTGTTTCGGGGCATTGTCGTGCCATCAGAAAAGGACTAGACTTAGTTTAGTTTAGTTTGGTTGGTTCAGCTGGATACTTTCATGAGTACCGTGATCAACATCCATGAGGCCAAGACCCAACTCTCCCGCATCGTCGACGAAGTGGCAGCGGGCGCCGAGGTGATCATCGCGAAATCCGGCAAGCCTATGGCGAGGTTGAGTCCCATCGCTGCGCCGGTATCGAAAAAGAAGCTCGGTCTGCTGAAAGGCAGGATCAAAGTGCCGAACGACTTCAATGAGCCGCTTGCCGACGAAGTGCTTGCCGATTTCGAAGGCCGCTGAGGATGCGCACACTGCTCGATACACACCTGCTGCTGTGGGCATTGGGGATGCCATCGCGACTTTCACGCCGTGCTCGCAGACGTATCGACGACTCGGAGGTCCATGTCAGTGCCGCTTCGATCTGGGAGATCAGCATCAAGACAGCAATCGGGAAGCTTCAGGCCGATCCGGCGGAAGTGCTGGACGCCCTGATACCGGCCGGCTTTGCGCTACTGCCAGTGACGGGAGAACACGCGGCGAGGGTTGCCGGTCTGCCCCCGATACACAGGGATCCCTTCGATCGCATGCTCGTCGCGCAGGCGTTGACCGAGCCGCTGATCCTTCTTACCAACGACAACGTGCTTCAGGCATACGGTCCGGTCATCGAACTCGTGTAGAGAACCGGACCTGAAGTTGCCCGGACTTTCCGTCTTTCATACCAGCATGATCTGCGCCAGCATCGCATCGATGCGAAAATCATCTCGTACCCGGGCAATGAATGCTGCAAGGCTGGCGCCCCCGAATACGAGCGCGCATGCGGGCACCGCTATTCTAACGCGGCTCTCGCTGCGCACCGGTGGCGGACTCTTCCTCGTCCTCATCCGGCGACTCACCGCCCGGTTGCGCACCACCGGCGGGCGCACCCGTACGCGCATCCTGATCACCCGGCAGCATCAGCGGCCCTTTCTGGCCGCAACCGCCGAGCATCACGACCAGCAGTGCCGCAAGCAGTACGATGACCATGCGCTGCGAAGCGGTGCGCATCATTGGCCCGCCCCGTCTTTCTTCGTCGCCAGTTCCGCCGCGACACGCCGGTAAGCTTCGCGAAACGGAATGCCTTCGCCGATCACCAGCGCGTTGGCGCGTTCGGCGGCATACAGTTCGTCGGCCAGTGCGATGTTCTCCGGCCTGAAACGCACACCGGCCAGCGCGTGCGCGGCAATGGTCAGACAGTCCGACGCCAGGTCCAGCGTGCGGAACAGCGGTGCCTTGATGCGTTGCAGGTCGCGATGATAGCCGGACGTGAGCTTGGCGGTGATGCCGAGCAGTTCCACCAGTGCACCGTTCGCGGTGGCGTGCGCGCCGCGCAGCAGTTCGAACACATCCGGATTGCGCTTCTGCGGCATGATCGACGAGCCGGTGGTCATCTCGCCCGGCAGCGTGACGAACGCGAACTCCTCCGTGTAGAACAGCAGCAGATCGGCGGCCAGCCTGCCCAGGTCGCCGAGCATCAGCGCCAGCTCGAACACGATCGTCGCCTCGGCCTTGCCGCGGCTGAGCTGCACGGCGGTGACCGGCTCGTGATTGCCCGCAAAGCCCAGTGCCCGGCAAGTGGCATCGCGATCCAGCGGCAGACCGGGCACGCCATAGCCGGCGGCCGAACCGAGCGGATTGCGGTCGACGCGGCGGCATGCGGCTAGCAGTCCGTCGCGATCGTCGGTCAGCTCCGTGGCGAACCCGCCGGCCCACAGCGCCACGGAGCTGGGCATCGCCGGCTGCATGTGGGTGTAGCCGGGCAGCGCGATGTCGCCCTGGTCGTTCGCCAGCTGATGCAGCGCGGCGATCACGTCGTCGGCAGCGGTGCCCAGCCGGGCAACCGCATCCTTCATGTACAGACGCAGCGCGACCAGCACCTGGTCGTTGCGTGAACGGCCCAGATGCACGCGGCCGCCCGCCTCGCCGATGCGCGCGGTGAGGTGACGTTCCAGTGCACTGTGAACGTCCTCGTCCTCGAGCTCGATACGCCACTCGCCGGCCGCGTGTGAGGCGGCCAGTGCGTCCAGTCCATCGCAGATCGCGTCGGCGTCGGCGGCGTCGAGCAGACCCTGTGCGGCCAGCATGCGCGCATGCGCCTGCGACGCCCTGACGTCGTAGGGTACCAGTCGCGCATCGAGCTGGTGATCCTCGCCGGCGGTGAAGCGCAGGATGCGCTGATCCAGCGGCAGGCCTTTTTCCCACAGTCTTGCCATGCTCTCAGTCTTCCGTCTTCGGGGACGCGCTCATGTAACGTGCTGTCAGCCCTGCGAGGACTTTTCCTCGGGCGTCAGCTGCTTGATGTCGTTGACCACCAGCGTGCCGTTGCCTTCGTTCGTGAAGATTTCCAGCAGCAGGCTGTCGGGCAGCGCATACGAGATCACGTGCACGCGCGGCACGCCGCCGGCCAGCGCCTTCTCGATCGCCGCGACCTTCGGCAGCATGCCGTCCTGCAGTCGGCCCTCGTCGCGCAGGCGTGCAAGGCCGGCGCGGTCGACATATGAAATCAGCGACCGCGGGTCCTGCAGCGACTCGAGAATGCCCGGCGCGCCGGTGGCCAGCATCAGTTTCTCCGCGCCCAGCGAGCAGGCGACCGCCGCGGCCACGGTATCGGCATTGATGTTCAGCAGCGTGCCGGATTCATCGGCCGAGATCGGGCTGATCACCGGCACCAGACCGTCGTCGAGCTGCGTCAGCAGCACGGACGGATCCACCGACTCGATGTCGCCGACGAAGCCGTAGTCCACCGTGCCGCGCTTGCCTTCACGTGTCACCGGTGGACGCTTGCGCGCGCGGATCATCCCGGCATCCACACCACTGATGCCCACTGCCGGGACATCCAGGTCACGGCACGCGGCGAGGATGCGCGTGTTAATGTCGCCGTTCAGCACCATCGTGGCGACTTCCAGCGCACGTTCGTCGGTGACGCGCCGACCATCGACAAACTGCGTCTCGATGCCCAGCTTCTGCGCCAGCGCCGTGGACTGCGGCCCACCCCCGTGCACGAGCACGACACGGATGCCCACCTGATGCAGGATACCGATCTGCTCGACGAACAGCCGGGTCTGTTCGGGTGTACTGAATGCGTCACCACCGGCCTTCAATACGAAGACCTTGCGTTTGTACATGCGGATGTACGGCACCGCGTGCCTGAGTGCGGTGACGACGATTGCGCGTTCGCTGCCTGAGAGTCTGGTCATCTTGTTCAGCCTTTCAACATTCTATAGAGCACGGCCATCTGCACCAGCATGCGGTTGCGTGCCTCCTGGATCACCACACTGCGCGGGCCATCCAGTATACGGTCGGCGACGACGACACCACGGCGTACCGGCAGGCAGTGCATGAAGCGGCAGTCGGGCAGCGCGTTCGCGAACCAGGGTTCGTCCACGCACCACGACACCAGTGGCTCGCGCAGATTCTGGTCACCGACCCTGTCGCCGTAGTGGCGCGTTGACGACCAGGACTTCGCGTAGATCACATGCGCACCCTGCATCGCTTCGTCGCGGTTGGCGGTTTCGGTGACGCTGCCACCGCTGGCCGCGGCTGCCTGCCGCGCCCTGTTCATGATCGGGTCTGGCAGCTCGAAACCTTCCGGTCGCAGCACCACCACATCCATGCCACGCATCGCGGCCATCTGCACCGTGGACGACGGCACCGCCAATGGCAGCGCCTTGGGGTGGTAGGCCCACGACAGCACGAAACGTCCGCCATTGCCCGGAACGCCGAGTTCATCCATGGTCTTCCAGTCCGCCAGACTCTGGCAGGGATGATGAATGGCCGACTCCATGTTGATGTAAGGCTTGTCGACCAGCGCGGTGAGTTCGTTGAAGTCGTTGTCGGCCACATCGTGCTCAAGATTGCGTCGCTCGGCGAACGCGCGAATCCCGATCGCATCGCCATAGGAAGCGATCACCGGCACAGCTTCACGGATGTGCTCGGCGGCTACGCCGTCCATGACGATGCCGTGGCGCGTTTCCAGACCATGGATGGACATCTCCGGCGAGATCACGAACGAGCCTCCGCCGAGCCGTACCATCGCCGCCTGAAACGACGCCATCGTACGCAGCGATGGACTCAGAAACAGCAGCGACAGCACCTTGCCCTCCAGCGCCCTCGGCTCCGGATGTTTGTCCAGATGCGCGGCCAGTTCGACCAGATCGCGAATCTGCTCGGCCGAAAGATCGGCGAGATCGTTAAAGCGGTTCATCGGCAAGGTCCTCCAGTGCCTGGACAAGCTGTTCCACGTGTTCGGCTTCAAGAATCAGCGGCGGCAACAGACGCAGGATATGCGGATCCGCGCTGGTGCCGGTGAGTATGTCGCGCGCCAGCAGCGCATCACGCACCGCGGCAGCGCGCGGCGTGGTGCGCAGACCGAGCAGCAGGCCCTCGCCCTGGATCGCGGTAACGGGGCCGATCCGGCAACGCTCGCGGATCAGCGCGGACATGGCGCGCGCGTTCGCAACCAGACTCTGACTCTCGATAGCCTCGAGCGTAGCCTTGATGGCGGCGCAGGCCAGCGGCCCGCCGCCGAACGTCGTGCCCAGCTGTCCTGGTCCGAGCTCGCCCGCCAGGGCCTGCGTCATGATCGTCGCGCCACACGGAAAACCGCCACCCAATGCCTTGGCGACCGTGAGCAGGTCGGGTCGTACTTCGTACAGCGTAGCGCCGAAGTTCGCACCGAGCCGCCCGGCGCCGGTCTGCACTTCGTCGAAAATCAGCATCGCGCCGGCACGATCACAGGCCTCACGGGCCGCGTGCAGAAACGCCCGGCCGAGCACATAGGCGCCCGCCTGTCCCTGCACCGGCTCCACGATCAGCGCCGCGGTGCGCTGATCCACGGCGGCGTGCAGTGCAGCGATGTCGCCACGGGGCACGAACTGCACTTCCATCGGCGTGTTCGGGAAGCCGTACCAGCTGTTGCGTGCACCCCAGGTCACTGCCGCGGCGGCGGCCGTGCGGCCGTGGAACGAACTTTCGATGGCAACCACCTTGGGACGTCCGGTTACCGCCAGTGCGAGTTTGAGCGCGTTCTCGTTGGCTTCGGCGCCGCTGTTCACGAAGAACACGCGGGTCAGCCCTTGTGGTGCGAACGCCGCCACCGCCTCCGCCGCCTCATCGCGGATGCGCAGCGGTACCACATTGCTCTGGAAGTGCAGCGTGCGCGCCTGTTCGGCAATGGCGCTGGTGAGCGCGGGATGCCCATAGCCGAGAGAGGCGACCGCGTGGCCACCATAAAAATCCAGCACACGGCGGCCGGATGCATCCTCGATGAACACGCCTTCGCCGCGCTCGGGAGTGAAGGGCAACATCGGATACACCTCGGTGAGATTGGCGGTCCTGCGGTTATCAGGGGCGGTCATGGTGATTCCTTTCCGGTTCCAGCCCGACTAGATCCAGCCCGACGCCGGCTGCACGAGACCTGTGTGTTCGGGCAGGCCGAGCAGGCGGTTGGCCCACTGCACCGAGCCGCCGGCGGCGCCCTTGAGCAGGTTGTCGATGACAGACAGCATCACGATGCTGTCGGCGTCCATCTGCGCACCCAGCGCGGCATAGTTGCTGGCCGCCACATCCTTGATGCGCGGCGCGGTGTTCAGCACCTGCACGAACGGTGAGCTGCGGTAGAACCCGGCGCAGGCTTCGTGCACGTCGGCAAGCTTCACGCCAGCTTTGGGCCGCGCGAACACCGTGGCGTGGATACCTCGGGCAAAGGCACCCGAATGCGGCACGAAGTGCAGTTTGATGTCGCGGCCGGTGGCTTCGCCGGCAAGCGCGGCAACTTCCGGCGCATGACGATGCACCAGCGCCTGATACGCGAACAGATTGCTCTGGCGCTCGGGATGGTGCGTGGTGTCGCGTGGCGTGCGTCCGGCGCCGGTGCTGCCGGTGACCGCGCTGACGTAGAACTCCGGCTCAGCCAGGTCGGCCGCCAGCAGCGGTACGATGGCCAGCAGCATGGCGGTGGCGAAACAGCCCGGATGGGCCACATGCGGCCTGGCAATCGTCGGCGCGTGCTCGGGCACGGCGCAGGCGAACTGCTCGTTGAGCGCGGCCTCGGGATGCGCGTGACCGTACACCTGAGCGTACAGATCCAGATCACGGAAGCGATAGTCGGCCGAGGCATCGACAACGGTCAGCTGCACGCCGGCCGTCTCGGCGGCGGACAACAGACTGGCGACCAGTGATGCCGACGCGCCATGCGGCGCGGCGGACAGTACCAGCCAGTGCGGTGCGCGCCCGAGCTGCTCGATCGCGGCCTCCAGCGTGACGAAGGGCGTATCGCGGTAGACCGGCGCCAGATGCGCGAACACCGACGCAATCGGTTCGCCGCCCTGGCTGGTGGAAACCGCGGCGCCCAGACGCAGGTTCGGGTGCGCGGCGACCAGGCGCAGCATTTCGCCGGCCACGTATCCGGATCCGCCGAGAACCAGCACCGGCCATGATATTTGATCGTTCATGATGGGTCGTTCATTGGAAGTCGGTTGTCAGTCATCGCGGTAAGTGCGGCGTCGACCAGGCATGACGCCGGTCAGCCCGTGGCCATGGGCGGCGCGATACGATCACCCAGACCGATCGCCTTCTGCAGCAGGTCGGCCAGCTCCGCGCCATGTGTCATCGCGTTCAGGGCCGCTACGTTGGAACGCTCGCGGATGATGTCTACGCCAACCAGGTTGTCGGTGGCGGGGCCCGTCACCACGGTGGGCTCAACCCCGAAATCCTCGCGCAGCAGCTTCACACCGCCCCAGGCAGCCACCGGGTCGTTGGCGCACAGCACCAGCGCCGACAGCTGGTTGCGGATCGCCTCGTCACGCAGAATGGCCTCGACGCCGTAAGCACCCAGCAGCCCGTCCCCGAGCTCGAACACGATCGCATCGGCCCGCTGCTGGCCGAGCAGCGTCAGCAGCCTGCGTGTCAGCGCCGGTGCATTGCGCGAAGTGGTTGCCACGACGCCGAGATCGGTAAAGATCGCCGTGTGGCGCGCGCCGGCGTCCTCCATCGCCAGGATGTCGCGGCGCAGCGCGACACCAGTGGATTTGAAGGCGTCCACGGTGAGGCCGTTGTGACGGAAACGGCTGATGATCGCGCTGGCCGCCGCGGTCTTGCCCGAATCCATGCAGGTGCCGGCAATGGCAATGACCGGCGTGCCATTGAGCGTTACCGGCTCGTCGTCGCGCAGCGGCTCGCGGCCGATCCGCGCCGGCACACCGACCCGTTCACCGAGATACGGAAACTGCAGCACCACGCCGAGCACGCGGCAATCGAACGGCACGCCGTGTTCCGGATTGATCGAGTCGCAGATGCCCATGACACCGCCCAGATTCAGCAGCTGAATCACATCGCCGGGTTTGAGTTCGGTGGGCAGATGGCCGGAGTAGCCGAACAGCGCTTTGCGATGACCAAGGGCACCGACGATCACGTCGCCGCGACGTACTTTGGCCATGCGACCGCTGGTGAGCTCCAGCGTGTTGTACGTCGACTTGCTGGTGAGCACCTCGACGGCGATCAGCACGCCTTCTTCGCATGGAATGTCGTCGCTGACGCGGATTTCCCGGCCCAGGTCCGCGTCCACGGCAACGGATGCGATCTTGTCGACGATTACGGGGCGCATCAGTGATGTCCTCCGGCGCGCGTATGCAGCATGCCAGGCAGTGAAAGAATTCTGGAAAAGCCGACGGCATCACTCGGCGTCCATTCACCAGCGGCTTCGCCATACTGACCGCGGCTGGCGGCCATCAGGGAGTGCGGCGATGTGACGCCGACCACGAACGCATTGCCCGGACGCAGCAACAGACGCACCTCGCCGGTGACTCTGGCCTGCGAGGATTCGAGCAGCGCTTCGATATCGCGGCACACCGGATCAAGCACCTTGCCTTCGTGCACGAAGTCGCCGTAGGTGTTGCCGAGCTGATCCTTGATGCGCATCTGCAGTTGCGTCAGCGTGAGTTTTTCCAGCTCGCGATGCGCGTTCAGGAGCAGTTCGGCGGCCGGCGCCTCGAACGCGACGCGTCCCTTGGTGCCGAGAATCGTGTCGCCCAGATGAATACCGCGACCGATCGCATGGTCGGCGCCGATCTGCTCGACGCGTTCGATCAGCGACACCGGATCCAGCTGCTCGCCGTCCAGACTCACCGGCATGCCGCGCTCGAAACCGATGCGCAGTTCGCGCGCCGCGCGGTTGGCTTCGAACGCACCGCCGCTCAGCACCCAGGCGGACTCGGGGATGGTGTCGCGCGAGTCCAGCGTTTCGGTGCCACCGATGGTGACGCCCCACAGCCCGCGGTTGATGGAGTAGGCGGAGCCGCGCGATGGCACCGGCAGACCGCGCTGTTCGAGGAAGGCCACCTGTTCGGCACGCGGCCAGGCATGGTCGCGCACCGGGGCGAGCACGGTGAGGTCGGGCGCCAGCGCCTTGAGAATGACCTCGAAGCGCACCTGGTCGTTGCCGGCCGCGGTGCAGCCGTGCGCAACAACGGACGCACCCATGGCGCGCGCTGTCGTGGCCAGATGCCTCGCCTGCACGCCGCGCTCGGCGCCCACGCACAGCGGATACAGCGCGCCGCGACGCACATTGCCCATGATCAGATACTTCAGCACCTGATCGAAGAACTCGCCGCGCGCCTCCACCAGGCGGTGATCGATCGCGCCAAGATTGCGGGCGTGCGCATCCAGATGCGCTTCAGCTGAAGCGTCAAGCCCGCCGGTGTTTACCGTCACCGTGACCACCGGGCGGTTGTACGTTTCCTTCAGCCAGGGCACGCAGAACGACGTATCCAGACCGCCGGAATACGCCAGCACGATGGGACTGTTCGCATCGCCTTTCAGGTTTTCAATTTCAGAGACGTTTGTATCGCTCATGGCACCGTGGTTCCCAGACCTTCCCGCAAACGCGCCCGCAGTCGGCGCTGCTGCGCAGCGCCCGCGGTCGCAACAAAAATCGTGTCATCGCCGGACAACGTACCGACGATTTCCGGCCAGTTCGTTCTATCCAGGGTCACCGCCACCCGCTGCGCGGCACCGATCGCAGTGGTGATCACCAGCAGGTGTGGCCCCGCGGTGCGCAACTCGCGAACCAGCTCCGCCACGTTGGCCAGCGCACCATCCTCACCGGTGACAGCTGCCTGCGGCAGGCTGTAGCCCTCGCCAAGCTTGGCCGCACCCAGATGCCGCAGATCGCGACTGACGCTGGACTGCGTAGCCGGATAGCCCTGCGCACGCAGCATTTCCACCAGCTCGGATTGACGGCGGATGGTCTTTGTCTGGATCAGCTGCGCAATAACGCGCCGCCGCTCCTGCTGCTGGGCGCTTGCAACGGGCATGGGGATCACATGAATAAAATTGCGCATAGGATAGATGTTATGTGCAAGATTGCAAGCCCTGCGTGTAACGCGGCCGTTGCCGCGGCGGCGCCGGCAGGGCAAGATCGATGACGCACCCGGAGGGGGGCCGGCAACGCACCCGCCGCGGCGGCGCCCGGCGTGGATGACAAGTGAGGATCGGCCCGTGACTGTAGTTCGTCTGCTCTCTTCCGTCCTGCTGGCCATCGCGCTCACCGCCTGCGGCACGCCGGATGCACCCCGGATCACCGATGCCACGAACGATCGGACCGCGACATCCGAGCCGGTACCTGTACCGGTGCCAGTGCAGCCGCCCGACGGACACAACAGCCGCAATGCGCTGGACTGGGCCGGGGTGTATGCGGGCATCGTGCCCTGCGCCGACTGTCCGGGCATCTACACACGCGTGGAACTGACGCAGGACGAGCGGTTCCGCCGGTCCGTGGAATATCTGGAACGTGGCGGATCTCCATTCGCCGACGAAGGCCGTTTCGTGTGGGACGATGCCGGCGCGCGGATCACTCTGACCGACGACGAGGGCAACACGCAGATGTACCAGGTGGGTGAGAACGTGCTGTTTCACCTCGACCGCGACGGGCAACGAATTACCGGAGAGCGGGCCAGCGCCTACCGACTCGAGAAGACGGTCAGCGACGAGCGCCTCGAGAATCGGCGCTGGCGACTGGTGGAACTGAACGGACGTCCCGTCGATCACCCCGATCGCGGCGACGGCGCGTATCTGCGATTCGACAGCAGCCAGACCAATGCCGCCGGCAACGGCTCCTGCAATCACTTTTCCGGCAGCTACGATCTGCTGTCCGGCAACCGACTGCGTATCGGCACGCTGACTTCAACGATGATGGCCTGTGACGATCTCGATCAGGAACGCGCTTTCTTCGAGGCGCTGGGACGTGCCGACAACTACACACTCGGCGACGATGACAGCCTTTCTCTGAATCGTGCGCGCATGGCGCCGCTGGCGCGCTTTGTTGCCGTGAACGACTGAGGCGGCGTTCGTCACAACCGCGGCGCCTGGCGTTGCCTTGACGCCGGGTTCCCGGCGACTGCAATCCCGGCGATGATCACCGACCGTCGCCATCAACCCGGAGAACTCCCTGATGACACCCCTGCAGACCGTGGAAGTCAACACGGGCGATTCACCCGAGCTGTGCGTGATCTGGATGCACGGTCTGGGTGCGAACGGCCACGACTTCGAGCCGCTGGTGCCGGAACTGCGGCTGCCCTTCGCGACGCGTTTCGTATTCCCGCATGCCCCGATACGTCCGGTGACAATCAACGGCGGTCTGCGCATGCGTGCCTGGTTCGACATCACCGCCCTGGAAGTCGGCGCCGAGGAAGACGAAACGGGACTGCGCGCCAGCAGTGCGGCCGTCGAGGCATTGATCGCAAGTGAAATCGCAGGCGGTACGCCTGCGGCCCGCATCGTGCTCGCGGGCTTCTCGCAGGGTGGCGTCGTTGCGCTGCACGTGGCGCTGCGGTATCCCGAACGCCTCGCTGGCGTAATTGGCCTGTCCACGTTTCTGATGCTCGCGGATTCGCTGGAGAGTGAACGCAGCGCCGCGAACGCCGACATTCCTGTCTTTCTCGCTCACGGCAGTCACGACCCTGTGGTGGCACTGACCTTCGGCGCATGGTCGCGCGGGCGGCTGGAGGCGCTGGGATACCGGCCCGACTGGCATCAGTATCCGATGCCGCATTCGGTGTGTATGGAGGAGATTGCGGATATCCGGGAATGGCTGGCGGCATTGCGGGTTGTCGCTGACCTTCGTTAGTCGCGCCGAAGGCACTGAGCACCGACGCCGATTTTTCGACGCCGTGCCCTGATTCGCCACAGGACCTGCGCCGGGGCAGGATACGCCCGGCCAGGGCCGCTGCCATGACAGGAACAACAGGCCGGAAACAGCTCAAACAATCAGGTTGAGGCTGCAGGATATCGGATGTTGCGTCTTGATCCTACTTCGGTACCGGTCAGCTGAGAAGGCGGATCGATGCCATTGTGACTGGCGTCGGGCCCAGACTGGTGGCGCTGATGCTGATTCAGGATAGCGTCAGTCATCCAGCTCGAACGTGAACAGGTTGCGTACGCCCGATACTTCAACCGGCTCGCCGTCGATCACGCGCGGCCGATACCGGAAACGGTGGGCTGCCTCGATGGCTGCCGGTTCGAAGAGCCGATTGCTGGAATCGACGACGATGACCTCGCGCGTGGTACCGCTGCGCGTAACGGTGAATTCCACCAACACCCAGCCTTCCAGGCCGGCCTGGATCGCGCGTGTCGGATACAGCGGCGTGGCGCGTGCAACCGGCAGAACGTCACTGTCTCCCATCAGTACGGGCATGCCTTCTCCGAACCTGTGACTCATGTCGGGCCTTGTGATGTCGCTGTTCACGCGCGTACTGACGACGCTGACGGGCTCGGATGGCGTCGGCTGTGGCGGCTGCGTCGGCTCGGGTGGTTTCTCCGGGCGATCGCGTCGCGGAGGAATTGTCTCAACAGGTGGTTCAACGCGCACGAAATCAACGACGCGCGTCGGCGATGCCTCGGTTGGATTGGTGTCGCTGTGCGCGATCAGCGCCTGCATGATGAACAGCAGACATAGCGTGACCGTCGCTCCAAGGGATATCGCCAGTGCGTGGCGGGCGATCATGTGGCTTCCCTCCAGGTTGTGACCCCGATGCGACCTCGTTGCGGGAAGGCGCTGGTGGCCGGCTGCTACATACCTTGTGACTATAGGTATACTAGATACCTCGAAACACAAGGCATGTCAACCGCCCCTGGACCCTGTTCCCCGACGGTGCCGTGGAATGACCATCAGGATCAGGCCGGCGCCAGCACCGGCCCAACCGATCCACGCGGGCTCAGCCGCCAGCCCCGTCCACAGCACGCCGGCGATCAGCAGCGCCGCGCCGATGAACAGGCGTTCCGAATGCCCGCGGCGACGGTCCGAACGGATTTCCGCCGATTCCGCCGCTTCGCGCTGAGCGCCTTCGTTTTCGGCACGCCGGATCGCGCGGTGCACGATCTTCGGCAGCAGCATCATGTCCTCGCTGATCTCCGGCCACGCCTCGATCACGCGACGCAGCTGGCGACGCGGATCGCGCCGCTCGCGCATCCATTGTTCGAGAATCGGCTGCGCGGTACGCCACAGATCAAGCTCAGGATACAGCTGCCGGCCCAGACCCTCGATGGCCAGCAGCGTCTTCTGCAGCAGCACCAGCTGCGGCTGCACCTCCATGTGGAATGCACGCGCGGTCTCGAACAGTCGCAGCAGCACGATGCCGAAGGAGATGTCCTTGAGCGGCTTGTTGAAGATCGGTTCGCAGACGGCGCGGATGGCCGATTCCAGTTCGTCGACGCGCGTGCCGGGTGGCACCCAGCCTGAATCCACATGCAGCAGTGCCACGCGACGGTAGTCGCGCTTGAAGAAGGCGAGGAAGTTTTCCGCCAGATAGTGCTGATCGCGAGGACTCAGGCTGCCGACGATGCCGAAGTCCACCGCAAGATAACGCGGTTCATCCGGGTTTTTGACGTCGACGAAGATGTTGCCCGGATGCATGTCGGCGTGAAAGAAGTTGTGCTTGAACACCTGCGTGAAGAATATGTTCACACCGATCTCGGCCAACCTTGCGAAGTTGGTACCGCGCATGCGCAGCGTTTCGATGTCACCCACCGGGATGCCATCGATGCGTTCCATCACCAGCACGTTGGGCCGGCAATAGTCCCAGTACACTTCGGGCACGTAGAGGTCGTCGGAGCCGGCGAAGTTGCGCTTCAGCTGCGACGCATTCGCCGCCTCACGCATCAGGTCCAGTTCGTTGTACAGCGTCTTCTCGAACTCGGCCACCACATCCACCGGATGCAGGCGCTTGCCTTCATGCCAGTAGGTCTCGGCCAGCTCCCCCAGCGCATACAGCACTTCCAGATCGCGCTGGATCATTGATCGCACATTGGGCCTGAGTAGTTTCAGTACAACGCGCTCGCCACTGTGGAGCCTGGCGGTATGCACCTGCGCGATGGACGCCGCGGCCAGCGGCAGCGGGTCGAACTCGTCGAACACGTCGGTGGGATCGCGATGATAGGCGGCCCTGAGAATGGTCAGCGCCTGTTCGGACGCGAACGGCGGAACCTGATCCTGGAGCTTGGCCAGCTCGTCGGCGATGGCTGGCGGCAGCAGATCGCGGCGCACCGACACGGCCTGGCCGAACTTCACGAATATCGGACCGAGCTCCTCCAGCGCATGGCGCAGACGCTCGCCCAGCGGCATGCGGCGCAGTCGCCGTCGCGGCAACAGTGACTGGATGAATGCCAGCGGCCGAAGCAGATGAGTCTGCCAGACGATTTCCTCCAGACCATGACGCACCAGCGTGTGCTGGATCGCGATCATGCGCAGCAGCAGGCGCAGGCGCAGACGGCGCATCAGCGCCCCATCCCCGTTCGACCGCCGCCGCGGCGCGCCGGCGCCACGAGCCGATCGATGCGTGCGGCCAGACGTTCCACGTCGTCGCGCAGATCCTGCACGTCCTCGGCGAAGGCGCGCATTTCGGCCGACGCCGGCAGCGTGCCGCTTTCTTCCTGCAGGTACTCGGCGGTGTTGCGCTCCATCGCACGGCCGGTGTCCAGCGCCCAGTCCGCGACGTGCCGCGTGGCGTTCGCCACTTCGTGCGCCGGGATATCGCCGACCCAACGCGACAGTTCCTCCTCCAGATCAGGCCGCGCCAGGCGGATCAGTTCCGCGAAGCGTTCAGCCACATCGATGCTGCCGGTGAGCTCGGCGCCGGATTCACGAAACTGTCCGGCCAGCGGGCGGTCGCGATCACGACGCAGCAGTGTGGCCAGCGCACCGGGCGTGCCACGCAGCGTGACGGAAGCGCCCTCGATACGATCCTCCACGCACAGCTGCCCATCGCTGGCGATCAGGCACAGAGTCAGACCGAGGCCTTCAACGTGCACGGCCATCGAACGTCCGTCCAGCGCACGCAGCTCGGCCTGCGCGGCGGTGGACTCGGCCACCTGCCGGTTCAGCCAGCGTTCCCCGGCTTGCAGAATAAAACGGTTCATAAGGCGGGAGGGGTTCCGTCAGTGTGTTCGAAGGCGGGTGTGGCAGCGGCCGACGTATACGGGACCGCGGCGTTGTCAGATCCGGTAACCGATATGCAGCGCGACGATGCCACCGCACAGATTGTAGACCTCGCAGCGTTCGAAGCCGCTCGTTTCCATCATGCCGCGCAGCGTCTGCTGGTCCGGATGCATGCGGATGGATTCGGCCAGGTAGCGGTAGCTGTCGGCATCGCCGACCAGCAGCCGACCCAGGCGCGGCAGGATACTGAACGAGTAAAGGTCGTAGACGGGCTCGACAGCCGGCACCAGCGGCTTTGAAAACTCCAGCACCAGCAGCCGGCCACCGGGCTTGAGTACGCGATACATCGATGCCAGCGCGGCGTTCTTGTCGGTGACATTACGCAGACCGAAGCCGATCGTGATGCAGTGAAAGGCCGCTGACGGAAACGGCAGCTGTTCGGCATCTGCCTGTACGTAGTGGATGTTGCCGGCGAAGCCGCTGTCGGTGAGCCGGTCGCGCCCGCGCGCCAGCATCGCCGCGTTCACGTCGGAGACCATCACGCTGCCGCTGCTGCCCACGCGGCGCGCAAGCCCGGCGCTCAGGTCGCCGCTGCCGGCGGCCACATCCAGCGCCCGCTGGCCGGCCTTCAGGCCGGTGCGGGCGATCGTGAACGCCTTCCAGTAGCGGTGCAGCCCGAACGACATCACGTCGTTCATCAGATCGTAACGGTCGGCAACGGAGTCGAACACACCACGCACACGCGCCTTCTTCTCGCCGCGCGGCACCTGCTGGTAGCCGAAATCGGCGTAGTTGGCGTCCGGTTCCTGTGCTGAGGTATTCATGCGTCAAGGTCCTGCTGGGCGTCTGCTGACATTCGGACCCACAAGTATAGGTCAGCGGCGCGCCGGCAGCCCGCCATGCCACCCCCGGCCGGCCCGAGGCGGCGGGGCCGGGGCTCCTCCTGCCAAAGCCCATGGGTCACGGCGCAGCCCGTGCAGCTTCAACAACAACGAAGCAACGCGTTGCGGCCTCATGTAAGACGCAAGCGGCTCAGTGACCAGGTTGTCAGTACGGCAGCCAGTCCGCCAGAAGGTCGCGGCCCATGACCCAGTAATGCATGGTTGCGCCGAGCAGCGCGTGCGATGCAGCCAGCGGCAACAGGGCGCGATGGCGTCGATAGCTCAGCGACCAGAATACGCAGGCGATCAGCGTGCCAGCCATGATCGGGTAGCGCGGATAGTGGACGGCCGAGAAGGCCACGGCCGTGATGCCGACTGCCACCGCCGGTGGCAGCAGGTACGACAGCCGGCCGAGCAGGTAGAACTGAAACACGAACTGCTGCAGAAGGCCCCACGGGAAGTACAGCAGGAGCGCGAGCAGCAGATGCCAGTTGCCGACACGTTCAAGGGCGCCAGTCCAGCCGCCGTCGGCATGGCCGATAACGGCGCCGGCAATCAGAAACAGCACCGCGATCGGGATACTGAACAGGATCATCGAGCGGCTCGCGGCCTTCAGCCGTTCACGCCGATCTTCGACCGCAGGCGGCCGAGTGGCCCACAATCTGCGGCTGCGCGCCGTGCTCAGGGCGATCAGCGTCACGGCCACGAGTCCGAGCACGGCATCGACGTAGGCCGGACGTTGCGGCAGCAGGGTCAGGTACATCACCGTGAACACGGTGATGACCGAGAGCTCCAGCATGATCCGGGATCGCTGCCTGCGATCATGCGTGACGCTCATGGTTGCCCTACCTCGGCAGCCTGTCCCTGTTCGCTTCGAGAAACGCGCGCACGCTGGTTGCCGGGCGGCCGGTGAGCGTCTCGACGTCGTTGCTGACGATGTCGATGCCGCCGCCCATGCCGCGACCTCCGCCACTGCCGCTGACGAGCTCGATCGCCGTGCCCGTGACCGCGCTCGCCGCTTCGGCAATCTCGCGCGGCCCGACCAGGCTCGGACCCGTGATGTCGTAGGCACGGTTCTCGTGACCGGGCGTCGCCAGCACCGCGGCGGCGGCCTCGGCACAGTCCTCACGCGTCACATAGCTCGTGCGCGCGGCGTTCTCCGGCACATTGGCGCGACCGCTGGCCACCATGCCAGCCGCCTGCTGCACGACGCCGTCCATGTAGAGCGAGTTGCGCAGCATGGTCCACGCGACACCGCTGTCACGCAGCATCGCCTCGGTGGCGATGTGATCTTCGGCCAGACCCCCGGTCTCGCCCGCGCTGATCGTGACGAACGAGGTATAGGCGATGTGCTGCACGCCGGCGGCAACCGCGGCTTCGATCGCGTTGCGATGCGCCTCCACACGCGGCAGCCGCGACGCGCCGATGCTGATCAGCAGCATGCGCGTGCCGCCCTCATACGCGGCCGGCAGCGAGTCCGGCTGGGTAAAGTCGCCGAAGCGCACGCTCGCGCCCATCCGGGCGTAATGATCCAGCGTATCCGGCGTGCGACTGACGAGAATCAGCCGCTCGGCCGGTACGCCGCGCGCCAGCAGGGCCTCGACAGTCAGCCCGCCGAGGTTCCCGGAGGCGCCGGAGACGATGATGCGCTCGGCGGAAGAAGCCGCGCCCGCGCCGGATTGGGCGTGGACCGGGGCGGACGTGGCGAGGGTGATCAGGCCGATGAGGGCGATCAGGAATCGGGGCCGGCTGAGGAGGTTGCCGGAGGGTGAGGTATGCGTGGTACGTGATGCGAACACGGCGACTCCGTTGTTGAAGATGGCTGTGGTGGATTCCTTGGGGTATCGGTTTGACGGGGTAGAGGGTATCACCGACGGCATGCGAACGAGCGGTTCGATCAAACGAGCGGTTCGATCAGTTGAAGGCGATCATGTACGTTCCGGTGACCGCCTTGCCATTGAAGTTCGCGTCAACACTTGGCTATACGCGCCTGGCGGTGTGCTGAAAGCTTTGTGGCCAACGCGGACTCAACCTATGCTGACGCTGGTTGGCTGCTTGACGGTGTGCCGGGCCGCAGTGTGGCTTGATCGCAGCTACCCTCCGGGCTGAGCCGATCCTTCGTCGTTCGGGCAGGTGGATCTTCCCGTTCGAGCCCAGCAACTCAAACAGGGGCTTCGTCAGAGGACGATCAGCTTGCCGCGCATCAGCACGAAGTGCGCCGGGAAGCTGCAGAAGAACGTGTAATCACCGCCCGGCTCCAGGATCGACGGATCGAAACTGATCGCGGTTTCTTCACCGCCACCGATCACTTTCGTTGCAGCCAACACGCGCTCGTCCGCGGGCTTGACGAAGTGGTTCTCGAAGCCGGCTCTCTGGCCGTCCGTCACCGCACCATCGAAGTCCTCGGTTCTGGTCAGCACCCAGTTATGCCCCATCGTGCTGGCCGGCATCGTACCGACGTGTTTCAGCGTGAGACGGAATGACTCGCAGCGCGAGTCCACAGTGAGCTCTCTCGGATTGAAATCGAGCGAGTCCCTGACCTCGACCGTGACCGCGCAGATTCCGGCCTCGGTCTCGGTCTCGGCCTCGCCTGAGAACGACAGCATCGTTGTGAGCGCGGCGAACAGCAACGTCGCTGCGAGCGCGGCGCCCAGGATCCACCTCATGATCGTCCGGTCCTTTCGTCAGTTTTCGGCGTCCGCCGTCCATCAAGCCAATCAATGCTAGCAGATCCTCCGTCGAGGGGTCAGACGTCCTCACGTCCAGCGCACGACCTGGCAGAAATTCCAATACTTGCCAAGCATTAGCCGATACCGAGAACAGCCGGTCTCAACCAATTGTCAAGATTTATCGTTTCCGCTTTTTCTCTCGCTCAACATCGCATACGCTCGGCGATTGTGGAGCATTACCATTTCTTTATCTGCTCCAGGACGGGGGTCGAAAACCATGCCAAAAAATTCTCGCGCGGTCTTTCTTGCGTTAGCCATACCAGCGTGTTTCCTGCTCGGTGGTTACACCAGCGCCGTGGCTCAGGAAGCACTCTGGTCCGATCCAGCCACCTGGCCCGACGGCCGTGTACCCGGTGACGGCGATGCAGTCACCATTGGCACAGACATGGACGTTGTACTCGATGTCAGCCCGCCGACGCTGCGCAGCCTGACCATCGACGGCAGACTCAGCTTCTCGAACGAGAACGATATCGAGCTGCAGACCGACTGGATCCTGCTGCACGGCGAGCTGCACATCGGCAGCGAGGACGAGCCGCATACGCGCAATGCAACCATCACCCTGGTCGACAACGTGCCCGGCGAGAATGTCATGGCCATGGGCGACCGCGGCATCCTGATCATGGGCGGGACGCTGAGCCTGCACGGCGACCGGACCAACACGTGGACCAAGCTCGCCAACACGGCCGAGGCCGGCAGCACCACGATCGAGGTCCTGGACGCCAGCGGCTGGCGGGTGGGCGATGAGATCGTCGTCGCGTCCACGGATTTCGATTTCAGGCAGGCGACGAAGCGAACGATCGCCGCCATTAACGGCAACGTGATCACACTCGACCAACCGCTCGAGTACATGCATTTCGGCGAGATCACCTACGGCGTTGATCAGCGCGGTGAAGTGGGCATGCTGACGCGCAACATCCGCATCCAGGCGTCGGAAGACTCCGAAACCACGTACCAGGGCGGCCACATCATGGCGATGCCCGGCAGCCAGATGTATGTCGCCGGCGTGGAGCTGTATCGAATGGGTCAGCACCTGCAGCTTGCAAGGTACCCGATCCATTGGCATCTGGTCGGTGATGCGCAGGGGCAATACATCAGGAACTCCGCGATTCACGACACCTTCAGCCGTTGTGTGACCGTGCATGGAACCAACAACCTGCGCGTCGAAAACAACGTGACCTTCAACAACGTGGGGCACTGCTTCTTTCTCGAAGACGGCATCGAGACCGGCAACCGGTTTGTCCGCAACCTGGGCATCAAGACCAAATGTCATCCGACCCTGGCGTGTGTCCCGACGAACCTCCGGGCACAGGGGGAATCGGCAGGCGGATCGAATGGCCAGGCCTCCGATCAGATCCTGATTCCCTCGGACAACACCGTGTCGACTTTCTGGGTCACCAATCCGAGCAACCATTACGTGGACAACGTGGCGGCGGGGTCTGAGCAGATCGGCTTCTGGATCGCATTGCCACAGAACCCGATTGGTGAGTTCGAAGGCACGCAGATCAGTGCGAACACCTGGCCACGTCGAATGCCGCTCGGGGAGTTCAGGGGCAACGTCGCCCACTCGACCTTCGACGGCATAATGATCGACCGCGGCCCCAGGCCCGATGGCACCTTCACTGTGGCCGGCGGCAACCCGTTTATTACCCGTGCCGATCCGGCTGACCCGAACAGCCCGATCGTGGAGAACGTGATCGAGGATTTCACCGGCTACAAGAACCGGAATGGCGCCATCTGGACCCGCGGTGAGATGAAGACGTTCAGGAACCTGAGGCTGGCCGACAACGCCATCGGGTTTACCTCTGCGTCCGGCAACCTCGGAAATTCCGACTTTACGTCACGAGTCATTGACTCGGTGTTTGTGGGCGAATCCGACAACATCGGCAACCCCACAACGCCGGAAGAGATTGCCTACGGCCGCAGCGTGCCGAAGCGGGAAGTCCCGGATTTCCCGATTCGCGGGTACGAGTTCTACGATCTGCGTCACGACGTGGAGAATGTCACTTTCGTGAATTTCGAGGACAACGACCAGCGCAGGGCGGGAGCGATCTCTTACCTGTTGTATACCACCTTCGGGATCAGCGCCGAAAACGCAGTCGCGGGCGCGGAATTCGTCAACGCCAAGCCGGTGGATTTCCCTCCGATGGAGCGTCGATGGGCCAACGATACCGGAGGCAGTAACTACATGGGCGCGATATTCCGGGACAGGGATGGCTCGGTCGGCGGCGTCCCCGATTCCTACATTGTCATCGACAACGGGATTGCATCCGACGAGGAAGCCTGCGAGATCAAGCCATCCTGGAACGCTGCCGTGTGTCAGGGTGACTTCGGTCGCGTCGCCGTACGGCCCGTCAGCGGTGGAGGCCCTGGCGGCGGCGGGTTCGGTGGCGGATTCGGCGGCGGTGGTCCCGGAGCCGGCGGTGGTCCCGGCGGCGGGTTTGGCGGCGGTCCTGGGGGCGGCGCAGGTGGCCCTCCGGGTGGTCCTCCGGGCGGCGGCGCAGGCGCTGCGGCCAGCAGCTCACCGATCACACTCATGCGCAACGGGCGTGAGTTCACCTTCAGCAGTGGCGGGTTCGGCGGTCCCGGTGGTGAGACCACGCTCCGCAGTGGCGTCAGCGACCTCAAGGTTGTCGCCGAAGATCCGGCCCTGACTTTGTCCGTGAGGCAGATGGACCAGGGCGCCTGGGTTATCTTCGAACTACCGGGCTACACCACCGCCAGCACGGGCACGGCACAGAGCAGCCTGGATGCGCTGCGCAATGCCAGCGCCACCTCGTACTACCAGGGCGACGATGCACTGTGGGTCAAACTGGTGGTCGAAGCGCCCCAGGCCGGTGGCGGCGGGCCTGGCGGGGGCACCAACATCGTAGTCAGCAGGTAAGTTCACCTACTGCGGTATCAGTAAGAGCCCCCGGCTGGAGCCGGGGGCTTTTTTTCGGCCTCGTTGCCGCCAGCGCCCTGCCCGCTCCCTTATTTCACGAGCTATCTGAATCTATTTCATCAGGCGAAAATTACAACATGGAAAAATCAATAGTTATCACATCAGCTATTTTGTTTCTGACTTTCAGCTCCTGGGCCGAAGCTCAACAGGAACGAGATATTGTCGAGGCCCCGGCGGTTGATCAGATGGTAGTCGTCATCCACCCATTAGGGGATAGCGGGGTTAAGGGGACGATCAGTTTTACGAAAAGGAATGATGGTGTAAGAGTTCAGGCTGAAGTAAGCGGTCTGGATGCAAACAGCAGTCATGGGTTTCACATTCATCAATATGGTGCCTGTACGTCCGATGACGGCATGGCAACCGGCGGGCACTACAATCCGCATAGCCAACCTCACGCCGGGCCAATGGATGAACAGCGGCACTTGGGCGACCTGGGCAACCTGGAAGCCGATGAAAACGGTAAAGCTGTTCTTGATTACATCGACACTGTGATTTCAATGAGCGGATGGGACACAATTCTGGGCCGCGGCATCATAGTTCACGCGGGCCGGGACGATCTGGTATCACAGCCGGTTGGTAATGCGGGCGGACGAATCGGGTGCGGGGTGATCGGGGTGGGAAATCCCGGATAGAGAACCCCGGATAGAGAACCCCGGAGGGGTAGAACCCGGAGTTCGTCAGTGGACGATCAGCTGGCCGCGCATCTTGTCAAGAATGATCGTTGCCGGTTTTTCTCACGCACGACATCACCTAAACTCGGGGATTGGGGGGCCCTTGTGCTCTTTGTCTGCTCAAGTTCGGGAATCGAAAGCCATGCCAATAAAATCACCCGCGCCATTTCTTGCGTTAGCCATACCAGCGTGTTTCCTGCTCGGTGGTTACACCAGCGCCGTGGCTCAGGAAGCACTCTGGTCCGATCCAGCCACCTGGCCCGACGGCCGTGTACCCGGTGACGGCGATGCAGTCACCATTGGCACAGACATGGACGTTGTACTCGATGTCAGCCCGCCGACGCTGCGCAGCCTGACCATCGACGGCAGACTCAGCTTCTCGAACGAGAACGATATCGAGCTGCAGACCGACTGGATCCTGCTGCACGGCGAGCTGCACATCGGCAGCGAGGACGAGCCGCATACGCGCAATGCAACCATCACCCTGGTCGACAACGTGCCCGGCGAGAATGTCATGGCCATGGGCGACCGCGGCATCCTGATCATGGGCGGGACGCTGAGCCTGCACGGCGACCGGACCAACACGTGGACCAAGCTCGCCAACACGGCCGAGGCCGGCAGCACCACGATCGAGGTCCTGGACGCCAGCGGCTGGCGGGTGGGCGATGAGATCGTCGTCGCGTCCACGGATTTCGATTTCAGGCAGGCGACGAAGCGAACGATCGCCGCCATTAACGGCAACGTGATCACACTCGACCAACCGCTCGAGTACATGCATTTCGGCGAGATCACCTACGGCGTTGATCAGCGCGGTGAAGTGGGCATGCTGACGCGCAACATCCGCATCCAGGCGTCGGAAGACTCCGAAACCACGTACCAGGGCGGCCACATCATGGCGATGCCCGGCAGCCAGATGTATGTCGCCGGCGTGGAGCTGTATCGAATGGGTCAGCACCTGCAGCTTGCAAGGTACCCGATCCATTGGCATCTGGTCGGTGATGCGCAGGGGCAATACATCAGGAACTCCGCGATTCACGACACCTTCAGCCGTTGTGTGACCGTGCATGGAACCGACAACCTGCGCGTCGAAAACAACGTGACCTTCAACAACGTGGGGCACTGCTTCTTTCTCGAAGACGGCGTCGAGACCGGCAACCGGTTTGTCCGCAACCTGGGCATCAAGACCAAGTGTCATCCGACCCTGCCGTGTGTCCCGACAGTCCACCACGCAGCCGGAACGCAACCGGGGCAGGTAGCGGCTGGACAGACCTCCGAGCATGTTCTGCTTCCCTCGGACAACACGGTGTCGACTTTCTGGATCACCCATCCGAGCAACCATTACATTGACAACGTGGCCGCGGGTTCCGAGGTGACCGGCTTCTGGATCGCATTGCCGGTGAACGGGATAGGGGAATTCGAAGGCACCGAGGTCGGGATGAATACCTTTCCGCGTCGATCCCCGCTGGGCGAGTTCAGGGGCAACGTCGCCCACTCGAGCTTCGATGGCATGATGTTCGACCGTGGCCCTGCCCCCGACAACCGTTTCAGTGTTGCCGGCAGCAACTACCATACCGCCCGTGCCAATCCTGCCGACCCGAACAGCGAGCGGCTGGTCACGGTCATCGAGGATTTCACCGCCTACAAGAACCGCCATGGCGGCATCTGGGGCCGCGGTGAGCTGCACCTGTTCCGGAACCTCAAGCTGGCCGACAACGCCATCGGCTTTACGCATGCGGCTGGCGAAGTCGCCCATACCGGCTACGCGTCCAGGGTCATTGACTCACTGTTCGTGGGCGAAACCGACAACATCGGCAACCCCAGAACCGAGGCCGAGATCGCTTACGGCCGAAGCCTGCCGAAAGAGCAGGCGGATTACCCGATTCGCGGCTACGAGTACTACGACTTCACTCAGGAGATCGTGAATACCACCTTCGTCAACTTCGAGGACAATGCAACGCGCGAGACCGGTGCGATCTCCTACCTGCTGTACACAGGCTTTGGTGCCAGTACCGAAAACTCCGTCGAAGGGCTGACTTTCGAGAACGCGAAGCCGGTGCATTTCCCGGCGATCGAATCGCGATGGGCCTCCGAAGGCGGAAGCGGCATCACCTACAGGGGCGCGGCGATCTTCGACAGGGACGGCTCGCTCGGCGGCGCACCGGGTTCCTACGTGGTGATCGACAACGGGATCACAGCAGACACCGAAGCGTGCCAGATCATGCCCACCTGGAATGCGGGCATTTGCGAAGGCGACTTCGGGCGCGTCGCCGTACGTGCCGCCGGCGGCGGTGGCCCGGGCGGCGGCGGGTTCGGCGGTGGCGGTGGCGGTCCCGGGGGTGGCGGGGCGGCGGCCAGCAGCTCACCGATCACGCTCATCCGCAACGGCCGTGAGTTCGCCTTCACCGGCGGTGGCGGCGGCGAAACCACGCTCCGCAATGGTGTCGATGACCTCAAGGTCATTGCCGAGAATCCGTCCCTGAATTTGTCCGTGAGGCAGATGGGCCGAGGCTCCTGGGTCATGTTCGAATTGCCGGGATACACCACCGCAAGCGCGGGCACGGCACAAGACAGCCTGGATGCCCTGCGCAGCGCCAACGCCACGTCGTACTACCGGGGTGACGATGCACTGTGGGTCAAACTGGTGGTGGAAGACTCTCAGGCGGGTGGCGGCGGCCCCGGCGGGGGCACCAACATCGTAGTCAGCAGGTAAGCTGAACCTGCGGTATCTGCACGGGCCCCCGGCAGGAGCCGGGGGCTTTGTTTCGACCTTGTGTGACCCGCTGGCGCTGACGTGGAACGACATCGCGCAGATACCGGCGCTCGTCGAGCGGGGTCAGCGGCGCACCAGGTCTGCAGCAAACGCCAGGTGGTGCCTATCGGGGAATATTTTCCGGTACACGGATGCGCTGCCGAACCCTGCCTCTCCGCCACCCGTCGATATGGCCGGTGAACGCGTCGCGTCGATGCTCTGTTACGAGGCGTTGTTCGGCGCCCAGCAACTGCATTACCCGATACCACTCTGATCGTGATCGACTCGTCGGTCGATTGACGCCAACGAGTTTGCGAGACCCATCGAGACGCAGCGGGATGCTGATCGTGAATCCCCGTACGGTCTGAACGACACGGCGCCGAAGCACGACTGGCGGGTGAATGCTCAGCGATCTACCGTCCAGCGCGCCCCAGAACGGTCATCGTCTCCAGCCATTTTCGCCGGCGTGCATCGCTGGATTCCACCGTGCCGATGACGCTGGTGCGCACCGGGCCGATGCCAACAAGTTTCAGGATATTGCGCTTCAGACTCTTGAGGCTGTGGGCGCGATACACCCATGTATAGAACGCCGCGGGCATGCCCATGGTCACGACGATGCGCGCCGAGCGCCCTTTGAGGGCCCCCGACCAGGGGTTGCGCTTTTCGTCTTTCGGGAATGCAAACCCCGGACGCATCACCTGCTCGAAAAATGCCTTCAGCAATGCGGGCATCGCGCCCAGCCACAACGGATACACGATCAGCAGGTGGTCGGCCCAGAGTATGTCCTGCTGCGCCTGGGTGATGGGTTCGGGCGCCGGTTGGTTGTTCCAGTCGTCAACGTTGCGTAACACCGGAAAATCGATTTCGCCAACCACAATCGTGCGCACCGTCTTGCCGGACTCCTGTGCGGCCTGCGCGTAGGCATGGGCAAGCGCGTGACCGAAGTGCTCGCGGCCTGCGTCGGGGTGCCCCTGGATAATGCAGATTCGTTCAGCCATGGTTGTGCTTCAGACGTGAAAGACTCAACCATGCCTGCACATGGTTGCTGACGGCCATACGGAGTTGCCGAAGCACTTCCCGTCTGCGGGATCTGCGACGTTGATCTCGGGACATCTTGGCCAGAAAACCCGAACATTGCGCCATGGAAGACAGGGATAAAACCATACGCACGCTCTACGTGGCACTGGCCGGCGGCGCCGCGCTGTGGATCGCGACCATGGCGGCGACCGGGCGCAGCGAAGCCTGGGACTCGCCCTGGTATTGGGATGTCACCTATCCGCTGTGCCTGGCGCTTGCCGCACTGCTCGGCTATCTCACGCCGGTGCGGGCATGGCGCTGGGGATTCGCGGTGATCATGGTGCAGGCGCCGGTGGTGATGTTCACCAGCGGCAATTCATGGAATCTGCTGCCGATCGGTATTGCGGTGTTTCTGGTCATGTCGTTGCCGGCCATCGTCGCGGCCGTCGTGGCGGCGCGCCTGCGTCGCTGGAGGGATGCGGGCTGGAGAGATGCGTGATGGTGTGGTTTCAGGGACTGTTTTTCACCGCGATCGGCCTGGGCCTGCTCGCGGTGGGCTATCAGAGCCTCACACGTGGCTGGCTGCCGCTGGGCCCGAACGGCTTTCGCGGCCGCCTGGAAGTGCACCGGCACACGCAGCCCGTCGCCTACTGGTCAGTGCTCGCGGCGTACACACTGTTCGCGTTGTGGGTGCTCAGGTTCGGGATCGGAATTCTGTTCGGTACGTTGGCGCCTTTGCCGTTGTCATAGCTGCGGCTGCGGCTGCGGCTGCGGCTGCCCGCTGAGCACATACCTCCTTCGAGCAACACCTGAAGACGATTCCGCGGAATCGTTTCGGTATCGTCAAATGTCGTCCAACTCGGCGATTGCAGACTCCAATGCAACGACGAATGCCGCAGCCACATCCAGCAAGTCGACAAACGGCTCCGCTCCCGCGCCCATCGATGAGAAGCGAAATGAACGGCGTGGCGTGGACAGTGCCAGTCCCCTGTCACCGGAAGAGGAAAGGTAAAAGCCAGGACACCAGGCCTGTGGTTCGGCTTGAGATGGCCGGCACCGTGCAATGCCGAGTTCGCAGTTCCCGGCGCAGAAGTGTTCGACTTCGCCCCTGTATGAGGCTACGCCGATCAGCTCGTCACGAAGCTGCGCCGCCTGGCTTCTGTCGAGGAAAAGCGCGTCGGACGTGCTGGAGTACCCCACAAGCACTACTCGCACACCGGTCTGGTAGGCGCCGCTGCCTGTAGTGATCCCAACCACGTCGATTTCGGCGCGTGGGTAAGTGAACTGGCCGGTTACGATGCGTTGCTCGTGCCCGACCACCACGAGGCGCGAGTCCGGAGCGGAAGCAGCGACGCGCAGCTGGAGCGCATGCTGAAGAGCACCCAGTTCGCAGGCGCTGGCCGTATGCGTCGTTTCCTGAGCTTTGTGGTCGAGGAAGCCCTGGCGGGTCGTGAGGATCGTCTGAAGGAATACACGATCGGCGTCGAGGTTTTTGATCGCACGCAGGACTTCGATCCCCGGAAGGTGTGGGTTGAGACGTTCGATGGCACATTGATGGGCCATGAAGCACAGCTGAGCGATCTGGCGACGCGCATCGCCGATACGATCACCGCCGAGCACGCGACCAATCACGCCATTCGGCGCACCCGGTAAACAGTCGCAGCGGGCATCTTTCGCGCGGTGCAGGTGCGAACTTCCTTGGTACAGTGTCCGCAAGTCTTGCGCGTTGCTGCGTGGTCGAGTCGAGCGGCCGCATCCGGTCGCAAGTGTCGGCAGTAAGCGCGATGCCTTCGGCGGCAGTCAATCATCCGAGGGAGTCGGCATTGTTCGCGACATGCACAGGCATGATCACGCTGCTGCTTCGCCATCATCGCGCCAGCCTGCGTGACTACCTGTGGCTGATCGCGTCCGTGAAGTTCCTGATGCCGTTCGCACCGCTTTCGGCGCCGGCATCAAAACTCTTGCCTTCACAGACACGGTCGGTTCTGCGTATGCCTCCGCGACACCACTGCAACCACGAGAAACGCGCCCGGCAGCAGGGAATCAGATGCCGAACCTGCAGCTCATCGAAACTATTGCAGCATTGTTCTATTGAGGTAGTATGGAAATCGTTTAATTAACATACATAGAATAATCAACAATTTACCGCCGTGAACGCAAGGGGGGAAGCCATGGCTCGTGCGGGTTGGCTGATATCAGGCGGGGCGATCGCGGGCGGCAGCGCGGTCCTTATGCTGATGCAGGTGTTTCCTCCGGGATCGTCGTCCGGCATCACGACGGGGTGGCCGGCCGTGCCGGGCGAACCCCTCTCTGGCGAGTCGGTGCCGGCTCCCGATGCATTCGTTTCCGCGGTGGCATCGTACGAGCAGATTGCGCGTATCGAACGCCCGGAGGACACCGAAGCCGAGATGGCACGCGTTGCCGCCCGGCCGCACTCCGTCAGACGCGACACCGAGCTGACCGCACTTCTGAACGGCCTCGCGGCATCAGACCCTGCTGCGGCGGTGGAACTGGCCGAGCAGCTCGAGCTCGGCGCCGATGTCATCGCGCGCCTTTTCCGGTCGTGGGCCGAGATCGATGCAGACGGCGCGCTCTCCCAACTTCAACGCCTGCAGCCGGCCGCCACACGGCGCACGGCGGCGCTGGCATTGCTCGACGTATTCGGACTAACCCCGGCCGGCATCGACATCGTCAGCGTGGCCTTCTCTCCTGTCGACGCGGCCAGTTTTCGCATCGACGCGATCGGCCGAATGGCGGAGCGCGACCCGAGTGCAGCGCTTGCGGCAGCCGAGGCATTGGATATTTCCCAGGCGCAGACTATTGCCCAGCAGCGCATCGCCTCGGTGATGGCGCGAATAGATCCGCACACGGGGTTCGAATACGCCGATTCAATTCCGATAGCACTGCAGCGGCGCCGCTACATGGAGCGCCTGCTCGATGACTGGGCGAAGCTCGATCCGGACGCGATGATGGCTTTTCTCGAGACAGCCGACTTCTCGGAAATGGCTGTGTCCGAGGTCAGCTTTCAGGCGCTGGCGATGACCGGGCCGGAACGACTGCTGTCACTGGCCGACCGCTTCGCGCCGGAGTTGCGTATCCACGCCCAGAATGCCGCGCTTGCGGTGCTCGGTGCGCTCGATCCCACCAACGCCTACGAGCGTGTGCAGTCGCTGCCGCCGACAGGTGATCGTGACCAGCTGATCCAGGGCATCGCACAGCGCTATGCGGAGCAGGACCCGGAAGGCGCCATCCTCTGGGCCACGTCCCTGCAGCCAAGATCACCCGCCGCACTGAATGCGGTGCTGTCCGGCGTGGCCGCCACCGATCCGGTTCGAGCCGCCGATGCCGTCATCGCCGATATCCTCAATCCCGCGAGCGCCAATATCGGCGAGGTGCCGATGATCGCATCCGTGCTCTCGGCTGCCATGCGCGCTCAGTCCCGGGAAATGGCCGACGTGGCCGATGTGCTTCACGCGCACGCCGATGCGCGCGTCAAGACGCAGTTGACGATGATGCTGCAGCTCTGGCCTCAGGCGGATCCGCAGTCCGCGGTCGAGTGGATCACGCAAAACCCGTCGGCGCTGTCGTCCGATGTTGCGATGACCTTCGCCCAGCAGGTCGCGGCCCAGGACTCTGCACTGGCCGCGCAGGTCACCGGACGCATACCGCAGCATGCGCGCGATCAATGGATCGCGGGCGCCGCCAGTGGCATGGCGCGCAGCGACTTCGACGATGCCATGCGCTGGATAGGCGGGTTCGAGGGCGATCCCGCCTACGACAACGCGATCCAGGCGACGCTACGTTCGGCCGCCGCCGCGCAACCTGAAGCGGTGGCGCGTTACCTGGAGACCAATTCGGCTTATGCCGGCGACGTTGCGGCGCAGGTGGCCGTCGGTTGGGCTGCTCGGGATCCGGTCGCTGCGGCAGCCTGGGCTGATGGTCTGTCCGACGTTGACACCGCCGTGAGAGGCAACGTGGTCTTTGGTGTGACGGCGCGCTGGGCAGGGCTCGACGCCAGCGCGGCCGAACAGTGGGTATTCGGCATGCCGGCCGGGCCACCGCGCGACCGGGGGCTGGCGGCGTTGCTGATAGACGGCGCGGGAACCGGGACCGTGGAAACACGGCTGCTCGAGGCGTTCAGTTCATCGCAGGCGCGTGCCGAGGGCCTGGTTGGCGCGATGCCGATGCTCGGCAGCACCAATCGCGAGCTCGGTCAGCAACTGATCGACCGGCATATCAGCGATCCGGCGATGCGGACCCGGGCTGAAACCGCGCTGGAAGCCGGCGCGAGGCAGCAGACCATGTTCGTTGGCGGACAACAGATCATCATCATGGACGGCGTCCCGGGGGGCGTCCTGCTGCGCTAGCCAAGCGATTCAGAGGGGATATCATGCTCAGAACAACCGCGTTCCTGCTGTTGGGGGCCATGCCGGCCGGCCTGGTCACCTGGTGGTTGATCGGCGGGGCAACACCCGGACCGAGCGCTGATGACGCCACACCTCACGCACGGCTCGAAGCCTTTCGCTCGGCGGAGGGGATTTCCGATGCCGCGGAACTCGAACGCGCGCTCGCGCGGGCACTGGCCGAGCCGTTCTCCACGGCCAGGGATGCGCACATCGAAGCCCTTTTCAAGCGACTCGCCGCACTGGATGTACGACGCTCGCTGCGCGTGGCCGGTTCGTCGCAGTTCGATGCCCTGCTGGTCGCGGATGTGTTCGCCGCGTGGGCAGAAAGCGAGCCGGATGCGGCGTTGCGGCATCTGGCGGGGATCGCCAACGGGCACAATCGGCTGGCTGCGGCGATTGCGCTGCTGGACGTGTTCGGTACGGATGCCGATGCGATCGAACGCATTGCCGCCGCGCTGCCGGATCATCAGCGCATCGAGTTTCAGGCCGAAGCCGTTGCGCAGCACGCAAGGCGCGACCCGGCGAGTGCGCTGCGTACGGCCCTGTTGCTGCGCGACACGGCGGCAAGCAACACCGCCGCGCGGCGCATCGGCATGATCTGGGCGCATGAGGACCCGATCACCGCCTACGGGCAGGCCGAGACGCTGCCACGCGAGCTGCAGTCAGCCTATCGTGACAGTGTCACGGTCGAATGGGCGCGGCTCGATGCGCTGGGCTTTCTCGCATTCGCCGAGACCCAGCCCCATCTCAATGAGCTGCGTCCCGGAATGACGCAGGCCATGGCGGTCGACCCCGAACGCGTCTTTGAAGTGACCGCGAACAAGCCGCCATTGCCTTTTGGTGACGGCTTTCCCGCCAACATCACAGTCGAACGGACCGCGTTTACGGCGCTTGCGCAGCGTGATCCGCAGCGCATGGCGGCCTACCTCGAATCGCTGCCGTTCGATGCCCGGCGTGAGGAATTCACGGTGGCGTTCGCGGAGACGTATGGGCGTACGCGCCCCAACGAAGCGCTGGCCTGGGCCCGCAGCATCGAGCCACCGCGGCCCGGTCTCGTGGCCACGATCATTGCGCGATCAGCGCTCGTCGATCTGGATCAGGCCATTCGCTGGATGAACGAGTTCGAAGCACCTCCTGGCGGTAATGTATTCGCCTCGCCGGCCTACATCGCGGCCAATATCGCGGTGTTCGCCGCGGCGGATCCGCGCCGGGCCGACATTGCGAGCCGCCTCGCCGCACAACAGGATGAACCGCACTCCGCACTGCTGCTGGAGAGGATTACATCGATCTGGGTGCAGAACGATCCGGCCGGCGCCCTGGACTGGATGCTGTCGAGCGGGTCGACCGTCAACGAGGGTGTCGCTGCCAATATTGCCAGACAGCTCGCGTCGCGCGATGCGGCAACGGCGGCAACCTTCGCGAGCCGCCTGCCTGCCGAGCTCAGGAGCCTGTGGCTGGGACAGGTAGCCGCACCCTATGCCCGGCAGGACCCGGAAAGCGCGTCCACCTGGCTGCTGCAGTTTCAGGGCGAGCCCGGTTACGACGACGCCCTGCGGCGGGTCATGCAGATGACGGCGCAGACCGATCCGCAAAGCGCTGCGCGCATGCTGGCCAGCGCACCCGCGGATGTTCAGCAAAGCTCGGTGGCGACGATTGCCTCGAGTTGGGCACGCCGGGACCTGGCCGGCGCAGCGTCCTGGGCCACCTCGCTGCCCGAACAACAGCGCGGCACTGCCGTCAGCTCGGTGGCGATGAGTTGGGCCGCGCGCGACCCCCAGGCGGCACAACGCTGGGCGCTTGGGCTGCCCCGCAGTGAAACTCGCGATCAGGCGCTGTCGGCTGTCGTGACACGCTTGGCTGCCGATGGTTTGGAAATCGCAACGCAAACACGCTTCTTCGAGGCGTTCTCATCGGACAGCGTGCGTCAGTCGCAGGCGGTCGCCGTTGCGCGCTCGATCGCACGGCACGATCCCGAGCGCGCTCAGGCGCTGGTGGACGAATGGATCACCGAACCGATGCCGAGGCAGCTGGCCGAGGCGGCGATCGAGGAAGCGCGAAGGCTCAGGCGCTGACACCGGTTTCCGGGCTACTTTACGTGGCTGCCTTGGCTGGTGGTCTGAACTTGCTGGCGATCGCGGCGATATTTCAGTTGCTTACATGGCAAGGCAACAAATTCGGCGTTTTGGATCGACGGCGTGATCTCCGCCGTGCTGGAACGGCTCGAGGATCCGGGGTAAGTGCCGGAGCCACGAACCGGGCCCACTCGTCGAGTGTCAGGCGTTTCCGTCGGTGGCCTTGAGCATCGCGCGAATCCTGTCGATGTGGATCTGGGATTCGCTAACCCGCTCCAGCACCGATGAAGGCATGTCTTTCTGGCTTCTGCCCATCGTGGATATCAGGTTCTGGCGCTCCTCGAACATGCGCAGCGCTACCCAAAGGGTTTCCTCGATTTTCTTGCCTTGCTGTGCAAGCAATGCCGCCGATGAGAATGCATGCCCGGTATGGCAGCGATATCTCAGCAACTCGCCATGCTTCATCTGCCACAGTACGCCGCCGCAGTCGGGGCAGTTGAAGGGTACCTGAGTTCCCAGCGTCTCCACCGACTTCAGGTCGCTGACCACCCGTTGCGCTATCTTTGCCTCGATGACCAGGTCGGCAGGTGGCTTCTTGCTGACCCCAACCCGTCGCGCGGCCAGCTTTTCCAGTAACGCACCCATTTGTGCGAGCGGCACGCAGTAGTCGGGACCGACATGCCTGATGACCGACTGCGGCATGTCCGGATGAGCTGCGTCGGCGGGATCCTGGGCAATACAAACGCCCCCGCAGCGCTTGATGGCCATCATGCCGCTGGTGCCGTCGTCGAGATAGCCGGTGAGAATGACGCCGATCACCCCTTTGCCGAAAGCCACCGCAGCACTGCGGAACAAGGGATCGATGGCAGGGCGGTAACGATTCTCACGCGCCCCCTTGGTCACCAGCATCCTGCCCTTGACAACGAGCAGGTGCTGATCGGACGGCGCAAGATACACATGACCACGCTTGAAGGACTCTCCATCCCGGGCATGGCTGCACCTCACAGTCCCTGCTTTATTCAGCGCTTCCACCAGCGGTTTTCCGGAGGTTTCCGCAGCCATGTGATTAACGATGAATACCGGCGCGGGAAAGTCACCGGATAATTGCGCTACCAGGCCTGTGAGCGCCTCCATGCCTCCTGCCGAAGCACCTACCACAACCACCGTTGATATCTTGTTCCGCATCGGTCGTCTCCCGGGCGAAATGGACATTCTGCAACATTCGACACCGGCCAGCTGTCGGCGGTGGTTTTCGTCAACGTGACTTGCTCAGCGACCTTCCCACGTGCGACCTGACGCAAAGCTGCGGTGCGGACCTCCGTTCCAAGGGAATTCCCGGATTGTTGCGGCTATGGCTCGCTGCTCTTCGATGGAAGCTGCTGTGCCGCTTCCCCTTCCGCAAACCTTCCGAACAGGACCTTCATCGCCCGCACCCGCGTCACGTACGCCAGCATGTCATGTGCACCGCACCTGCCCTGCGCCTGAAAGCCCGCCTGCACGAAACGCGCGCCGGCTGTTGCTCCGCACAGGTGAATCACGGCAGCCAGGTCCTGCTTCTGTGCCATGGTCGCTGTCCGCTGCGGATGGCGCGCCAGAATCCGCTCCACGCGCACATGCAGATAGGCCGACGTCATCTCGATCGCGTGCGACGGAATCACGCGCGTATACAGGCTGTTGAACCAGCACGAACGCCATGCGTACCACGGCCCCTGTGCCACGACTTCATGGCGGTGGATGCAGTAGCGGCGTGCTTCGGCAAATGTGCCGTTGGTGATCTGATACATGCCCACCGAACTCGACGCGGGACGATAGATCTCGAACGGCCGCATGGTCCACGACCAGCGCCAGTACGTCCGCGCCACCGGGTTGCCCATGGACTCCACCTGTGCGAGCGCGGCCAGCAGTTCCGGTGAGATCACGTCGGTTGAGTGCCGGCGGAACAGCGGCGCGTAGGTCGACCAGGTCTGCGAAGGCGTCTTGTTGAGCCGCCCGCTCACCGGAAAGAGCAGCTCCGACGGCTTGCGTATCGTCTGGTAGGTCCAGTTGGCGCTCAGCCACAGCATCAGCAGCAGTGCGGTGCCGACAATGATCTGCACGGCCGGCGGCGTACGCCGGAACAGTCTGAACGAGCGGCCGATGCCGCGCCATGCGGCCTTCAGCTGGCGCACGGGAAACCGCGCGCGGCGGGCGCGCGATCTGCGCCTGGAGCGGCGGCGTTGTGTGCGGCGCGGCATGGCGCGCACTTTAGCAGACGGGCCGCATCCCTTCCGGTGCGCGGGTTCCGCGGTTCGCGGTAAGATGGTGGTTCCGCGACTGCCGGATCCGACGGCTCGCCACCGCAACCACCAACGGTCAATCACGTGTACTTCAGCTATTCCGCGCTACTGATGCTGGTTGTCGCCATCACCGCATTCGGCATCTGGCACGACAGCATGCAGGTGCGCGAGATCGCGAACCGGATTGCGCACGATGCGTGCAAGCGCCAATCGTTACAGTTTCTCGACGGAACCGTGGCGCTCGCAGCCACAAAGCCGCGCTTCAGCGGCGGACTGCGCATCGAGCGCACCTATGTGTTCGATTACACGATAGATGGCACCGGCCGTCTGCGCGGATTCATCATCATGCGCGGCCACGTGCTGGAGCATCTGGGCCTGGACGCGCGGCAGGCATCGTAACCGGTCGGGGCAAGCAGCGGCGGCGCCATACCCATCGCAACCACGGCGCACGGGGCCGCACGGGGCCACGCGACCGGCGACCGGCGACCGGCGACCGGCATCATCATTTCACCCGGCGGCAGCCGCAACCCGTTCCTGGTACCGCCGCCATATGCGCTCGTGATCCAGCGCCAGCTCATACAGCAGCGCCCATGTGTAGAGCCCTGTGTCGTGGCCATCATTGAATACCAGCTTCACCGCATAGCGGCCCACCGGCTCGATGCGATCGATCAGCACCTGCTCCTTGCCGGTCACCAGCACGCCCTCGCCGGCCCCATGCCCTTTCACCTCCGCGGACGGTGAATGCACACGCAGAAACTCGGCGCTCAAGCGCCGGTGCATGCCATCCGAAAACGTAATTTCCAGTACCCCGGATCGCCGGTGTAGTCTGATGTCCACGGGATAGGGCGTGGTCCGCGTCGTCGATGCCATGGTCTTCCGCTCAGAGGATGTATCGGCTCAGGTCTTCGTCCTGCACCAGCTCACCCAGATGCTCATCAACATACGCGGCATCCACAACGACATTGTCACCATGCCGATCCGCCGCCTCGAACGACACCGTCTCCAGCAGCCGCTCGAGCACCGTATGCAGACGCCGCGCGCCGATGTTCTCGCTGCGGTCATTCACCTGGAACGCCACTTCGGCGATACGTCGAACGCCTGATTCATCGAATGTCAGCGAGACTTCTTCGGTGTCCAGCAGAGCGCGGTACTGCTCGGTCAGCGAGGCACTGGGTTCGGTGAGAATGCGCACAAAGTCCTCGGCGTTCAGCGACGACAGTTCCACGCGTATCGGGAAGCGCCCCTGAAGTTCGGGGATGAGATCAGAGGGCTTGGCGACGCTGAACGCGCCAGAGGCGATGAACAGGATGTGATCGGTGCGCACCATGCCGTAGCGCGTGCTCACGGTGCAGCCTTCCACCAGCGGCAGCAGATCGCGCTGCACACCTTCGCGCGACACGTCCGCACCGGTGGTCTCGGCGCGGCGCGCCACCTTGTCGATCTCGTCGAGGAACACGATGCCGTTGTGCTCCACGGCACGCACCGCTTCGACCTTGATGTCTTCCTCGTTGACCAGCTTCGCCGCTTCCTCGTCGCGCAGCAGTTTCAGCGCGTCCTTCACCTTCAGCTTACGGCGGCGCCGCTTGCCGGTGCCCAGATTCTGGAACATGCTCTGCAGCTGGTTGGTCATCTCCTCCATGCCCGGCGGTGCCATGATTTCCACGCCCACCGGCAGCGCCTGTACGTCGATTTCCACCTCCCGGTCGTTCAGCGAACCTTCTCGCAGCATCTTGCGAAAACGCTGCCGGGTGTCGCGTTCGCCATTGGCATCGGAGCTGCCGGGCAACAGTACGTCCAGCAGCCGATCCTCGGCGGAATCCTCGGCCTGATGTGTGACACGCGCCAGCGCCTGTTCGCGCTGCATCTTCACGGCCATGTCGACCAGATCGCGGATGATGGAATCCACCTCGCGGCCCACATAGCCGACCTCGGTGAACTTCGTCGCCTCCACCTTGATGAACGGCGCCTGCGCAAGTCGCGCCAGGCGTCGTGCGATCTCGGTCTTGCCCACGCCGGTGGGGCCGATCATCAGGATGTTCTTGGGCGTGATCTCGGCCTGCAGCGGCTCGGGCACCTGCGCGCGCCGCCAGCGGTTGCGCAGCGCGATGGCCACCGCTCGTTTGGCTTCCTGCTGGCCGACGATGTGCCGGTCCAGTTCCTGGACGATTTCTCGGGGGGTCATCGTGGACATTTACAGCTCTTCAATCGTGATGTCGCGGTTCGTGTAGATGCAGATGTCGCCGGCAATGGCCAGCGACTTCTCGACGACCGCGCGCGCGGAAAGTTCGGTGTTGTCGATCAGCGCCTGCGCGGCGGCCTGTGCATAGGCGCCACCGGAGCCGATCGCGATCAGGTCGTGCTCGGGCTCGATGACATCGCCGTTTCCGGAGATCAGCAGTGAGACCTTGTCGTCGGCCACGCACAGCAGTGCTTCGAGTCGGCGCAGCATGCGGTCGGTGCGCCAGTCCTTGGCGAGTTCGATGGCCGCGCGCGTGAGGTTGTTGTATTTCTCAAGCTTGCCTTCGAAGTATTCGAACAACGTGAAGGCGTCGGCCGTGCCACCGGCGAAGCCGGCCAGCACCTTGCCGGACGACAGCCGCCGCACCTTGCGGGCGTTGCCCTTCATGATCTTGTCGCCCAACGTCACCTGGCCGTCGCCGCCCATGGCGACGTGGCCGGCGCGGCGAACGCAGAGGATGGTCGTGCCGTGAAACATGTTGCTCTCTTTCGTGTGCTGCGATGGGTGCATGAAGGGACCGTGTCGTCAGTGGCAGACCCGGTGCAGCCGGGCGGGGCCAGGAGTGCTGCGGGCGGCGCGATCAGCAGGCGGGCCGGCGCCGGTGGCGCGGACGCTTCATGAACCGCGACGCCGCGCACGCGGATGCGCCTTGTCGTATATGGAGGCCAGGTGCTGGAAATCAAGGTGCGTGTAGACCTGTGTGGTGGACAGGCTGGCATGACCGAGCAGCTCCTGCACGGCGCGCAGATCGCCGCTGGATTCCAGCATGTGGCTGGCGAAGCAGTGGCGCATCAGATGTGGATGGACGCGCACCGGCGCACCGGCGCGTTTCGACCACTGCGCCAGACGCAGCTGCACCGATCGCGGCGTGAGCCGCCTGCCGCGCTGGCCGACGAACAGTGCCTGCTGGTCGCTCGGCGCCAGTTCACCGCGCTGCGTGAGCCATGCGCGCAGTGCCTCGACGGCCTTGCGGCCCACGGGCAGCACCCGCGTGCGCTGGCCCTTGCCCAGCACGCGCACGGTGCTGTCGGCCAGATCCAGATCGACGAGGTCCAGACTCACCAGTTCCGCCAGACGCAGGCCGGAGGAATACAGCAGTTCAAGGATCGCGCGGTCGCGCACGGTGAGGACATCGCCGCCGGTGAGTTGCAGGATGCTCGCCACCTGATCGGTGTCCAGCGTCGCCGGCAGGCGTCTGGGCGCTTTCGGCGCCTGCACGTGCAGCGCGCTGTTGGCTTTCACTTCGCCGTGTTCGGCGAGATGGGCGAGAAAGCCGCGCACCGCCGACAGCCGGCGCGCAATGCTGCGCGCACCCAGGCCGCGGCGATGGCATTCAGCGGCGAAACGCCGCACCGCGAAGCTGTCCAGATCGCCGGGGTTCTGCAGCGCCTCGCGTGCGCAGAATTCCAGCAGCACTGTGAGGTCGCGCCGATACGCGCTCACGGTATGGGCGGAGAGTCTGCGTTCGGTAGCCAGCCGGCGCAGGTAGGGCTCGAGGTGATCAGCGAGCCGCATCGCCCGCGCGGGCGCCGGTGAGCGCCGCGGTGATCAGCTCACCCAGCCGGGTAAGGAAATCCAGGCGCTGGCCGGGATGGAAGTGTTCCACGTCGTGGCTGCCGATCGCCAGAAAACCGAGCTCGGTGTGCGACCCCAGCGGGATCATGGCAGCCGACTGGATGGCATCGGCCTCGTTCTCAAACAGCACCTCGCGCTGGCGCTCGCGGATCATGCCGCAGCGCGGCCGCGCGGCGCGCAGGAACGTGGCGAAGGGTTTCAGGGTACTGTCTTCGCGATCGAGCACGCGCACAAAGCTGCGCGCCGGCGCCGCGACGCCCTGATCGGCAAACAGCACCAGCACCGCGCGTTCGGCGGCGAAATCCTCGCGCAACGCGGTTTCGATGGCATCCACCCGCGCCGGCAGCCCCTGCGTGGTCATCAGACGCAACGCCAGCGCATGGCTTTTCTCGACGAGCTGGTCGTTGAGTTTGGCCACCGCGATCAGATCCTTGAGCTGGCGGTCCAGCTGCGTATTGCGTTGCCGCAGCACGCTCACCTGGCGTTCAACCAGCGACACGGCCGTGCCGGACGTTCGGTGCGGGAGTTTCAGGCTGAGCAGCAGTGTCGCATGGCGCTCGAAGAAGTCCGGATGGCTGCGCAGGTAGCTGGCCACCTGGTCTTCGGTGAAACTCCCGGTGACGATCGCTTCGCTTTTGGGCTGACTCATAGCTCGATCTGTCCCTCGTATACTGTCTGTGCGGGTCCGGTTTGCCACAAATCGGCGCCCGGCCCCGGCCAGGTCACCGTGAGCACACCGCCGGGCAGCTCCACATCCACCTGCTCATCCAGCTGACCGCGCGATCGCCCTACCGCCACCGCCGCGGCCGCGCCAGTTCCACAGGCCGGCGTCTCACCGACGCCGCGTTCGAATACCCGCAGTCTGATGCGACTGCGGCCGAGCATCTGCATGAACCCCACGTTCACGCTGCGCGGAAAATCCGGATGCTGCGCCAGTGCCGGGCCCAGTATACCGACCGGCGCATCATCAACGGAATCAACGCTGATCACCGCGTGCGGGTTGCCCATCGATACGGCGCCGAATTCCACCGTCCGGCCGGCCGCCTGCAGCCGGTAGCTGTCGGCCCGGCGGTCGGCGCGAAACGGCAGCGACATCGGGGTGAAGTCCGGCTCGCCCAGGCTCACGCTGACGCGCCCGTGCGCGTCCACCTGCGCTTCCACCGACCCACCGGCGCTCTGCAGTGTCAGCCGGGTGTCGGCGCGCGGGCCGGCGACGAAACGCGCGATACAGCGCGCTCCGTTGCCGCACTGCTCCACTTCGCCACCATCGGCGTTGAACACGCGGTACGCGGCATCGTACCCGGCCGGTGCGCTGGCTTCGACCAACAGCAGCTGATCGAAGCCGACGCCAAGACGACGGTCGGCGAGGCGGCGGATCTGCTCCGCCGACGGACGCGGCTGGTCGGCGGGCCAGCGCAGCACGACGAAGTCGTTGCCCAGACCCTGCATCTTGGTGAAATTCAGTCGCATCGAATCGTTCGCCCGGACTGGCATTGCGGCCGCGCCCGCGTTAGCGTGCTCGCGAC
>JBJHBT010000031.1:0-46816 GCA_050485645.1 Gammaproteobacteria bacterium | reverse complement strand
GCGTCCATGCGCCTTGGCCGCGGCCATCCATGGCCGCGGACACCCCGGGGAAAAGGGGACGGCCCCGCAACCGCCCGGCTTTGACGGTGTCGCGGACTACGGGTCGTCCGGTGTGTGGCGATGCCGGGGGGTGTGGGCGAAGGCGATGGTGGCGGCGAGTTCGGTGGCGCCGACGGCTGCGGCCAGAAGCCGGTCCAGGCCTACGGCGACGCCGGCGCATTCGGGAAGACCCTGCTGCAGCGCCGCGAGAAAGTCCTCGTCCAGCGGCGCGAGCGCCCGCCCCAGGCGTTGACGTTCGGCGGCTTCACGTGCGAAGCGCGCCCGCTGTTCGCCGGCGTCGGTGAGTTCGGCGAAGCCATTGGCGAGTTCCAGGCCGGCGAAAAACGCTTCAAAACGCGCGGCTACCGGCGGAGAACCCGGTTTCAGGCGCGCCAGTGCCGCCTGCTGTGCCGGAAAGTCATCGATGAACGTGAGGCGGCTGCGATCCATCGCCGGCATGACCTGTGTACTGAACGCGAGATCGAGCAGGTCGTTGCCGCGCAGCCCGGCCGGCACATCGCAGCCACGCTCGCGCAGTGCGGTCACGATCCGCGCGTCGGGCGCGTCGGGTGAAACGCCGACGGCGTGCCGGAATGCCTGTGCGTAAGTCGACCGTACGGCGCACGGCCCGTCGGCGCTGCGGCGGGCGCCGGCGATCAGCTGTGTGAGCAGCGTTTCGGTTTCGTCCATCAGCTGCCGTTCGTTCCAGCCGACCCGGTACCACTCCAGCATCGTGAATTCCGGTTGATGCCAGCGGCCGATTTCATCGTCACGGAACACCGGGCAGATCTGATAGATGTCGCCGATGCCGGCGGCGAGCAGGCGTTTCATCGCGTATTCCGGAGAGGTGTGCAGGTAGCATCGACCCAGTGTGCCGGTGTCGACGGCCATGCTCTCCAGATGCAGATCCGTCAGCCCCGATCGTGACAGCACCGGCGTCTGCACCTCGAGCACATTGCGTTCGGCGAAGAAGGTGCGGATTCGTGCCAGCATGACGGCGCGCGCACGCAGCATGGCGTCGGTGGCGGTGCGCCGATAGCCGCTCACGGATCCGGTGTGGGGTTCACCGCGGCCGCGGTGGTTTCCGCCTGCAGCTTTCGCACGGTGCCGATCGCGCGCCCCATCGTCAGCGTTGAGCCGTTCCGGATGTGGTCGCTGAAACTGACGCTGTCGGAGGGGAACAGCATGATCACCGTGGAGCCGAGATTGAAGCGGGCGAATTCCTCGCCGCGGGCAAAGTGGCGGGACTCGTGTCCGTGCGTCCAGCTGCGGCGCCGGCCGCTGCGGATTTCACCCAGCCACGAGGTGGATATGCTGGAGACGTTCAGTGCGCCAACCAGGATCAGTGCGAACGGACCGGTGGCGCCATCGAACCAGCACACTACCCGCTCATTGCGGCAGAAGAGGTTGCGGATCAGGCCGGCGCTGGTTTCGTTGACGCCGAATCGTCGGCCGGGCAGATATTCGGTACGCATCAGTGTGCCGGCCAGCGGCATGTGCACGCGGTGATAATCGCGCGGCGCCAGGTAGATCGTGGCGTAGCGTCCGTCCGTGTACGGGGCCAGTGTCGTCGGATCGGCATCCAGCAGCTGCGTCAGCGCATAGCTCATGCCCTTGGCCTGCAGCATCTGTCCGGCCACCAGCGTGCCGAACGCCGTCAGACGACCATCGGCGGGCGAAACGATGGTCTCCTCGCCGCCGGCGATGACGCGCGCGGCGGGATCCAGTGCGCGCGCGAAGAAGTCGTTGAAGCTGCCGTAGTCCTCGGCGTTGTGGCGCTGAGCTTCGGCAAGGTTTACGTTGAAGCGCCGCACGAACCACCGGATCAGCGGGTCCTTCAGCCACGCCCGGCGACTGCGGGTGACGTGGTATACCACGCGGCCGATCAGCCGCTGCGGCAGCACGTATTGCAGCATGACCCAGAGCATCAGGCGGTTGAGATGTGCCGCGGTGGCGGCTGGCGTCGGCTCATCGGCTGGCCACGCCGACGCGCGTACGCAGTTCCGGGAATCGATGCAGGTAGCGTTCGCGAATGCGCAGGTAGTCGGACGCGATCAGCGTTGCCCGTTCGGCCGCGCCGAAGACGGCGATCAGTTCCGCCCGCGGACCGACCACATACACCGTCGGGTTGTGTATCACGTTGTAGTTCTGCCCCTGCTGCGTTTCCCGGTGCACATGCACACCGAGCGCCTGCAGCAGCGGTTCCATTTCCCGATCGTCTGCGGTGACGCCTGTGATTTCGGCATCGAAGAACTCCAGGTATTCGGCCATGCGCTGTGGCGTGTCGCGCACCGGGTCGACACTGACAAACAGGATATCGGGCGATTCGGCGGGCCTGGTGGCGGAGAGTACGTTCTGGACGTCGGACAGCACCTGCAGCGTCAGCGGACACACATCCGGACAGTGCGTGAATCCGAAGAACAGCAGCGTGAACTGATCTTCCATGCGCGATGTGACGAACCGCTCACCGCGATGGTCGGTGAAGGTGACGTTCGGCAGCGGCCGCATCTGATCGAACAGGACGGTGGCGAACTCCGGTTCCGGCGTGCCCTGCCAGGCGCGCGGAATCAGTAGCACGGCGGCGACAATCAGTACGAAAGCCAGTGCCGCGGTGCCAGCCAGGGCCTTGATCAGGGTGCTTTTCATATCGCGCATTATCTTACAACGAATCGCCGCGGGGGTATGATGCGGCCCGGACATTTCGGGAGGCGCCGGGCGTCGCGTGCAGGCACTGGAACGACAACTGCGGGAGGCCGGTCACAATGAACAGTGGGTCGCCGTGCTGGCCGACTGGTTCGCAGCGGCCGATCTCCACTATGGACACGGTACCGACAATCCCGGTGATGAAGCCTACTGGCTGGTGCGCGCCCTGCAGGGCTGGCAGGACGATACCTGGGGCCGGCCGCCGGACCCGTCCCTGGTGCCACGCGCGGTGGCGATTGCCGAGGCACGCGTGCACGAGCGCAGACCGCTGGCCTACCTGCTCGATGAGGCATGGTTCGCGGGCCTCAGGTTCCACAGCGATTCGCGCGCACTGATTCCCAGATCGCCGCTGGCCGAGCTGCTGGAACGCTCGTTCGAGCCATGGTGCGACATCGGGCCCGGCGACCGGATACTGGATATCGGCACGGGCAGCGGCTGTATCGCGATTGCCGCGGCCGTGCACTGTCCCGATGCGCGGGTGGACGCGACCGATCTGTCCGCGGATGCGCTCGCGCTTGCCGCGACGAATGTGGCCGCCCATCAGGTGGGCGATCGCGTGCGCCTGATCCGTTCCGACCTGTATCCGAGCGATGGCCACCGCTATCGCGTTATCATTTCCAATCCGCCCTACGTGCCGCTCGACGAGGTTGCGCAGCTGCCGGCGGAATATGCTCACGAACCTGCGCTGGGGCTGGCGGGTGGTACGAACGGGCTGGACGACGTCGAACGCATACTCGCGGCGGCGCCCGATCACCTGGCGCCCGACGGCGTGCTGATCGTCGAAGTCGGCCTCAGTCAGGAAGCATTCGTCGCCGCGCATCCCCGCCTGCCGGTGGTATGGCTGGAGTTCGAGCGTGGCGGAGAAGGGGTTTTTCTGGTGACCGAACAGCAGTTGATGGATTATCTGCGCCCCGCGAAGGGGACGCGTTCACGGAGTCAGACACATGGCCGGTGATACCTACGGACGGCTTTTCACGGTGACGACATTCGGCGAGAGCCACGGACCGGCCATGGGCTGTGTGGTCGACGGCTGCCCGCCGGGGCTGGCCTTGTCGGAAGTTGATATCCAGAAGGATCTGGACCGCCGCCGCCCGGGGCGCTCGCGCCACGTGACGCAGCGTGCCGAGCCCGATCAGGTGAAGATCCTGTCGGGGGTGTTCGAGGGCCGGACCACCGGTACCGCCATCGGGCTGCTGGTGGAGAACGTCGATCAGCGCTCGCATGACTACGGCGACATCAAGGACAAGTTCCGGCCGGGTCATGCCGACTTCACCTACTTCCGCAAGTACGGCCTGCGTGACTATCGCGGCGGGGGCCGCGCTTCGGCGCGTGAAACCGTCATGCGCGTGGCGGCCGGTGCGATCGCGCGCCGGTATCTGCTCGAGCGGGCGGGCATCCGCGTGCGCGGCTACCTGTCGGGGCTGGGTGAGCTGACACTGCGCCCGGTGGACATGAATATCGTGGACGACAATCCATTCTTCTGCGCCGACCCGGATCGACTCGGCGATCTGGACAGGCTCATGGACGAACTGCGCGCCGCCGGCGATTCGATCGGTGCCAGGATCACCATCGTTGCCACAGGGATGCCGGTGGGTCTTGGTGAGCCGGTCTTCGACAAGCTCGAGGCGGAGATCGCGCATGGCCTGATGAGCATCAACGCGGTCAAGGGCGTGGAGTTCGGCGACGGCTTCGCGGTGGTGCATCAGCGTGGCAGCGAGCATCGCGATGAAATCACCCCGCAGGGCTTTGCCAAGAATTCCGCCGGTGGAACGCTGGGCGGCATCTCGTCGGGGCAGGATCTGCTGGTGAGTATCGCGCTGAAGCCCACGTCCAGCATCCAGGTGCCCGGCACCACGGTGGATACCAGTGGCCAGGCCGCCCAGATCGTGACCACGGGGCGCCACGACCCCTGCGTGGGGTTGCGCGCCACGCCGATCGCCGAGGCCATGGTGGCGCTGACGCTGATGGATCACCTGCTGCGCGACCGGGCGCAGAATGCCGATGTCGTCCGTCCCGACGTGTCCGGCAGCCCATCGCACGCGGTGGCCGGGGAGTCCGGTTCCCGGCGCTGATCGCGGCGGCGGCCGGGCGCCGGCAAGGCCTTTGCGGGCCGGAAAAGTCGGCGCTTGTCGAAACTCGAACGAAAATCACATTCGGGTTGCCGGTAAATTGTTAAATTCCATTGCGCAGGATGACTGTGCCGCCGCGCGCCTCAGGCGTCGCGATCTTGGTAAAACGGTTTTATGTAATGTATCTTTCGACCGATCATCAGGGGCTTTCCGGCCTACCGATAAACCGTCCTGATCGTCGGGCCGACCACCGGGACTGCTAGGGAGATTCCATGAGAGCACTCGCACGTTGGGGCGCACTGCCGTTGCTGGTGGCACCCTTCGGGGCATGGGCGCTCGGCCTGGGCGACATCGAACTCCGATCGACGCTCAATCAGCCGTTCAACGCCAATATCGCGCTCGTTTCGGCCACTCCCGAGGAGCTGGAAGGGCTGCGGGTCCATCTGGCATCGCCGGACACCTTTGCGCGTTACGGTCTGGAACGACCGGCATACCTGTCCGCACTGGATTTCACCGTTGCGCGCGATGAGCGTGGTCGCGACGTGATCCGCGTGTCGTCGCGGCAGTCGATGACCGAGCCGTTCGTCACGCTGCTGATCGAGGCCACCTGGGCGCGTGGTCGACTGCTGCGCGAATACACCGTTCTGCTCGATCCACCGGTTCTGCTGCCGGCGCAGGCCGCGCCTGCGCCGGTGCAGCCGGCCGAGAGCTTCGCGCCGCAGCCCGGCGCCGGCGCCGTGGACCGACCGGCCGTCGCCGCACCAGCCCCGCAGCCGGCCGCGCAGCCGCCAGCGGTACAGCCTGCGCCGGCATCCGCCGCGCAGCCTGCCGGTGGCACATACGGTCCGGTGCAGCGCGCGGAAACGCTGTGGAGCATCGCTTCGCAGTTGCAGCCGCAGGGCGTGACGCTGAACCAGATGATGGTGGCGCTGTACGAAGCCAACCCGAATGCATTCGACGGCAACATGAATCTGCTGCGCGCCGGCGCCGTGCTGAGAATTCCCGAAGCGCAGGCGTTGACGGCACGCACTGTGACCGCCGCGCAGCAGGAGTTCGAGCGCCATATGGCCGAATGGCGAACCGGTGCGGAGCAGCAGGCGCGACTGCGTCTGGTGGCGCCCGGTGAGGAACCTGCACCGGCGGCCGCGGCCGTCTCCGGCGGTGCCGCCGCGGGTGCCCAGGCTGGCGAAGTAACCCGTCTTCAGGATCAGCTCAGTGCCGCGCAGGCCGAGCTGGACGAGAGCCGACGCCTGCTCCAGATACGCAATGAAGAACTGGCCGCGCTGCAGAGACAGCTCGCTGCCGAAGACCCGGCCGCGCAGTCCGAAGCGCCCGCGGCGGTCGATGCCGTGCCGGCCCCCGCGCCGGGCGTGGACCTGGAGTTGCAGTCCGAACCACTGTTTGCCGACGAACTGGTTGATGAAGCGGCCGCTGACGAAGCGGCGGTGGCCGCGGAGCAGACGCCGGCAGCTGCCGACGAACCCGAACCCGCACAGGCGGTCACGCCGATCCCCGAGCCGGCCCGTCCGGCGGTCGTGTCACAGCCTCCGGTGGCAGAGCCTTCGCTGCTGGACAGGGTGATCGGCTTCATGACATCCCCGTTCCTGTTGATCGGTCTGGGTGTTCTGGCGGTTCTCGGCGCGCTGGTCTGGTTCCTGCGCGCCCGTCGCAGCGGTGAGGACGACGACGTCACCGGCCGCTGGGATGCGCTCACGGAAGAGTCCGACGACGACCTTGAAGGTGGCGGCACCGGTTCGACCGAACGCCTGCGGCGCCAGTTTTCCGACGACAGCATCCTTGTGGAAGAGCAGGGCGGACGCGACACCCGCCGCGAGCCTGTAGCCGCCGCCGCGGCGGCGGCCGCGGGCGTTGCCGCCGGCGCTGCCGCAGGACGCCGTGATGGCGCCTCCACGGCCGGGTCCATGGACTCCCCCGAAGACACGCTGTCCAGTCCCACGGTCATCAACCTTGAGCAGACCGATCTGCTTGCCGAAGCCGACTTTCACATGGCCTATGGCCTGTACGACCAGGCCGCGGAGCTTGTGTCCCGTGGTCTGGAGCAGAATCCCGAACGCCGCGATCTGAAGCTCAAGCTGCTGGAAGTGTTCTTCGTCTGGGGCAACAGGGACGCATTTCTCAATGCCGCCCGCGGGCTGCATGACGAGATCGGCGACGTCCGTGATCCGGACTGGGACAAGGTCGTGATCATGGGCAAGCAGATCTGCCCGGACGAGCCGCTGTTCGCTTCGGCCACCGCGGCGGCCGGCGAAGTCGACATGCCGCTGGAAGCCGGCGACGATTCACTGGACTTCACATTCGACGACCAGGAAGCGGAGGTCGATCTGGACTTCGGTTCCGCCACCGGCAGTGATATCGAATTCCGTCTCGACGACAACGACGCCACCGGCAGTGTCGAGGTGGACATCGACGACCTCGACGGCGAAGGCGGCAGTTCCGCCAAAGGCGAAGTGGTCAGCGACTTCGAGTCACTGGACATCGGTGAACGAACGGCCGCCGGACTTGAGGCGGCGATTCTCTCCGCGGACGACTCCGATGACGATGATGCCGGCGACATGGGCTCCCGCGCTTCCACGGACATCGATGAACTGGCCGCAACCCAGGAATCGCCGACCATCGAATCGCCGAGCCGCCTGGATTTTGATTTCGACGACGATGCGACCGCGGAGTCGGTACGCGCGGATGCGCCCACGGTAGAGACACCGACACTGAAATTCTCGGAAGCCGACATCGGCGCGGACGCACCGACCATGGAGACGCCGACGCTGGAAACGCCGCGACCGGATTCCGCCGATGCCACGCTGCGCGTGGGTGCCTGGCAGGGACAGGCCGAAGGCGATGACGCGTCCGACGAATCCGCGATCGACAGCGACGCCACCGCATGGCTGGCCGGCATGACCGAAGGCACCGGTGAACTGCCAACAGTTGAGCAGCCGGCTTTGCAGCCGGACAGCGGCAGCGACTACACCGCCGAGATCGATCTCGATGACCTTGGCCTGGACGTCAACGACCTGCGTGAGCTGCCCGACGATTTCGGCGATCTGCCACGGGCGGCGGATGCCGACACCGACACGCGCGAACAGCCGCAGCTGGCCGCCGGGGATGCCGACGACGAGCTGCTGTCGGCCACCGGTGTGACGCAGGTGCTGGGCCGCGACGATGACCTGGATCAGCAGAAGACCAATGTGCTGTCCGAAGACGAAGTGGGGCTGGACGACGAGACGCTGCTGAGCGGTACCGAAGTTCTGCCCGGCCGGCACGAAGATGATGAATCAGGTGCGACGTCCCTGGTCAAGGCGCTGAAGATCGATCAGGCAGGTGCCGATGACGCGGGTCTGGACCTGAACCTCGACGATCTGTCCGCGGCGCTGGATGGCGCTGATACGGTCGAGCAGCCGCGTGCCCCGGAATTCTCCGCGGAGATTTTCGGTTCCGACGGGCACACGCCGCTGGATCTGGATGTGGGCGCCGATTTCGGTGATGACGATGCAGATCCCACCGGCACAGAGGAAGCGCCCGACGTGGGTTCGGAGACCCTGACCGAAGTCGGCACCAAACTCGATCTGGCACGCGCCTACATCGACATGGGCGACCCCGAGGGTGCACGCAGCATTCTCGAAGAGGTGCTGGACGAGGGCGATACCGGCCAGCGTCGCGAGGCGCGTGGTCTGATCGATACGCTGAACGCCTGATTCCACTGTTCGCGCCGCGTGCGTGCTGAACGCCGCGGCGCCGTTGTTTTCCCGCGCAGATGAACCGCATAGCGCTCGCACTGGAGTACGACGGAACCGGTTTCGTCGGCTGGCAGAGCCAGCGCAACGGCCGCAGCGTTCAGGATGCGGTCACCGCGGCGGCGGCCCGCGTTGCCGACCATCCGCTGGTGCTGACGGCGGCCGGACGAACCGACCGTGGTGTACACGCCGCGATGCAGGTGGTGCATTTCGATACCACGGCGGACCGTACGCCACGCCAGTGGACACAGGGTATCAATGCCAACCTGCCACCGGACGTGTCGGTGTACTGGGCGCATCCGGTGGCCGCTGATTTCGACGCGCGGCGCAGTGCCCTGTATCGCCGCTACCGCTATCGACTGCTGGAGCGTCCGACGCGCCCGGCACTGGCGCGCGAGCGGGCGTGGTGGCTCCAGAACCCTGTGGACTGCGCGCTGATGAGCCGGGCCGCGGCCGCCTGGCTTGGCGAGCGGGATTTTTCCTCGTTCCGTGCCGCCGGCTGCCAGTCGCTGACGCCGATGCGCCACTTGATGCGCGTGGCCATCCGGCGCGACGGTCCCGCCGTGCGGCTGGATTTCACGGCGAATGCCTTTCTGCACCACATGGTGCGCAACCTGGTCGGCACGCTGGTGGAAATCGGCCAGCGGCGGCGTACGCCGGAGTCGGCGCCGGCGTTGATCGAAGCGCGTGACCGCCGCCTGGCAGCGGCGACCGCGCCGCCACAGGGACTGACGCTGATCGAGGTCGGCTACGCCGGCGACTGGGGTCTGCCTGCCACGGTGGCGGATCCGGATTCAGGCCTGCCGGCGGGCGACGACGCCGATTTCGGGAATACTTGAAGTGGCGCAGCGGGTATCATTGGCAACCGGGCAACGTTCTGCAGGCCAATCATGAGCTGGTTCGACAAGCTGATGCCGTCGAGGATACGTACCGAGCAGCGCAGGCACTCGGTGCCGGAAGGCCTCTGGGTGAAATGCCCCGGTTGCGCCGCGCAGCTTTACAGGGCCGAACTCAAGCGCAGCCTGTATGTATGCCCGCGCTGCAGCCACCATATGCGCATCGGTGCGCGCGAACGGCTGGAGATGTTCCTCGATCCTGATTCCGGTGAGGAGATCGCGGCCGCGCTGGAACCGCAGGATCCGCTGAAGTTTCGCGACACCAAACGCTATCGCGACCGCATCACGCAGGCGCAGAAGGACACCGGCGAGCGGGATGCCCTGATCGCGATGGCCGGCACTCTGAAGGCTCTGCCCGTCGTCGCAACAGCCTTTGAGTTCCGCTTCATGGCCGGTTCCATGGGATCAGTGGTGGGTGAGCGGTTTGCCCGCGCGGCCGATCATTGCGTTGAACACCGCTGTTCGCTGATCTCGTTTTCGGCCAGTGGCGGTGCGCGCATGCAGGAGGCTCTGTTCTCACTGCTGCAGATGGCCAAGACCAGCGCGGCGCTGACGCGGCTGAGCGAGGCGAACCTGCCGTTCATTTCGGTGATGACGGATCCCACCACCGGCGGTGTGTCGGCAAGTCTGGCATCGCTGGGCGATATCAATATCGCCGAACCCAAGGCGCTGATCGGTTTCGCCGGCCCGCGCGTGATCGAACAGACCGTTGGCGAAACACTGCCGGACGGATTCCAGCGAGCCGAGTTCCTGCTTGAGAAGGGAGCGCTGGATATGATCGTCGACCGCCGTGAGGCGCGCGATCGGATTGCCTCGCTGCTGGCCAAGCTGACGGATCAGCCGCTGCCCGTCTGAAGTCACGGGATTTCAACGCCCTCCAACTGATCACATTCATCGGAGTCTCGATGCGCGCGACCGGGTTTTCGACGCTGGCTGACTGGCTGAGCTGGCTGGAGACACTGCATCCGAAGAAGATCGACATGAGTCTGGACCGGATCCGTCTGGTGCTGGACTCACTGTCACTGCGTCCGCCGCCGTTTCGTGTCATCACCGTTGGAGGCACCAATGGCAAGGGGTCGTGCGTGGCGATTCTGGAAAGCGTGTATCGCAGCGCTGGCTATCGGACCGGTGCGTTCACATCGCCGCATCTGTGGCGTTTCAACGAACGCATACGCGTCAACGGCGAGGAAGCCACGGATGCCCAGCTGGTGTCGCTGTTCGGGTTCATCGACGCGACGCGCGGACAGGTCACGCTGTCATATTTTGAGTCCTCGGCCGTCGCCGCGCTGCTGCACTTCGCACGCGAGAACGTCGACGTGGCCATACTCGAGGTGGGGCTCGGCGGCCGGCTGGACGCGGTCAATGCGGTGGATGCCGATGCCACGCTCATCGCCAGCATCGACCTCGACCATCAGGAATGGCTGGGTCCGGATCGCGAATCGGTGGGCAGGGAGAAGGCCGGCATCATGCGCGGCGGACGCCCGGCGGTGGTTGCCGATCGCGATCCACCGCGCAGCCTGATCGCTCACGCGGCCGGTGACGATGTCGATCTGCGGCTGATCGGCCGCGACTTCGATTTCATCGTGGTGGACGGCGCACGCACCGGGCCGGTGGCGCCAACGCCCGGCGGGCCGACGGCCGCCACCAGCGATCAGCCGCCGCCAGGCGAGCGATGGACCTACCGCGGCGCACGGGGCGAAACCGCCGACTTGCCGCGGCCGGTCTTCGGTGGCGACATCCAGTTCACGAACAGTGCCGCGTGCACCGCCGTGGTGGAAGCGATGCAGTCCGTGCTCGCCGTGGACCGCCAGGCGCTGGCCGACGGACTGGCTGGCGCGACGCTGCCGGGGCGGCTGGACAGGCGCCAAGTGAGCGGCGTCGAGTGGGTTTTCGACGTGGCGCACAACCCGGCCGCGGCCCGCGAGTTGGCAGCCGCGGTCCGGCGGCTGCCCCGAGCCGCGCGGACGCTGGCGGTATTCGGCGCGATGCACGACAAGGACATTTCCGGGGTCGTGCAGCCTTTCATGGAATTCGTGGATGAGTGGTTCGTCGCCTGCGCCGAACCTGCGCGCGGCGCCAGTGCCGCCGCCATGGCCGTGACGCTGACCGATCTGGGCGCGCAGGCGGTGACGCCTCAGCCGGATGTTGAAACCGCCTGTCGCAGCGCGACACTGCGCGCGGCGCCCGGTGATCGCGTGCTGGCTTTCGGTTCGTTCTATCTCGTCGGTCCCGCGATGGAAGCGCTTGGGCTATACTGCGCACCCACTTGCAGTGATCAATCCGCCAGATGGACCGGGGTTTGAAAGAAAGACTGGTCGGCGCAGCGGTCATCATCGCGATCGGGGTCTGGCTGATCCCGCTCGTGCTGGATGGTCCGGACTCCGATCCGGCGGATGACAACGCCCGATTGACGCTGCCTGCCGCCAGCGAGCCGGCACCCGTCAGAACCCAGACCATTCACCTCGACGAGCCGGAGCCGGCGATCGCCGACATCCGGCGTGATCCGGTCAGCGTCGGCGCCGATTCTTCGTCCACGCCGCCCGATTCCACCCGGGCACCCGCGCAGGCCGGCAGCCGCGCCGACACCACGCCCGCGCCTGATTCGTCGGCGTCCGGATCGCAGCAGGCACCGGCCACCGCGCCGACGCAACCTGATACGCGGTCCGCCGCGGCCACCGCCGAGCCGGAACCGGAACCGGAACCGGAACCGGAACCGCGGACACCACCACGCCCGGCCGCCACCGAATCGCCGCAGCGCGACGCGCCTTCCGCCGCCACGTCTGCGGCCGCCGGCGACTTCCTCGTGCAGCTTGGCAGCTTTGGCGAGGCGGAGAATGCGCGACGGCTGGCGGAGCGGGTCTCCACCTACGGTTACACGGCGGACATCAGTCCGCATCGCGCCGGCGGCCGCACCATGCATCGGGTTCGTGTGGGACCCTACGAGACCCGCGCACGTGCGGAAACGGTGATGTCGGCACTGACCGCCCACGGGTTCGTGGCTCAGGTCGTGGTGGCCGATGGCGCCGGTCAGTGACTGCACGCCACGGATGAACTGATGTCCTGGGCCGATTTCGCGATACTGCTGGTGTTTCTGGCGTCCACGCTGTTCGGACTGTGGCGCGGTTTCGCGCGCGAGGCGCTGTCGCTGGCCACCTGGCTTGCGGCGATATGGCTGGCATGGCGGTTCTCCTGGATCGTCGAGCCCTGGCTGGGTGAATGGAATGCCGTGCCGGAACTGAAGATCTGGGCGGCGCGCGCCATCGTTTTCGTGCTGGTGCTGATCGCGGGTGGCGTGGCGATGTGGCTGACATCCGCCCTGATCCGCCATACCGGACTCACCGGCACCGATCGCACGCTGGGCGGAATATTCGGTTTCGCGCGCGGTGCATTGATTTTCGGCCTGATCGTGATTGGCCTGGAGTTGTTCGGGCTGGATGAGAACGGCTGGTGGCAGCAGGCCGCGTTTCGCGAATACGGCGATCAGATCGCCTCGGGCATTCGCTACTACGCCGAGATCGGCGCCCGCTACGCAGAACAGTACGAGCTCGTACGGCAACTGCCGGCGTCGCAACGGATGGCATCAGTGGCCGGCAACTGACCGGCAGGAATCGGGTCGAAACAAACATGTGCGGAATCGTCGGAATAGCCGGTCAGACACCGGTCAACCAGGCCATCTATGACGCGCTGACGGTGTTGCAGCATCGCGGTCAGGATGCCGCGGGCATCATCACCGAAGAGGCCGGGCGTCTGCATATGCGACGCGCCAACGGCCTGGTCCGCGATGTTTTCGAAGAGCGTCACATGCTCAGGCTGCGCGGCAGCATCGGGCTCGGGCATGTGCGCTATCCCACCGCCGGCACGGCAAGCCTGGCCGAAGCCCAGCCCTTCTATGTGAATTCACCGTTCGGCATCTGTCTTGCCCACAACGGCAACCTCGTCAACGTCGACGAGCTCAAGCGCCTGGTGACCCAACGCGACAGGCGTCACCTGAACACCACGTCGGATTCGGAAATCCTGCTGAACGTGTTCGCGCATGAGCTGGGGCAGCATGCCGGCAACGGCCGGCTCGAACCGGACAACATACTCGATGCGGTGGAGGCGGTGCACAGGCGCTGTTCCGGCGGCTATGCGGTGGTTGCGCTGATCGTCGGGTATGGGCTGGTGGCGTTCCGCGATCCGCACGGGATCAGGCCGGTGGTGCTCGGCGTACGCGAAACCGACAGCGGGGTCGAACGCATGGTGGCCTCCGAAAGTGTGGCGCTGGATGCGGTGGGCTTTGAGCTGGAGCGCGACATCCATCCCGGCGAAGCGGTGTTCATCGACCTTCAGGGTCGTCTGTACAGCCGTGAGCCCAGTGAGCCACTGGAGCATTCGCCGTGCATATTCGAATACGTGTACTTTGCGCGACCGGACTCGATCATCGACAAGGTGTCGGTCTACAAGGCGCGCATGCGCATGGGCGACAAGCTTGCCGAGCGCATACTCAGGCTCAGACCGGATCACGACATCGATGTCGTGATCCCGATACCCGATACCGCACGCACCGCGGCCATGCAGGTCGCGCATGGACTGGGTGTGAAGTACCGCGAGGGGTTCATCAAGAACCGCTACATCGGCCGCACGTTCATCATGCCCGAGCAGTCTGAACGTCGCGCATCGGTACGTCGCAAGCTCAATGCCATCGACCTGGAGTTCGCCGGCAAGAACGTGCTGCTGGTGGACGACTCCATCGTGCGCGGCACGACGTCGCAGCAGATCATCGACATGGCACGTGAGGCCGGCGCGCGCAAGGTCTATTTCGCGTCCGCGGCGCCTGCGGTACGGTATCCGAATGTCTACGGCATCGACATGCCGTCCGCCTCCGAGCTGGTGGCGGCCGGACGCAGCGAGGCCGAGGTCGAGCAGATGATCGGCACCGACTGGCTGATCTACCAGGATCTGGGCGATCTGGTCGACGCCGTCAATCACGAGCAGGCCGGAATCCGCCGCTTCGATACCTCGTGTTTCTCCGGAGAGTACGTGACCGGCGATGTCAGCCGCGCCTATCTCAGGGAGCTCGAACAGCTGCGTGCCAATTCCGTGAAGGCCCGGCGTGACCGGCAGGCGCGTCGCGACGAACTGGACGAGGACACGGCCGCTGCCGCACAGGCTTTGTGATGCCGGTGGCGGCCGGTCACCCGCCCTGCGCCGGTGGCGGCCGGGACTGCCGGTTCAGGCCATCATGTTGTGACACCCGGGTACCACGCCGGTGTTGAGATTCCTCATTCTGGATGACGATCCGTCGTTTCGTCAGGGGCTGCGCTATCACCTGGAGGTGGAGTGGCCGGACGCGGCCATCGAGGAAATGTCGCCATCCCGAGCCGGCAGGCTGGCGGACGGATTCGCGCTCGGGCGTATGGATCTGGTATTGCTCGGCCACCCGGCCGGTGACGAATCAGGACTGGACTGGCTGCGGCAGCTCACCCGGCGCGCCGACTGCCCGCCCGTGGTTCTGTTTGCCGCCGCGGGCGATGAGTTTCTCGCGGTGGATGCGCTGAAAGCCGGCGCGGCGAACTATTTTCCCAAGGACCAGGTACGACACCGCCGTCTGGTGGAAGCCATCCACGCCGAAGTCAGTGCCTCGACCGTGACTGATACCGCGGTGCACTTCTTTGCCGGTCGCGTCGGCGCGTCCCGCGCCGCCCGTCCGCGCATACGCGAAACGCTGTACAGCGGCGATCTCACATCGGTGTACCTCGCCGAGCAGCCCGACAGCGGCGAGCCGATCGTGTTCAAGGTGCTCAAGCATGGTCCGGAGCGGGACGTGACGCAGCTGTTCGATCGCTTCCTGCAGGAATACGAGGTGATCGCCAGGATCAGCCATCCGCATGTGGTGCGGATTTTCGACCTGGGTGTCGCCGATGACCATGCCTATATCGCGATGGAGTATCTGTCGGCGGGCAGTCTGGCACAGCGGCTGGGTAGGCCGCTGACGATTGCGGTGGCGGTGCGGTACGCTATCCAGATCGCCGATGCATTGTCGGCCGTTCACGCCGCCGGCGTGCTGCACAGGGACCTCAAGCCCGGCAACATCCTGTTTCGTGACGCCACTTCACTGGCGCTGATCGACTTCGGCCTTGCCAAGCAGATGCGTGTGGAAGTGGAGATGACCGGAGGCGGGCGGATTTTCGGCACGCCGCACTACATGAGTCCGGAGCAGGGACATGCACGGCGCGTTGACGAGCGTTCCGACCTGTACAGCCTCGGCTGCATTCTCTATCACATGCTCACCGGCGAGCGGCCTTTCACCGGTGACACACCGATGGCGGTGATCTACCGGCATGCACAGGCGCCGCGGCCGCGGTTGCCGGATGAGGCGGTGGAACTGCAGCCGTTGCTGGATCGCCTGCTGGCGGTGGACCCGGCGCAGCGTGTGCAGTCGGCGCAGCAGGTGGTGCGCGAGCTTCAGGACATCGCGCGCAGGTTCAGCGTTTCAGTCTGAAAGCCCTGCTCGTTCCAGGTGACGATGACCGCGTCGTCTTCCCATGCGCCGAGCACGATGCGCGTTGCCGGCACACCGTCGAGATCGAAGTGGTGTACCTGCGGGCGGTGGGTGTGCCCGTGCAGCAGCCGCCGCACGCCCTGTTCGCGCATCGTGTCTTCCACGGTCTGCTGGTTCACATCCATGATGTCTTCGGGTTTCGCCGCCGTCTCCGTGCGGCTGCGTTCACGCAGCTGCCGGGCCAGTTGGCGTCGCTGCGCCAGTGGCAGGGTGAGCAGCTGCCGCTGCCATTCGGGATCGCGGAATAGGGCGCGGCTCTGCATGTAGCTGACATCGTCGGTGCATAGCAGGTCGCCGTGCATCAGCAGTACACGCTGTCCCCACAGATTCACGACTTCCTGTTCGGCGAGCAGCTGCGAGCCGGTTCGGGCGCAGAAGCGTTCGCCGAGCAGAAAGTCGCGATTGCCGTGCTGCACGTAGCAGTGCGTGCCCGAACGCGTGAGTTCGGCGATGCCATCCAGCGCCGGCCGCCATCCCGGATCGTCGTCGTCATCACCCACCCAGGCCTCGAACAGATCGCCGAGGATATACAGCGCCGTGGCCGCCTGCGCGCGGGTACGCAGAAAGGAGAGGAAGGCCGTCGTGGTTGCGGGACGGGTGGCGTCCAGATGCAGATCCGAAATGAAGCAGACCGTCATTCCGGTTCGCCGTGCGCCACGCTGCGGCGGCGGTCGACGTCGGTGGCGGGTCGCGGCTGCACGGCGCTTCAGTTGTTGATCAGTTCCACCCGTTCGATGACGATCGGGTCGAGCGGAACATCGCGCGCGAACGGCCCACCGGCGCCGGTGGGCCGGTGGCCGATGCCGTCCACCACGTCCATGCCTTCGGTCACGGTGCCGAACACGGCGTAGCCCCAGCGGGTGGCGCGCGGATTGAGGTCGGGGTTGTCGGCCAGATTGATGTAGAACTGGGCGTTGCCTGAATGCGGATCCGATGCCCTGGCCAGGCCCACGGTGCCGCGCTGGTTGCTCAACCCGTTGCCGGACTCATTGAATACCGTGCGTGGAGCGTCCTTCAGTTCGAGGTCGGCGTCGTAGCCACCGCCCTGTGCAACGAATCCCGATATGACGCGGTGGAATACCGTGCCGACGTAATGGCCTTCGCGGACGTACTCGAGCACGTGTTCCACCGTCAGCGGTGCGCGATCCCGGTTCATTTCGATGACGAAGCTGCCCTGACTGGTGACCACGCGCACCCGTGGCGTGCTGGTGGTGGCAGCGCCCTGGGCGGCCACCTGGGCCTGCTGGGCGCCAGCCGGTGGCGATGCCAGAACCAGTGCCATCATCGGCAGCAGGCATGCGGTAAACGCTGTGAGCTTGCGCAGTCTGGCGCGATCCGTCATGACCCGTTCCTCGTGACCGGTTGCAATGCGGCCCCGTCCGGGACCGGTTTTGTCAGCGGCCCATGATAGCCAAACGGCTATTGCACCGCGAGGCGCATCTCGGCCGCTTTCACGGTGTTGGACATCAGCATGGCGATGGTCAGCGGGCCGACACCGCCAGGCACCGGCGTCAGCGCGCCGGCCACGGCGGCCACATCCGGGTGCACGTCGCCGACCAGCACCGATCCGCGCTTCTCGAACACCGCCAGGCGACCGGGATGATTGGCGAAAATGCGCCGGGCGACCTCGGTGTCGGTGACGCGATTGATGCCGACGTCGACCACGGTGGCGCCGGGCTTCACGAAATCCGGTGTCACCAGCGCCGGACGGCCGATGGCCGCGACCAGCAGGTCGGCGGTGGCGGCCATCTTCGGCAGGTCACGCGTGCGCGAGTGGCAGATCGTCACCGTTGCGCTGCGATGCAGCAGCAGCATGGCCATGGGTTTGCCGACGATGTCGGAGCGGCCCAGCACCACGGCGTGCGCGCCGGCGATTTCGATGCCGGAGCGGTCGAGCATCTCGATCACGCCGGCGGGCGTGCACGGCGCGAAGCCCGGCTGGTTCTGCATCAGCCGTCCGGCGGCGATCGGGCTGAAACCATCGACGTCCTTGTCCGGCGAGATCGCATCGATGACCCGGCGTTCGGCGTCGTGGCCCATGGCGGCCGGCAGCGGGGACTGCACCAGGATGCCGTCGTGTTCGCCGCTGGCGTTGAAGCGGTGCACCACCGACAGCACGTCGTCCAGCGAGGCGTCGGCCGGCAGCCGCACCAGCTCCACGTTCATGCCGGTTTCCTGCGCGGTGCGCAGCTTGCTGTTCACATAAACATGTGAGGCGGGATCGTCGCCGACCAGTACCAGACCCAGTCCCGGAGCACGGCCGGCCTTTTCGCGCAGGGTGGCAACACGGGGCTCCAGATCCTCGCGGATCTGCCTGGCAATGGCATTGCCATCAATGATTCTTGCGGTCACGGAATGGGGTCCTTTCGAGTGGCGCATGTCGAGGGAGGCGCATTCTCGCACGCCGTTTCCGCGCCGCTCAAGCGCGCCGGTGGCGGCGTGCGGTGCCCGCAGCTGCCCGGCGCGGGCGATTGCGCCGCCATTCCTGCAGCATTCATCGCGGCGGCGCGCTAAGATAGCGCCCGGACATTGGCGGGGCATGGCGCAGTCTGGTAGCGCATCTGCTTTGGGAGCAGAGGGTCGGCGGTTCGAATCCGTCTGCCCCGACCAGTTCCAGGGGTTGCGCCCGTAGCTCAACCGGACAGAGCATCGGCCTTCAATTGACAGGAGCCTGCGGCGGGAACATGAACCGTCGCAGTGGACCGCACTGTAACGGGGAAACCTTAACGGGTCATGCCGATGGCAATCCCGTGGAAACCGGCGGCGTTTTCGGCCAAACTACGCGCCGCCGGGATCCGTAGAGACTATACGTGCGGCACCTGAGACGGTGAAGAGATAGTCCAGACCACGAACGTCCAGACACCGCAAAGTGGACGGACGGCCGCGAAAGCGGTAGTGGTAAGCTAAGCCGAGGGTTGCAGGTTCGAGTCCTGCCGGGCGCGCCAGTTTCAGTTCGACGCCGGCGGCAGGGTCGCCGGTGTCGGGTGGAACGGCACCGGGCAGTGCGGATTCGGATCACCCGCGTTCAGGTAACAGACAGGCAGTGGTGGGCGTAGCTCAGTTGGTAGAGCCCCGGATTGTGATTCCGGTCGTCGTGGGTTCGAGTCCCATCGTCCACCCCACTTCCGCGGTACCCGCGGGCAGCCGGGCTGTGCACCAACCCGCACCGATGCGGGCCGTTAGCTCAATTGGTAGAGCAGTGGACTCTTAATCCATTGGTTGTAGGTTCGAGTCCTACACGGCCCACCATTTCTCACGATCCCGCCCGGCTGATCACCATGCCGCGCTATAATGCCGGCCGGTCGCGGCAGGGCGGCGAAAGTGGCGGAACTGGTAGACGCGCTGGATTTAGGTTCCAGTGGGGCAACCCGTGGGAGTTCGAGTCTCCCCTTTCGCACCAGCGTCGCAACGAATCTTGAGGTCGGCCCGCCGCGTGGGCCGCGGAATGACCGGGGAACAGTCCGGAGAACAGGGAATCAGTAGTGTCAACGTCTAATCTTCAAGTGTCCGTAGAGGCTCCCGGTGGTCTGGAGCGACGGCTCACCGTCAGTGTGCCGGCGGCCGATATCGAACGCGAGGTCGACGCGCGGCTGGTCAAGGTCGGCAGAACCGCGAAGCTCAAGGGCTTCAGGCCCGGCAAGGTGCCGCAGAAAGTGGTGCGCCGGCATTATGGCGGCCAGGTTCGCGAGGAAGTGCTGGGTGAGGTGATCCGCTCATCGTTCACCCGCGCCGTGCAGCAGGAAAAGCTCAATCCCGCCGGCGGTCCGCGCATCGAGCCGCTGAGCAGCCAGGGCGATGAACAGTTCAGCTATCGCGCCACGTTCGAGATCTATCCCGAGATCCAGCTCAAGGACATCGACAAACTTCAGATCGAACGTCCGGTGGTGGACATCGAGGATACCGATGTCGATGACATGATCGACAAGCTGCGCAGGCAGCGGGCCGAATGGCAGGAGGTCGATCGCGCGTCAGCCGAAGGTGATCGCGTGACCATCGACTTCGCCGGGCGGCTCGGCGACGAGCCCTTCGAGGGCGGCACCGGCACCGGCATGCCGGTGGTGGTGGGCTCAGGGCAGGTTATCGAGGACTTCGACAAGGGCCTCAAAGGGCTCAAGGCCGGCCAAAGCACGACCATCAAGGTCTGGTTCCCGAAGGACTACGGCGCGGAGAACCTGGCCGGGCAGAAGGCCGAGTTCGACATCACCGTGCACACGGTGGAGGAGCAGCAGCTGCCGGAACTGGACGACGCGTTCCTTGCGGCGTTCGGCATCACCGACGGCGGCATCGAGGCGCTGAAGAAAGACGTGCGCGGCAACATGCAGCGTGAGCTGTCCGAGCGCGTGCGGCTGGAAACCAAGACCCGGGCGCTGGACGCGCTGCTGAAGGCCAATCCGGTGGAAGTGCCGCGGGCGCTGGTCGACGACGAGGTGCAGCGTCTGGTGGCCGATGCCATGCAGCGCGCCGGCACCGACGATCCGTCCAAAGTGCCGCCGGCCGAGCAGTTCGAGCCCGCCGCCCGTCGGCGCGCGGCGCTGGGCATGCTCGTGCAGGAGCTGATACGCGGCAATTCGGTGACGCTGGATCGCGAACGCGTGGACGCGCGTCTGAAGGAACTGTCGTCGCCGTTTGAGCAGCCGGACGAGGTGGAGCGCATCTACCGGGGCAGTCGCGAGCTGATGTCGCAGGTTGAGGCCGGTGTTTTCGAGGACCAGGTCGTCGATATGCTGCTTGAACAGGCAAAGACCAGCGACAGGCAGATCAGGTTCAGGGAATTCATGGGTGTCTGATGGCGCACGCCGGGGCATCGCCCCGCCGCTGGGTACAACTTCGAGGGAGCAGTCGGTGATCGAAACGAGTATGAATCTGGTGCCCATGGTGGTCGAACAGACGGCCCGGGGCGAGCGCGCATATGACATCTACTCCAGGCTTCTGAAAGACCGCGTGGTCTTTGTGGTTGGTCCGATCGAGGACCAGATCGCGAACCTGGTCGTTGCGCAGCTGCTGTTCCTGGAATCGGAGAATCCGGAGAAGGACATCCACCTGTACATCAACTCACCCGGCGGTGTCGTCACGGCGGGGCTGGCGATCTACGACACGATGCAGTTCATCAAGCCGGATGTGAGCACGATCTGTCTGGGACAGGCTGCCAGCATGGGTTCGCTGCTGCTGGCCGGGGGTGCGAAGGGCAAACGTTATTGCCTGCCGCATTCGCGCATCATGATCCACCAGCCCAGCGGCGGTTTCCACGGCCAGGCCTCCGACATCGACATTCATGCCCGCGAAGTGCTGAAACTGCGTTCGCGCCTGAACGAGATCATGGCGCGGCACACCGGGCGGACGATCGATGCCATCGAGCGTGACAGCGATCGCGACAACTTCATGGACGGAGAAACCGCGGTTGAGTATGGTCTTATCGATACAGTGCTGGCAAAACGTCTGGAATCGCCGAAGCCTTGACAAGAGCCCGTATTTTTGTCAGCAAAATCAATCGGTTGCACTCGTGTTTCGGGTGCTTCCAAGTGCGAAGCCGTGCTTGGCACGCGCTTCGCAGTAATGCTATAAGTCTCGGCAATGTGTTTTCGCCGGCAACAGGTAATACACGATGAGTGATGATTCGCGCGGCAAGACGGATGACGGCAAACTGCTCTATTGCTCGTTCTGCGGCAAGAGTCAGCACGAAGTCCGCAAGCTGATCGCGGGTCCGTCGGTCTTCATCTGCGATGAATGCGTCGAACTGTGCAACGACATCATTCGCGAGGAGCTCGACGACCGCACCGATCGCAGCCGTGACAAGCTGCCCAAACCGCATGAAATCAAGGCGGTGCTGGATGAGTATGTCATCGGCCAGCAGGTGGCCAAGAAAGTGCTGTCGGTGGCCGTCTACAATCACTACAAACGGCTTGAGACGCGTATTCGCGAAAAGGGCAAGCAGGAGATCGAACTCGCGAAGAGCAATATCCTGCTGATCGGGCCAACCGGCAGCGGCAAGACGCTGCTGGCCGAAACCCTGGCGCGGCTGCTCAATGTGCCGTTCACGATTGCCGATGCCACGACGCTGACCGAAGCCGGCTACGTGGGCGAGGACGTCGAGAACATCATCCAGAAGCTGCTCCAGAAGTGCGAGTACGACGTCGAGAAGGCGCAGACCGGTATCGTCTACATCGACGAGATCGACAAGATCTCGCGCAAGTCCGACAACCCGTCCATCACGCGCGACGTGTCCGGTGAGGGCGTGCAGCAGGCGCTGCTGAAGCTCATCGAAGGCACGGTGGCGTCGGTGCCGCCCCAGGGCGGACGCAAGCATCCGCAGCAGGAGTTCCTCCAGGTCGATACCTCGAACATCCTGTTCATCTGCGGTGGCGCGTTCTCGGGCCTCGACAAGGTGATCCTGAACCGCTCGAAGAAGAGCGGCATCGGTTTCGTGGCCGAGGTGAAGAGTCCGGATGAAAGCAGCCGCAATCTCGGCAAGCTGCTCCAGGACGTGGAGCCGGAAGACCTCATCAAGTTCGGTTTGATTCCCGAGTTCGTGGGCCGCCTGCCGGTGGTGGCAACGCTGGAAGAGCTGGACGAGGACGCATTGATCAAGATTCTCGTTGAGCCGAAGAATGCGCTCACCAAGCAGTACGCCAAGCTGTTCGAAATGGAAGGCGTGGAGCTTGAATTCCGCGAGGATGCCCTGCGGGCCGTTGCGATCAAGGCCATGCAGCGCAAGACTGGCGCACGCGGATTGCGCACCATCCTTGAAAACGTGCTTCTCGACACCATGTATGACTTACCGTCCATGGCGGGCGCGGCCAAGATCGTCGTCGACGATGCGGTAGTGACGGGCGAAACGAAGCCATACGTGATCTACGAATCTGAAGAGCCGGCCGCGGTCGGAGACGAACGCCGCTGAAGTCTCCCCGCCGGCCCGCCCAAACGGGACTTGATTATGGAAGACGATACCGCCCGGAACGGTGACACCGAGGGTCAGAGCCCTCAGGTACCCGATGGCGCAGAGCCGCGCCGCTTTCCAATCCTGCCGCTGCGCGACGTGGTCGTGTATCCGTATATGGTGATTCCGCTGTTCGTGGGCCGGGAGAAATCCGTGGTCGCGCTCGACAGGGCCATGGCCGCCGGCAAGGAAATCCTGCTGGTGGCGCAGACCCGTGCCGATGTCGATGAACCCGATCTCAAGGATCTGTACGAGATCGGCACGCTGGCCAATATTCTTCAGCTGCTCAAACTCCCGGACGGCACGGTGAAAGTGCTCGTGGAGGGCACGAAGCGCGCGCGCGTCAGCGACGTCTCGATAGATGACTGTTTCTCGGCCCGCGCGGAGGAACTCGACGATGACGCCAGCTTCGACGAACGCGAGATGGACGTGCTGACCCGTTCGCTGGTGTCGCACTTCGAGCAGTACGTGAAGCTGAACAAGAAGATTCCGCCGGAGATCCTCACCTCGCTGGCCGGTATCGATGCGCCGGGTCGGCTGGCCGATACGGTGGCCGCCCATATGGCGCTGAAACTCACCGATCGCCAGAAAGTGCTGGAGATACGTTCCGTGCGCGAGCGCCTGGAGCAGGTGCTGGGCCTGATCGACGGCGAGATCGACATGCTGCGCATCGAGAAGCGCATTCGCGGACGCGTGAAGCAGCAGATGGAGAAAAGCCAGCGCGAGTATTACCTGAACGAGCAGATGAAGGCGATACAGCGCGAGCTCGGTGAAATGGAAGACGCGCCGAACGAGCTGGCCGAGCTGGAGTCGAAAATCGGCGCTGCCGGCATGCCGAAAGAGGCGAAGGAAAAGGCCACTTCCGAGCTGAACAAGCTGAAGCTGATGTCGCCGATGTCGGCCGAAGCCACTGTCGTGCGCAACTACATCGACTGGCTGCTGAAAGCGCCGTGGAAGAAACGCACCAAGGTGCATCAGGACCTGGCCGCCGCCGAACAGGTGCTGGAAGAGGATCACTACGGGCTGGAGAAGGTGAAGGAACGCATTCTCGAGTACCTGGCCGTCCTGCAGCGTGTGAAGGAACTCAAGGGCCCGATCCTGTGTCTCGTTGGTCCGCCGGGCGTCGGCAAGACCTCGCTGGGGCAGAGCATCGCCCGTGCCACGAATCGCAAGTTCGTGCGCATGTCGCTGGGCGGCGTGCGCGATGAGGCCGAGATCCGCGGTCACCGCCGCACCTATATCGGCTCGATGCCGGGCAAGATCATCCAGAACCTCGGCAAGGTGAAAGTTCGCAATCCGCTGTTCCTGCTCGATGAAGTCGACAAGATGTCGATGGACTTCCGCGGCGATCCGTCGTCGGCGCTGCTCGAGGTGCTCGATCCGGAACAGAACGGCACGTTCAGCGATCACTATCTGGAAGTGGATTTCGACCTTTCCGAGGTCATGTTCGTCTGTACGGCGAACAGCCTGAATATTCCGGCGCCGCTGCTCGATCGCATGGAAGTGATCCGCATCCCCGGGTACACCGAAGACGAGAAGCTCAATATTGCGCGACGCTATCTGATACCCAAGCAGATGAAGCAGAACGGCCTGGCGGAGAAGGAACTGACGATCTCCGATTCGGCGATTCTCGATACCGTGCGTTATTACACGCGCGAGGCCGGTGTGCGCAATCTTGAGCGTGAACTGGCCAATATCTGCCGCAAGGTGGTCAAGCAGCTGCTGCTCAAGTCACGCAAGAGCACGGTGCGCATCACGCATGCCAATCTGGCCAAGTATCTGGGCGTCCAGCGTCACCGTTACGGCCGCGCGGAAGAAAACGATCAGATCGGGCAGGTGACGGGTCTGGCATGGACCGAGGTCGGAGGTGAGCTGCTGACGATTGAGGCGGCCATCGTGCCTGGCAAGGGCAAGCTGATTCACACCGGCCAGCTCGGTGACGTGATGCGCGAATCCATCCAGGCGGCGATGACCGTCGTGCGCAGTCGGGCGGCCGTACTCGGAATCACGGAGGATTTCCAGCAGAAATCCGACGTCCATATTCACGTGCCGGAGGGCGCAACACCGAAGGACGGGCCGTCCGCCGGCATCGGAATGTGCGCGGCGCTGGTGTCGGCGCTGACGAAAATTCCGGCGCGATCGGATGTGGCGATGACCGGTGAGATCACGCTGCGCGGCGAAGTCCTGCCGATCGGCGGACTGAAAGAGAAGTTGCTGGCGGCACACAGAGGCGGCATCGAGACGGTGCTTATCCCGGCCGACAACGAGAAGGATCTCGTTGAAATTCCGAAGAACATCAAGGACAAGTTGAAGATTGTTTCGGTGAAGTGGATAGACGAGGTCTTTGAGTACGCGCTGCAACACATGCCGCGACCGAAGCGGGCCGACGAACCGCCGACGGTGGAACGTGAGGGCAAGCCCGACGACAAGGATGCCGGCGAGGCGGTGCTGCCGCATTAGTCCGGCGCCCGGTCCGGATGTCGCTTTTCTCCGTCGGTTGACATGTGAAAATACGCCTTGGTATAAGGTCCGCAGTCGTGAATTCTCGTCAGGTATGTGGCATCTCGAGCCTGTTGCCATATACTTGCCCCCCTCACAGCGGTCTTGATTCAGCTATTCTTGATTCAGGTATTGGGGAGACGTCCACCAGGCAACGCAGAGTGAGCGTGTGTTTCTGCCACGTCGGGTTGCGGGGATGGTGAATCGGTGGTGAGCGTCTTGGGATCAACTTTTTTGGCAAACATTGCGTAAGGGATAGGAATGAACAAAGCGGAACTCGTAGAGTCGGTTGCAAACGCCGCCGACCTGTCAAAAGCTGATGCGGCGCGTGCGGTTGATGCAGTGGTGGAAAGCATCACCAAGGCGCTGAAGAAGGGTCAGCAGGTGTCTGTGGTTGGATTCGGAACGTTCAGCGTGAAGCATCGCGCCGCACGTAGTGGCCGTAACCCCCAGACCGGTGAAACCATCAAGATTGCCGCCAGCAATGTGCCTGGGTTCAAGGCTGGCAAGGCGCTGAAGGATGCCGTAAACTGAGCCGTTCTGTCCCCCAGGGTGCTGCTTGCGGGGGGCGAGGGGCGGGTGCTTAGCTCAGCTGGAAGAGCGTCGCCCTTACAAGGCGAAGGTCGGGGGTTCGATCCCCTCAGCACCCACCAGAGTTTGTGCGGGAGTGGTAGTTCAGCTGGTTAGAATACCGGCCTGTCACGCCGGGGGTCGCGGGTTCGAGTCCCGTCCACTCCGCCAGAAAAAACCGAAGGGCAGGCCCGTCTTCCACGCAGGAAGGTGGGCCTGTCCTTTGAGTTTTTACGGAACCTTCAACGGAAGCCGTACGCTGCGCGTCGTCCTGGCGATGGGTACCTCCTGAGAGTCGGTATCCACCAGGGAGCGTGTCAGGAAGATGGCGCGGGCCGCCAACAGGGCGAACGAACAGGGTGAATGATGCTGCAGAGATTTCGCGATCGAATCGTCAATATCTGGGTGGCCGGCGGCATCATCGGCCTGATCGCAATCACCTTCATTTTCTGGGGCGTTGATTTCAATCTCGGCGGCGCCACGTACGCAGCCCGTGTCAACGGCGAAGAAATCAGTCTGCGCGAGTTCGATCGCGAATATCAGAACGAACTGTACGAGTATCAGGAGTACTACCAGACGGACCTCGATGAAGCGTTGCGTCGTGAACTGCGCCGCAATGTGCTCGAACGTCTGATCGAGCTCAGTGCGATGCGGCAGCGTGTCCGCGAAGCCGGCTACTACATCTCCGATGAACGTGTCGTCGAAAGCATCGCCTCGATACCGACGTTCCAGATCGATGGCCGTTTCTCCCCGGACGTGTACCGTGCCCAGCTGCGTTTTCAGGGCCTGACACCGGCCGGCTTCGAGCAGCTGCAGCGTCAGCAGCTGGAAATCATGGAGATGCGCAACGGGCTGTTCGATTCCACGTTCCTGCCGCCCAACGAATTCCGTCGCTACATCGAGCTGTACTATCAGCAGCGCGAGATCGGCTACGCGCTGTTTCCTGTTGACGCCTACATCGATGACGTCGCAGTGGACGAGGAGTCGGTCGCGGCGCACTTCAATGCCAACCGGTCGCGCTATCGCACACCGGAGGCGGTGGAGCTGGAGTACCTGGAAGTACGCCTGTCGGACATCGCCGCGGAAATCGATGTCAGCGACGAGGCCTTGCGTGCCTTCTACGAACGCGAGCGGGACCGCTTCGAGACCGTCGAAGAGCGGCGCGCCAGGCACATGCTGTTCGAGGTGGCCGGCGGTGACGATGCGGCCGCCCTCGAGCGCGCCACCAGCGCACGGCAGCGCGTGCTCGACGGCGAGGAGTTCGCGGCGGTGGCCACCGAAGTGTCCGACGACGTCGGCACGCGCGCCTCCGGCGGCGATCTGGGCTGGATGACACTCGGCATGCTCGGCGACGAATTCGATGAGGCGCTGTTCCAGCTGGATCAGGGCGAGGTCAGCGAGCCGGTGCGCACGAGCTTCGGCTATCACGTTATTCGACTCGACGGCATTCGTGCCGGCGATACGGTGTCGTTCGAATCGCTGCGTGACGAGCTGTACGAGGAATACAGCCGCACGGCCGCGGAAGATCGCTACTTCGATCTGGCCAACGAACTGGCGGACCGTGCTTTCGACGCCTACGACGAACTGGGCTCCGTTGCGGCGCAGACAGATTTGCCACTGCGTACCATTGAACGCTTCACACGCTCCGGAGCGGACGACCGTTTCAGCAACAGCGCGCCGGTGATCCAGGCGGCGTTCAGTTCGGAGTCCCTGGAGCGCAGGCTCAACAGCCGACTGCTCGAGCTCAGCGATGATCATGTCGCGGTGGTGCGCGTGCGCGAGCACTTTCCACCTGCCGATCAGCCGCTGGAGGATGTCTACGACGATATCGTTGCCGAGCTGACGCGACAGCGCGCGGAGGAACTGGCGCGCCAGGCGGCGGACGCATTCCACGCACAGTCGGCCAACATGGTTGCCACGCTCGCTGCGGCCGGTTCGGTCGCCGCACAGACCGAGACCGAGACCGAGACCGGGGTCGAGGCTGGGGACGCAGTGTCCGAGGCCGGGTTGGCCGATGCTTCCGATGTGGCCGATGCCGACGCGGATGCCGATGCGGACGCTGGCACGGACGGCGACGCCGACGCCGACGCTGACGCCGATCCGCGCTCAGCGCTGGCCGAGCAGCTCGGCGGACGCTGGCATGCACCGCGCTGGGTGCAGCAGTCGGACAGCGCCATCCCCAGTCAGATCATGACGACGGCGTTCTCGCTGCCGCGCCTGCGTGAAGGCGATGCGCCGCGTCGCGAGATGGTGTCCACCGCGACCGGTGACCAGGCGGTGCTGTTCGTGTCCGGATACCGACCCGGTCAGCCGAACACGATTCCCCAGGGGGAGCGCGATTTTCTGCAGCGCGAACTTGCCGACCAGTCGGCGATGATGGAGCTGCTTGCGTATGCGGCCGAGCTGCGTCAGCAGGCGCGGGTGCGGATCCCATCCGGTGTGCTGGATGAGCCGGAGTACGTGATCGACTGATCAGCCCGCTGATCGACAGCCAGGTCACCGCGACAGCAGCGTGACCGGCCGATCATCGGTCCGACGGATCAGCCGCTGTCGTCGTCGAAGTGCATGCCGACGATGTTGTAACCGGCATCCACATACAGAATCTCGCCGGTGATGCCGGCCGCCAGGTCCGAGCACAGGAACGCGGCGGCATTGCCCACATCCTCTGTCGTGACGTTGCGCCGCAGCGGCGCGGCTTCACCAACACGCTGAATCATCTTCTTCAGGCCTTTCACGCCCGATGCCGCCAGCGTGCGTATCGGGCCCGCTGAGATCGCGTTCACGCGAATGTTGCGGGGGCCAAGATCCTGCGCCAGAAAGCGCACGTTCGCCTCGAGGCTGGCCTTGGCCAGACCCATCACGTTGTAACTCGGGATGGCACGCACCGCGCCAAGATAGCTCAGCGTCAGCAGTGATCCGGCGCGTTCCGCCATCATCGGTTCAGCGCGTTTGGCCAGCGCCGCCAGGCTGTAGCTGGAAACGTCGTGCGCAATGCGAAAGCCCTCGCGGCTCACGGCGTCCAGATAACGGCCTTCCAGCTGTTCCATCGGTGCGAACGCCACCGAGTGCACAAGGATGTCGAAGCCGTCCCAGTGACCCGCGAGGTCTTCGAAAAACGTGTCGATCTGTTCGTCTGACGATACGTCCAGCGGCAGCGTGATCGTGCTGCCGAATTCGCCGGCCATCTTCTCCACGCGTTCACGCAGCTTGTCGTTCTGATAGCTCAGGGCGAGTTCGGCACCTTCGCGCCGCATGGCCTGCGCGATACCCCAGGCGATCGAGCGGTTGCTCGCAAGCCCGACAATGACGGCGCGCTTGCCGTTCAGAAATCCCATGACAGTTCTCCCGATGAAGGATGTCGGTCACCGCGTTTCAGCGCAGCGCCGTCAGACCCGGCTGCTCCGAGCCTCAGCTGCTCTGGTCGGCGACGTTCACGTACATGATCAGCCGTTGGCCCGGTTGCAGATGGCGTTCCGTGGAAACACCGTTCCACTCAAGAAGGTTGGCCAGTGTGACGCGGAAGCGCTGCGCGATGGAGTATAGCGAGTCGCCGCTGCGAACGGTGTAGGTGACCTGGCGCGTCTGGTTTTCGCCATTGACCGCGTTGCCCAGTGCGCCCACCTGCGCCAGCAGCGTGGCCGTGTCCGCGGAATGTGTGCCATAGGCATTGGGGACCATCAGATGATCGCCGGCGCGGATCAGGCTGCCGTGCAGGTTGTTGATCTCGCGCAGCAGGTCGACACTGATGCGGTAGCGCGCGGCTATCCCGATCAGGGTTTCACCCGACTCGATGCGGTGTCGGGTCCAGCGCACGCGGTCGTTCTCGCCCAGTTCCGACAGCGCGGCCGTGAGGCTGTCCGCCGTCGCCACCGGCACCAGGAGCCGGTGAGGGCCGTCGGGATCGGTGGCCCAGCGGTTTACCGCGGGGTTCAGCTCGTACAGCGCCTCGGCCGGCATGCCCGCCAGTTCCGCTGCCAGAGCGATATCGATCTGGCCACCGGTGTCCACGATGGCGAACACCGGCTGGTCGGGGATGACCGGCAGCGTGATACCGAATGCTTCCGGGTCGGCGACGACGTCCCGCAACGCCAGCAGTCGCGGCACGTAGGCGCGGGTCTCACGTGGCAGGTAGCGCTGCAGACTGAAGAAATCGGTGGGCTGGCCGGCGGCCTCGGCGCGCCGCAGCGCCCGGATCACGGTGCCCTCGCCGGCATTGTAGGCCGCCGTTGCCAGCAGCCAGTCGCCGTCGAAGTATTGATGCAGATAGCTCAGATACTCGATGGCGGCGCGCGTGGATTCGATCACGTCACGTCGCCCGTCATACCACCAGTTCTGTTTCAGCTCAAAGCGTCGCCCGGTGCCGGGGATGAATTGCCACAGGCCGGCCGCGCGGCCATGGGAATAGGCCAGTGGATCGAAGGCACTCTCGATGATGGGCAGCAGCGCGTAGTCGGCCGGCATGTCGTGCGCTTCGAGTTCGTTGGCGATGAAGTGCAGCCACGGCGAGCCGCGCTCGAAGACGCGGTCCAGATACGCCTGCTGATCCGCGAACCAGCGGTGATCGGAGGCCACCGTCTCATGGGCCACCACCGGCAGCGCGAACCGAGCGCGAAGCCTTGCAATGACATCGACCGGCGCGGTCTCGGCCGGTTCGAACAGGCCGCTCACAAGGTCGCTGCCGGCGCGCGACGCCATGGCGGCGTCCGGACGCGGGGCCGCCGGCGACACGACAAGCGGTTCCACTGCGGTTGCGCTCTGGTCCTGGCCAGGCGTGCCGAACTGTGCGCAACCGGCCATGGCCAGCATCGCCGCGGTGGCGACGAACCCGGTGAAACGCGGCAACCGCCACCACGGGCCTTCGGCCGCCGTTGAGGCCTGGCCGGCCGCATCAAGCGAAACCATTCCCTCGGACCGGCCCGTCATTGGACTGTCGACCGGCCCGGCATCGTTGTAGTCGGGCATCCGCCGTATCGTACGGATCGTGCGCCGCGGTGCAAGCGGCTCCATCACATCGGTCGCCTGATCGCATCAATTGACTATCACTACGGGCTGTCCCAGAGTGGGGTTGTGATTGAACCGGCTGTCAGAACTGAAAATGCCCGGCCGCGCGCGCCGGATGGCCCCGAGCAGCCCGGAGGCGATGGGGCGGGGGCCGGCTGGCTGGCCACGCCGCTGGGGCGACGCTTTATCGCGAATGAACAGCGCCAGGTGCGGCGCGCGCTGGACCGGATGTTCGGTGAGCAGCTGCTCCAGATCGGCCTGTGGGGACAGTCCAATACGTTCCTGCGCCACGCTCGCACCCAGCATCAATCCCTGCTGATGCTTCAGGAGGGACGCAGCGGGCAGGGCATCGTCCGTCTTCATGATGAGTTCCGAATCGCCGGTTCCGCCGAACCGGACCTGGTGGGCGATCCCCAGGAGCTGCCGGTGACCAGCGGTTCCGTGGATGTCGTGCTGCTGCCGCATACGCTGGAAGCGACGGGCACGCCGCACGCTCTGCTGCGCGAGGTGGACAGAATCCTGCGACCGGACGGCCATCTGCTGGTGCTGTCGTTCGTGCCGGTGGGCTTGTGGGGGCTGCGGTTCATGCTGGCACGGAACGGCTATCCGCCGGGCCGACAGCGCATGATTCGCGAGCGGCGGCTGCGCGACTGGCTGCAGCTGCTGAGTTTCGAGGTCGGCAGCCCGGTGCGTTACTGCCACACGCTGCCGCTGGAACGACTCCGGCGCGTTGGCACGTATCCGCGCGAAGACTTCGCGCAGCGCTGGCTGCCGTTGCTGGCCGGTGGCTACATGCTCAGCGCGCGGAAGCGCGTGCGTATCGTCACGCCGATGAAGCCCGCCTGGCGTCAACATAAACTTCGTGCCGTGGGCGGGCTGGTGAAACCGACCACGCGCACGGGCAGCAGTCAGACACGTCAGCGCGGATGAAGCAGGTAACGGTTTACACAGACGGGGCCTGCCGCGGCAACCCCGGGCCGGGCGGCTGGGGCGCGGTACTCGAGCACAATGGCCGCAGCCGGGAGATCCGCGGCGGCGAGGCGGACACCACCAACAATCGCATGGAACTCACGGCCGCGATCCGTGCCCTCGAGGCATTGAAGCAACCCTGTCGCGTGGATCTGTATACCGATTCCGTCTACGTGAAGAACGGCATCACCGAGTGGCTGCCGGGCTGGCGCAGTCGCGGCTGGCGCACGGCCGCGAAGAAGCCGGTGAAGAACCAGGACCTGTGGATGCAGCTGGACGCACTGGCCGGCCGCCACGATGTGCGCTGGCACTGGGTGAAGGGGCATGCCGGACATGCCGGCAACGAGCGTGCCGATGCGCTGGCGAACCGCGGCCTGGAAGATGCCACCGGTTGCCGCGCGCCGATGCGTTCGGCACCATAGGCGCAGTTTTGCGCCGTCCGCGCATCGGGAGTCTGTGACGCGCATGCGGCAGGTTGTACTGGATACCGAAACCACCGGCCTTGAAGCCGAAGCCGGTCACCGTGTGATCGAGATCGGCTGTGTCGAGCTGGTCAATCGACGGATCACGAACAACAGGTTCCACCGCTATATGAATCCCGATCGGCCCGTGGACCCCGGCGCGATCGAGGTGCATGGCCTGGACGATGCGTTTCTGGCCGGCAAACCCCGCTTCGCCGAGGTGGCAGACGAATTTCTGGCGTTCGCGAGCGGTGCCGAACTCGTGATTCACAACGCCGAGTTCGACATCGGCTTTCTCAATGCCGAACTGGCCCGCCTGAACAACCCGCCAACGCGTGATATCCGCCAGATCTGCTCCGTGCTGGATTCCCTGGCCGTGGCGCGACGCATGCACCCGGGCCAGCGCAACAGCCTGGATGCGCTTGCCAAACGTTACAGCGTGGATAATTCACGTCGCGAGCTGCACGGCGCGCTGCTCGACGCCGAAATTCTCGCCGAAGTATATCTGGCGATGACCGGCGGGCAGGGCAGCCTGTCGCTGGAGGCTGGCGTTGAGCCGGGCGCGAGCGGTCACGCGGATACGCCGGTGCTCGATCGCGGCGGCCTCACGCTGGCCGTGCACATGGCCTGCGATGAAGAGCGGGCGGCGCACGCAGCGATGCTCGCGCGCATGCGAGAACGCCTGAAACGTCCGACATTGTGGGAACGTGTGATGGGTTCGGCCGCCGACTGCGGGAATGCGTAGAATTTGTGCCACCTGCCCGACAGGCGACGCACGGGCGAAACACACGGCCAAACACACCGACGCGACATGACAATCGCGACACAAAAATAAAGATGGATACGATCGTGACTACCCTTTCATCGCAAGACGGTTCATCGCAAGACGGTTCATCGCAAGACGGTTCCCTGCAAGGCGGCTCCCCGGAGGAAGGTTCGCTGCAGGACCGTCCACCACAGGACGATTCATTGCAGGATATTCGCATAGGCGTGATCGGCCTGGGCTACGTCGGGCTGCCGCTGGCGGTTGCACTGGGCCGCATCTACCCCACCACCGGTTTCGACATCAAGGCTGACCGCATCACGCAGCTCAGGGATGGTCGCGACACGACACGGGAAGCAACGGCCGAGGAACTGGCCGAGGCCACCAGACTGACTTTCAGTACCGATGTCGCGGACCTGTCCGGCTGCAATGTGTACATCGTCACGGTGCCCACGCCCATCGACCGCAACAAACGGCCGCTGCTCGATCCGCTGATCGGCGCCAGCCGGACGGTGGGTCGTGTGCTGAACAGGGGTGACGTGGTGATTTACGAATCCACCGTGTATCCGGGTTGCACCGAGGAAGTCTGCGTGCCGGTGCTGGAGCAGGTTTCCGGGCTGCGGTTCAACCGTGATTTCTTTGCCGGGTACAGCCCGGAGCGTATCAATCCCGGCGACCGCACGCATTCGCTGGCGTCCATCGTGAAAGTGACTTCGGGCTCGACACCCCGGATTGCGGATTTCGTCGACGCGCTGTACCGCAGCATCGTTACCGCCGGTACCCACAAGGCCTCGTGCATCAAGGTGGCCGAAGCGGCCAAGGTGATCGAGAACACGCAGCGCGACGTGAACATTGCGCTGATCAACGAGCTGGCGCTGATCTTCGACCGCATCGGCATTGACACGGAGGAAGTGCTGGACGCGGCCGCGACCAAGTGGAACTTCCTGCCGTTCCGGCCGGGGCTCGTGGGTGGCCACTGCATAGGCGTGGACCCCTACTATCTCACCGAGAAGGCACAGCAGCTGAATTATCATCCGGAGATGATTCTTGCCGGGCGCCGGCTGAACGACAGCATGGCCGGCCACGTGGCAAGCCAGGTGGTGAAGCTGATGATCGGCAGGTACATTCAGCCTGCGGATGCCAGGGTGCTGGTGTTGGGACTGACGTTCAAGGAAAACTGTCCGGACGTGCGCAACACCAAGGTCATCGACCTGGTGCGGGAGCTGAAAAGCTACCGCTGCCGCGTCGACGTCCACGATCCATGGGTGGATGCGGACGAGGCGCGGCACGAATTCGGACTGGAGCTCACGGCGTCGCCGGCGCGTGGCGCCTACGACGCCGTGGTCATTGCCGTGGCGCACCGCGAGTTCGCTGAACTGGGCGCGGACGGCATACGGCGTCTCGGCGCGCCAAACTGCGTGGTCTACGATATCAAGTACCTGTTGCCAAAGGAGAAAGTGGATGCGCGACTGTAGGGGCACGGTAATGGCGGGCCTATGCCGGGTGGCGGCAATGACGCAGCGGAACGGTGTCGTGGCGATGACGGAGCCGCAGCGATGAAGGTGCTGGTCACCGGCGCGGCCGGCTTCATCGGTTTTCATACCTCGCTGAAGCTGCTGGAACGCGGTGAAGAGGTCGTTGGCCTGGATAACCTCAATGACTACTACGACGTCACACTGAAGCAGGCGCGGCTGAATGTGCTCGAAAGCTATCCGAACTTCCGCTTCGTGAAGCTGGATCTTGTCGACCGTGACGGTATCGCCGCGTTGTTTTCGGCGCAGCGCTTCGAGCGGGTGGTGCATCTGGCCGCGCAGGCCGGGGTGCGCTACAGCATGGAAAACCCCTTCGCGTATGTGGACAGCAACCTGGCCGGCTCGATGGCCATACTCGAGGGCTGCCGCCACAACGACGTGGAACATCTGGTGTACGCGTCCACCAGTTCCGTGTATGGCGCCAACACAATGATGCCATTCTCGGTGCATCACAACGTGGATCATCCGCTGTCGCTGTACGCGGCCACGAAGAAAGCCAACGAGCTGATGGCTCACACCTATGCCAGCCTCTACGATCTGCCGGTCACCGGGCTGCGATTCTTCACCGTCTACGGCCCCTTCGGTCGTCCGGACATGGCCCTGTTCCTGTTCACGAAGGCCATTCTTGCCGGCGAGCCGATCAATGTGTTCAATCACGGTCATCATCGGCGTGACTTCACCTATGTGGATGACATCGTTGAAGGCGTGGTGCGGGCCATGGATCATGTGGCCACCCCGAACGCCGACTGGGACTCGGACACGCCGGATCCCGCCAGTAGCCGTGCGCCGTACCGTCTCTACAACATAGGCAATCAGCAGCCGGTGGAGCTGTCGCATTACATCGAAGTGCTGGAGGACTGCCTGGGACGCAGGGCAGAGAAGAACCTGCTGCCGCTGCAGCCGGGCGATGTCCCGGACACCTGGGCGGACGTCGAGGACCTGGTAACCGACGTCGGCTATCGGCCGGCGACGCCGGTGGAGGTCGGCGTGCGCCGATTCGTGGACTGGTATCGTGACTACTACGGGGTCTGACGCCGGTGTTCAGGCAGCCTACGGCCCGCGCACCGAGGCGTGGCGGTCGCTGACGGCGCGCGCACAGCAGCTGCGCGACCAGTCCATTCATGAGCTGTTCGAGGCTGATCCGGCCAGGTTCGAGCGTTTTTCACTGGAACGCGAGGGCCTGCTGCTCGACTTCAGCCGCCAGCTGATCGATCGCGATACGCTGGACGACCTGCTGAAGCTGGCAACCCAGACTCAGGTGGGTGCGTGGACGGTGGGCATGTTCGCCGGGCTGCCGATCAACAACACCGAGGATCGTCCGGCGCTGCACGTGGCACTGCGCCGGCCCGCGGATCAGCCGATCAGGGCCTGGGGCGAGGACGTGATGCCGGCCGTCGAGGCCGAGCGCACGAAAATCCGCGCGCTGGCGGACAGGCTGGCGGCCGGCGAACTGCGCGGCGCCACCGGCCAGGCCATCACCGACATCGTCAATATCGGTATTGGTGGCTCCGACCTCGGCATCGTCATGGCCGTCGAAGCGCTGGCGCCGTACCGGCAGCGTGGCGTGAACGTGCACTGCATTTCGAATATCGATGGCGTGAAGCTGGCGCAGGTGCTGGCGCGCGTCGACTGGCAGACGACCCTGTTCGTGATCTGCTCCAAGACCTTCACAACGCTGGAGACGCTGACCAACGCGCACGCGGCGCGTGAGTGGCTGGCCGCGCGTGGCGGAGAGGCCGCGGTGACCGCCCAGTTCGTCGCGGTGTCGACAAACCATGAGGCGATGGACGCATTCGGCATCGCACAGGATTTGCGCTTCGGATTCTGGGACTGGGTGGGCGGCCGGTATTCGGTGTGGTCCGCCGTGGGACTGACGGTGGCGCTGGCGATCGGCTCTGGCCATTTCGATCAGTTTCTCGCCGGTGGCCATGCGATGGACGAACACTTCCGCACCGCTGAGCCGACCGGGAACCTGCCGATGCTGCTCGCGCTGATCGGGATCTGGAACCGGAATTTCCTGGGGGCCGGTACGCACGCCGTGCTGCCCTACGACGATCACCTGCACCGTTTCGCCGCCTACCTTCAGCAGCTTGAAATGGAAAGCAACGGCAAGCGCGTGCGCCGCAACGGTGAGCCGGTGGAGTGCGACACCTGCCCGGTGATCTTCGGCGAGCCGGGATCGAATGCCCAGCACTCGTTTTATCAGCTGCTGCACCAGGGCACCGAGGCGGTATCCGCGGATTTCCTGCTCACCGCGAAGTCGGCCGTGGGCCGCCAGTCGCAGCAGGACCTGGCCGCCGCAAACTGCCTGGCGCAGACCTGGGCGCTGGCGATGGGCGACCCGGCCGGCCGCGGCCGCGGCCCGCACCAGAACTACCCGGGCAACCGCCCGAGCACGCTGATTCTGTATGAGCGGCTGGATCCGGCGACACTGGGCAGGCTGGTGGCCCTGTACGAACACAAGGTGTTCGTACAGGGGGTGCTCTGGGACGTGAATCCGTTCGACCAGTGGGGCGTGGAACTGGGCAAGCGGCTGGCGAAGAACGTCTCCAGCCTGGTGGCATCCGACCAGAGCGGCCCGGAGCCGATTGCCGGCGCGCTGGCGCGCTTTCGGCAATGGCGGGAGTGAGCGGAGCGGCTGCCCGCCGCTGTGCACGGCAGCTTTCCGTGTGGTGCACAGCAGGACGGCGCGGCGTCATCACAATCCGGCCGAAGCCGCGACTTTCACCGCTCGTCGCTTACCTGCCGGAAGATCAATAATCCGGTAAAATCGGTTGGTCTCCGAGGTAGCGCATCATGGTGGCGGTGGAGGATTCCGTGGAATCGCGAATCGCGCGGCTGGAATCAGATGTCGGGCATATTCAGTCCGACATCAGCGACATCAAGGTCGATATCCGCGGCCTGCGCGATCGGCTGGATGAGACGAACATCCGGCTGTCGGAGCGGATCGACGCCGTCAAGGCGTCGATGGAAGCCCGATTGGACCGTTTCGAGCATTCGTCGGGTGCGTGCTTCGACACGGTCGACGGGCGGTTTAACGCAATCGACGGTCGGTCCGAGGCGATCGACAGGCGGTTCGACGTGATTGACGGTCGATTCGAGGTGATCGACAGGCGGTTCGACGCGATCGATGGTCGATTCGAGGTGATCGATAGGCGGTTCGACGCGACCGACGGCCGGTTTAACGCGGTCGACAGGCGTCTCGACGTGCTCAGCGACTCCATTGCCACGACACGCGTTTGGATGATGACCCTGTTCCTCTCTTTCTCAGGCGTCATGCTTGCCACGATGGCGCGCGGATTCGGGTGGATCTGAGACGCGATCCTTGCCGGCCCCGTTTCGCGTCGATATCATCCCATCGACATGCGGCCTCGAGACTTCCGGGAATGGCCGCGAGCAACGAACGCGGGTGCCTGCGCGGCGGGCGGCCCGGCCTTTGAGTTTCCTGCAGGGAGGGGCAGAACGCGGCGGGTGCCAAGGGGTGCGCACGGCCGTGTAACGGTCGTTCCCATGGATCATCCTTCGTAATCGATTCTCCACGCATGCAACCAGTCTTCACGCGATTTATTCGGGCGCTTGCTGTATTTGCGGTAGCCGGCCTGCTTGCGCTCGGCAGCACATCGTTTGCACAGCTTGGCGGGCTGCCGATTCAGGAGCAGATACAGCTGTTTCAGTCGTTGCCGCCGGCGCAGCAACGGGCGTTGATGCGCGAGCTGCAGCGCGAGCTGCCGCCGGCGCAGCGGGAGACCTTCCTGCAGCTGCTTCAGCAGGAGCAGGGCGGCGCGGCGCGCACGGATGATGCGCCGGGTGACTTCGAGCAGCCCGCATCACTCGATGAGCTTGAGGAAGTGCAGGAGCGGGAACGTCGACGCGGCCGGTTCCAGGCAAACGACACGGTTGTGCTCGAGTTTGAATTCCGCGAGGAGGCACTGGCCGGGCTCAATGCGGATGAACAGCGGCGGCTGCGTTCGTTTCTCGAGCGGCTGCTGAACGGCAATCCCTACCGGCTCGACAGCAGCGGTCAGCTTTACCTGCCAGGCGTGCCCACCATCACGTTGCACGGCCTGAATGTCGCGGAAGCCACGGTGCGCCTGCAGGCTGAACAGTCGTTGCGACCGTTCGATGTCTTCGTGACGCCGCTGCCGCTGGAGCCGACTGGCACCGCGGCGCTGCGGCCGTTCGGGTACGACATCTTCCGTGGAGCTCCGTCCACGTTTGCGCCGGTGACCGACATCCCGGTGCCGGTGGACTATGTGATCGGCCCCGGTGACACGATCAACGTGCAGCTGTTCGGCAACCAGAACGCCGAATATTTCCTCCTCGTGAACCGCGATGGCACGGTGAACTTCCCGCAGATCGGGCCGGTGAATGTCAGCGGACTGAGTTTCGCAGATGCCCGTAATGTGCTCACCGAGCGCGTGACTGAGCAGATGATCGGTACACGGGCCAGTATCACCTTGGGCGAATTGCGGTCGATTCGCGTTTTCGTGCTCGGCGAAGTGGAGCGTGCCGGCTCCTATACGGTGAGCAGTCTTGCGACGATGACCAATGCGCTGCTCGGCAGCGGCGGCGTTCGCAAGATCGGGTCGCTGCGCAATGTGCGGTTGATGCGCGATGGCGAGGTCATCACAACGCTGGATCTGTACGACCTGCTGCTGCGCGGCGATACCCGGAACGACGTGCGTTTGCAGCCGGGCGATGCGATCTTCGTCCCGCCCATCGGCCCCTCCGTTGCGGTGGATGGCGAAGTACGCAGGCCGGCAATCTATGAACTGCGCAACGAGCGTACGATGGGGGAGGTCGTTGCGCTGGCCGGTGGTCTGCGAGCGAACGCCAATCAATCGGCGGTGAAGCTGGAACGCATCGTACCGGGCCGTGGAACCACGGTTCAGGACCTGGATCTCGGCGTCGCGGCCGGATCAGATCAACCCGTGCAGGATGGCGATGTGCTGCGCGTGCAGGCCAACATGGATCTGCTGGAAGACGCGATACGGCTGGAAGGCAATGTGCAGCAGCCGGGACTGTATCAGTGGTTTCCCGGCATGCGACTGCATGACCTGCTGCCTTCACCGGATAGGTTGAAACCGATGTCGGATATGCAGTACGTGCTGATCCAGCGTGAGCGTGAGCGGAACGTTGCAACAGAGCTGCTGTCGGCCAGCCTGCCGGCCGTCTGGGCCGAGCCGGCCAACCCATCCGTTAACGTGATGCTGCAGCCGCGCGACACGGTGCATGTGTTCAATCTGGAAACGGGGCGTCGCCACATCGTGGCTCCCATTATGGAGCAGGTCAGCGTACAGCTGCCTCCGAACGTGCCGGCGCCGGTGACGAGGGTCGATGGATCGGTACGCGCACCGGGCGACTATCCGTTGGAATCCGGCATGCGTGTGAGCGACCTGCTGCGCGCCGGTGGCGGTATGCGGTCTTCCGCCTACACCATAGACGCGGAGCTTACGCGCTACGCCGTGGTGGATGGCGAGTATCGTGAAACTGCGGTGCTCACTGTGGATCTGGCAGCGATTCTGAGCGGTGATGCGGCAGCCGACCTCGTGCTCGCGCCATATGATTTTCTGAACATCAAGGAAGTGCCTCGCTGGCGCGAGCAGCAGACGGTGACACTGCACGGCGAGGTGGTGTTCCCTGGCAGTTATTCGGTTCGTCAGGGTGAACGTCTGTCGGACTTGCTCGAACGTGCCGGCGGTCTTACCGATCTGGCCTTCCCTGAAGGCAGCGTGTTTGTTCGTGTAGAACTGCGGGAAAGGGAGCGCGAGCAGATCGAGGTGCTCGCCAGGCGCATCCAGAGTGACTTGACGGCGCTGTCATTGGCTGACACCGGCGCCCTCGATGCGATCAGCATCGGGCAGGAACTCATCCGCGAACTGCGTTCCGCGGAAGCCACCGGCCGCTTTGTCATTCGTCTGGAAGACATTGTGAACGGTCGCGGGGATGCGGATATTACTCTGCGAGATGGCGACCAGCTGTTCATTCCGGAAAGGAGCCAGGTGGTCACGGTAATCGGTGAGGTGCAGTCGCCGACTTCTCACATGTATCAAGTTGGCCTGCATCGAGATGACTACGTTGCCCAGAGTGGTGGACTCACGCGAAGGGCCGACGCGCGGCAGGTGTATGTCGTGCGGGCGAATGGCGAGGTAATTGCTGGCAGTGGTTCGCGCTGGTTTCAGCGTGGTCGAGGAGTGGAAGTCCGCCCTGGAGATACCATTGTTGCACCGATGAATGTGGACAGGGTAAGGCCGCTGACGCTGTGGGGTAGTGTCACGCAGATCGTGTACAACCTTGCGATTGCAGCGGCGGCGGTAAATTCGTTCTAGCGACATATGCCTGCTTGTGGCCTGGAAGAGCAGATCAACGGGGTATGGCCCGAACTTTGTTCGCTCAGGAATCCAAGTGTGCCGAAGTGGAGCGTCGCCACAGTGTGAGGGGGTATAGGATGGCTAGGGCGGTGACTGATTCCATGGATTTTCCAGCGCAGAATGCGCCTTTTTGCCTTAGTCTGTTGCATCGGTAGCAGGTATGTGAAGTCGGCCAATGAGTGAGTTGCCTACAACAGAAGGCGGGCGAACGTCTAGTGGAGGCCGTTCGTCAAGTGGCAGTTTCGAACAGGAGCGGACATCCGCTGCTAACGGAGCGCGTGCTCCCGGTGACATCAGCCTGAGCGAGCTCAGACGGATATTGTGGCGAGGCAGGTACTGGATAGCGACGACTGTTATGTTGTTCGCGACTGCCTCCGTTCTCTATGCATTCGTGGCAACTGAGTGGTATAGGTCTGAAGTTCTGCTCGCTCCAGCGGAAGCAATGGCCGGACCAAACCTGGGCGGACAGCTAGGCGGATTGGCGCTACTAGCTGGCGTGAGCGTCGACCGCGGTAACACGCCTGAGGCTATCGCCACTCTGCAATCCAGGGAATTCGTTCGTGACTTCATCGAACATCGCGGATTGCTTCCCTTGATTTTTTCCGGGCAGTGGGATGCGTCCGCAAATCGTTGGATAAATGGAAACGGAGATGGGGCGCCAGATATTCGTGATGCGGTGGAAGTCTTCCGCAAGAGAGTGCTCCGAGTCGATGAGCAGCCTTCAACGGGATTGGTGCGTGTTACGGTAGAGTGGACCGACCCAGAACTTGCGGCGGACTGGGCTGCGTCACTTGTGCAGCAACTCAATATTCGTTTACGCGAACGCGCATTGATAAGAGCGGAGTCGAACATTTCGTATCTGCAAGAGGAGCTTACACAGACTACGGTCGTAACCCTTCATCAGTCCATAGGCCGCCTATTGGAGAGCGAGTTCCAGAACTTGATGCTTGCGCGTGGCAATGATGAGTTTGCATTTCGTGTGATTGACGGGGCTACTGTCCCGAAGGACCGCGTTTGGCCGAAGCGCTCGCTGATTGTTGTCTTGGCTACTATTCTGGGTGGAATGCTGGGAGTGGTCGGGGTGCTGGCCATTCATGCACTTGCGTCCGTTCCTCGCTCACCCGAACACGAGGTAGTTCAGTAGCTGTAAACGTATCCTGAGTCCGGCTCGTATAAAGCCTGTCAACGAGCGGCGCATGCAAGTGTCACGAAAAGGCGAACAATGAAGAAGGCCCTTATCACCGGAATTACCGGGCAGGACGGCTCTTACTTAGCTGCGTTCTTGCTCGAGAAAGGTTATGAAGTTCATGGCCTTAAACGCCGGACGTCTATTTTTAACACGGACCGTATTGATCACCTGTATCAGGATCCACATGTAGAAGGACGTCGGCTGATTTTGCATCACGGAGACATGACGGATAGCTCGAGCTTGATACGTATCATCCAACAGGTGAAGCCGGATGAGATATATAACCTGGCCGCGCAGAGCCACGTGTCAGTGAGTTTTGAGGAACCGGAATATACGGCGAACTCTGATGCGCTAGGAGCATTGCGTGTTCTTGAGGCGATCCGTATTCTCGGCATGGAACGTTCGGCACGCTACTATCAGGCATCTACCTCCGAGTTATACGGCCTCGTTCAGGAGGCGCCGCAAACCGAGGCCACTCCGTTCTATCCTCGCAGTCCATATGCAGTAGCCAAACTGTATGCGCATTGGATCACCATAAACTATCGTGAGGCATATGGAATCTATGCATGTAACGGAATTCTATTCAATCACGAATCTCCAGTTCGAGGTGAGACTTTTGTTACAAGAAAAATAACTCGGGGCTTGGCCCGCATCAAGCTTGGGCTACAGAGTTGCTTGTACTTGGGGAACCTAAATGCGAGACGGGATTGGGGGCACGCAAGAGATTACGTGGAGATGCAGTGGTTGATGCTGCAACAGGAGGCACCCGAGGATTTTGTTATCGCAACAGGACTGCAATTTAGCGTGCGAGACTTTGTGAACACTGCCGCTCAAGAGGTCGGCATGGAGATTCGTTGGGAAGGGCAAGGTGTCGACGAGGTCGGGTGGCTAAGAGATCGGCCAGTTGTTCGAGTCGATCCACGATATTTTAGACCTACTGAAGTGGAGACGCTACTGGGCGACGCATCTAAGGCAAAGGCTAGGCTGGGATGGAAACCTCGGATCGGGTTCTACGAATTGGTGCGCGAAATGATGCGTGAAGACCTGAAGGCTGCCGAACGCGACGAGCTTGTTAAGAAGCACGGGTTCCCAGCATACGACTACCACGAGTGACCGAGTTGCATATGGGTGACAGAGTCTACGTTGCTGGCCATGGCGGTATGGTTGGATCTGCTATCGTGCGGCAGCTCTTGTCCCGCGGCTGGAAGCGCGAACAACTCATAGTCCGTAGCCGCACAGAACTTGACTTGACAGATCAACTCGCCGTACGTGAGTTTTTTGAGGCCGAGAAGCCCGACCAAGTCTACCTGGCGGCGGCGAAGGTGGGCGGCATTCTCGCCAATCAAACTTGCCCAGCTGATTTTATCTATGTCAATCTGATGATTGAGGCTAACGTGATCCACTCCGCATTCCAGGCTGGAGTGCGGAAGCTCTTGTTTCTTGGTTCGAGTTGCATCTACCCTAAGCTTGCGATGCAACCGATGTCTGAGAGCGCGCTGCTGACTGGCGAGCTTGAGCCCACCAATGAGCCATACGCCATTGCTAAAATAGCGGGAATCAAGCTTTGCGAAAGCTATAACCGGCAGTATGGGAAGACTCACCGGGTAGATTATCGAAGCGTAATGCCAACCAATCTTTATGGTCCAGGCGACAACTATCATCCTGAAAATTCTCACGTCATACCTGGACTAATCAGGAGGTTTCATGATGCAAAGATGATCAGTGCACCTTCTGTTCTTGTGTGGGGGAGCGGTAGACCGCGCAGGGAATTTCTATACGTCGACGATATGGCCGCGGCAAGCGTGCACGTAATGGAGCTCGAAAATCAGGTCTATAGCGAGCAGACGGAGCCAATGCTCAGCCACATTAACGTAGGTTATGGCGAAGATGTGTCGATAGCAGATCTTGCGGGGCTTGTTGCGGAGACCGTGGGCTACCAGGGTGATATACGCTTCGATGTGAGCAAGCCAGATGGGGCCCCAAGAAAGTTGGTGGACAGCCAGAAAGCACGTGAATTCGGATGGAAGCCGAAGGTCAATCTTGAATTGGGGCTGAAGCTCGCTTATGACGATTTTCTTGGTCGAGTACCAACGGAGGCCAGGAGTCTTTAGGGTGCCGGGACGGCAGCTGATGCGTTACGTTTGACTCCCTTCCTGATGCTAATTTGAATCCGCGACCTGACCTTGATCTGGAATGTAGCGAACTATGACGATACGGCTTTGATGACACTAAGGTTTTTTTCTCGTCAGCGTTCGACGTGATTGCGCTGAAGCGTATTCGACGGCTCAGTCGGGAGGGGGCTTGGGTTGTATTGGGGCAGTTTGGCGCGATCGTCGGAACACTTGTTGGAGTCCGTGTCCTTACAGAGCTGCTGACTCCTTCTCAGTATGGTGAACTGGCCTTAGGGCTGACAGTCGCGATGCTCTTCAACCAGATCCTCTTTGGTCCTATTAGCCAAGGAGCGTCGCGATACTTTGCTCCAGCCCGAGAGAGCGGAGAGCTTGCAAATTATCTGGTAGTGATTCGGCGGCTGGTGCTAATCGCTACCGGTTTGTCAGTTGTTTTGCTGCTGCTCGCGATGGGAGGCCTTGCCGCAACAGGCGTCGGCCGCTGGCCGACTATCATGCTGGCGGCATTTCTATTCGCGATCTTGAATGGCTACAATTCGCTTCTAACCGGGATTCAGAACGCGGCGCGACAGAGGTCGATCGTCGCACTACATCAAGGGGCGGCAGCATGGATTAAAGTCCTTGCTGCCGCGTTGTTGGTCATGCTGTTGGGAGGGAGCAGTATCGCCGCGTTGTACGGGTATGCATTGGCGACTCTGCTGGTTTTGGGGTCACAGTTGGCCTTCGCGCGAAAATTGTTCCGAAATGTTGAGTGTACGAGTACTCGAAAGTCCGAATGGAAGAGCCAGATCAGGGGTTATTCCTGGCCCTTTGCAGTCTGGGGAGGCTTTGTTTGGGCACAGAGCGTGTCGGATCGCTGGGCGCTCGCCCTGTTTCAAACTCAGGGGGACATTGGTCTTTACGCCATTCTGTTTCAAGTTGGCTATCAGCCCATTACGCTTGCTACCGGGGTCGCGGTCCAGTTCGTTGCTCCCGTTCTGTTTCAAAAATCCGGAGATGCAAAGAATTCAGAGCGCAATGCTACTGTCAGTCGTCTGACGTTGTGGCTGACTTGGCTCGCGCTCGGGCTAACTGCTTGTAGTGTCTTCCTCGCATTCCTGTTTCATGAGCAGGTTTTCAGATTGCTTGTTGCACCAGAGTTTCGAGCTGTTTCTCAGTTTTTTCCTTGGATGTTACTTGCGGGAGGGATCTTTGCTGCCGGTCAACTGATGTCGCTGAAGCTGTTGAGCATGATGAAAACTAGAACACTAATGCCAGCAAAGATTGTGACGGCGGTGGCTGGCATTATTCTGAATTTTGTCGGGGCATACTGGTTCGGCATCGCTGGCATTGTTGCTGCAATGGTGATATTCGCCATCGGTTTCACCTGCTGGTCTACAATCCTCTTCGTAAGAGAGCGGTCGCATAGCTAGGCTGTGTAGGAAGTCACAACCGAAAGGGGAAATGGACGTTGGTCTGCTCATGGTGTTGCGACAGGGTGATTTGGTTCACAAGTCTCCCGGTCTGCCAGTAGCGCGTATGGATTCGTGTTGGCCAATTGGGGCGGGTACTTTGTAACGTATGAATGGCGAACGAGACGGCAAATCGGAGGTGGCTTCCATGCGAGGAAGCGTATTCAGAGAGCTCTTGGTCCGCGCAAACTGGGTCATGAAATCTCAGTTCGGAATTGATATACGCAGAACGATACTTTCCGTTAGAGGTTTACCGCGGTTCATAGGAAACCTTGTTGCATTTCGATCACGATATTCTGGCCGTCTGATTCTTCGCCCGTGCTTGCATGACTGGTACGAAGAAGGTGGGGCAACGAATAGCGAGTACTTCTGGCAAGATCTTCTCGTTGCTAGAAGCGTATTTGAGAGTAATCCGCGTAGACATATTGATGTTGGTTCACGTGTAGACGGATTTGTAGCGCATGTGGCCTGTTTTCGAGAGATTGAAGTGTTTGATGTTAGGCCAATATCCAAGCATGTGCCCGGTATCAAGTTTCGGCAAGCGGATATCATGAGCCCGGTGCAGGAAATGGCCGCATCTTGCGACTCGCTGTCCTGCCTTCATGCGCTCGAACACTTTGGGCTTGGGCGCTATCAGGATCCGATTGACCCTGAGGGATTTAGAGCAGGGTTGCGAGCCATGTCTTACTTTCTGGAGGACGGAGGAACGTTTTACCTGTCCGTACCGGTCGGTGTTGAACGCGTAGAGTTTAATGCGCATCGCGTTTTCGATCCTGCAACGATTATTGATCTGGCAACAGAGAACTCGCTTGTCATCACGTCGCACTGGTGTCCGACAGATTTCGAGGTCATTTGGCTGAAGGCTAGATTTGGCGCGACTTTCATGGCTTGTCAAGGTGTTAACGATTTGAACTGCAGATGGCCGGTTCGGCAGCCTGCCGGGAGTTTCC
>JBJHBT010000030.1:0-47875 GCA_050485645.1 Gammaproteobacteria bacterium | reverse complement strand
TGAGCCGCAGCCACGATCGGCTGCGGCTCGCTCTTTAGCTGCCGCTCAGGCGGCAGCGCTTTCCTCGTCCTGTGCGCTCATGCCGCGGAGGTAATCCGCAGCGCGCTGCGCGTGGGATGCTGCTGTGAAGATGGCACGCTTGTCATTCTTGAGCACGTTAAGCCACGAGGCGATGTAGGAAGCGTGATCTTCGCGGGGCTCTGCGGAGATATCCAGCTCGGCTGAGAGGAAGGCCGCGCCCAGCTCGGCAACCAGCTCTTCCATGGCGTAGCCTTCGTCGCCCCAGCGCTTGCGACCAAAGTCGCGATCAAGACGCTTGGGGTGCCGCGTCCAGTGCGTCACTTCGTGCGCCAGGGTCGCGTAGTAGCTTTCCGCATCGCGGAAGGTCTCGAAGGGCGGCATCTGAACGTAGTCGTTCGTGACAGTGTAGTACGCCATGTTGCCGCCGTGGCGGATACTGGCGCCGGTCGCCTCAAAGAAGGCGTCTGCGCTCGCGATCCGCTGTACCGGATCGAGCCGCTGCTCTGCCGGTGCGTAGAAGTGATCCGGCAGGCTGTCGATCTGCTCGACGTTGAACACGGTGTAGCCCTTCATGAAGGGGATATCGCGCTCTTCCTCATCGCCGGTCTTGTCATCCACTTCCGTGCGGGTAAAGGTGGAGGCGTAAACAACCAGCTCGCCTTTCTCGCCCTTGCGGACATGGCCGCCAAGTTCCCTGGCCTGCTTGAAGGTCATCCAGATCGGTGCGCTGTAGCCGGCTGCGGCGGCAGCGCCCCAGAGCATGATGATATTGATGCCCTGATAAGGGATGCCGTTTGAGCGGAGCGGCCGGGTGATGCGGCCGGCAGCGTGTTCGGCGTTCCAGGGCTTGTGCCAGGGCCGCTCGCCCTGCTCCAGCTGTTCGATGATGCGATCCGTGATCCGGCTATAGACATCTTTCTGGTTTGTGTTCTTGCGCGTCATGGCTTGTCTCCTGTCGGTTTGTCGAAAGTTCGCGGAGACAGTCGCCGGGCGATAAAGCCGGTTGGTCACCCCGGCTCTGCCGGGGGGAACGGGCAACACGGTTATGCGGGCAGCCCGTTGACCAGCCGGCGCGCCCGGCCAGTAATCGCGAATAAGACTTTCGAAAACCGCGCCACAGGAGACTTGAGGCGCTTAGAACCCCAGATGGGGATGACTATGGATCATAGAGACCGAACAGGAGCAAAGGCAGAAGACGCGGCCGCTTGTCTAAAGCCGAACAACCGTGAATCCGCCGGCCGTAGCACCGGGTATCTCACCGGCGGCGGAATTGGCAGGCATCCCAAGGGGCATCACTCATGCTCGGGCAGAGAATACCGTGGCACCGACCACCATGAGGGGCTGGCCAGAGGGAAACCCGCATGTCCGCAAGGGCGCATTGGCGCTGTCCCGCCAGCCGCCTCCACCAGCGCACACAGAAGATGGCAGGCGATGAGGAAGCGTGCGATGCACACCTCAATGCACTGACGCTGTTCAACGCCGCTCAGATAGCCTGACGGGCGCGCGCCGGCAGGCTTTGCGGTGTATCTGAGGGAAGTCGCCTGATTTGCGAGTGGTGCCCGCCAATCCTGGCCCTCATCATGGCACCCATGGAACCGATGACGATCAGATTGATCTCCGCCGTCGAGAAAGACGGCATCGTCCGTGCGAAGCTACGCGCATCCGTCCCTGGGCTCGGCACACGCGTCTGGCTGGAGGTGCGCTTTCGGCCGGCGCCATACACAGGCCGCGCGCAATGGATGGAAGAAGCTTACGATCGCGCCCTGCGCGTGCTCGATCCGGCGTAGGAACCCGTCAGGCAGAAAGACAGGCACGATGTCGACGCTGGTCGAGCGCACGATTAAACGACCGTGCAGGCCGGTCAGTGCCCTGATCTCCTTAAGCGCCTGCTCGCCGCCGGGACTTCGTACTGATCAATGCACAGGGGTCGGTATCCAAAGCACCGGCGAGTTGTCCCAGAACCGTCACCGATGCAGACACGTCGGCGCGTTCGATGGACCCGATATAGCGCGCACTCAGCCCGGCCCGCTCGGCCAGATCCTCCTGCGTCAGCTTCTGGCTGCGCCGGATGCGCCGCAGGTTGGTCGCCAGAGCATCTTTGAGGTCCATGGTCGCATGGAACCCTGGCCGGAATCATCATTCCAGGAACGATCGTTCCTCTTTCGTTTCTCTCATGCTACCCTTGCCATGCCCGCCCGATACGCATGATCTTCGGCACGACAGATATGGAAGCACAGATTCTCGAAGGCGTATTCGAGCCGGAACCCGGAACGGAACTCTTTGCCGGGCTGTCGCTCGTAGTAACCCCGGATAGGGACGACACCTTCTTGCTGCTCTGCTACATCTGCGAGCGCGATTCGCGCCAGCCTGTCGTGGAGGTCAGCATCCCCGTTTCGACCCGGCCGCATCCAGAGCCCGGCCGGTTTGATCCTGTTGATGTGGCGACAGGGTTTGGCGCGTGCGTTGCGCGAAAACTCGCCGCGGGAGGACTCGGCGCCGCTTCGGCGTGCCTTACGCAGGCGCGTGCCGCCCATCCGAACGGCTCACGGAAGGACCTGTTTGATAGCACGGTAGCGTGCCTGAGGAGCCGAAGCGCGACGATAAAATCTGACATTATGCGCATTCTTAGAGAATGTCTGACCGGCGGTTGACAGATCGAAACGCCCCTCCTCTGCCTCACAAGCGAGCGATCACAGGGCGAATACAAGAATTGCAAACAGGAACGATCGTTCCTATTGATGAAGGATTCTGTTAGTGTTTCCACGGTTCGGCGGGGACGCGTTCCTCGTGCTCCGCCCTGATGCAGAAAGGAGGCTGGCATGCGCGGAACTCTCTATGTGGCGGCAACGTTAGCGGCGGGCGTGCTTACGTTCCCCTCCGGCGCACACGCGATTGGTCCGGGCTGGTGCGGGACGGCTGAAGAGGTTTCCGCGCTCATGCGTGACCAGGGTCAGCGCGTCCTGATGCAGGCCCAGCGTATTCCATACGAAACGCTCCCGGACGGGAGTTACCGCTCAACACGAGACGCGGTGGGACTGATGTTCACAGCAGACGAGCAAGGCCGTGTCGGCTACTTGATTCAGTCCGACCAGCCGATGGGCACGCCCGCAACAAGCGGCTGCGTGACCTTGCGGTATCACGACGTTCGCCTTTATGACGCCCGGCAACCAGGCGTTCCGAATGATGTTCTCGTGAACAGCACGCCGCAGGCGGCAGCGGCTCGCTGCGAGCAGCTGCATCGCGAAACATGCGTTTTCCTGAATGAAGCGCTAGAGCGTATAGATAGTACCGGAGAGCGCGTAGCTATTCAGGCATACACAGTAAGAGAGCTCGATGACGGTCGCTTTGTCAACGGTTCAGAAATGATCACCGTCACGCTGACCATGCCCGGCAACGGGTTAACGCTTGACGGTGAGCGGTACCCCGATGGTGATCAGCTCGGCACCCTTGTATTTTCCACTCTTCCTGAAGGCGCTACATCTATTGCGGAAGTCTTTAGAGACGGTGCCTATACCGAACGAGCCCTGGCAATTCTGGATAGCCGCCTGGCAGCGGCCGAATAGGTTAATGCCTCAACCTATATCGAATCCGCTGCGCGCCACCACTGGATCAGGGGCGGGACGATCCGGCACAGGCTCGCTTTCCAGCGATACTGCCTCGCCTGCTGCACCGGCTGCGAAGGTCGGTGTCAGCGGCGGGACATGCCCGTGGCTGGGGCCGTCTATGGCCGATGCGGCGGACGCACCTGTAAACGAACGACCTTGTAATTCAGCATAGCTCCGAGGCGCATGCCTGTCGTTCTCCAAGGCTTCCGTCTGGTGTGAAGCGGCGTCGCGCCGCAAGCCCAACCAACTCCGGTGTTGGTGCGCAACGGCCTGATCTTCCGCGTGCCGGAATGGGTGGTTGTCGAGTTCCTCATACTCTCTTCTCAAGTCACCTTGATCTGACCGGAACCGCCCACCATTGTCACGGCGAATATCATCGAGTTCCATCCGGCGTTCAACAAAGGCTTCGAAATCGTGCTCCTGGCCGGCCTCGATCAATCCCTGCTCGACCGCCCAGCGTGTATAGGTATCCGGATCATCGAGAATGGCCTGCCGCGCAGCCTGGCGCTCGGCATTCGTCATCTGAACACCGCCGACCGTAATGACCTGTGAGTCCCATTGCATGCGCATCCGTTCAAGCACAAGCTGCTGAATGGTCATGGACATATCGCGGTGTCTCCGTTCCTGTGAATCGCCTCCCTGAACGCCGCCATCGCCTTCCAGCAATCGTCGAACAACGCCTACGCCCTGAAGCTCAAGCCCGGCGAGCTGCACCATCTGTGCACCGGTCATGGCACCGCCGATCCTGTACGGATTGAAGGGAGCCTCGCCTGCAACATCCGGATCATGCGCCCCGCGATCCAAGTCGTCATCACCATTGTTGTTGTATGAGTCCATCGCAATTCCACCTTATCAGTTATGGTAAAGCGAATCGGTTAACAAACCGTTACCCTCCATAGAAACAGCGCATGCGGCAAATCTGGCCGAACAAGATACAAGGAGATTCTTGCGGATAGATTGCGCATAGGAGAAAAAGCGGCGCACCGCCACCACTTGATAAGCGGAGACGGGCCGTGCCATCCACTCTCACGCACCTCGCATGACAGACATGAAGTTCTGAGAATCCAGCCACAGGCCATGCTGATGGCAGTGTACCTACCGGCGCCAATAGCCGGGGCACTCTGCATTGGCTTACGCCGATGACTCGCGAAACTCCGCTTTTATCGAATCCGCAAGTCTGTCTATGTAGGAGGCCAAGGTAGCAAGGTTCCAGTCTTCGTAATACTCAGCAATTGTTATCCTGCCGTCATGCGTTTCGACCCATGCGCCGAATTCCGCCGCACGCATCTCCTCAAGAATCGCATCGAACTGCATAGCTTCCGGCCATTCGTTAAGATACGTTGCGAGCGCGATTTCTTGCGCCCTTCTTCTAAGACTGATATCAGCAAGCGACTCGTCTTGTGGTGCATTGAGTAGAGGTTTCATAGTCTCGTCTCCTTTCATTGACGGGTTATCCGAATGTGCGGAGACAGAAGAGCCGTTCGAAGCGGCCGCGCTGGCACCCCGGCCCGGCCGGGGGAAACGGCAACACGATTATGCGGGCAGCCCGTTGCCTGCGCGGCAAGAACGGCTAGAAGGACGACGCTTCGGATAGCTCGATCAGGTGAGCGAGACGCCAGAAACCTATCTCAGTGAACACCGAGCCTGTGAGAAGTAGGAAGATCGCGATGCAGCAAAGCTGCAACCCTGACGAGATCAATCAGGCCGATGTAACGTGCCGATTATTCGATCCGTCGAAGCGGAGCAGGCTGTGACTGACTGAATGCTTTGGATTCGCGCCACAGGATTTGCCACAAATTTGCCACAAGCCGAGAAATTCCGAAAAAGACAATGGCGGATTTCTGCGGGTTACAGCGGGTCGCTGTATCGTGCATTTTTTGAAGAACACATAGCGTTGAGATGCTGGAAAGCCGCAGAAACCAAGTCAATCGACCAGTTCAGTATCCCAGTAAAGGAAATCCCCCCAGCTTTCATGCAAGAAATCGCAAACTAAGCTACTAGAGTACATTACGGAGCTTTTGCCACATTCTCGCCACATGAATCGGACGACAAACGAGCGATCATACCGCTCTTCTCCTCACTGTCTGCCTCCATTTTCTCGATCAAATGACCGTACACGTTCAACGTCGTCGTGATGTTGCTATGTCCCATGAGCCTCTGAATCTTCTTTAGGTTGACGCGCTTCTCGATGAGCATCGACGCGTAGAAGTGCCTTAGGTCATAGGGCGTGTATTTTGGCTTCTCAACCATTTCGCCGTTGCGTTCAACTTTTTCGATGAGACCAGCCTCGGCACATGCTGCGGCGAACCCCTGATTCCCCCAATCCATTGGGGACTGCCAACGCCCGAAGGAATTCGGAAACACCAAATCGTAGTCATTGGGGACCGCCACATTCCGGGCATAGTGGAGCACGATGTCAGCGGTTTGAGGACTGATGTCAATCCACCGGCACCCGGCGGGTGTCTTCGTTACTGAGATCTTTCGCCCACTCCGCTCTACTGCTCTATCCACCTTCACTTCCTTACGCGACACGTTGAACTCCGGTAATCCCAGGTATTCTCCCGGCCGCATCCCGGTATCCCCAGCGAGATAGAGCATCGGACGATAGCGCTCCCAGGCTTTCGCGATCCGTGAGTGCTTTGAGTTGGCGAGACGATCGGCAGCGGCAAGCAAGGCGAAGAACTCCTTCTCACTGGGCGGAGTCACGGGCTTCTCGTAGCGGGAGTTGCTGCTAATATTGATTCCCGCAGCCACATTCGCTCCCACATAACCGCGGAGCGCCATCTCATTCATTACGGTCTGAAAATGCGTCAGTGCTTTTCTGGCTACACACCGTGACGGGCAATGCGATAGGAGCCATGACCTAAAGTGGACGATGTCTGGTGGCCGAAGCTCGCATACTGGCTTGTGCCAAGAATACGCTTTCATGAATTTTGAAAAGTAATGGTAGTTTTTTAGCGTGTACTCCGTGACTGGATCATTTCCGTCTGTCCCCTCAGTCTCACAAATCTCAAGCCATTTATCGATCGCATCGTCGACAGACAGGCGTGAGTTTCCTGAAGAAGATTGACTGCGTTGCGCAGCCCCACTTTCCAGCCACGCTCGTGCCTCTTTCAGAGTTGAAAAGGTCTTATAGGCATAGCCTGCCTTCGTGGCATTGCTGGGATACCTCACTTGGTAGGTGATCCCCTTCTTTCCGGTTCTTTTCCTAATATCCGACATCAAGAATCACATTCGAGGCTCCGGAATCGGCTGTCAAGAAAAAACATTCTTAGTCCTTCCACTTTGCACTGCGCTCCGCTTCGATTTGCGCCTGGCGATAGATGCTGACGAGCGTACCCTTCTCAATCTTCAGGCGGCCATCGATCGGATCGACGAAGAACGGCAGCTTGCGACGGCCATGCGCGTCTTTGTCGGCGGCGCGCTTGAGTTGTTTCTCGTTCAGGGCGATGCCCATCTCTGCGAGGCACTCCTGCGCCTGCGAAAGGCTCAGATAGCAAGGCGGGTTGTCTATCGCGCTGCGCCTCATAGCTCATAATCCTTGCAGGCCGGGCGGTAATGATGCGTGTCGAGCCTGAACACCCGGCCCCCTCCGGGGCGCCGAACCTTCAGCTTGTCGCCATATTCGTTCGTGACGGGGAGCTTCAGACGGGGCGCCGTTACATAGCGGACGTTGTAGATATCTTTGAGGCTCTGAATGTCGGCGTAAACCGCCTGGGCGAGTTCGTCGATACTGATGGTGCCGAGCTGCTTGTAGTCGATTGTCACGCCGTCAAAATCAAAGGTCTTCTCTCTATCCACCGTCAATATCCATAAAGCAATTACGTTCTATCTCCATTGTCGCCGCCAAATTCTTAACAACCTGTTAACCCGCACGACATTTCCCCTGCGCGGAACGCCGCGCTAGCCAACGGTTTTCGTGACTTTTGGACGCTGCGCGCGCGTCCGGGCATAGCGTGCTTTGCCCGCCTGAAGTCTCTTTCGCTCACCTTGCATGGTGCCGTTAACGGGCAGCGTGAGAATAGCGCTCCACCACGCGCGCTCCTTTGTTCGGTAACCCTTACCCACCGCCGGTCACAGGCCTTTTTCGGGGCTGATGATGATGACCGGGGAACGCCAGAAAAGGCCTCGATCGGCGGGGTCTTCGGACACCGAAAAGTAAGGAGCGAACAATGTCGGAGATATTCACCATGGCGGCCCTTGGTAAACGCCCCCTTCCCGAGCTGCGAAAAATGTTTCATCAGGCGCAGCAGGAGCTGGTGCAAAGCCGGCCAGCCTCGGACGAGCGCCGCACGGCCCTGGCGAACCTCGAAAATCTCGGCCGCGCGATTGCGCAGCGCCACCAGGCGCCACGCCCGTAAGAGCAAGCCGCGCCTTGCCGCTCAGCCGCGCGGCAGGGCCGGCGCGTTGCGGGATCTCGCCGGAGGTGGATTCAGCGAAGGGAAGGCTTCCCTCTTTCGACGCCCAGCCAGAACAAGCCGAGCCTCAGACCTGACGGCCGGCGATCGGGTCACACCTTGGTCGATACGTCCATTTATTTGGACGCAAAGGCGCTTCATGTGTAGCAAAATGGACAGGGAATTTGACAGAACGGTCTGTAATGCGCTACTCTGTTTAATACAATGGCCGTAAACTAGTTTTACGTTCATTTAACCGCACAAGTAAGGCTGGTAAGCGATGAAGCGCAAGAGAAGCTATTCCCGCGTGACCCAACAGGCTCTTTCGCTGTTGGGCAAGTTGATCCGTGTCGGGCGTACCGAACGGGGAATGACGGCACAGGAACTGGCTGACCGCGCCGGGATCAGCCGCACAACCCTCTACAGCATCGAAAAAGGCGCACCCGGCCCGGAGGTCGGCGTTGTCTTCGAGGTCGCTGCGATTGTCGGCGTGCGCCTGTTCCAGCACGGCGAACGCACGCTCGCCATGCACAACGCCCGTCTCGATGAAAAACTGACCCTGCTCCCGCAAAGCGTTCGCACCTCCGGCAAGGAGGTCGATGATGACTTCTAGGATCAGGGCAAGTGAAGCCTATGTCTGGATTTGGCTGCCGGGCGAAACCGAGCCGGTGGTGGCCGGACGGCTGACGCAAGATGGTGAGCGCCTGCTGTTCACCTATGGCGCCAGCTACCGCCGCCGGAAGAACGCCATCTCGCTCTATGAGCCTGAACTCCCGCTGCGTCAAGGCGTGATCGAACCGTTGCCAGGCCTGTCCATGGCCGGCTGCATTCGTGACGGCTCCCCTGATGCCTGGGGGCGCCGCGTGATCATCAACCGGCTCGTCGGCGCCAAAGCAGAGGAAACCGAAACCCGCGACATTACGGAACTGACCTACCTGCTTGAGTCGGGCTCGGACCGCATCGGCGCGCTCGACTTTCAGGAATCCGCCACGGAATACGTTCCGCGCCAAAAGTCAGAAGCATCATACGAAGAACTGCTTGAGGCTGCGGAACGCATCGAGAAAGGCGTGCCGCTGACCCCTGCGCTCGATCAGGCTCTCAACCACGGCACATCGATCGGCGGCGCCCGCCCGAAAGCCCTGATTGACCGCGGTGATCGCAAGCTGATCGCGAAATTCTCTTCCAGCACGGACCTCTACAGCGTCGTGAAGGCAGAATTTCTCGCCATGCAGCTGGCCGCTGCGTGCGGTCTTAACGTCGCTCCGGTTTCTATGATTGAAGCCGGCGGCAAGGACATACTGCTGATCGAACGCTTCGACCGCGTCAAAACCGATAGCGGCTGGCACCGAAAGGCCATGGTATCGGCGCTAACGATGCTCGGCCTCGATGAGATGATGGCGCGCTATGCGTCTTACGAAGACCTCGCCGAGATCGTCCGCCACCGCTTCACCGCCCCGAAAGACACACTCAAAGAGCTTTACGGGCGGATCGTATTCAACATCTTGTGCGGCAACACGGACGATCATGCCCGCAACCATGCCGCCTTCTGGGACGGCAAGATGCTCACCCTCACCCCGGCCTATGACATCTGCCCGCAAGGCAGAACCGGCAATGAAGCAACGCAAGCCATGCTGATCAAGGGTGAGAACCGGATGAGCACGCTCGCCGGCTGTCTGGCTGCGGCACCCGATTTTCTGCTCGGGGAAGACGACGCTGCGACCCTCATCGAGGATCAGATCGCCACCATTGCCGCTGAATGGGCTTCCATCTGCGAGCGTGCAAAGCTGACAGAAACCGATCGGAAGCTGTTTGCCGGTCGGCAATTTCTTAACGCCTACTGCATCGAGGGTCTGATCGGTCATCAGGATTTGCAAGATGCTTTTCATGGCGCGCGGGCAGCGCTAACGCAAAAAGTATCCTGACGGACATCCGCCGATTGATTGGGAGGCCGGGCATGACCTGCTCGGCCTCCCTGCCGCTAAGCCGCGCGGCAGAGCTGGTAGGGCAAGTTGGCCTTTTTGGCTATATATATATTGACTCTTTGTCGCTCAAGGGCTATATTTATATTTACTTTAAATAACTGTATGTAAATAAATAGGTTTACAGATGAGCGTCCGCCAATCAGTCACGCGCCAGTATCAGGCAATCGTCAATGATGCGGCAGGCCAGTGGGACAATACGGTCCGCCCCGTCCCTTCGGAAGGGTGGATTACCACGATGCGCAAAGCACTCGGCATGTCCGGGGCGCAGCTCGCTGCGCGCCTCGGCCTTTCTCGCGCGCGCGTCTCCCAGGCAGAACGCGCCGAGCGTGAGGGCGCCGTGACGCTCAAGACCATGCAGTCCATGGCCGAAGCCATGGGCGGCCGGTTTGTCTATGCCATCGTCCCGCAGGACAGGGTCGAGCATATCGTTAAGGCGCAGGCTGAAAAAAAGGCTCGCGCTGTGGTGAAAAAGGCATCGGCGCACATGGCGCTGGAAGACCAGGGTTTGCGCCAATCGCGCAATGAAGAAGAAATCGAGCGGCTCGTTGCGGAATATCTGCACAAGATGCCGGCCGATCTTTGGTCAGAGCCATGACGGAGTGGGACCATGAACCTGAGGGTGCGACGCCGCTGGAGCCTGAGGAAAAAGAAGGGCTCAAGCACCCGCATGTCACAACGCGTGCCCAGCTCAATGAGCTGGAGCAGGCCAATATCGAACAGGCGCTGGTCTGGCTGCCAAACCGGCGGCGTTTCGACATATTGAGCGAAGCGTCATTACGGCGCTTGCATGAGCGGCTGTTTGGCGATGTCTGGCGCTGGGCAGGCACCTTCCGGCAAACGGAGAAGAATATCGGCATCGATCCTCTTCAGATTAGCGTTGCCTTGCGCGCGCTGCTTGAGGATGCCCGCTATTGGGTCGAGAACGGCACGTATGAGCCGCTGGAAGCGGCCGCCCGCTTCCATCACCGGCTTGTGCAGATTCACCTGTTTCCCAATGGAAACGGCCGTCACGCGCGCATCGCTGCTGATCTGTATCTCGAAGAGTATTTCGACGGACATCCGCCGATTGATTGGGAGGCCGGGCATGACCTGCTCGGCGACGGCTCGCGCCGCGCGGACTATATCACCGCGCTCAGGGCGGCAGACGGGCACGATCACGCGCCGCTGCTTGATTTTGTCAACGCTACCGGAGCCACCCGGTAAGGGGTCTCGCAATATGAACTGCATCGATCAGGCCGGCGACGCATATCGCCGCCATGGCCAATCAATGACCAGGACTTGCTGCGGCCGGGCGCATAGGCTGAATCCAACCCCAAGCCGGATATTGCAGCGACTGCGCCGATGCCACGCACCAACACATCACAGCGCCGAGACAAGCCCTGCCCTGACCGGCAAAGGGCTGACGAGGCGTTACTGGCGTTGGTCAGGCTCCTTGCCAGACAGGCCGCAGAACAGGATGATTCAGACGAGCAGCGCCGCAACCGGAGTTCTTCGCCATGAGTAATGCCGCCCTCAGCGCCGCCATCTATGCGCGCTATTCAACCGACATGCAGCGCGATGCCTCGATCGAAGATCAGATCAGGCTCTGTGAAGCCCATGCGAAAGCCGCCGGTTGGGACATCCATCAATGCTATACCGATCACGGCACGTCCGGTGCCAGTCTGCTGCGACCCGGCATTCAGATGCTGCTCGCCGATGCGATGGCCGGCAAGTTCCAGATCATTGTGGCCGAAGCCCTTGACCGGCTCTCACGCGACCAGGAAGACATTGCCGGGGTTTATAAGCGCTTGCAGTTTGCCGGCGTACAGATCATTACCTTGTCGGAAGGTGCGGTCTCGGAGCTGCATATCGGCCTGAAGGGCACGATGAATGCGCTCTTTCTCAAAGACCTCGCCGATAAAACCCGCCGCGGCCTGCGCGGCCGGATTGAAGCCGGCAAATCAGGCGGCGGGAAGTGCTACGGCTATGATGTTGTAAAGCGGCTCGCGCCGGACGGCACGCCGCTGCGTGGCGATCGCAAGATCAACCGCAGCGAGGCTGCGATCGTTCGCCGTATCTTTGAGAGCTATGCCGCCGGCGAGTCGCCCAAGGCGCTCGCCCGCCAGCTCAACGCCGAAGGGGTGCCCTCCCCGAACGGCAAGGGCTGGTCGGCAAGCTCGATCTACGGCAACCGGCAGCGCGGCAACGGCATCTTGAACAATGAGCTCTATATCGGCCGGCTGGTGTGGAACCGGCTGCGCTTTATCAAAGACCCGGCCACCGGCAAGCGCGTCCCGCGTGTCAATCCGCCCGCAGAGCATGTTGTGCAGGAGGTGCCGGCGCTGCGCATTATTGATGATGCGCTTTGGCAAAAGGTCAAAGCGCGTCAGGGCGAGATTGCCCGTCGCGCGAACGGGAAGAATGCGTTTTGGGATCGGCGCCGGCCCCGTTATCTGCTCTCCGGGCTCTTGAAGTGCGGCGAATGCGGCGGGAGTTTCGTTAAAACCTCACACGATATGTTCGGCTGTGCGGCCGCCCGCAACAAAGGCGCGGCCGTGTGTAGCAATAAGCGCCGCATCAAGCGCCAGCTGCTGGAAGAAACGGTACTGCACGGGTTACGGGACCGGCTGATGCGGCCTGATCTGGTCGCAGCCTTTTGCGAAGAATATACCCGCCACCGCAATGAGCTGCGCCGCGCGCGCAATGCCCAGCTTGAAGCCGAGAAGGCAGAGTATGACAAGCTGGTCAAAGAGATTGACGGGCTGATCCAGGCGATACTGGACGGGATTCCGGCCAAGCAGGTAAAGGATCAGATCGCCGCGCGCGAGGCGCGCAAGGAAGAGCTGCAAGCGCGGCTGGAAAGCCGTGCGCCTGATCCGGTTGTGCTCCATCCCGGCATGGCTGATCGCTATCGCTCACAGGTGGAAGCGCTCACAGCCGCCCTCAATGCGCCGGAAAAGCGGCAAGAGGCTGCCGAGATTTTGCGGGGGCTGATCGAGCGGATCACACTGGTGAAAAACGAAACCGGCGGGCTCGATATCGCGCTGGAAGGCGCCTTGGCGGCGATCCTAAATCTTTGTGCCGGAAACAAAAAACCCGCGCTGGAGCAGGACGCGGGTCTTTCGGTAATAAAAATGGTAGCGGGGGTAGGATTCGAACCTACGACCTTCGGGTTATGAGCCCGACGAGCTGCCTGACTGCTCCACCCCGCACCGGATAGAGCCGCGCACTATACCGATGCTTTTGCATTCGCGCAACAACTTGACAGGCGTCAACCCAGCACGCGGGCGCACAGGTCGAGCAGCACCCCGGGAAATACACCCAGCGCCAGGAGCAGCATGGCATTCACACTCAGCACCACCCGCAGGTCGCGTGGCGCGCTCAGCGGCGTCCTGTCCACGGCATCGGTGAAGTACATGTAGCGGATAACGCGCAGATAGTAGAAAGCACCGATCACCGCGAACAGTACCGCGATCACGGCAAGCCAGCTCAGCCCGACTTCCACCACCGCCGACAGCACCGCCAGTTTGGCGTGGAAGCCGAGCAGCGGCGGCACACCGGCCATTGAGATCATGATGATCAGCATCAGCAGCGCATACCATCGGTTGCGCTGGTTCAGCCCTTTGAAATCCTCGAGATTTTCAGCCTCGAATCCCCTGCGGCTGAGCAGGATGATCATGCCGAATGCCGCCGTTGCCATCAGCACGTAGGCGAAGGTGTAGAACATCGCCGCCCGCAGGCCCTCCGGCGTTCCGGCAACGAAACCGAGCAGGATGAAGCCTACGTGTGAGATGGTCGAATACGCCAGCATGCGCTTCAGATTGGTCTGCGCGATGGCGACGATATTGCCTATCGCCAGCGACAGCACCGCCAGCACGATCAGCATGTCCTGCCAGCCCGGATGCAGCGGCCCCAGCCCCTCCGCCAACACGCGCCAGGTCAGCGCGAAGGCGGCGATCTTCGGTGCCGAGCCGATATACAGTGCCACAGCGCTGGGCGAGCCCTGATAGACATCCGGCAGCCACATGTGGAACGGCACGGCGCCGAACTTGAAGGCCACACCAATGATGACGAAAGCCAACGCCAGCAGGATCGGCACCGTGATGGCATCCGGCGCGGCCAGCGCAACGGCAAGCTCGGAAAGCACGATCGTGCCGGTCAGGCCGTACAACAGCGAGATGCCATACAGCAGCATGCCCGATGCGATGGCACCAAGCACGAAGTACTTCATCGCCGACTCGGCCGCGGTCCTGGATTCGCGATTGAACGCCACCAGTGTGTAGAGCGACAGCGCCAGCAGCTCCAGCCCAAGGTACATGGTCAAGAGACTGTTCGCCGAGATCATGACCATGATGCCCAGCAGCCCGAACAGGCCGAGCACGAAAAACTCGCCCTTATACAGGTCGGTGTTCTTCAGGTAGTCGCGTGAATACAGGAAAACGACGGCCACAATCAGGTACGCGAACATCTTCAGTACATGGCTGGCCGAATCCGCCACATAACTGTCGCTGAATGCGGTGGTGGTCTGATCTACTGCAAACCACGCCGAAAAGGCCGCACTGCCGACCAGTGCCAGCATCGACAGCGTGTAGGTGACCCCGCGCTGTTCCTGGCGAAGGAACACGTCCACGAGCAGCACCACGCAGATCGCTGTGGCGAGAAAAATTTCCGGTGCGGCCAGGCTCACATTCAGCATGACTTTCGCGATTTCCTATAGTTTCGACTGCACGACGTGCGCGAGAAGCTCGGTCAACGTCACGTCCATGAGTTCAATCAGCGGTGCCGGCCAGATGCCGATCAGCAACACGAGTACTGCCAGCACCGCGAGCATCCAGAACTCGCGCCTGTCAACGTCCTGCAGCGACGCCACGCCGTCATTGGCGACTTCGCCGAACAGTACGCGCTTCACCAGCCACAGCGTGTAGGCGGCGCCAAGAACGAGGATCGTTGCGGCCAGCGCGGCGATCCAGACACTGGCCTGGAAGCTGGCGATGATCACGAAAAATTCGCCGATGAATCCGGACGTGCCAGGCAGACCCGCATTGGCAAACGCGAACAGCACCATCAGCCCGGCGAACCAGGGCATGGTGTTGGCCACGCCGCCATACGCACTGATGTCGCGGCTGTGAAGCCGGTCGTACAGCACGCCAACGCAAAGGAACAGCGCACCGGAAATCAGGCCATGGGAAATCATCTGCATCATGCCGCCCTGCAGGGCGAGCACACCGAAGTCTCCGCCATTGGCGACGATCGCGAAAATCACGAAGAAGCCCAGCGTTGCAAAGCCCATGTGCGCAATCGACGAGTACGCAATCAGCTTCTTCATGTCGCTCTGAGAGATCGCGACAAACGCGATGTAGATGATGGCAACCAGTGACAGCAGGACCAGCAGCCACGCCAGACTCTGGCTGGCGTCGGGCGTGATCGGCAGACTGAAGCGCAGGAAGCCGTAGCCGCCCATCTTCAGCAGGATCGCGGCCAGTATCACCGAACCGCCGGTCGGCGCTTCCACGTGCGCATCCGGCAGCCAGGTGTGCACCGGCCACATCGGAATCTTCACGGCAAACGCGGCCAGGAACGCGAGGAAGATCAGCGTCTGTTCCGTCTGTCCCAGCGGCAGTGCATGAAAGCCGAGAATCGAATAGCTGCCGGTCTGCATGTACATATAGATCAGTGCGATCAGCATGAACACCGAGCCGAGGAATGTGTACAGGAAGAACTTGACCGCGGCGTATACGCGACGCTCGCCTCCCCACATGCCGATGATGATGAACATCGGCACCAGCATGACTTCCCAGAAGACATAGAACAGCAGGCCGTCCAGCGCCGCGAACGTGCCGATCATCATGCCCTCGAGCATCAGAAAGGCGGCGAAGTACTGCGCCGGCTTCATCTCGATCACCTTCCATCCGGCGATCACGACGAACGGCGTGAGCAGCGTGGTGAGCAGAATCAGCGGCATGGAAATGCCATCCACACCCAGGTGATAGTAGACATTGAGCGCGCCTATCCAGCGCACCTGCTCAACGAACTGCATGCTGGCAGTACCCGCGTCGAACTGCGTGTACAGCGGAATGCTGAGAACAAACGTGGCCAGCGATGCAATCAGCGCCACCTGTTTCGCAAGTCCAGCGCGCTCGTTCGAGCCGAGCAGCATCACGAGCACCGCCGCACCAATCGGCAACCAGATCAACAGGCTGAGTATCGGAAAACCCACGTTCAGTTCCTCAGCACAAACCAGCCGACCAGCACCACCAGGCCGATGACCATCGCAAACGCGTAGTGGTGCAGATAGCCGGACTGAAGGCGGCGCAGCACACGCGACGCCAGACCTATGCCCTTCGCCGTGCCGTTGACCATGGCGCCATCGATCACGATCTGATCTCCAACCCGCCACAGCGTGTTACCGAGTGCACGCGTCCCCCGTGCAATTACCTTCTCGTTGAACCAGTCAAAGTAGTATTTTTCCATCAGCACACGATGCAGCCCGGCAAAGCGCTGCTCCAGCAACGCCGGAATATCCGGTCGTTTGAGATACAGGTACCAGGCCGTCACCGCACCGGCCGCCGCCAGATACAGTGCCGGAGAATGCGTGAACGCATGCAGCAGGAAGGCGCTGGGCCCTGCGAAATCCTGTCCGAGCTGACCAAGCACATCGTTCTCGGGCCGCACCAGGATCGCCTCGCCGAAGAAGGTCCCGAACAGCAGCGGTTCGATCATCAGCCAGCCGGCGATCACCGACGGGATCGCCAGCGCGATCAGCGGGCCGGTAACCACCGCGGGCGTTTCATGCAGGTGTTCCCGCGCATGCGGGTCGATGCGCTCCTTGCCATGAAACACCAGGAACAGCAACCTGAAACTGTACAGCGCCGTCACGAACACGCCGATCAGGACGCACCAGAATGCATAGCGGGCGCCGGGAGTCGTCGACAGGGCCACCGCTTCGATCAGTGCATCCTTGGAGAAGAAGCCTGCGAAACCGGGAAATCCGATCAGCGCAAGCGTGCCGATCAGAAACGTCCAGTAAGTGATCGGCAGATAGCGGCGCAACCCGCCCATCCGCCGGATGTCCTGCTCATGATGCATGGCGATGATCACGGAGCCGGCCGCGAGGAACAACAGCGCCTTGAAAAAGGCGTGCGTGGCGAGGTGAAAAATGCCGGCCGCGTAAGCCGATGCCCCCAGCGCGACGGTCATGTAGCCCAGCTGTGACAGGGTGGAGTATGCGACGACGCGCTTGATGTCGTGCTGAACGATGCCGAGCACGCCCATGAACAGCGCCGTCGTGGCACCGACCACCAGTACCACACTCAGTGCCACCACCGAGAACTCGAACAGCGGCGACATACGCGCCACCATGAAGATGCCGGCGGTGACCATCGTGGCGGCATGGATCAGCGCCGAGATCGGCGTCGGGCCTTCCATCGAATCCGGCAGCCACACATGCAGCGGTACCTGAGCACTTTTCCCCATCGCTCCGATGAACAGACAGATGCAGGCGAAGGTGAGCAACGACCAGGAAGCGCCGGGGAAGATTCCGATGCTCTGCTCCGCCATCTGTTCCGCGCCCGCGAACGCGTCGACATAGGCCAGCGAACCGGTGTAGTACGCGATGGCCGCGATGCCGAGCAGGAAGCCGAAGTCGCCGACGCGGTTCACGAGGAACGCCTTCATATTGGCGAAAATCGCCGTCGGCCGCTTGAACCAGAAGCCGATCAGCAGATACGACACGACACCCACCGCTTCCCAGCCGAAGAACAGCTGCAGGAAGTTGTTGGACATCACCAGCATCAGCATGGCGAAAGTAAACAGCGAGATGTAGCTGAAGAACCGCTGGTAACCGGGGTCATCGTGCATGTAGCCGATCGTGTAGACATGCACGGCAAGCGACACGAACGTGACCACGCAGATCATCAGCGCCGTCAGGCTGTCGACCAGGAACCCGATCTCCAGACGGAAACTTCCGATCACCGCCCACTCGTACAACGTACCGTTGTAAGCCGGTGCGCCATCCAGCACCACGTCCCTGAACACGACCAGCGACAGCACGAAGGATATGGTCACTCCAATGATCGTGATCCAGTGCGCCCCACTGCGCCCGATCCGTGCCCCCCACAGACCCGCGATGACCGCAGCGACCAGCGGTGCCAGAACGATTGTCAGATAAACCGACTCCACGCCTACCCCTTCAGTGCGTCAAGGTCGTCGACGTTGATGGTCCGCAGATTGCGGAACAGGACGACGAGGATGGCCAGACCAATCGCCGCCTCAGCGGCGGCCACCGTCAGAATGAAGAAAACGAACACCTGCCCCAGCGTGTCATCGAGCATGCGGGAAAAGGCGATGAAGTTGAAATTCACCGCCAAAAGCATCAGTTCGATGCACATCAGCAGCAGTATCACGTTCTTGCGGTTGATGAAGATGCCGGCCAGGCTCAGGCTGAACAGGATCGCGGCAAGCACCAGGTAGTGTTCGATGGTGATCATCGGCTTTCCTCCCCCGACTGACTCTCAGCCGAGGCAGCATCGGCATGGGAACTGTCGCCCGCGGTGGTCTCTCCAGGGGAACCCTCGCTCCCGGAACGCTCACCCAGGGAGCTGGCACCCCGCCTGGCGGCGCCAGGCCCCACCTTCATGATCCGCACCCGGTCACCACTTTTCACAGCCACCTGGCTGGCCACATCCTGCACCTTCAGCCCCGGCCGCTTGCGCATGGTCAGCGTAATCGCGGCAACGATGGCGAGCAGCAGCAGCATGGCCGCCAGTTCGAAGGCATACACATGCTCGGTGTAGAGCACGGTGCCAAGTTCGCGGGTGTTGCTGTAGTCCGCCGGTCGTGGCGCAGGCACGGCTGTCAGCGCCGTGCCTTCGGCACGGAACCGGAACACATAGACAACCTGCGCGATGACGATCAGGGCGATCAGGCCGCCTATGGGTGCATAACGAGCGAAGCCCTCCCGTACAGTCGCCGCATTGATGTCCAGCATCATGACAACGAACAGGAACAGCACCATGACGGCGCCAACATAGACCAGCACCAGGACGATGGCGAGAAACTCCGCCTCCAGCAGCAGCCACAGTGCCGCGCTCTGCACAAAGGCAAGCACCAGATACAGCGCTGAATGCACCGGATTGCGTGAAGTGATCACGCCAAGCGCCGCGAGCACCAGCACCGCGGCGAAACTGTAGAAAAGCACCGCGCCTATCATCGGTATCCCGCGTCCGCCGCCTTATCTGCCGCGATCATGGCTTCGTACTTGTCGCCCACCGCCAGCAGCTTGTCCTTGCTCATGATGTTTTCGCCACGCGTCTCCATGTGGTACTCGTGAATGCGGGTTTCGACGATGGCATCCACCGGGCAGGCTTCCTCGCAGAAGCCGCAGTAGATGCACTTGAAAAGATCGATGTCATAACGCGACGTGCGGCGGGTACCGTCGGCACCAACATCGGACTCTATGGTGATCGCCAACGCCGGGCACACCGCCTCGCACAGCTTGCAGGCGATACAGCGCTCCTCCCCATTGGGGTAGCGGCGCAGTGCGTGCAGGCCACGAAAGCGCGGCGACTGTGGCGTCTTCTCTTCCGGGTAGAAAATCGTTGTCTTGCGAACGAACAGGTTCCGGAACGTCAGCCTCAATCCCTTGAGGAGTTCGGTCATCAGCAGTGTCTTGATCAGGTGTTTCATCCTGCCGTGCCCTCCTAGCTCGCCCAGGGACCGATCTCGAGAACGACCATTACGCCCTCAACAAAGATCCAGATGATCGTGATCGGAATAAATACCTTCCAGCCCAGCCGCATGATCTGGTCGTAGCGGTAGCGCGGAAACGTCGCGCGGAACCACAGGAAACAGAACATGAAGATCGCCATCTTGGCTGCGAACCAGAAAAATCCGGGTTCCGCCAACCAGGTGTCACCCAGCCCGGGAATGCCGGCGAACGGCGACAGCCATCCACCAAGAAAAAAGATCACCGTCAGCGCGGTAATCAGAATCATGTTCGCGTACTCGGCAAGGAAAAACAGGCCGAACGCGATACCCGAATACTCGACGTGGAAGCCGGCAACGATTTCCGACTCGCCCTCGGCCACGTCGAACGGTGCACGATTGGTCTCGGCCACACCGGAAATGAAGTACACAAGGAACAGCGGGAACAGTGGCAGCCAGAACCAGCTGGCAATCGTGCCACCGCCCTGCGCGTTGACGATGTCGCCAAGATTCAGGCTGCCGCTGGCCATCACGACACCAACCAGCGCGAATCCCATGGCGATCTCGTAGGCCACGATCTGTGCCGCCGAGCGCATGGCGCCGAGAAACGCGTACTTGGAGTTCGATGCCCAGCCTGCCAGGATCACGCCGTAGACGCCGAGCCCTGTGAGTGCGAGCACATACAGCAGACCGGCGTTGATATCCGCTATCACAAAACTGTCGGTGAACGGGATCACTGCCCACACCGCAAACGCCGGCACCAGCGACAGAATCGGTGCGATCAGGAACAGAAACCTGTTCGCGTTGCTCGGAACAATGATTTCCTTCAGCAACATCTTGATCACGTCGGCGAACGGCTGCAGCACGCCCCGCCAGCCTACGCGGTTCGGGCCGATACGGTTCTGCATCCAGCCGATGATCTTGCGTTCCCAGTACGTGAAATAGGCAACCGCCAGGATCAGTGGCACCAGCACGACGACAATCTTCAGCAACGTGACGACGATGAAGCGCAGTTCCTCCGGCAACCCCAACCACAGCGGTTCAAGCATGTCGATCAGTGCAGTCATCCGGCGGCCTGCCCCGCTTCGTCAGCAGTGACTTCAACGGTGTGCGCCGCTTGCGTCCGCTGCAGCGGGTCGGAACGACGCACCAGCGGATCCACCGCATAGATGCCGATATCCAGCGCGTCCAGCGTCACGTTCGCCGGTTCAAGACTCAGATCAGGCGAGCCGGCGTAGCTGTTGTCGACTTGCAGGTCGCCGAGCGCGCCTTTCAGTTCATCGCGCACTTCATCGGCGCTGAAGTAATCGCATCCCGGCAGGCCGAGCTGATTTCCCAGCACACGCAGTACGCGCCAGCCGGGCCGCGATTCGCCAACCGGATCGGCTGCCGCCCCGAAACTCTGCCAGCGACCTTCCGCGTTCACGTAGGTGCCACCGGATTCGGCGAAGGTCGACACAGGCAGCAGAATGTCGGCGCAGTCGAGCAGTGCATCCGTCACGTACGCGGTCATGCAGATCACGCTGTCTGCCGACTGCAGCGCCTGCCCGGCCAACGATGCGTCAGCCACGTCTCGGTCGGGTTCCACGCCGAACAGCAGATAGGCGTGGCGCGGAGCACTGAGCATCGCACGCGCGTCCAGCCCGGGGTTGTCCAGCACCTCTCCGCCGGGGCCGCGGTGAGGCAGAACGCCCGCCATGGCGGCGCCGGCACTGTTTGCGCCCTCTGTGAGGTAGCCCAGCTCCGCGCCGGTGATCGCGGCCAGCGCCGACGCCAGAGCGCGCAGCTCCGTATACCTCGGATGACGCTGGGCGATATGACCGATCAGCACCAGGGCATGGCGCCTGCCCAGCAGCACGTCCGCGGCCGCGCGGGCATCGTCACTGATCTGCACGCCTTCCAGTGCTTCTGCAAGTTCCGCGTCCACTGCCCTGCCAGTCATCTCGGCGGCCGCCAGCAACACGCCAGCAAGCGCTGTCGCAAGCTCGCTCGCGTCCGCGGTTACGTTGGCGGCAACCGGATACAGCTGATCCCAGGCCACCGGATTTACAAAGCCCACTGCCGCCCCGCGCAGTGCCGCCTTGCGGATGCGATGCGCCAGAATCGGCACTTCAGCCCGGATGTTGGAGCCGATCAACAGCAGGCCATCGCGCGTCTCCAGCTCCTCGATAGTGCATCCAAGCGCCGGCCAGCGGGGATCGTTGTGCTGGTCTCGCACGTCGCTGCGCCGCAGACGATGATCGATGTTGTTGCTGTCCAGATGGCGCGTAATATGTTCGAGAAGGACCATTTCCTCAACGGTCGCGCTGGGCGACACCAGCACGCCCAGTCCGTCGCCACCATCCTCGACACCATGACGCAGGGCATCACAGGCGGCGGACAGCGCCTCGTCCCAGCTGACCTCGGTCCACTCCTGGTCGACCTTGACCATCGGCTTCGTGAGCCGGTCAGCCGTGTAGATGCCGTAACAGCTGAAACGATCGCGATCGGAAATCCATGTTTCGTTGATCGCGTCGTTGTCGCGCGGCACCACACGCATCAGCTTGCCACGCAGCACGTGACCGTCGAGGTTGGAGCCGGCACAGTCATGTGGCGAGATCAACGGCCTGGCTGCCATCTCCCAGGCGCGCGCCCGGAAGCGGAAAGGTTTGTTGTTCAGCGCACCAACCGGACAGAGATCGATGATGTTGCCGGACAGCTCGTGATCCACGCTGCGCTCGATATACGTGCTGATCTGCATGTTCTCACCGCGACCAATCGTGCCAAGCTCCTGGATACCAGCGACTTCCTGACCGAAACGCACGCAGCGCGTGCAGTGGATGCAGCGCGTCATATCGGTGGACACCAGCGGCCCGAGGTTCTTGTCTTTGACGACGCGCTTGCGTTCGGTATAGCGCGAAACGCCGCGCCCGAAGCCCATCGCCAGATCCTGCAACTCGCACTCCCCACCCTGATCGCAGATCGGGCAGTCCAGCGGATGGTTGATGAGCAGGAATTCCATCGTCGCCTTCTGGGCGTCCAGCGCGTACTGCGAACGCGTGAACACCTTCATGCCGTCTGACACCGGCGTCGCACACGCGGGCAGCGGCTTGGGTGCTTTTTCCACCTGCACGAGGCACATCCGGCAGTTGGCGGCGATCGAAAGCTTCTTGTGGTAGCAGAAGCGCGGTACATAGATGTCCGCCGCATCGGTTACCTCGATAATCATCTGACCCTTGCGTGCCTGCACAGGCACGCCGTTGATCTCTATCGTGACGCTGTCGTCGGCGACACTCATGCCGCGGTCCTCATGCCTTCCACAATGCTGCGGCCACCATGCTCGATCATGTATTCGAATTCATGCATGAAATGCTTCAGAAAGCTCTGCACCGGCCACGCGGCGGCATCGCCGAGTGCGCAGATCGTGTGTCCCTCTATCCTGTTCGCCACTTCCAGCAGCAGCCTCAGATCGTTCTTCGTACCCTTGCCTTCGGTAATGCGGGTGAGCATGCGGTACAGCCAGCCGGTGCCTTCGCGGCACGGTGTGCACTGTCCGCAGGATTCGGCATAGTAGAAACGCGAGATGCGCCGCAGCATGCTGACCATGCAGGTGGTCTCGTCCATCACGACCACCGCGCCGGTACCCAGTCCGGAGCCGGCAGCGCGGATGGTGTCGAAGTCCATGGTCAGATCGATGATCGTATCGGCGGGCATGACAGGAACCGACGATCCACCCGGAATCACCGCCTTGAGCTTGCGTCCACCGCGCACGCCACCGGCGACTTCCAGGAGGTCGCGGAACGGAATACCCAGTGGCAGCTCATAGTTGCCGGGTTTCTCGACGTGTCCGGACACGGCGAAAATGGCCGTTCCGCCTGAACCCTTGACGCCCAACCCCGAGAACCATTGCGAACCGTTGCGCAGGATGGTCGGCAGCGACGCCAGGCTCTGTGTGTTGTTGACCGTGGTCGGGCGACCGTAGAGTCCGAAGTTGGCCGGAAACGGCGGTTTGAATCGCGGCTTGCCGGGTTTGCCTTCCAGCGATTCCAGCAGGGCGGTTTCTTCACCGCAGATATAGGCACCCGCACCAACGAAGGTATGCAGATCGAAATCGATGCCCGACCCTTGTATGTTCCGGCCCAGAAAGCCCGCCTCATAGGCTTCTTTCACCGCCTGCTCGAAACGTGGCACGGGCTCTGCCATGAACTCGCCGCGAATGTAGTTGTAGCCCACCGTGGCGCCGATCACGTAGCCGGCAATCGCCATCCCCTCAACGAGGGCATGCGGATTGAAGCGCAGGATATCGCGATCGTGACAGGTGCCCGGTTCACTCTCGTCGGAGTTGCAGACCAGGTACTTCTGACCTGGCGCATTACGCGGCATGAAGCTCAGCTTCAGGCCGGTGGGGAACCCCGCACCGCCACGACCACGCAGTCCGGAGGCCTTGATCTCCTCGATGATCGCGGCGTGATCCAGTTCGCCGGAAAGCACACGCTGCCAGGCCTCGTAGCCGCCCACCTCACGATAGTGGGCAAGCGACCACGGCTCGCTGTCGAACTTCAGCGTCGCGAAGCAGACCTGATTGAATTGCCGCTCGGTCATGTCCTGTCGCCGTCTCCGTATACGCCTATTCGATACCGTCGAGAATCTCGTCCACCGTTTCGGGTGTGAGGTTCTCGTAGTAGACGTGATCGATCATCATCATCGGTGCACCGCAGCAGGCCGCCAGGCACTCTTCTTCGCGCTTCAGATAAAACCTGCCGTCCGGTGTGCTGTCACCCGTTCTGATGCCAAGCTTCTTCTCCACCCGTGCGACGATTTCGTCGGAGCCGCGCAGCATGCAGGAGATGTTGGTACACACCGAAATGCTGTGCCGCCCCACCGGTTTCGTCTCGAACATCGAATAGAAGGACGCCACCTCATAGACCTGCACGGGCTGCAGCCCCAGATAGGCGGCAATTGCGTCCATGCTTTCGACAGTGAGGTATCCGTGGTTCTCGTGCTGTGCCGCATGCAACGCGGCAATCACTGCCGAACGCTGCCGGCCTTCCGGAAACTTCGCGATCCAGCGATCGATTTCCTCACGCACATGTGCCGACAGCGGGTCACCGCCCCGCGCTTCCGCACCCGGTTCGCTCATCGGTCTATCTCCCCGAACACGATGTCCTGCGTGCCGATCACGGCCACGACGTCAGCCAGCATGTGGCCTTCGACCATTTCATTCAGGGCCGCCAGATGTGGGAAGCCGGCCGCACGCACTTTCACACGATAGGGTTTGTTCGCGCCGTCGGAAATCAGGTAGACACCGAACTCGCCCTTGGGATGCTCGATTGCGGCGTAGGCCTCACCCTCGGGCACGCAGTAACCCTCGGTAAACAGTTTGAAGTGATGAATGAGCGACTCCATATCGTCCTTCATCTCGATGCGACGCGGCGGCACCACCTTGCGGTCTTCCAGCACCACCGGGCCGGGATTCACTCGCAGCCAGTCCACGCACTGCCGGATGATGCGGTTGGACTGACGCATTTCCTCGATGCGCACCAGGTAACGGTCGTAGCAGTCACCATTCACGCCCACCGGGACGTCGAAGTCCATGCGGTCGTAGACCTCATATGGCTGGTGCTTGCGCAGGTCCCAGACTATGCCTGAACCGCGCAGCATTGCGCCGGAAAATCCGAGCTGCATCGCCCGCTCCGGCGATACCACACCAATGTTCACCGTGCGCTGCTTCCAGATGCGGTTGTCGGTCAGCAGTGTTTCGTAGTCGTCGACACAGGCCGGAAAGCGGTTCGTGAAGTCCTCGATGAAATCCAGCATCGAGCCACTGCGCGCCTCGTTCAACTGCCGCAGCTCTTTCTCAGTGCGATGCCGGGAACCCTGATAGCGTGGCATGCGTTCGGGCAGATCGCGATATACGCCGCCCGGACGGTAATAGGTGGCATGCATGCGCGTGCCGGACACCGCCTCGTAGCAGTCCATCAGGTCCTCACGCTCGCGAAAGCAGTAGAGAAACATTGTCATGGCGCCGATATCAAGACCGTGCGCACCGAGCCACATCAGGTGATTGAGGACGCGGGTGATCTCGTCGAACATGACACGAATGTACTGCGCGCGCAGCGGTGCCTCGATTCCGAGCAGTCGTTCGATGGCGAGCACATAGCCATGCTCGTTGCACATCATGGACACATAGTCGAGGCGGTCCATATAGCCGATGGACTGATTGAACGGCTTGTGTTCCGCCAGCTTCTCGGTGGCTCGATGCAGCAGACCGATATGCGGGTCGGCCTTCTGAATCACTTCGCCATCCATCTCCAGCACCAGGCGCAGCACACCGTGCGCTGCCGGATGCTGCGGACCGAAGTTCATCGTGAAGTTCTGGATCTCAGGCATCCTCGCCTCCCTTGAGACCCGACTCGTAGCGGGCGTCCTCACGGATCACCTTGGGCACCAGCGTGCGTGGCTCGATGCTCACCGGCTCGTACACGACCCGCCCCTTGTCCGGGTCGTAACGCACCTCGACGTTGCCGATCAGCGGAAAGTCCTTGCGGAACGGATGGCCGATGAATCCGTAGTCGGTGAGTATGCGGCGCAGATCGGGATGGCCGCGGAACAGCACGCCGTAGAGGTCGAAAGCTTCCCGCTCATACCAGTCCGCGCAGGCCCAGACTCCGCTCACCGAATCCACCAGCGGGCGTTCATCGCTGTCGCAGAAGACCTTCAGCCGCAGGCGCTGGTTGTGAACAATCGAAAGCAGGTGGTAGACGACGGCGAACCGGCCCTCCGGCTGGAATTCGACATGCTCGACATCACTGTCGACGGGCATCTCGCCTTCGCGAAACACACCGCGGCTGAACCCCGTGCCCGAAGCTTCTTCAGTGCGCCATTCGTCGCGGCCATAGACCAGGTAGTCAACCGCGCACAGGTCCACCATCATCTGGAATCGGAACGGCTCCTCATCACGAAGCGCCTCACAGACCGCAAGCAGGTCGGACGCATCGATGCGGTATCCGAGCTCACCGGTACGCGACGGCAGGCGCGTCAGCCGCGACCCGAATCGCGACTGTATCGCCTGCGCCAACGTGGCCGTGCTGTCAGTCAGTTGTGTGTTTTCCATTCAGTCGAACACTCGTCATCGCGGGCAGTACTTCAACCACCCTCGCATTTGTCGCCCGTAAATCAACGGGCAATCGTATTGGTGCGGCGAATTTTCTGCTGCAGCTGCAGCACGCCGAAAAGCAGTGCCTCGGCGGTCGGAGGACACCCCGGCACATATACGTCGACGGGCACGATGCGGTCACAACCGCGAACGACGGAATACGAATAGTGATAATAACCACCACCATTTGCGCATGAGCCCATGGATATCACCCAGCGCGGTTCCGGCATCTGGTCGTACACCTTGCGAAGCGCAGGCGCCATCTTGTTCACCAGCGTGCCGGCGACAATCATGACATCAGATTGTCGTGGGCTGGGCCGGAAGATTACGCCAAAACGATCGAGATCGTAGCGGGCCGCGCCGGCATGCATCATCTCGACGGCACAGCACGCAAGACCGAATGTCATCGGCCACAACGAGCCGGTGCGAGCCCAATTGATCAGCGAGTCCAGCTGCGTGACGACAAACCCGCGCTGCATGATCTGCGGAATCGGCGCTGCTTCTTCCCTGCTCAATCCCATTCAAGCGCTCCCTTGCGCCATTCATAGATGAATCCGACCACCAGGATCGAGAGAAATATGGCCATTGCAATCAGACCGGCGATACCGATATCGGGCAGCGCAACCGCCCACGGAAACAGGAAGGCGATTTCCAGATCGAAGATGATGAACAGAATCGCTACCAGGTAGTAGCGCACGTCGAATCGCATCCGTGTATCTTCGAATGCCTCGAAGCCGCATTCATACGGTGAGAGCTTGCCTTGATCCTTCTGGCCACGCCCGAAAGCAAAGCCGAGGCACAGCAGAGCGACGCCCGCGATACCTGCAACCATCAGAAATATAAGAATCGGGGCGTAACTTGCCAGCATGGATTGTCGATTTCGTTCCGCAGGTCGAACCTGTCAATGCGGTCCACCGAAGTGACCGCAAGACCGGCGGGGATTGTACCAGCCCGTAAGGGCCACGGTCTCACCCCGGACGGCCTGTTGTTGGTGCCGATGGCCGGACTCGAACCGGCACGGCTTGCGCCACTGCCCCCTCAAGACAGCGTGTCTACCAATTCCACCACATCGGCAATCAGGAAAAAGCTCGCCGGCGCAGGCCGGCTCACATCCGCTACCCGGGCTACCCGGATCGTTACTGGCCTCCCGGCAGCGGCGGCAACTCCTCAGGCGGCCCGGCCGGCTCAAGTCCCGGGACAGTCTGCTCGATCATGCGATCAAGCAGACTGTCAGGCTCCGGGCTGGGCTCACTGCCCAGATAGGCCAGCGTCAGGCTTGTGACAAAAAACAATGTCGCCAGAACCGCCGTGGTTCGCGACAGAAAGTTCGCCGACCCTCGCGCACCGAACACCGTACCGGACGCGCCGGCACCGAACCCCGTGCCGGCGTCAGCGCCCTTGCCGCGCTGCATCAGCACCAGCACGACAAGCAACACTGCGATCAGCAGATGGCCGGTAAATACGACAGCATGCAATTGAAACATTGTGTCCGCCAATCCTCAGGTCGACGCAGCCGCTTCATAGATAGCGAGGAACTCGGATGCTTCCAGCGAAGCCCCACCGATAAGGCCGCCGTCTATGTCTTCCATAGCGAACAGGCTGGCGGCATTGGCGCCCTTGACGCTGCCGCCGTAGAGAATCGCAAGTCCCGCCGCAATTGTAGCATTGTCGGCGTCGACGATGCTGCGGATGAAAGCATGAACCTCCTGCGCCTGCTCCGGCGTAGCGGTGCGCCCGGTACCGATGGCCCAGACCGGCTCGTAGGCCACGACCGCTGAACCGAACGCTTCCACACCGGCATCGTCGAGCACTGCGCGCAGCTGCCGCTCGACCACCGCCTCGGTGCGGCCGGCCTCGCGCTCCTCCAGCGTCTCGCCGACACAGAGGATGGGCGTGAGTCCACAGGACAGCGCCGCGGCGAATTTTCTCGCCACCTGCTGATCGTCATCGCCAAACAGACTGCGGCGCTCCGAATGCCCCACGATGGCGTATCGGCAGCCGACATCCGTCAGCATCTGCCCCGATATCTCACCCGTGAACGCGCCCGATCCGGACCGGTCGGACACGTCCTGCGCACCCAGTGCGATGCCCGAACCGTCCAGCCAATCCGCAACCGGCTTGAGGTACGCATAGGGCGGGCACACCAGCATCCGGACCCCTGCCTGGCCACTGATTCCGGCGCACAGCGCGCTCACCAGTGCGCTGCTCGCGGACAGGGAGCCGTTCATTTTCCAGTTTCCGGCCACCAGCGGCGTTCGTGCGTTTGCGGTCATCGCATCATCTTCCGTTGAGTTGTCGCGCACCCGGGCACGCGGAGGGCGCTGAGCTTACGGTGCCGGCGCACGCAAATCAACGCGTGACGCCGGCCGCGAAATGTGGTTCGGCTGCGCGGATGAAGCCGCTCAGGCGGCTACGGTACTGCGAACCGTTTCCGCAAGCCTGGCCGCCAGTGTCTGCACCGTGACGAGATCTTCCCCCTCCACCATTACGCGGATCAGCGGTTCGGTGCCGGATGGCCGCAGCACCACGCGTCCACGTCCGGCCAGTTCCGATTCCGCACTGGCGATCGCCTCGCCAATGGCCGGTTCAGCGTCGATATCCACCCGCCGGCTCAGCTTCACGTTCAGCATCACCTGCGGCAGTTTGTGGACACCGCTGGTGAGTTCCCGCAGCCCCTTGCCGGTGCGCTGCATGATTTCAAGCACCTGCAACGCCGTAATCAGACCGTCGCCGGTGGTGGTCTTGTCCAGACAGATCACATGGCCGGAAGACTCCCCGCCCAGCGTTCCGCCAGAGGACTTCAGCTGCGCCAACACATGTCGATCACCCACCCTGACGCGCTGGAAGACAACACCCAGATCGCACAACGCGTTCTCCAGCCCCAGGTTCGTCATCACGGTGCCGACAACCGGGCCACGTAATGTTCCTGACTTCAGCCTGTCGCAGGCGAGCACATACAGCAGCTGGTCGCCATCGACCAGGCTGCCCTGCTCGTCCACCATCAGCACCCTGTCGCCATCGCCGTCCAGAGCCAGTCCGACATGCGCACGAACGCCGGTCACCGTATGCTGAAGCAGATCGGTACGCGTGGATCCGCACCCTTCATTGATGTTGCGGCCGTTCGGTGAACATCCCACCGGAATGACGTCCGCGCCAAGATCGGCCACCACCCGCGGCGCGACCTTGTAGGCGGCGCCATGGGCAGCATCGACGACGATCTTCAGGTCACCGAACCGTGTGCCGGGTGGTACGCTGTCCTTGCAGAACTGTTCGTAATCGTTGCGCATGTGCGCGGCATTGGTGGCGCGCCCCAGCGCCTGTGACGAGCGTGTTGCCGCCACCTCGTCGATACAATGCTCGATCGCCGACTCGAGTTCATCCGACAGCTTTTCGCCGTCGGCACCGAAGAACTTGATGCCGTTGTCGTAGTAAGGGTTGTGCGAGGCGCTGATGACGATGCCGAGGTCGGCGCCGACCTTACGTGTCAGATAGGCGATCGCAGGAGTCGGCAGTGGCCCCGTCAGCAACACGTCGACACCGGAGGCGACGAAACCGGCTTCCATGGCGGACTCGAACATGTAGCCGGACACGCGGGTGTCCTTGCCGATCAGCGCGGTACCACCTTCCGGCGCCAGTACCCGTGCGGCGGCGCTGGCCAGCCGCAATGCAAAATCCACCGTCATCGGACTTTCGCCGACGGTACCACGGATCCCATCCGTGCCGAAGTAACGTTTGGTCATGGTTCGCTCAGTCGCCTTCCTGATGCGCGTGCCGATCCGGTCAGTGCTGACCGGCCGGCCCGCCCAGAGGCGCTGCGCCCTTGTCCTCGTCATCCGATGCGTCGCCTGAGGAGGCTTCAGGCTTCACCGTGCCACCGGATTCCGGCGGCTCATCCGCTGATTCGTGCCAGTTGTCGGGCGGACGTGGCGAACGGCCTTCCATGATGTCCCTGATCTGCTGTTCGTCGATGGTCTCATACTTGATCAGGGCATCGGCCATCAGATGCAGCTTCTCCCGGTTCGTTTCCAGCAGCTCCTTCGCCTCGACGTAGCAGGTGTCGATCAGCTTGCGCACTTCCTCATCGATGGCATGCGCGGTGACATCGGACACCTGCTTGTGACGCGTGACGCTGCGGCCAAGAAAAATCTCGCCGTCGTCCTCGGTGTAGGTAAGCGGCCCCAGCCGATCCGACAGTCCCCACTTGGTGACCATGCTGCGCGCGATATCGGTGGCACGCTCGATGTCGTTGGACGCCCCGGTGGTGACGTAGGCTGGCCCGAAAATCAGCTCTTCGGCGATGCGTCCGCCATACAGGCTCTTCATCTGGCTCATCAGGCGCTGCTTGGAATAGCTGTAGCGGTCTTCCTCGGGCAGGAACATGGTCACACCCAGCGCTCGACCGCGCGGAATGATGCTGACCTTGTAAACCGGATCATGATCCGGCACGAGCAGACCAACAATAGCGTGACCGGATTCGTGATAGGCGGTGAGCTTCTTCTCTTCCGGACTCATCACCATGGAGCGTCTCTCCGCGCCCATCATGATCTTGTCCTTCGCCTTGTCGAACTCCTCCATGCTTACCGTACGGTGGTTCGCCCGCGCGGCCAGCAGTGCGGCCTCGTTGACGAGATTGGCAAGGTCGGCGCCGGAAAAACCGGGCGTACCGCGTGCGATCACCGCGGGTTTCACGTTCGTGCCCATCGGCACCTTGCGCATGTGTACTTTCAGAATCTGTTCGCGGCCACGCACGTCCGGCAGCGGCACGACCACCTGACGATCGAAGCGACCCGGGCGCAGCAGCGCAGGATCGAGCACATCGGGGCGGTTGGTTGCGGCAATCACGATCACACCTTCGTTGCCCTCGAAGCCGTCCATTTCGACCAGCAGCTGGTTGAGCGTCTGCTCGCGTTCGTCATGGCCACCGCCCAGGCCCGCACCGCGGTGACGACCCACCGCATCGATCTCGTCGATGAAGATGATGCAGGGGGCATGCTTCTTGGCCTGGTCGAACATGTCGCGTACGCGCGATGCGCCAACGCCAACGAACATCTCAACAAAATCCGAACCGGAAATCGTGAAGAACGGCACCTTGGCCTCGCCGGCAATCGCGCGCGCCAGCAGCGTCTTGCCGGTGCCGGGGGAGCCGACCATCAGCACGCCCTTCGGAATCTTGCCGCCCAGACGCTGGAACTTGGAGGGATCCTTCAGGAAATCGACGATCTCGACGACCTCCTCCTTGGCCTCCTCGACGCCCGCCACATCGGCGAACGTGACACTGACCTGGTCCTCGCCCAGCATGCGTGCACGGCTCTTGCCGAAGGACATCGCACCACGGCCGCCGCCGCCGCCCTGCATCTGGCGCATGAAATAGATCCACACCGCAATCAGCAGCAGGATGGGGAAAGAGGAAATGAACAGCTGGAGCAGGAAGGACGTCTGCTGCGGCGGAGCAGAGCGGAACCGCACACCGTACTGCTCGAGCATGCCGATCAGCGCGGTGTTGTCGGTCTCCGCGTTGTAGGTCTGAAACTGCTCTCCGTTACGGGTGCCGCGAATTCTGTCGCCATCGAACTCGATTTCCTGGACAGTGCCGTTACGCACGTAGGTCAGAAAGTCCGAATAGTCGACCGTAGCAACTCGCTGCTGGGTCGGCCCGAAGGTCTGGAAAACGGACAGCAGCACGACGGCTATCACTATCCAGAGAATCACGTTCTTAGCCAGATCGTTCAATGCGCTTCCTCACCGGGCTCAAACCGCCCTGTCGGCTAACCTACTATACCGTAGCGGCTCATAGGCCGTAATGACTGGCCAGCAGATAGACCTCCCGGCTTTCAGGCCGCGAAGCCCGTGGTTTCAGCAGTCGGACGGTACGGTACTGCTCACGAGTATTGCGGACGAGGTCGTCAACGCCCTCGCCCTGAAACAGTTTGACGAGCAAAGCGCCGCCGGGTTTCAAGACTTCGCCGGCAAACAGGGCTGCTTCCTCCGCAAGTCCCACAATACGCGGTTGATCCACAGCCCGTAGCCCTGACATATTGGGCGCAATATCGCTCATTACAAGGTCTACGGGCTCACTGCCGAGCGAATCCCGCAGCTGTCGCAGCACCTCGCCGGAACCGAAATCGCCCTGCAGGAACGTAACGCCGGCGATCGGCTCCATGGCCAGCAGATCCAGTGCCCACACGTGGCCCTCCGGCGCCACGATGCGCGCGGCGTACTGGCTCCAGGCGCCCGGACTTGCGCCCAGATCCACGCAGCGCGCGCCACGCCTGAGAATGCGATGCCGGCGCTGGATCTCCTCCAGCTTGAACACGGCCCGCGAACGCCAGCCCTCCCGTTGCGCCCGGTCGACGAACGGATCGCTGGCCTGGCGCTTTTTCCAGCGATGACTGGACCCACCGCGACCGCTCATATATTCTCAACCGACAGCAACAACAAGAGCGTGATCAATCATGCCTCTGGACGCCCAAAGCGTACACGGTGCCGCGCTTCTGAACGACGAACAGGCCACGCGCACGGCGGCCACGCGCACGGCCGTTAGCGAAGAGGTCGTGGATACCATCCAGATCGTCGCACATGAACTCAAGCCGGTAATCGCCATCGGCGCCGGCGGGCTGACCGACTCGCTGATCAAGCAGGTCCAGCGCGAACTGGCCCGCCACGAGCTGGTCAGGGTCCGGATCCCCTACGGCAACCGCGAACGTCGCGAACGGATCCTTGCCGAGCTGCTGCCCCGGACGGATACCGTGCTGGTGCGGCGCTGTGGCTACGAAGCCTGGCTGCACAGGCCCTGCCAATGTGAACAGGCCGAGCCGGATCAGACGTACTCGACCGCCGCGATTTCGTAGGACCGCCGGCCACTGGGCACACTGACGTCGACGACGTCGCCTTCCTGCTTGCCGATGACCGCGCGCGCGATCGGAGACCCTACCGACAGCAGTCCTTCCTTGATGTCCGCCTCGTCCTCGCCGACGATCTGATAGCGCACCGAGCTGCCATCCTCCTGGTCCACCAGCTCGACCGTGGAGCCGAACACCACCCGCCCCGCCGCATTGACCTGCGACAGGTCGATGATCTGCGCATTGGACAGCTTGCCTTCGATGTCACGGATGCGCGCTTCGATCAGCCCCTGCTGTTCCTTGGCGGCGTGGTACTCGGCGTTCTCTTTCAGGTCACCGTGTTCACGCGCAGTGGCGATGGCCTCGATCACCCGCGGCCGCTCCTCACTCTTGAGACGCCTGAGTTCCTCGCGCAGCTTCTCAGCGCCGCGGGCGGTTAATGGTACTTTGCTCACGTCTCGGCCTCCGCTTCCGCATGCAGATCCTGAAGTCGGTTCACGACAACACTGTCGAGGTGGTCCAATGCTTCACAGGTCGCCTTGGCCGCAGCCAGGGTCGTGTAGTAGGTGATCTTATGATGAACGGCCTCGGCGCGAATCGACTGCGACTCGCGAATCGCCTGTTTGCCCTCGGTCGTGTTCACGATCAGCGCGATCTCACGGTTCTTGATCATGTCCACCACATGGGGACGACCTTCCCTGACCTTGTTCACCCGTCGGCAGGCCACGCCACCCTTTGCCAGAACCTCGGCCGTGCCGCCTGTTGCAACGATATCAAACCCGCGCTGCTCGAGCGCGCGGCCGAGATCCACCGCACCGGCCTTGTCACGATCGCGTACGCTGATGAAAGCCACCCCCTGCCGCGGCAGGGCCACGCCGGATGCCAGCTGCGCCTTCGCGTACGCTTCACCGAACGTCCGTCCCGTGCCCATGACTTCACCCGTGGATTTCATTTCCGGCCCAAGTATCGGATCTGCTTCGGGAAACTTGACGAACGGAAACACTGATTCCTTGACCGCGTAATACGGACGACGACCCGGTGCCTTCACGCCCTGCTCGGCAAAGCTGATGCCGGCCATGGCCTTGGCCGCGATTTTGGCCAGCGGCTGACCGATGGCCTTGGACACGAAGGGCGCCGTCCTCGAGGCCCTGGGATTCACCTCCAGCACATAGATCACGCCGTTCTGGATCGCAAACTGCGCGTTCATCAGGCCGACCACATCCAGCGCCTTCGCCAGCTGCGTCATCTGCTCACTGAGCTGCTGCTGCAGCTCCGGTTTCAGACTGTGCGGCGGCAGCGAACAGCCTGAATCACCTGAATGGATTCCGGCCTGTTCAACGTGCTCCATGATGCCGCCGATGATCACTTCCCTGCCGTCGGCAATCGCATCGACGTCGATCTCGACCGCCAGGTCCAGGAAGCGGTCCAGCAGCACCGGGCTTTCGTTGGAGACGCTGACCGCCTGGGTCATGTATTCCTTGAGCTCGTCCTCGCTGTAAACGATCTCCATCGCCCGACCGCCCAACACGTACGACGGCCGCACCACCAGCGGATAGCCCACTTCCTTGGCCATCGCCACCGCCTGCTGCTCGGTCCTGGCCGTGCGATTGGGCGGCTGCTTGAGGCCCAGCCGTGTCACCAGCTGCTGGAAGCGCTCCCTGTCCTCGGCGAGGTCGATGGAATCGGGCGAGGTGCCGATGATAGGCACGCCGGCCTCCTCCAGCGCCCGCGCAAGCTTCAGCGGTGTCTGCCCGCCGTACTGCACGATGACGCCTTTGGGCTGCTCCCTGTGGACGATCTCGAGCACATCCTCGAGCGTGAGTGGCTCGAAGTAAAGCCGGTCGGAGGTGTCGAAATCGGTGGAAACGGTCTCGGGATTGCAGTTGACCATGATGGTCTCGAACCCGGCCTCCTTCAACGCGAACGAGGCGTGCACACAGCAGTAGTCGAACTCGATGCCCTGGCCGATACGGTTCGGGCCACCACCCAGAATAATGATCTTGTCGGCGGCGCTGGGATCAGCCTCGCATTCCTCTTCATAGGTGGAATACAGGTAGGCCGTGTCGGTGGCAAACTCTGCGGCACAGGTATCCACCCTCTTAAACACAGGCCTTAGATTATGCCTGTATCTTTCTGATCTTACAAAACTTTCCTTAACCCCCAACAGGCTTGCCAAACGACTGTCGCTGAAGCCCTTACGCTTCAGCGTGCGCAGGGTGTCGGGCGCCAGGACTGCCATACCCTCCGAGCGTACCCGCGCCTCGGTGTTCACCAGATCCTGGATCTGGCTCAGGAACCAGGGATCGATGCGCGTCAGGTCATGGACCTCCTCGAACGTCAGTCCGGCGCGAAATGCATCGGCCACATGCCACAGCCTGCGGCTGCCGGCCATGCTCAGCTCGCGACGCAACGTCGCGAAATCCTCGTCGCTCTCGATCGGCGACGTGACCGGTGTCAGGCCGTCGGCACCGGTCTCCAGACCGCGCAGTGCTTTCTGCAGCGACTCCTGGAAAGTGCGTCCCATGGCCATGACTTCGCCGACCGATTTCATCTGCGTAGTCAGGCGATCGATCGCACCGGGAAACTTTTCGAATGTGAATCGCGGCACCTTGGTGACGACATAGTCGATCGTCGGTTCGAACGAGGCCGGTGTTGCGCCGCCCGTGATTTCGTTGCGCAGCTCGTCCAGCGTATAGCCGATCGCCAGCTTGGCGGCGACCTTGGCGATCGGGAAGCCCGTCGCCTTGGAGGCCAGCGCCGAAGAACGCGACACACGGGGATTCATTTCGATGACCAGCAACCGGCCATCTTCGGGACTGACCGCGAACTGTACGTTTGAACCGCCTGTTTCTACGCCGATTTTCCTCAGCACCGCAATCGATGCGTCGCGCATCCGCTGATATTCCTTGTCGGTCAGCGTCTGCGCCGGTGCCACCGTGATCGAGTCGCCCGTATGGATGCCCATCGGATCCAGGTTCTCGATCGAACAAATGATGATGCAGTTGTCGTTGCGATCGCGCACGACCTCCATCTCGAACTCTTTCCAGCCAAGCACCGACTCCTCGAGCAGCACTTCGTTGGTCGGCGACAGATCAAGACCGCGGCTGACGATGTCTTCGAATTCCTCGACGTTGTAGGCGATGCCGCCACCGCTGCCGCCCAGCGTGAACGAAGGACGAATGATGGTTGGAAAACCGATTTCCTTCTGAACCTCACGGGCCTCTTCGATCGTATGAGCGATGCCGGCGCGCGGCGTGGCAAGGCCGATCTCGTGCATCGCAATCCGGAACTGCTCCCGATCCTCCGCCATGTCGATGGCGTCTCGCGAGGCGGCGATCAGTTCCACGCCATACTTCTCGAGCACCCCCTCACGCACCAGGTCCAGCGCGCAGTTCAGCGCGGTCTGCCCGCCCATCGTCGGCAACAGCGCGGACGGACGTTCTTTCTCGATGACGCGTGTAACGCTCTGCCAGTCGATCGGCTCAATGTAGATGGCGTCGGCACTGGCCGGATCCGTCATGATCGTGGCCGGATTGGAATTCACCAGAATGACCCGGTATCCCTCTTCCTTCAGCGCCTTGCAGGCCTGGGTTCCGGAATAGTCGAACTCGCAGGCCTGCCCGATCACGATCGGTCCGGCCCCGATGATCAATACGCTTTCGATATCGTCACGACGCGGCAATTTATTAACCCTGATTCTTTAAAGGATTCACAAGATACTGTTATTTAATTAAAAATCGCGCTGCACGGGGAGCAGTCGCGCTACACGGAGACGGGCTGGGCACGATGACTGGCCATCAACGCGCTGAACCGGTCGAACAGCGGCTTCAGGTCATGCGGGCCGGGGCTCGCCTCGGGATGCCCCTGGAATGAAAACGCCGGCCTGTCGGTGCGTTCCACGCCCTGCAATGAGCCGTCGAACAATGACCGGTGTGTGGCCCTGAGCACTGATGGCAGCGTCTCCTCATCAACCGCGAAGCCATGGTTCTGGCTGGTGATCGCCACGCGTCCGGATTCCAGATCGACAACCGGGTGGTTGGCGCCGTGGTGGCCGAACTTCATTTTCACGGTACGCGCGCCGCTGGCCAGCCCCAGCAACTGATGACCAAGACAGATTCCAAAAATCGGCACATCGGCTTCCAGCAGCGTTCTGATGGCACTGATCGCATAGTCACAGGGCTCAGGGTCACCGGGGCCGTTGGACAGGAACACACCGTCGGGAGCATGCGCGAGCACCTCTTCGGCCGGTGTCATCGCCGGCACCACCGTGATCCGGCACTCCTGATCGGCCAGCAGGCGCAGGATATTGCGCTTCACGCCGAAGTCGTAGGCGACCACATGCCGCGGCGCGGCCCGCTTGGTATAGACCTCCTGCCTGGTGGGCCAGATGCTGCCCTGATTCCACTGGTAGCTGGCTTTGGCCGTCACCAGCCTCGCCAGATCCATGCCCTTGAGGCCCGGAAACTTGCGCGCCGCGTGGATGGCTTCGTCGGCACTTGCGCCCGCGCCGGTCATGATGCAGCCGGATAACGCGCCCTTCTCCCGGATGATACGCGTCAGCCTGCGGGTATCGATTTCGGCGATCGCAATGGTGTTGCCCTGGCGCAGGAAATCCTCCAGGGAACGCTCCGACCGCCAGCTGCTCACGAGCATGGACAGGTCACGGATAATCAGTCCGGAGGCGAAGATCTGCGCCGACTCGAAGTCGTCGGAGTTGGTGCCGACATTGCCAATATGGGGATAGGTGAGCGTGACCAGCTGCCGGTAGTACGACGGGTCGGTCAGGATTTCCTGATAACCGGTCATCGCGGTGTTGAACACCACCTCTCCGAGCGTGCGTCCGGACGCACCTACGGAGATTCCTTTGAAGACCGTGCCGTCTTCGAGCGCGAGTATCGCCGGCTCTGTCACGCTGAGCTCCTGAGAAAAGAGTGCCTTGCATAAACGAAACGGGACGGCCGCAAGGCACGCAGCCCATCCCGCACAGCATTCCAGGAATCTGGGAGGCTCAGGCGGCTATTCTAGCAGTCAGTCGGACTTCGAGCCATCTACCGCGGCGCCGAAGGGTGCACGCCGCCGCAAGCCACCGCAGTGTCGCGGCCAGAACGTGAACAGCCGGTTCGATCAGTTATCGCTTGAAAGCCCCAGGACATCGGACATGGAATAAAGCCCGGGTGCGCGGCCCGCGATCCAGCGTGCCGCCCGCAGCGCGCCGCGCGCGAAGCTGGCACGGTCCCGTGCGCGGTGCACGAATTCCAGCTGCTCTTCCGCGGCGATGAAATGCACGGAGTGGTCGCCCACCACACTGCCGCCGCGCAGCACCGAGAAACCGATCGTACCGGGCACGCGTGGTCCGGTATGGCCGTGGCGCGCATAGATCGCGACGTCGTCGAGACGACGCCGACGGGAGGTGGCGATACGCTCGCCCAGCTCCAGCGCGGTGCCGGAAGGCGCGTCCACTTTCTGCCGATGATGCGCCTCGACGATCTCGGCGTCGTAGTCTTCTTCCAGCAGATACGCGGCGCGTGACACCAGGTTCATGAAGACATTGACGCCAACGCTCATATTACGCCCGTAAACCAGCGGTATCTCCCGGGCGGCGTGCTGCATCGCCTGGTGATGTCTGCCCTCCAGGCCGGTGGTACCGACGACCAGCGCCGTGCCATGTTCCACACAGGCCTGCACGTTGGCTTCCAGAGCCGCCGGCAGAGTAAAGTCGATGGCGACCTGCGCACCATGCAGCGCCTGGGTCCGGTCATCGGTAACCGGCACGCCGAACGGCGCAACGCCTGCCAGCTCGGCGGCGTCCCGGCCCAGCGCGGAATCGCCCGGATGCGTGACTGCACCGATCAGTTTCAGGTCTTCGCCGCCGGCGATGCGAGCCAGAATGGCGCGCCCCATCCGCCCCGTCGCTCCCAGCACCGCTATCTTCAGCACGCGCTATGCTCCCATCCGCTCGAAGAATTCCTTCACGCCATCGAACCACGAACGAGCGCGTGGACTGTGCCTGCCACTTTCGCCGTGCAGTGATTCATCGAACTCACGCAGCAGCGATTTCTGTTTCTCGTTGAGCTTGACCGGCGTCTCCACCTGCACGCGGCAGAACAGATCGCCTGGCATGCTGTTGCGCACCGAGCGCACGCCCTTGCCGCGCAGCCGGAACACCCGACCGGACTGCGTCTCCCCGGGAATCTTCAGTGCCACGTGCCCTTCCAGCGTCGGAACCTCGACGGTCCCACCGAGCACGGCGGTAGCGAAACTGATCGGCACCTCGCAGCTCAGATCCTGTCCTTCACGTGCGAAGATCGGATGCGGCTTCACCTGAATGTCGACATACAGGTCGCCCGCGCGGCCACCGCCAAACGCGGCTTCACCTTCACCGGTGAGACGAATGCGATCACCATTGTCCACGCCTGGCGGCACCTTGACCGACAGGGTGCGCACCTTGCGGGTGCGGCCGCGCCCGGCGCATTCGCCGCACGGGTTCTCGATGCGCGTACCGGCACCCTGACAGGTGGGGCACGGCTGCTGGATCGAAAAGAATCCCTGCTGCACGCGCACGCGACCGGCGCCTGCACAGGTGGGGCACGTCACCGGCTCACTGCCGGGCTCGGCCCCCGACCCGTCGCAGCGGACGCAGGCCACGAGGCTGGGAATCTCCAGATTGACCGTATCGCCGACGACGGCCTGTTCCAGCGTCAGATCGAGTTCGTAGCGCAGGTCCGCGCCACGATGCACGTGGGCACGACCACGCCGACCGCCGCCGAAAATGTCACCGAACACATCGCCGAAAATGTCACCGAAGGCGTCCGCGGCGTTGGAATAGCCACCGCCCGCACCCTGGCTGCTTCGCTCAAGGCCTTCGTGACCGAAGCGATCGTAGGTGGCCCGCCTGCCGGCGTCGGACAGGACCTCGTAGGCCTCCTTGACCTCCTTGAAACTCACTTCCGCGGCCGGATCGCCGGGATTGCGATCAGGGTGGAACTTCATGGCCAGGCGGCGATAGGCCTTCTTCAGGTCGGCAGCCTGCACGTCCCTGGCTACGCCCAGCACCTCGTAGTAATCACGCTTCGACATCCCGATCCCCAACGCTCACGACAAGGCGCAGGCCGCATCCGCGGCCCGCGCCCGACTTCCCTTCACGGCACCGGATTCCGTGCTTCCGGGCAGCAACACGCCTCAGGCGCGCTTCTGCTCGTCGTCTTCCTTGACCTCTTCGAACTCGGCATCAACAACACTGTCGTCACCGGCCGGCCCGGACTGCGGATCGCCACCGCCCGCCTCGCCCGAGCCGCCGGCCTGTTCGCCATACATGCGCTGCGCCATCGCAGCCGACGCTTCACTCAATGCCTTGATCTTCGTCTCGATCTGGCTCCTGCTGTCGCCCTTCAGCGCTTCCTTCAGCTCGGACACGGCGGACTCGATCTTCGCCCGCTCATCGCCGGCCACCTTGTCACCCTGCTCCGCGAGCGTCTTCTCGGTGGCGTGCACCAGCGCGTCACCCTGGTTGCGCACTTCAACGACTTCGCGAAACTTCAGGTCCTCGGCTTCATGCGCCTCGGCATCCTTGACCATGCGATCGATCTCCTCGTCGCTCAGTCCCGACGATGCCTTGATGACGATCTTCTGTTCCTTGCCAGTGGCCTTGTCCTTTGCCGACACGTTCAGAATGCCGTTCGCGTCGATGTCGAAGGTCACTTCGATCTGTGGCAGGCCACGCGGCGCGGGTGGAATATCCGTCAGGTCGAAACGACCCAGCGACTTGTTGTCGCCCGAACGCGTGCGCTCACCCTGAAGCACATGGATGGTGACCGCGGTCTGGTTATCGTCGGCTGTGGAAAACACCTGATTCGCCTTGGTCGGAATCGTCGTGTTCTTCTCGATCAGCTTGGTCATGACACCACCCAGCGTCTCGATACCCAGAGACAGCGGCGTCACGTCGAGCAACAGCACGTCCTTCACTTCACCCGACAGCACGCCGCCCTGAATCGCAGCGCCCACCGCCACGGCCTCGTCCGGATTCACGTCACGGCGCGGTTCCTTGCCGAACAGCGACTGCACGCGCTCCTGCACCTTGGGCATGCGCGTCTGGCCGCCCACGAGAATGACGTCATCCACCTCGTTGACGCTCAGGTGCGCATCAGTCAGAGCGGTCTTGCACGGCCCCAGCGTGCGCTCGATCAGATCCTCAACCAGCGACTCCAGCTTGGATCGCGTCAGGCTGATATTCAGATGCTTGGGTCCACTGGCATCGGCCGTGATGTACGGCAGATTGACCTCGGTCTGCTGCCGCGACGACAGTTCGATCTTGGCCTTCTCGGCAGCCTCTTTCAGGCGCTGCATGGCCAGCGGATCCTTGTGGATGTCGATGCCGCTTTCTTTCTCGAATTCCTTGCACAGGTAGTCGATGACACGCTTGTCGAAGTCCTCGCCACCGAGGAATGTGTCGCCGTTGGTGGCCAGCACTTCGAACTGATGCTCGCCATCGACTTCGGCGATCTCGATGATGGAGATGTCGAACGTACCACCGCCCAGGTCATACACCGCGACCTTGCGATCGCCGCGCTTCTTGTCCAGACCATAGGCCAGCGCAGCCGCGGTCGGTTCGTTGATGATGCGCTTGACTTCAAGACCGGCGATGCGGCCGGCGTCCTTGGTCGCCTGGCGCTGCGAGTCGTTGAAGTAGGCCGGCACCGTGATAACGGCCTCGGTAACCTTCTCGCCCAGGTAGTCCTCGGCGGTCTGCTTCATCTTCGCCAGCACACGCGCGGAAATCTCCGGCGGCGCCATCCTGTTGCCGTTGACTTCCACCCAGGCGTCACCATTGTCGGCCGCCACGATCTGATATGGCACCATGCCGACGTCTTTCTGCACGATGTCGTCCTGGAAGCGTCGTCCGATCAGTCGCTTGATCGCGAACAGTGTGTTGGCCGGATTCGTGACGGCCTGACGCTTGGCGGTCTGGCCGACCAGCACTTCACCGTCCTTGCTGAACGCCACGATGGACGGCGTCGTGCGATCACCCTCGCTGTTTTCGATCACCCTGGGCTTGCCGCCATCCATTACGGCGACACAGGAATTGGTGGTTCCCAGGTCGATGCCGATCACTCGTCCCATGTCTGTGCTACTCCAATGCTCGTTGATGTCTGGTGTTCGTCAGTACCGATGCTCGTCTGTGCCTGATCAGTACGGATGCAATGATTTATCCGCCTCGTGCCCCATACATGGGGGCGTGAGCGATCAATTCAACGGTCGGGGTCAAGGGTCAAGGGTCAGGGTCAGGGTCGAGGCTCAGGCCGCGGGAGCCTGGGAGACGATGACCCGTGCCGGCCGAATCACCCGGTCGTGTATCTCGTAACCCTTCTGAATGACTTCGACCACCGTATCCGGCGCCACATCCGTACTCGGGCGAACCATCATCGCCTCGTGACGGGCGGGGTCAAAGGACTCGCCCAGCGGGTCGATCTCGTGGACGCCAGCCGCGACCAGTGCGTCTTCCAGCAGACGCAGGGTTGCCCGTGTGCCCTCCAGCAGGGTCTGGGCGTCCGCCTGTGCACTGCTCGCCAACCCGGCCTCCAGGCTGTCACGCACCGGCAGCATGGCCTGCGCGAGGCGCTCGGCACCGTATCGGCGTGCATTCTCCACTTCTCGGGCGTTGCGCTTGCGCAGATTGTCCAGTTCGGCGCAGGCCCGCAGGTACTTCGCCCAGTTCTCCGCAGCCTGCGCCTGCAGCGCTTCGGTTGTATCGTCGCTCGACGCTGCTTCAGAGGGCTGTTCGGCAGCGTCCTGATGCGACTCCGCGGCCACGCGGTTCTCATTGGCTTCATCAGCCATGGATAACGTCCTCCCTCCGGATCCAGCCTCAGATGATGGGGGCTATACGCGGGAGTTCAAGGCGCGCCGGATCAGCCGCGCGGTAATGTCCACGATGGGAATCACGCGTTCATAGGCCATGCGGGTCGGGCCGATCACACCAAGCACCCCCATGGCGTCACCCTCGCTGCCATAGGGGGCGGCCACGATGCTGCAGGAATCCAGCAGCTGATAACCGGACTCCTGTCCGATGAAGATCTGCACGCCTTCGGTGTGCATGCTCTGATCCAGAAGATGCAGGATATCGCGCTTGCGGCTGAAAGCTTCAAACAGCGCCCGCAGCTTGTCCACATCGGCCAGATCGTCGAAGCCGATCAGATTGGTCTCACCGGCCAGCACATACTCGCCTTCCGGCGCTTCGTCGGAAAACACCTGCTGTGCCATATCGATGGCGTCGACCATCATCGCATTCATCGATTCGCGGGTCTGCCGCAGCTCATCCAGCAGGGCGCGGCGAACCTGGTGCAGATCGTGACCGCCGAAGTAGTCGGTAAGATAGTTGCCGGCCTGGCGCAGCTCATCGTCGCTGAACTCACGCGACACCGACAGGATCCTGTTCTGCACATCCCGATCGTTGATGACCAGGATCGCCAGCACGCGCTGATCGGACAGCCGCAGGAACTCGATCTGCCGCAGCGTCATCTGTGAGCGTCGGGGTATCGTCACGACACCGGCCAGCTGCGTGGCCGTGGACAACAGCGACGACACCGATGATGCCAGCGCCTGCGGATCGTCGGCGGCGCCGTCGAGCGCCTCCTGGAGGCGGTAGACATCCTCACCACGCGGCGGCGTGAGTTTCACCAGCGTATCGACAAAGAACCGGTAGCCCTTGATGGTAGGAATACGGCCGGCGGATGTGTGCGGCGAACTGAGGAAACCCAGTTCCTCCAGATCGGCCATGATATTGCGCACCGTGGCCGGGCTGACATCCAGTCCCGAATCCCGGGAAAGCGTGCGCGAACCCACCGGTTGGCCGTCGCGGATAAAGCGGTCGACCAGAGACCGGAGCAGATGTTGCGCCCTCTCGTCCAGAACTTCTTGTCGGTTGCTGCTGGCCATTGTTCGTCGCTGTGATAACGTAGCCGTCCGTTGCGGGCGACAAGCAAGCTAGCAACGGGTGCCAGGGACGTCAAGAAATACAAACCGCCATGCCAACGTCACCAGATCATTGTCACCGCAGCGCATGGTGCGGCGCTGTGGCCCCGCCGGACGAAGCGCAATGATCCGGCAGTTTCAACGCGTAGGCATCTGGGGGCGCCTGGGCGACAGCAGCGTCGCCGATCCCGCGGCCCAGATCGTCAACCATCTGCGCCGCCGCCGCCTCCAGGTGCTCGCCAATCCGCCCGCCGCAAGCCTGGCGCAGTTCGATGGCGTACAGGTGGTCGCGGACAGCGACATCGCGCAGCAGGCCGATCTGATCGTCGCCGTGGGTGGCGATGGCACGATTCTGCACGCGGCCAGGCAGGCTGCCGCTCATGGGGCTCCGGTGCTGGGCGTCAATCGGGGTCGGCTGGGCTTTCTCGCCGACGTATCGCCCGATCACATGCTCGATGTCATCGACGTGATTCTGGCCGGCAACTACTGCGAAGAACAGCGACTGATGCTCGAGGCGCAGCTGCGTTCGAACCATGGCGCGCAGGACCCGATGCTGGCGCTGAACGACGTTGCGGTACAGAAGGGTGAAAGCGGTCGCATGATCGACTGCAACACCTGGGTGGATGGCAGCTTTGTCACCGCCCATCGAGGCGATGGCCTGATTGTGGCCACTCCGACCGGTTCCACTGCTTACGCCCTGTCCTGTGGCGGGCCTATCATGCAGCCGGACGTCAACGCCCTGGTGATGGCGCCGATCTGTCCGCACACGCTCAGCGACCGGCCACTGGTGCTGAAGGCCGACAGCGTGATCGACATTCAGGTCAAGGTGTCCGCGGACAACCGTGCCCACTTCGCCTGCGATGGACAGACGGTAACCGAGATCGCAGCCACAGACAGACTGCGTATCCGGGTTGCGGATCAGAAGGTGACGCTGCTGCATCCGCCCGGCTACGACTACTACGAGCTGCTGCGATCGAAGCTGCACTGGGGCCGCGCGAATCATTCCGAACGCAACCGCTGACGGCACAGACCATGCTCAGCCTGATCCGAGTCAGGAATTACACCGTTGTTGATGAAGTGGAGCTCGAGCTGGGTGCCGGGTTCACTGTCATTACCGGCGAAACCGGCGCCGGCAAGTCCATCATCGTCGATGCGCTGGGGCTGGCCCTGGGCGACCGTGCCGATGCATCGGCCGTGCGTGCCGGCGAGGATCGCGCCGAAGTCAGCGTGGTGTTTGACTGCGCCGATGACCACCCGGCCGGTGAATGGCTGCGCGAACGCAGTCTCGACGCCGATGGGTCCTGCATGCTGCGCCGCGTGGTCAGCAGCGAAGGACGCTCCCGTGCGTTCATCAACAACCAGCCGGCCACGGTTCAGGATCTGCGTGAACTGGGCGGGTTGCTGGTCGATATCCACGGACAGCACGCGCATCAATCCCTGGCATCGGAGGCCTCGCAACGGCGGATTCTGGACAGCTTCGGCGACCATGCCGACCTGGTCACGCAGACCGCACAGGCCTACCGCGAATGGCGGTCCGCGCAGCGGGAACTGGACAGCAACCGCACCAGCGGCGCCGAGAAAGCTGCGCGGATCGACCTGCTCAGGTTCCAGACGAGCGAACTGCAGACGCTTCAACCCGAGGACGACGAGTTCGATTCGCTGACCGGCGAACGCAACCGGCTCGCCAATGCGGATCGGCTGGCTGGCGGCCTGGAAGCGGTCGTCGCCGCCCTGTATGAAGCCGAGGGGGCCAGTGCACAGGCACTGCTCGCTCGCGCCGGCCGCGACCTGCAGCAGCTCACACAGCTCGACCCGGAACTGCGGGAGGCAACCGCACTGCTGCACGACGCGGAGATCGCAGTGGCGGAAGCGGCCACGATGCTGCGCCGCTATCACGAGCGCATCGAGCACGACCCGGCGCGGCTGGACTTTGTCGAGACGCGCCTCAATCGGCTCCGCACACTGGCACGCAAGCACCAGGTGGGCGAAAACGAACTGCCCGCCCTGCTCCGGCAGCTGCAGGAGCAGCTGGCCAGGCTGGATGACTCGGCCGGTTCCATGGAAGCGCTCGAACAGCAGGTGCAGACCGCCCGAACGCACTACCAGAAGACGGCGCTGAAGCTGTCACAGGCTCGCCGGACGGCTGCCGACCGCCTGAGTGGTGAGGTCACCGCCCGCATACAGGCGTTGGGGTTACCGCACGGCCGGTTCGCGGTCGCCCTGGAGCAGCGCGCCATCGAGCGCGCCGAGGCCAGCGGTCTGGACCAGGTCGAGTTTCAGGTGCAGCTCAACCCAGGCCAGCCGTTCGGGCCGCTGGCACGCGTGGCATCCGGCGGCGAGCTGTCGCGCGTGAGTCTGGCACTGGAGGTCGTCGCGACTCACGGTTCGCCGATTCCCACACTGGTGTTCGACGAAGTTGACGCCGGCATCGGTGGTGGCGTCGCGGAGATCGTCGGCGCGCGACTGGCCGAACTTGCAAGGCAGCGGCAGGTCATCTGTGTCACGCACCTGCCACAGGTGGCGAGCTACGGGCGTGAACACTTCTGTGTGATCAAGCACACCGACGGACAGTCCAGTCGCACCGACGTCAGACGGTTGACGAAGCCCGAGCGCGTGGAAGAGCTATCGCGCATGCTCGGCGGTGTACAGATTACCGATCGCGCACGTGCGCATGCCGAGGAGATGATGGATCGCGCCGGCAGCTGACCCACTGCGACATGGTGCCCGGATCAGTCCTGCTTGGGCGGCTTGTCGCCCTGTTTGGCGGACTTGTCCTGCCGGGGTCTCACGTACAGCACCAGGCTGTGCTCCTCGATATCGTAGCCGTGACGACGTGCAACCTCACGCTGCAGCTGTTCGATTCGCTCGTCGAAGAACTCGATCACCTGGCCGGTGTCCAGACACACCATGTGGTCGTGGTGCGTGCGGTCCGCCAGCTCGAATACCGCCGTGGCGCCTTCGAAGTTGTGACGCGCCACAAGCCCCGCCCGCTCGAACTGCGTGAGCACGCGATAGACGGTCGCCAGTCCCAGCTCCTCGCCGGATTCCAGCAGACTGCGATAGATCGCCTCCGCCGTCATATGGCGTTCGTCGCTGTTCTCCAGCATTTCCAGGACTTTAAGTCGAGGAGACGTGACCTTGAGGCCCGCCTTGCGCAGATCGTGCCGCTCCACAGTCCACTCGCTCCAGACAATCAGGTAAGATGCGGCCGTGATTATGAACCAGACAGACCGACACCTCCACCGTG
>JBJHBT010000029.1:0-48432 GCA_050485645.1 Gammaproteobacteria bacterium | reverse complement strand
GAGTTAACTCAACTCCGGCGCGTTATACACGACTTGAGGTTCCGTCCACAATGGCACGTCTCCCAATTATCGAGTATCCCGATCCGCGGCTGCGAATTCGTGCCGAACCGGTCACAAAAGTCGATGACGACATAAAAAAACTGGTGGCCGACATGTTCGAGACCATGTACGCGGCGCCGGGCATAGGGCTGGCCGCTACACAGGTCAACGTACACAAGCGCCTGCTGGTTGTCGACGTTTCCGAGGAGCGCGATGAACCCCTGTGTCTGATCAACCCGGAAATCATCGCCGCCGAAGGCGAAATCCGCCACGAAGAGGGCTGCCTGTCGGTGCCCGGTTTCTACGAGCTGATCCGGCGCTCGGAGACGATCCGCGTCAGGGCGCTGGATCGCGACGGGCGGCCTTTCGAGATGGATGCCGAGGGCCTGCTGGCGGTCTGCATTCAGCACGAGATGGATCACCTGGACGGCCGGCTGTTCGTCGACTATCTGTCACCTCTGAAGCGCGAGCGCTTCAGGAAAAAGCTGCTGAAGCAGGCAAAGCGCGGTAGTGACCAGACAACGGCACCCGCCGCGCAGACTTCGGTTCCGGTCATCTGAACGCCACGCCGCGAGTTGTTTTCGCCGGCAGCGCCGAGTTCGCGGTGCCGGCGCTGAAGGCGCTGGTGGCAGCCGGGGTTGAAGTCTCCTGTGTCCTGACTCAGCCGAACCGGCCAGCCGGCCGCGGCCGCAGACTGACGCCGCCGCCAGTGGGGCAGGCCGCCACCGAACTGGGTCTGCCTGTACGGCAGCCTGAATCCCTGCGCGCGTTGACGGCGCCACCGCCCGACTGGGGCGGGCAGCCCGACCTGCTGGTGGTTGCTGCGTATGGTCTGCTGCTCCCGCGTTGGATGCTGGACTGGCCGCGCCGTCCCTGTCTCAACCTCCATGCGTCGCTGCTGCCGCGCTGGCGGGGGGCGGCGCCGATGCAGTATGCGATTCTGGCCGGAGACGGGCAGACCGGCGTAAGCCTGATGCAGGTGGTACCGGCCCTGGATACCGGGCCGGTGTATGCGCAGCGTGCGGTGGCGCTGGCGCCGGATGAGACCACCGGCAGCCTGCACGGCCGGCTTGCCGACCTGGGCGGCGAACTGTTGCTCGACCACCTGGATGCGCTGCTGGACGGCAGCCTGAGTGCGACACCGCAGAACGAAGCGCTCGCCACCTGTGCACCAAAGATCCACAAGCGCGATGCGCGCATGGACTGGCGCGAGTCCGCGATGTTGCTGGAACGCCGGATACGCGCCTACAACCCGTGGCCGGTGGCGGAAGGCAGGCTCACTGACGGGCGGCGGCTGCGCGTGTGGCGCGCCGAGGCGCTGGATGGTGCGTCGCTGGCGCAGCCGGGCACCATTGTTGGCGCGGATGCCGACGGTCTGGTTGTCGCGGCCAGCCACGGCATGCTGCGCATCCTCGAGGTACAGCCACCGTCGGCCCGGTCCATGCCGGTGGCCGCCTATCTCGCTGCGCATCCGGTCACCGGTGTGTCCTTTGTCGAGCACGACTGAGAAGACCGCGGAACTGCCAGGCGCCACGCTGCGCGCCGTCGCCGCCCGGCTTCAGTTGCGGGTGCTGCGTGACCATGTGCCGCTGGAGGTGCTGTTCGCCAGGCCGCCGGGCGTGGCGCCTCGCGATCTTCCGGCATTGCGGGCACTGGTGTCCGGGTCACTGCGCTGGCACTTCCGACTGCAATGGCAGGTGAGCCGGCTGCTGCTCAAGCCGTTGTCGGAGCGGGACGCCCTGTTGGGGGCGCTGCTGCGCATCGGCCTGTTCCAGCTGCAGTGGCTGCGCATACCCGATCATGCCGCCGTATCGGCGACCGTGGATGCCGCCCGTGAGCTGGGCATTGCACGCACCGGCGGGCTCGTCAATGCCGTGATGCGTCGATTCCTGCGTGAGCGCGCCCGGCTGGACGCGGCCATGGCCGATGTGCCCGAGGCGCTGCATGCGCATCCGGACTGGATGCTGGCGCTGCTCGCCGCAGACTGGCCTGATCGCTGGCCGGAGATCGTCGCCGCCAACAATGCGCCGCCACCAATGTGGCTGCGCGTGAACCTGCGGCGTACGACGCGCGAACAGTATCTCCAGCGGCTGCTGGCCGAAGGTCTGGGCGCGCAGCCGCATGATTCGCTGCCGGCCGCTCTGCTGATGGATGAGCCGGTCGCGGTTGCCGATCTGCCCGGATACGCGCAGGGTCTGGTGTCGGTGCAGGACGGCGCGGCACAGCTGGCGGTGCAGCGGCTGAATCTTCGGCCGGGACTGCGGGTGCTCGATGCGTGCGCCGCACCGGGTGGCAAGACCGCCCATATGCTGGAAGCCTGCCCTGAGCTGGCTGAGGTGGTTGCCGTGGACCGCGACAGTCGACGACTGCGTACCTTGCAGGGTAATCTGCGTCGGCTGGAGCTTGCGGCCACCGTCATCGAGGCGGATGCGGCAGAGCCGGGGGGCTGGTGGGACGGACGCCGATTTGACCGCATTCTGCTGGATGCGCCGTGCAGTGCGCTGGGGGTCATTCGTCGCCATCCGGACATCAAGCTGTTGCGGACACGGCATGACCTGGCCACGGTGGTTGACCTGCAGCGGCGCCTGCTGAAGGCGCTGTGGCCGCTGCTCATTCCCGGTGGCAGGCTGGTCTACGTAACCTGTACCGTACTGCGATGCGAGAACGGCAAACAGGTCGATGGGTTTCTGGCCGCCACCGACGATGCGGTGTCAGCGCCGGATCAGCCTGAATTGCAGCTGTTGGCGGGGGAGGCGAGTATGGACGGCTTTTATTTTGCTTGTCTGGACAGGCCGGGGCCTTAGCGATCCGCCGTGTATCCCTGCGCAGAAATCCTGTTTCACCGGCCGGGCCGGTTGCCATGGCTCGTCTGCGCGTTGCTGTGCCTGTTCACCGTGGTGCCTGTCTCCCATGCACAGAACGACCCGGGTCGATTCGAGGTGCGTTCGGCCGGCGCGACGCTCAGCAATGGCGTGTACTTTCTCGATGGCCGGATCGAATACCGGCTGTCCACCGATATTCGCGAGGCGCTCGACGCTGGCGTACCGCTGACGTTCCGTCTCGATGTGGAAGTGATACGCATCCGCCGTTTCTGGGGCGATGTCATCCACGCCGCCCTGCAGCAGCGCTTTCGCCTGGAATTTCACACCCTCAGCGACAGGTACATCGTCGTCAACCTCAATAGTGGCGAACAGACCTCATTCGCAACCCTGTTCGCGGCTCTCAACCACCTGGGTCGAATAGACCAGTTTCCGATCATCGATTCGGCACTGCTGGAGTCGGGGCAGACATTCGACGTGCGGGTGCGGGCGGTACTCGATGTGGAGCGGCTGTCCGGCCCGTTGCGACTGTTGGCGTTCTGGCGGCGCGACTGGTCGCTGGCCAGTGAGTGGTACAGATGGCCGTTGGTACGCGACTGAAACGTATCGCCCTGATCCTGCTGGCCGCCATGGGCGTGCTGCTGTGGCTGGCCGCGCTTGTGCTGTTCAGCCGCATCGCCGAAAACTCCGACGACTTCTCCCGCCTGCAGCACTGGATTCTGCTGATCAACACGGCCGGCATCGTGATCCTGGCCGTACTGATCGTCACCAATCTGGTGCGCATGATTCGCGAGTTCCGGCGACACATTCCCGGTTCCCGGCTCAAGGCGCGGATGGTCGCATTGCTGGTCATTCTCGCCGTGACGCCGCTGGTAGCCGTGTACCTGTTCTCCGTGCAGTTCATCAATCGTGGCATCGACAGCTGGTTCAGCGTTGATGTGGAACAGGGGCTGGCGACTGCCATGAACCTGAGCCAGGCGGCGCTTGAAATGCAGAAGCGCGACAACCTGGACCTCCTGCAGCGTCTCGCACAGTCCGTAGCCGTCGGCGATTACCAGGACCTGGTTTCTCATATCAGCGCCCTGCGCCGGGAGCATCGGATCGGAGAGCTGACGCTGTACGGCCCGAATCTTCAGATCCTTGCCACCAGCACCGATGATGCACGGCTTTCCGTGCCGCGTCCGCCCAGTGAGGAAGTGGTGTTCCAGGTGACGCAGGGCCCCTACGTCAATGTCGACCCGCGCCCCGATGGCCGACTGCAGATCGTTGCCGCAATGCAGATGTCGGGGTCCGCGCGGGGCGGCTCGGGACGTCTGCTGCTGGCCGTGTTTCCGGTGGAACAGGGTCTCACGGTGCTCGCCAACGCCGTGCAGGAAACACACAGCCAGTACACCGAACTTTCCTATCTGCGCGGCGCACTGAAGTCCAGCTTCACGCTGACGCTCAGTCTGGTGCTGTTGATCACGATGCTGGCATCCGTGTATGGCGCGTTCTACTTCGCGCGGCGGCTGGTTGTGCCCATCCAGCAGTTGATGCACGGCACCCGCGCCGTTGCGCGCGGGGACTTTCGAACCCGCGTGCCGGCGCCAGCCAAAGACGAAATAGGGTTCCTGATCAACTCGTTCAATGACATGACGCAGCGTCTGGCAACCGCGGACGAACACATGCGTGACAGTCAGCAGCTGATCGAACGCGAACGGCGCAAGCTGGAAGTGATTCTGGCCCGTCTCACCACCGGCGTCATCTCGGTCGAATCGGATCTGAGCATCCGCACCGTCAACGAATCGGCGGCCGGTATCCTGGGCATCGACATTGCCAAGCACACCGGCGAATCGCTCGCCGATCTTGCGCGGACACGGCCTTTGCTGTCACAGTTCCTCGGGGTATGCAATTCCCACCTGCGAGAGGGGCAGGGCGAATGGCGGGAACAGATCATACTCAGGGGAGACGCCGGGCGGCGTGTGCTCATGTGCGCATGCACCGCGCTGCCGGGCGATGGCGAGAATCCTGGCGGACACGTACTGGTGTTCGACGACATTACGGCACTGCTTCAGGCACAGAAGGATGCCGCATGGGGTGAGGTAGCGCGCCGGCTGGCACACGAAATCAAGAATCCGCTGACACCGATACAGTTGTCGGCGGAACGTCTGCGGCGCCGCTATGTCGGTGCCGGTCAGGGCGATTTCGAGCTCCTGGATCGAGCGACACACACCATCATCGAGCAGGTCGAGGCGATGAAGGAGATGGTCAACGCTTTCAGCGAGTATGCCCGGACACCGGAGATGGATCGAACCCGTTTCGATCTGAATGCCCTGGTGTCGGAAGTCACCGAACTGTATCGCCACCTGGAACGGCCGGTGGCGATCGAGTTGCTTCTCGACGGGCAGCTGCCGCTGATAGAAGCCGATCGTGGCCGCCTTCGACAGGTATTGCACAACCTGTTGCGCAATGCGCTCGAGGCGATCGAGGCGCAGCATGATCCTCGTATTCAGATCATCACAAGACAGGTGCGGCGTGGCGATGTGGACATGGTTGAAATCAGCGTTGCCGACAACGGTACCGGGTTCGAGCAGCAGGTCATGGATCAGGCTTTCGATCCCTATGTCACCAGCAAGCCCAAAGGCACCGGACTGGGGCTTGCCATCGTGAAGAAAATGGTTGAGGAACACGGTGGGCAGATCGCTGCCCGCAACGGCACGGAGCAGGGTGCGGAAGTCATCATCCTGTTGCCGCTGACACATGAGGGCGGTGCCGGGGTACAGCGCCGCCGCAGCCTCGAAAGCAGGAGGGAACGTGCATGAAGAGTCCGCGAATTCTGGTGGTGGATGACGAATCCAACATCCGGGGACTGATTGAGGAAATCCTCACGGAAGAAGGATACAACGTCACCACTGCAGCGGACGCGTCCGAGGCGCGCGAAGCACGCCGTCGCCGTGACTACGACCTCACACTGCTGGATATCTGGATGCCCGATACGGACGGGATATCGCTGCTCAAGGAGTGGTCCGATGAGGGCTCGCTGGGTGCGGTGGTGATGATGTCCGGTCACGGCACCGTGGACACGGCGGTGGAGGCCACCCGGCTGGGTGCGCTGGATTTCATCGAAAAGCCCGTGTCACTGGCCAAGCTGCTGCGAACCGTCGAAAAGGCGCTGTCGCGGCGTCGCTCACGCGACATGCGCAAGTCGATGGTCGAACCGATACTGACTCCGGTGGGCAAGAGTGAGCCGATGCGTGCGTTGCGCGAGCAGGTTGCGCGGGTTGCCCGCCATGATGCGCACACGGTCATGGTGGGTGAGCCCGGCAGCGGTCGCCAGACGGCGGCGCGCTTTCTCGCAAGTCGCAGCGAGCGCAGCCGTGACTCGTTTGTCGCGGTTTCCGGAGCCGACCTGACCGAGGAAGACCACAGGCGCCGCCTGCTGGGTAACGCTGAGCGACCCGGTGCGCTGGAGCGCGCATCAGGCGGCATCCTGTTTATTTCCGATGTCGACGAAATGTGCGAAGGCGCGCAGCAGCTGATGCTCAGTCTGCTGGAGCAGGGCCGATTCGGATCGGCCCGCGGTGGCGCCGGGGAGCAGCTGGACGTACGCATCATCGCCAGTGCACCGCCCGGTTTCGAGCGCGACGAGATGACGCGTCAGGATTTTCTGGCACGGCTGGATGTTGTGGTGATACGTGTCCCGCCACTGCGTGAGCACCCCGAGGATGTGCCGGAACTGCTGCGCTATCACGTCGACCTGCTCGTGGATTCCGAGGATCTGCCGTTCCGCCGCTTCAGCGTCGCGGCGCAGAATCGTCTGCGAAATTACCCATGGTCGGGCAACATCCGCGAACTGCGCAACCTGGTGAATCGGTTGCTGATCCTGGGCGGTCCGGAGGAAATCAGCCTGACGGAGGTGGAGTCCCAGCTCAATGCGGAAGCACCGGAAGGTGAACCGCTGATCAAGCAGGATCTGCTGGCGCTGCCTTTGCGTGAGGCACGCGAGCATTTCGAGCGCGCCTATCTTCAGCAGCAGCTGATTCTGTGTGGTGGCAAGGTGGGGCAGCTGGCCAAGCGGGTCGGCATGGAACGCACGCATCTGTATCGCAAACTGCGCGCACTGGGCGTGGATTTTCGACAGTCGGCGGGCGACGACTGACGCTGCCTGACCGAGGCGGCAAACTGCACCGGTGCCACCCGTGGGCAAGGTTCCGCGAGCTGAGTCTGTCAGCTGAACAGGACGATGCGCCTATTCCGGGACGCGCATGATCATCACCTCGATGCGCGCGTCGTGCAGCTGTCGGCGGATGCGATTGAGCTCGTCGAGATCCGCCATCGGCCCCACACGCACCCGATGATAGACGTCATCGTCGATCGTGACCCGCTGTATTCGTGACTCGATGCCAAGCAGGGCAAGACTGGCCTGCATGCGGTCGGCGTCCGGGTGAGAACGGAAGGAACCGGCCTGGAGAACATACTGCCCCGGCGCGGAAACGCTTGTGGGTGACGTATCGACGCGCGCACCCCGTTCAATCTCGGGGATCACCACTTCGAACTGCGGCAGGATCTCGTAGAAATCAAAGCGGCTGGCGGGATCGTTGCTGACCGCGACAGGCGGTGGATCCGCCGGCGGCGTTGTCACCGCCGCCGTGTCGCCCTGCTCCAGCCGCCGCTCCATCGTGGTGACTGTGGCCGGCGCGCGATCGGAGGTGGTGCCCGACGGTGGACGGGTATCACTGATGTAGACGACAACCGCGATGGCCAGTCCGATACCGAGGCCGGACAGCAGCCATATCCAGCCAGGCGCCTGACCGGACTGTGCACGCGAACGTCGTCTGCGGGATCTGCTCATTGGTGTGCAATTCTACCTGAGCAGACAGCACGAAGGTGCGACGATCCGGGCGCTCTCAAAGGTCCAGCGGATCCATGTCGACGGACCAGCGCAGGCGCCGCGCGGCAGGCGACTGGCGCACCTGATGCAGCGCCCTGGCAACCACATCATGCAGCAGCGCGCGTCGTTCGCTGCGGCACAGCAGCTGCGCGCGGAAGAGGTTGTTGCGGCGCTCGATCGTTGCGGCTGCCGGGCCAAGTACCTGCACGTCCCTTCCCGCATAGTGCTCCAGGGTCCGCTTCAGGCCGTTGAGAAAGCCGAATGCGGTATCGCGGCTCGCGGCCTCGGCGCGCCACACCGCAAGATGCGAGAAAGGCGGCCAGCCGGCCAGCCGGCGTTCGTGCAATGTCATTCGTGCGAAGGCGTCGTAATCCTGGCCGAGCAGGCATTGCAGCAGCGGGTGCTCGGGATAGTGGGTCTGGATCAGCACCTCACCATCCCAGTCCGCGCGTCCGGCGCGTCCAGCCACCTGAAGGATGGTCTGCGCCAGGCGTTCGTCGCTACGAAAGTCGGTGCCGAACAGTCCCTGGTCCGCACTGAGCACGCCAACCAGCGTCACGCCGGGGAAGTCATGCCCCTTGGTCAGCATCTGTGTGCCGATAAGGATCCGCGTTCTGCCACTGTGCACGTCGTTCAGCACCTGGTCCAGTGCGCCGCGACGCGTTGTCACATCACGGTCCAGACGTGCCGTGGCCGCATCCGGAAACAGCGCCTGGATTTCTTCCGCCACCCGCTGCGTACCCGCGCCGACGGCAATGCGTTCCGCGCCGCAGCCGCCGCAGCTCCAGTTGATGGCCTTCTCGGCGCCGCAGTGGTGGCAGCGCAGTCTGCCGGCACGCGCGTGGATGGTCATGTTGGCATCGCATCGCGTGCACTGTTCGATGCTGCGGCAATGCGGACAGAACAGAGCCGGCGCGAAACCGCGTCGGTTCAGGAACAGCAATACCTGGCGACCACGCTCCAGATGCTGTTCCATGGCCGCGATCAGGGGCGTGGACAATCCCTGCCGGGCAGCATGGCGATTCATGTCGATCACTCTGAGGCGCGGTTTGCCTGCCGCGCCGACACGGCTGGGCATGTCCAGCCTGCGATAGCGTCCGCTGGCCGCGTGATGCCAGCTTTCCAGCGAAGGCGTCGCCGACGCGAGCAGCACCGGAATGTTCAGCCGGCTGGCACGCAGTACCGCAAGGTCCCGCGCCGAGTAGCGGAACCCCTGCTGCTGCTTGTAGGACGGGTCGTGTTCCTCGTCGACTACGATCAGGCCCGGTGTGGCCAGCGGTGCGAAGATCGCCGAGCGCGTGCCCACCGCGATCGCCGCGCTGCCGCTGCGGACGCGGCACCACGCGTCGAAGCGCTGCTGTTCATTGAGCCCGGAGTGCATCACGGCCAGCCGATTGCCAAAGCGGCTTTGCAGACGGGCCACCAGCTGCGGCGTCAGTCCGATCTCCGGCACCAGCATCAGTGTCTGGAGGTTGGCGCCAAGACCGGATTCCATCAGACGCAGATAGACTTCCGTCTTACCGCTGCCGGTGACACCGTGCAGCAGCCAGGAAGCGTAGCCGCCGCCGTGGTCGGCCATCTCCGTCAATACCTGCTGCTGATCAGCGGTCGGTTGCGGCGGCGTTTCCTGCCGGATGACACCGTTGTTCGCACCGGGCATGGCCACCGCCTGATCGAATGGTGTGATCCAGCCCTTCTCCGCCAGGCGCAGCAGCGTTGCGCGGCCGATGTCGCGAACCAGCAGCGCGTGCTCGGCGATCTCGCCGGGCTGCACAATCGCCGCGAGTGCCTCGGCCTGGCGGGCAGCGCGGCGGTTGAGGGCGGCGATGTCCTGTGCGCGGCCCGTATCAGTGGGTTTCCACCAGCGTTCGAACAGGCGGGTCTCGGCCGTGTCACCGCGCCGCAGCCAGGCAGGCAGAGCGTGCTTGAGCACCTCACCGATCGGATGATGGTAGTAGTCGGCCGCCCAGCGCAGCGTGTGCAGCAATTCTTCGTTGATGACCGGTTCGCGGTCCAGGACCGCGACTGCCGGCTTCAGGCGGGCCGCAGGAACCGGCGACGCATCCGGGTGTTCGAGCACGATGCCGACCTGCTCGCGGCGGCCGAACGGCACGCGCACGCGGCAGCCGACGGCAGGCGGATCACCGTCGCACAGATAGTCGAAAGTACCGGCCAGCGGGACCGGGACGGCGACGCGGATCAGCGCCCGGGAAGAATTCATGGCATTGGTGGAACGTCAGACGGCCTTGACGGCCTGCACGAGCTGCGCAGCCATGTCCTGACCATCGCCATACAGCATGCGCGTATTGTCCAGATAGAACAGCGCATTTTCTATGCCGGAGAAACCGGTGCCCTGTCCGCGCTTGATGACGATCACGTTCTTTGCGCGGTCGGCGTTGAGTATCGGCATGCCGAAGATGGGGCTGGACGGATCGGTGCGCGCCGTGGGATTCACGACATCATTGGCGCCGATCACCAGCGCCACATCGGCATTCTCGAACTCAGGGTTGATCTCGGATTCATCGTGAATCAGATCGTAGGGAACGCCGGCCTCGGCCAGCAGCACGTTCATGTGCCCCGGCATGCGTCCGGCCACCGGATGAATCGCGAACTTCACGGTGACACGCCGCTCGCGCAATGCCTGACACAGCTCCCACACCTTGTGCTGCGCCTGCGCCACGGCCATGCCGTAGCCGGGCACGATGATCACCCTGTTGGCGAAGGCCATCATCACCGCCACGTCGTTGACGTCGATCGGCTTCATCGAGCCCGTGGCGGTGCCGCCATCCACCACGGCGGTTTCGCCGAAACCGCTGAACAGCACGTTGGCGAGCGACCGATTCATGGCCCGGGCCATCAGCTGTGTCAGCAGGGTGCCGGCCGCGCCGACGACGGTGCCGGCGATGATCATCGCCGCATTGTCGAGCACGAAGCCCTTGAACGCCACGGCAAGTCCGGTCATTGCGTTGTACAGCGAAATCACCACCGGCATGTCCGCGCCGCCGATCGGCAGCGTCAGCGTGATGCCCAGCAGTAGCGCCAGTACGAACAGGGCGGTGACCACGGGGTGCGTGTCGCCGCCGCTGATGATGAGCAGGCCGACGCCGGCAACGATCAGCAGCAGCAGCAGATTGACAACGTTCTGGCCGCGATAACGCAGGCTTCTGCGCAGGATGCCCTGGAGTTTGGCGAAGGCGATCAGACTGCCGGTGAACGACGCCGCGCCGATCACGCCGCCCAGGACCGCCAGTGTCAGCACCACCGGGCCGTGTGCATGCACCTTGAACAGTTCCACCGCCGCGATCGCGCCGGCGGCACCGCCGCCCATGCCGTTGTACAGCGCGATCATCTGTGGCATGTCGGTCATGGCCACGCGCCGACCGGTGACCCATGCGATTCCGCCACCGATCGCTATCGCCGTCGTGATCAGCCAGAAGTTGTGCATGCCCGGCCACAGGAAGGTGATCAGCGTGGCGACCAGCATGCCTACGCCCGCCCACACCACGCCGCCGCGCGCGGTCTTCGGCGAGCTCATGCGCTTCAGGCCAACGATGAACAGCAGCGCCGCAACGAAGTAGGCGATCTGGATGACCGTATCGGTGGTCACCGCGTTCATCGACCGGCACCCGGGCCGCGGCCGCCGGCCGCGTCATCCCTGCCCGCGCCTGAACCGCCGTGCCTGTCCGCGCTGGAGCGGAACATTTCCAGCATTCTCTCGGTGACAACATAGCCGCCCACGGCATTGCCGGCCGCCAGCACCACGCCGATGAAACCGATGGTCAGTTCCAGCGTGGTGTCGGCGCGGCCGAGGACGACCATCGCGCCCACCAGCACGATGCCATGCACGAAGTTGGAGCCGGACATCAGTGGTGTATGCAGGATGACCGGTACACGGGCGATTATTTCGTACCCGGTGAACGCCGCCAGCATGACGATATACAGTGCCGTGAATCCGTCTATCATCCGCTCTGCTCCGCGGTTGTTTTCTGTCCGGCCAGTGCGGCGATGCCCGGATGCGCGATCCGGCCATCGCGGGTCAGTGCCGATGTGGCATAGACCTCGTCGTTGAAGTCGATGGCCAGTTCGCCATTGCTGATCGCCGGTGTGAGAAAACTCAACAGATTGCGCGCATACATCTGACTGGCATGCCGCGCGAGTGACGAGGGCAGGTTGCGAGGTCCGATGACACGGACGCCGTTGTCGGACAGCACGGTTTCACCGGCGCGGGTCAGCTCGCAGTTGCCGCCGCTTTCAGCAGCCACGTCGACAATCACCGAGCCCGGCTGCATGCGCGCCACCACCGCGGCACTGATCACACGCGGCGCCTGGCGGCCTGGAATGGCGGCCGTGGTGATGACGGCGTCAGCGCGGGCGATGTGCTGATCCAGCACTGCCTGCTGACGCGTTTTCTCGTCGTCCGTCAGTTCGCGCGCGTAGCCGCCTTCACCTTCCGCGGCCACACCGGTATCCACGAAGCGCGCGCCCAATGATTCAACCTGCTCGCGGGTTGCGGTGCGCACGTCGTAAGCCTCGACCACGGCGCCCAGCCGTCGGGCTGTGGCGATGGCCTGCAGGCCCGCAACGCCGGTGCCGATGATCAGAACCTGCGATGGCCTGATCGTGCCTGCCGCAGTGGTCAGCATCGGGAAAAACTTGTCGAGCGTGTCGGCGGCAATCAGCGCGGCCTTGTAGCCGGCAATGGCCGCCTGCGAAGACAGTGCATCCATGGACTGCGCACGGGAGATGCGCGGTACGAACTCCATGGCGAAACTGGTGATGTCGCGTGTCGCGAGCTGGTTTATGACCGGCAGCTGGCTGTGCGCCTGCATGAAGCCGATCACGACCGCGCCACTGGCCAATGCCGCGACTTCGTCGGGCGTTGGCGGCTGGACCTTGAGCAGCACCTGTACCCGCGACAGTACGTCCCCGGCCTGCGTATGCAGCCGCACACCTTCGTAGTCTGAATCGTTGAGCCAGCTGCGTGCGCCGGCGCCGGACTGCATGTGAATTTCCGCGCCGAGCGCGGCCAGTTTTGTCGCGACCTCCGGGGTGAGTGCGACGCGTGCTTCACCGGCTGCGGACTCCCGCAGCACACCGACAGTCAGTGGCATCCAGGACTCCCTGTTTCATGAGCCTGCACGTTGAGGTCTGCTCTCCAGGCACAAGATCGGGTTGGTTTTTTCGCCGCCCGCCGACCGGTGCAATCCGGCGTCAGGGGCCGCTATCAGGATAGGGATCGATCATGACATAAAAGTAACCACACAGGCCATTGAATGTTGGCGCGGACTCGGTGACACTTGTCGCGCTGACGCCAATCAGCGGTGCACTATGAAGAGCGACCTGAACAGTCTGAGTCAGGAAGTGTTGCGCACCGATGTCGCGGGCATGCCGTTGGAGTGGATCGACTACCGCGCGGCCGCAACGCTGTATCACATGGGCCAGGTGGCTTACGCCTGCGGCTCCCTGCTTTACCGCGTGCGCGGCGGATTCAATGCCCGCACCGGTGCCCGCAGCATCATCGAGGTGAGCTCCATCATCGCCACCCAGGGTGATACGCGCACGGTCGCGCGTAACCGTGATGGCTATACCCCGCCGCTCAACAACCGCACGTTGTTCCGCCGCGACGCGAATCTGTGCCTGTACTGCGGCGAACAGTTCCGAACATCCGAACTCACGCGCGACCACGTGACGCCGATCAGTCGTGGCGGTGACGACATCTGGACCAATGTCGTCACCGCCTGTCGGCGCTGCAACAATCACAAGGGCGGACGCACGCCGGAGGAGGCGCTGCTGCAGCTGATCGCGGTGCCATTCACACCAACCTACGCCGAATACATCTATCTCAAGGGCCGCCGCGTTCTGGCCGATCAGATGGAATATCTGCTCAGCCACTTCCCGCGATCCAGCCCGCTGCATGCCCGGCTTCTCGACGACATCCAGCGTGCACGGCCACGGTCGGCGATCGGGCAGCGTGTCATCACCTGACCGATCTTGAGGTTCGATCAGGGTTCGATCAGATAGAGCGCCGTGCCTTCCGGTGCCATCAGCGTGGCGGCCGGTCGGCCGGCGATCGCTGTTGGTGCCCCACGGGTCACCGCATAGCCCCTGGCCTTGAGGAATTCGACACGGGCGGCGAGATCCGTTGCGATGAATGTGAGGCCGGGTACAAACCAGGCCTCGTGGTAACCCAACGCCAGACCATGGCCGGCCAGCCGTGCCCGTGGTGGCGGCCCGTCCTCGAGCAACACCACGCTGCATCCGAGGCGCTCCCAGAATGCGCGGCACTCGTTCATCGAGTGTGTAGGGAGGCTGAGTTCGAGAAACTCCCCGCACAGCGACACGTTGCCGTTGCTCCACGCGGCCGGCGACCAGGTACGCGCTTCCAGCAGCAGAATCTGTCGGTCGTTCGGTTCGCGAAAACCTGCCTGATGGAACTGATCATCAGCCAGCCGCGCGAACTCGAGCGTGACGCCGGCGCGTCGCAGTGCGCGGATGTGCGTATCCAGGTTCGGGCGCACGAACGTGGGTGTCGGGCCGTCCAGTTCGCGATCATGCAGGCCGATGGCGACGCCCGGCGCGATGACCACCGCGTACGGCGAATCCAGGATGTCGCCGACGTCCACCTGCTGGAAACCCAGGCCGCCATAGAACGCGAGGGCATCGCCTACCGGACGGGCCGCGACCGCGATCTCGAGCAACTGCCCCAGCATGATGGCGGTTGTCTTTTCCGGTTCAGGCCGCTTCCAGTATTGCGGTGACACCCATGCCCCCCGCCGTGCACACCGATATCAGGCCGCGGCCACTGCCGCGTTCGGCCAGCAGCTTCGCCAGCGTAGCGATCAGCCGGGTGCCGGTTGCCGCGAACGGATGACCAATGGCCACGCTGCCGCCGCGGACATTGAGACGGGAGCGGTCGATGGCGCCCAGCGGCGCGTCGAGCCCGAGCCTGTCGCGGCAGAATGCCTCGGACTCCCAGGCCTTCAGGGTGGCCAGCGTCTGTGCGGCGAAGGCTTCGTGGATCTCGTAGTAGTCGAAGTCCTGCAATGTCAGGCCTGCCTCCGTGAGCATTTCCGCCACGGCGTAGGCCGGCGCCATCAGCAGGCCCTCGCTGTTCACGAAATCCACGCCCCGCTCGCGGGCACAGGTCAGATAGGCCAGCACGGGCAGGTTGCGTTGCGCGGCCCACGATTCTGAGGCCAGCAGTACGGCCGATGCGCCGTCGGTCAGCGGCGTGCTGTTGCCGGCGGTCAGGGTGCCGGCGCCGCTGCGATCGAATGCGGGCGGCAGCTTGCCGAGTTTTTCGAGGCTGGTGTCGGCACGCAGATTGTTGTCCTGCTCCACGCCGCGGAACGGCATGACCAGATCCCTGTAGAAGCCGTCCTGCGTGGCGGCGACCGCATTGCGGTGGCTGGCCAGCGCCAGCTCATCCTGTTCCTGGCGCGTGATGCCCCACTGCTTTGCGGTGATTTCCATGCTCTGGCCCATCGACAGTCCGGTGCGCGGCTCCACCACATGCGGCAGCGTCGGTTTGAAATGCCGCGGGCGCAGGCGCAGCCAGGGCTTCATGCGATCCGTCAGGGTGCGCCCGCGGGCGCTGTCCAGCAGCAGCCGGCGATAGCCGTCGGGGTACACGATCGGCAGGTCGGAGATGGTGTCGGTGCCGCCGGCGATGCCGGCGTCGATCAGCCCGGTGGAGATTTTCGCGCCAATGGCAATGGCGGCCGACAGGCTGGTGCCGCAGGCGCGCTGGATGTCGAAGGCCGGCGTCTCGGCCGCCAGCCCGGACGACAGCGTGGCCTCGCGCGCCAGGTTCCAGTCGCGCGAGTGCTTGAGCACCGCGCCGAGCGCCACATCGCCCAGCGGCTGCCCGCTGAGACCGCAGCGCTCTACCAGCCCGGCCAGTACGGCGGACATCATGTCGAGGTTGGAGCAGTGACGGTAGGCGGTGTTGGCGCGGCAAAACGGGATTCTGAGGCCACCGATGACGGCCACGCGGCGCGCAGGCTGATTTCGCATGCTGATGAGGCTCCGTGTCCCTGCGTACCGGGCCGCAGGCTTGCCCGGTGGTTACGATATCGTCTGTGGTCTGCGTGGGCCAGTCCGTGCGATTGCCCACGCGGCTGGCCGGGCACTGTCTGCGCGCAGCGGTGCGGCATACAATGCCGGGCGTCCGTGTGTGGCTGCGGCTGGCAGATTGCGTGGCGGTCCGGCGCGCTGGGCGTCGGGACATCGGAAGGGAGGATGGCGAGTGAAGAACGGATTCGGCGAACGGCGTCGATCGCTGCTGCGGGGTCTGGTCGCCGGCGGGGTACTGGCGGGTGCGAGTCTGGCTGGCGCGTGCAGCAGTCTGCCGCGCGTACTGACACCCCCGGATGTGCAGCTCACCGGCCTGTCGCTGCTCAGGGCCAGCAGCGATCGACAGGATTTCCGCGTCACCCTGCGGATCGTGAACCCGAATCCGATCCCGATTCCGGTCGAGGAGCTGCGTTTCAATGCCCGGATCGGGGGCGAGGGTTTGCTGGCCGGCACCACGACTTCGCGGATTCTGCTGCCTGCCCGTGGCGAGGAAACCCTGCGGCTGGAGGTGTCCACCGACCTGATGTCCTCGATCCGACGGTTGCTGTCGCTGGCCACCGGTGCGGACGATTCCCTGCCCTACGAGCTGGACGGTTATCTGGCGCTGGATCCGCGCCACCGGCGCACGCTGCCGTTTCGCAGCCGCGGAACGGTGCCGCTGAGCGCGACCATGGGGGTGTCGTGATTGACGCCGGAATTTGACGGCGTATCGGCCCAGTTCTTATAGTTGATCGTTCGGCAACGGCCGGCTGAGGACACAGGCGCGATTCCAGCCGCCTCCGTCCAGACGAGTCCGAGTCGGCGGCCTGCCAGATAGCGGCGGCGGCGCGCCGGTAGCCCATTGAGGATAATTTGACATAAGCGACGCCGCCCAGCGTCGTTGAGGGCTGTCATGACCCCAGGTTCAGACACACTGTATCGACCCGCATTCGAGCGCGACAGCTGCGGGTTCGGCCTGATCGCGAACATGGATGACCGACCCAGCCACTGGCTGGTCGAGACGGCGATCCGTGCGCTGGAAAGGCTGACACACCGCGGCGCCGTGGCAGCCGATGGCAAGACCGGTGACGGCTGCGGCCTGTTGCTGAAGAAGCCCGATGCCTTCCTGCGGACCGTGGCGGACGAGGCCGGTATTGCGCTGGCGTCGCTGTATGCGGCCGGTTCCGTGTACCTCAACCCGGACGCCGGGCTGGCTGAGCAGGCGCGCGGCGCGTTCGGCGAGGAGCTGGATCGACAGGGGCTGGAAGTCGCCGGCTGGCGTGAAGTACCGGTGGATACCGACGCCTGTGGCGAAGAGGCGCTGCGCACGCTGCCGCGTATCGAGCAGCTGTTCGTGAACGCGCCCAGGGGTATGGATCTGGCGACTTTCAACCGCTCGCTGTTCGTGGCACGGCGGCTGGTCGAGAAGCGCATGGACGGTGCGGACGACGTGTTCTACGTTGCCAGCCTGTCGGCGACCACGCTGTCCTACAAGGCGATGGTCATGCCCGAGTTCCTGACCACGTTCTACAAGGATTTCCGCGATCCGCGCCTGGCATCGTCGGCCTGCGTGTTTCACCAGCGCTTCTCCACCAACACCTGGCCGCACTGGAAGCTGGCGCAGCCGTTCCGCTACCTGGCGCATAACGGCGAGATCAACACCGTCCAGGGCAACCGCAACTCGGTGCTGGCCGGGCCACGCAAGTTCGCCTCGCCGCTGTTGCCGGATCTGGAGCAGATGCAACCGCTGGTCTCGCTGAGCGGTTCGGATTCATCGAGCCTGGACAACGCGTTGGAGCTGCTGCTCGCCGGCGGCATGGACGCCCTGCAGGCGATGCGCATCCTGATCCCGCCGGCCTGGCAGGCCGTGGATGGCATGGACCCCGACCTGCGCGCCTTCTATGAGTACCACAGCTTTCATCTGGAACCGTGGGACGGACCGGCCGGCATCGTCTTCACCGATGGCCGCTACGCGGCCTGCACGCTCGACCGCAACGGCCTGCGTCCGGCGCGCTACGTGATCACCGAAGACCGCCACATCACGCTGGCCTCGGAAATCGGCGTGTGGGATTACGATCCGGAGTCGGTGGTCGCCAAGGGTCGATTGGGGCCGGGTCAGATGGTGGCCGTCGACCTGGCGACGGGCGATTTTCTCGAAAGCCCGGCCATCGACGAGATCCTCAAGCGCCGCCATCCGTACAAGCGCTGGCTGAAGCAGGGCGTGCGCTACCTGGAGTCCGAACTCGTCGACGTGCAGACGGCGGCCGAGCCCATGGACCCGGACACGCTGCGCATCTACCAGAAGGCGTTTGCACTGTCGTCGGAAGAGCGCAGTCAGGTGATACGCGTGCTCGCCGAAGCCGAACAGGAAGCCGTCGGCTCGATGGGCGATGACACACCGATGCCGGTACTGTCGCAGCACACCCGCTCGCTGTTCGATTACTTCCGTCAGCAGTTCGCACAGGTGACCAACCCGCCGATCGATCCGCTGCGTGAACGCATCGTGATGTCGACGCAGACCGAGATCGGACCGGAGTGCAACCTTCACGATCCGCAGCCCGAGTACGCGCGGCAGATCGTGATGAACTCGCCGGTGCTGTCGCAGGCCAAGCTGCGCCAGCTGGTGAACGAGCGCACGGGCATCAGCCACGAGTTCATCGACCTGAACTATCCGTCCGACGTGCAGCTGACGGATGCGCTGGCCGACATCTGCGCGCGCGCCGAACATGCCGTGCGCGAGGACGGCAAGCTGATGCTGCTGCTCAGTGACCGTTATCTGAAGGCTGATCATGTGCCGGTTCATGCGCTTCTGGCCACCGGCGCCGTGCACCATCATCTGGTGGCGGCGCGCCTGCGCGCGGATTGCAACATCGTTGTCGAGACCGGCGTAGCACGCGATCCGCATCACTTCGCCTGTCTGATCGGCTACGGCGCCACGGCGGTGTACCCGTATCTGGCTTATCAGGTACTGACCGAAATGCGTCGCAGCGGCGAGATTCCGGTCGAGGATGGCGAGAAGCGCCAGCTCGGTCGTTCGTACCGGCGCGGCATCCGCAAGGGCCTGTTCAAGATCATGTCCAAGATGGGGATCTCGACCATTGCGAGCTATCGCGGCGCGCAGCTGTTCGAAATCGTGGGTCTGGGCGATGAGGTCGTCGAGCGCTGCTTCAGGGGCACGGTCAGTCGCATCCAGGGCGCCACGTTCGCCGATCTGGAGCAGGATGCGCGCACGCTGATCAACCGCGCTTTCGATTCGCTCACCGAAATCGAACAGGGTGGTCTGCTGAAGTACGTACACGGCGGCGAATACCACGCCTTCAATCCCGACGTCGTCGCGAGCCTGCAGGCGGCTGCGCGCACCGGCGTGCGCGAGCACTACGATCGCTTCGCGGAACTGGTCAATCGGCGACCGGTGTCGTCACTGCGCGATCTCCTGGTCATCCGGCCGGGCAGCAGGCCGATTCCACTGGATGAGGTGGAACCGGCCGAAAGCATCCTGTCGCGATTCGATAGCGCCGGCATGTCGCTGGGCGCGCTGTCACCGGAGGCGCATGAGGCGCTGGCTGTGGCGATGAACCGGCTGGGTGCACGTTCCAACAGCGGCGAGGGTGGCGAGGATCCGGTGCGATACGGCACCGAGAAGACATCGCGGATCAAGCAGGTGGCGTCCGGTCGCTTCGGCGTCACGCCGGAGTACCTGGTGAACGCCGAAGTCATTCAGATCAAGATGGCGCAGGGCGCCAAGCCTGGTGAAGGTGGTCAGCTGCCCGGTCACAAGGTCAATGAGATGATCGCACGGCTGCGTTACTCGAATCCCGGTGTGGGTCTGATCTCGCCGCCGCCGCATCACGACATCTACTCGATCGAGGATCTGGCGCAGCTGATCTTCGACCTGAAGCAGGTCAATCCGGACGTGCTGGTGTCGGTGAAGCTGGTTTCGGAGCCTGGTGTGGGCACCGTCGCCGCCGGCGTGGCCAAGGCTTACGCCGACCTGATCACGATCTCCGGTTACGATGGCGGTACCGGCGCCAGTCCGCTCACGTCCGTGAAGTACGCCGGCTCGCCATGGGAACTCGGGCTTTCCGAGGCCCGCCAGGTGCTGCGCGCGAACAACCTGCGCCACAAGGTGCGCCTGCAGGCCGACGGCGGCCTGAAAACCGGCCTGGATGTGATCAAGGCCGCGATGCTCGGCGCCGAGAGCTTCGGCTTCGGCACCGCACCGCTGATCGCGCTGGGCTGCAAGTATCTGCGCATCTGCCATCTGAACAACTGCGCAACCGGTGTGGCGACGCAGCACGACGTGTTGCGCTCGAAGCATTTCATCGGACTGCCGATGATGGTGATGAACTACTTCCGCTTCGTCGCCGAGGAAGTTCGCGAGATACTCGCATCGCTGGGCATGCGGACCGTGGACGAGATCATCGGCCGCACCGATCTGCTCGAGCGGCGCCCGGGCGAAACGGCCCGCCAGGACCAGCTGGATCTGCAACCGCTGCTGGCCGACGGCGGACTGTCGCCGACACTGCCACAGTTCTGCCTTGATCCGCGCAACGAACCCTTCGACAGGGGCGAGCTGGCCGAGCGCATGGTCAAGGATACGCTGCCGGCCATCGAGGCCAGGACCGGCGGCAGCTTTTCGTACGAAGTCCGCAATTTCAATCGCTCCATCGGCGCCCGCCTGTCCGGCGAGATCGCGCGCCGCTGGGGCAACTACGGCATGAGCGGTTCACCGATCGAAATACGGCTCAAGGGCACGGCAGGGCAGAGCTTCGGCGCATGGAACGCCGGTGGCCTGCGCATGATTCTGGAAGGCGACGCCAACGATTACGTCGGCAAGGGCATGGCCGCCGGCGAGCTCGTCATCAGGCCGCCGGCCGGCAGCCGGTTCGAGAGCCGGCAGACGCCGATCATCGGCAACACCTGTCTGTACGGCGCCACTGGTGGGCGACTGCTGGCGGCAGGCCTCGCCGGCGAACGCTTCGCGGTGCGCAACTCCGGCGCCGTGGCGGTGGTGGAAGGCACCGGCGACCACTGCTGCGAGTACATGACCGGCGGCGTCGTCGCGGTACTCGGCCGCACCGGCCTGAACTTCGGTGCCGGCATGACCGGCGGGTTCGCGTACGTGCTTGATCTGGAGCGCGATTTCGTCGACCGCTACAACCATGAGCTGATCGACATTCACCGCATCCACACCGAGGATCTGGAGTCGCATCTGCAGCACCTTCGCGAACTGATCGTCGAGCACACCGAGCTCACAGGCAGTACCTGGGGCCAGGCCATCCTCGATGATTTCCGTTCGTTCCTCGGCAAGTTCTGGCTGGTCAAACCCAAGGCGGCCCAGCTGCATGAACTGATCGATTCACTGCGCCGTGCCGCCTGAGCGGCGGATTCGTCATGACCGATAAACGTCCATTGCAATTTCTCGAGATACCGCGTCAGGACCCGGAGAAATCCGCGGCCGAGGCGCGCATTCGCAATTTCAGGGAGATCTACGGCCACTATGCCGCCGATCAGGCCGCCGATCAGGCGGGACGCTGTCTGGACTGCGGCAACCCGTACTGCGAATGGAAGTGCCCGGTGCACAACTACATTCCGAACTGGTTGAAGCTGGTCAACGAAGGCCAGCTGTTCAAGGCCGCCGAACTGTCACACCGCACCAATTCGCTGCCGGAGATCTGTGGCCGCATCTGTCCGCAGGATCGACTCTGCGAAGGCGCGTGTACGCTGAACGATGGCCTGGGCGCGATCGCGATCGGTAATGTCGAGAAGTACATCACCGATGAGGCGCTGAAGCAGGGCTGGAAGCCGGACATGTCCGGGGTGAAGGACACGGGCAAGCGGGTGGCTGTCGTGGGCGCGGGCCCGGCCGGCCTTGCCGCGGCCGATGTGCTGGTGCGCAATGGCATCAAGCCCGTCGTGTTCGACCGCTATCCGCGTATCGGTGGCCTGCTGACTTTCGGCATTCCGCCATTCAAGCTCGAGAAGGAAGTCGTCGACCGCCGCGAGGAGCTGCTGCGCGGGATGGGCGTGGAGTTCGTGTTGAACACCGAGATCGGCAGGGACGTGCCGTTTTCCGATCTGCTCGACGAATACGACGCGGTGTTTCTCGGTCTTGGCACCTACACCTATGTGCGTGGTGGCTTTCCGGGTGAGGAACTGCCCGGCGTGTACGAGGCGCTGCCGTACCTTATCGGCAATATCCGCCGCCAGCTCGATCTGCAGGAGGAAGGCCACGGCTACGTCAACCTGAAGGGCAAGCGTGTGATCGTGCTCGGTGGCGGCGACACCGGCATGGACTGCAACCGCACCGCCATCCGGCAGGGTGCGCGGCGTGTCACCTGCGTCTACCGTCGCGACGAGGAGAACATGCCCGGCTCACGCCGTGAGGTGATGAACAGCAAGGAAGAGGGCGTGCAGTTCCTGTTCAACCGTCAGCCCATCGAGATCGTCGGAACGGATGCGGTGGAAGGTGTGCGCGTCGTCGAAACGCGGCTCGGAGAGCCCGGGCCCGGCGGCCGGCGTCGACCGGAAGTGGTGCCCGGCACCGAGAAAGTGCTGCCGGCCGATGCGGTGGTGATCGCCTTCGGTTTTCGCCCGAGTCCTGCGGACTGGTTCGATGATTTCGGTCTTGCGATTCATCCCAACGGCCGCATTCGCGTGAACCGCACCGGCGAGAGTCGCTTCCAGACCGCGAATCCGAAGGTGTTCGCGGGCGGCGACATGGTGCGTGGATCGGATCTGGTGGTGACGGCGGTGTTCGAAGGACGTGAGGCCGCGATGAGCATCGCGCGTTATCTGGGCGTCTGATTGCGGGTGGATGCAGCCGTGCCGATTACCCCGGACAGCCCGCCCACCGTTCCACTGATTGTCGGACAGCACGTGTTTGCGCCGCATGCGGTGCTGGGCTCGAGCATCACACCGCCGTTCCCCGCCGAAACCGAATGCGCGGTGTTCGCGATGGGCTGCTTCTGGGGGCCGGAGCGCCGCTTCTGGCAGCAGCCCGGCGTGTACGCAACGGCAGTGGGTTACGCCGGCGGCCGCGCGGCCAACCCCGACTACCGGCAGGTGTGCAGCGGGACAACCGGTCACGCCGAGGTGGTGCTGATCGTGTTTCTTCCGGCCGCGGTGAGCTACGCCGCACTGCTGACGATGTTCTGGGAGCTGCACGACCCGACCCAGGGCATGCGTCAGGGCAACGACATCGGCAGTCAGTACCGTTCGGCAATATTCACCCTGGATGCGCGGCAGCAGGCACTGGCCGAACGCAGTTGTGAACATTACCGGCAGCGGCTGAACGAGGCCGGACGCGGCGCGATCACCACGCAGATCGCGTCGGCCCCGGCGTTCTACTACGCCGAGGATTATCACCAGCAGTATCTGGCGAAGAACCCGGCCGGGTATTGCGGTATGGGCGGAACCGGCGTGTCATTCGGTGGCACCGGCGCTCTGGCCGGTGACTGACGGCCACTCCAGGACCGCGCGGACGATCACGCCCCGCCCGTCATCACGGTTCGCCGCTTCAAGCCGTCCGTGATGAAAGCGCGCGATCAGCGCGGCTATGTAGAGACCCAGGCCCAGATGCCTGCCAGATCGATGCTGCTCGTCGCGCACCGACACCAGTGAATCGAAAAGCTGTGCCTGCATCTGGTCCGGCAGCAGCGGGCCTTCGTTGCTGACGGACAGTATCAGGCTGTGGCGCTGTCGCTTCAGAGCGATGACGATGTCGGTGTCGGGCGGGCTGAAACTCACGGCATTGTCCACCAGCTTGTCGAGCATCTGCGCGATCAGGTCGGGTGAGCCGCTGACGACCATGCTGTGCGTTTCACTGTCGAAGCGGAACCGTCGTTGTCGATGGACGTCGCCATAGGCGCTGACACAGCTCGCGACCACCCCGGCCAGATCGAACGGCTGCCGCGCCGTTTCGGTGACGGCCTGTTCGATCGCGGTGGCCTCGCTCATCGCCGTGATCAGCGCGTCGAGCCGCGTTGTTCCCTCGCGGATGCGGTCCAGGTAGGGCACGAGTTTCGCGGGCGGCTGCTCGCGTTCGATGTTGTCCAGCGAAGTCGACACCACGGCCAGTGGAGTACGCAGTTCGTGCGCCAGCTTGCCCTTGAGGCTGCGCAGGTACTCCGTGTAGTCGCGTAATCGGCGCAGCAGGTCACCGACGCTGCGTGACAGCGCGCCCAGTTCATCGCCGGCCTTCCGGCCTGGTACCGATGCCCTGATGTCGCCTTCAGGCCCCAGCGCCGTGGCGGTTGCGCCGGCGAGCCGATGGATGCGCACAGACAGCAGGGTGGCGTAGCCGAACAGCGCGACCGCGGCGATCAGGCTGGCCAGTATCGTGAAGCCGAGCAGCCGCACCAGCGCGTCGTTGGTCAGTGTGAGAATAGAATCAGTGCCGGTTTCCAGCAGCAGCGCACCCTGCACGCGCACCGCTTCGGTTTCGTCGCGCAGATGGATCGGAACCGCGGCGACGACGATGGAGTCGGCATCGCTCGCGCGCCGGTACCAGGCGGTGAGCGTCTCGCCATCGAGCGCAGCGCGCAGGTTTGCGTCGTGCAGAAAACCCGGCGGTTGTTCGAAACCGGTGTACGGTGCGTCTTCCCGTCGCAGTATCAGCCGCAGCAGGTTGTCAAGGAAACCGCGCTCCTCAGCCGCGGTGCCACCTGAAACGGTCGCCGCGGTCACTGAGCCGCCGTCATACAGTACCCAGCCCTGTGCGTCCACGATGCGCAGCCGCCTGCCCGGCTGGTCGAACTGCGCCGCGATCGCGGCCAGCGCCGGTCGCTGACGGACCACGTGGCCGGGCAGCTCGGCCGGGTGATTCCACGACGTGGTCAGCGTCGCGTCGTAGTCGCCGTTGGTTGGTGTGACGTTCACGGCTGCGATGCCCAGCGACGGGAGCGGGCCGAGCATGTCCAGCGGTAGTCGAATCTCGGCGGCGTACCCGCTGCGCGTCGCCACCCATACGGCATAGATGCGCTCCTCGAAGCTGTCGCCCGGACGATAGGCGGGCGGCTCGGTTTCCCTGGCCGGCACCACACCTGGCGCCGCGGTATTCAGCACCAGCCAGCGTTCGTTCGACCCGCCCACCTGCAGCAGCAGGCGATCACCGTATGGCGGTTGACCGGGGATGCGCGGATACACGACCTGCGCGTCGTCGATGTCGATATAGAGGTAAAGATGCCGTTCGTGCACGCCGGCCCAGTAGCGGCCCAGATCACCCAGCGGTCGGGCATGGCTGTCGGTAAGACCCCAGTCTTCGCGATAACCGTCCACGCGCGGCGCGGCAGGCAGAGGATGCGCGTAGATGGTGGCATCGGTGTCGGCGCCGGCGATCCGCGCATACGCAAGCCGCTGTGGCGAGAACGCGCCGGCCATCGTCATGGCACTGGCGGTGAGGGACTGCTCAAGGCCCGCGCGCAGCACGCCTTCCATTTCCGTCACGTAGCGCCAGCCCGCCCACGGCAGCACCAATGTCAGCAGTGCAACCAGCAGCAGTTGAGTGCGCAGCGACATGTGGTCAGCGCCCGGGCAGCGTGGCGATCACGGCACCCGCCAGCGATAGCCCATGCCATAGACGGTCTCGATGGCATTGAAGCCGGGATCGATCGCGGTGAACTTGGCGCGGATGCGCTTGATCTGCGATGTGACACTGTTGTCGTCCATCACGGTATTGGCGGCGGCCATCAGCTGCTCGCGGTTGCGCAGGTGGCCGGGGTGCTGCGCCAGCGCATGCACCACCCAGAACTCCGTCAGCGTCAGGCCCAGTGGCTGATCCTTCCAGCTCGCCGTCATGCGGTCGCGATCCAGTGCCAGATCTCCGCGGGTGACGGGTTCGGCTGTCGCATCGTCGGAACTGAGCACATCCACACGCCGGAACAGCGTGGCGACACGCGCCAGCAGATGATCGATGCTGATGCGTTTGGTCAGGTAGTCGTCCGCACCCAGCCGCAGCCCGGATACCGCGTCCAGTTCGCTCTCACGGGCCGTCAGGAAGATGATCGGCAGGCGCGCCGAGCGGGCACGCAGCTCCCGGCACAGCTCGAAGCCGCCTTCCACCTCGCTGCCCAGGTTCACGTCGATGATCACCAGGTCCGGCAACCGGTCGCGAAACGACACCAGCGCCTCCTGCCGCGACGCGAAGCCGTTCACCCGGTAACCCTGGCGCCGCAATGCGGCGAGGTAGTTGTCGCGTATCGCCGCCTCGTCCTCGACGACGGCAACCAGTCTTGTGGCGCTCATGGGCTGATTGTCGTGCGAGCCGGCGCATCGGTCCACCGCTCGACGGCAAGTCGCAGGATGCCGGCGACGGTGATTGCGTCGGTGATGCGGCCCGCCAGCACGTCGGCCACGACGTCCGGTAGCGGGCGGGCGGTGACCGCCAGATCCTCGGTAGCCTCCGGTTCCTGCGCGCCGCAGGTCAGTTCTTCGGCCAGATACACGATGCCCAGTTCGTCGGTCACCGAATTCGAGGTATGCACACGCATCAGTTCGCGCCAGTGAGCAGCGGTGAAGCCGGTTTCCTCGCGCAGTTCACGCTTCGCGGCTTCCAGCGGCTGTTCCGACAGCGGCGCACCACCCATCGGCAGCTCCCATGAGTAGCAGTCCAGTGTGTAGCGATGCTGGCCGACGAGCACGACCCGGCCCTGCGTATCAACGGCGATCACCGCCACGGCGACGTTCTTGAAACAGACCTTGCCGTACTGGCTCTCGGCACCGGACGGATTGATGACGCGGTGGTCTTCCACACGTATCCAGGGGTTCTCGTAGACGGTATCCCGGCTCAGCGTGATCCACGGGCCGGGCCTGCCGGATGCTTCGGACGATGTGGACATGAGTGCCTCAGTAGCGGATGTTCAGGTGGCGATAGATGCGGGCCAGCAGCCATGGCGGCCCCAGCATCAGGAACAGGAGCGTGCGACCCAGTCCGCGCGCGCCGTCGTTGCGCAGGGCGCCGTGAACTGTCAGGCCGGCCAGCAGCGCAATGGCTGACACCAGTGCCAGTGGCAGCGCTGTGCCGCTGAGCCAGGCGGTCAGCAGCACGACCAGCAGTATGAAGGGCAGCAGGCCGAACGCCAGCGGCAGCGACAGAATGAAGTAGTACACCAGAGCGGCCATCATGAATAATGTGCCCCAGTTGAATACGGTTGACGCTTGGCTGAACATCTCCGGAACAGGCAGTGCCCACAGCAGGCCGACCCATGCGGTGACCATCAGCGGCGTGAGCAGATAGTCCGGTGTGCGGGGTGGTCGATCACTACCCCGGTAGCGCTGCAGCCAGACATCGACCTCGGATGAGCAGTGGTCGGCGGCGGGATCCTGGATTTCGTTTTTCAGGGTTCAGTCACGTTCTGTTCAGGTAGTGGCAGGCATGATACCGCTCCCGCAGGACTGGGAAGCGGTGATCTAAGGAGGATTACTGGTATGCAAACCTGGAATAAGGCAAGAATGGGCGCGGCCATGATTGGTGCCGCGTTCGTGGTGACGGCGTGTACGACGCTGGATCCTTACACACGCGAGGAGCGCACCGCGAGGGCGCAGCGACAGGCGGTGATCGGTGCCGCGGCCGGTGCTGCGGCGGGTGTGATCACCGGCGACAACTCCGTGGATCGCCGCAGGCGCGCCCTGATCGGCGCGGGTCTTGGCGCACTGGCCGGTGCCGCCGTGGGCAACTACATGGATCGTCAGGAGGCCGCGCTTCGGGAGCGCCTGGATCGCACCGGCGTCAGTGTTACCCGCGACGGTGACAACATCATCCTCAACATGCCGGGCAACATCACGTTCGCGACCAACAGCGCGGATCTGAACGCCAACTTCTTCGAGGTGCTGGATTCCGTGGCGCTGGTGGTCAACGAGTTTCAGCAGACGGTGGTGGAAGTGGCCGGCCACACCGACAGCACCGGCGGCTTCGATCTGAACATGAACCTGTCGCAGCGGCGTGCCGCGTCGGTCGGTACGTATCTGCGCACACGTAATGTGCGGGCGGATCGTGTCATCGAGGTGGGTCATGGCCCGACGCGGCCGATCGCGACCAACGAGACCGTGGAAGGACGTGCGATGAACCGCCGCGTCGAGCTGACGCTGTTCCCGCTGGTCGATTCCTGATCGGCTGTTTTTCTGCGGGCAGCTGCCTGACCGCGACCGCCGCCGGGGCGGTCAGGCAGCCATCATTGTCTTGAGCTTGCCGATCGCATTGTTCTCTATCTGACGGATGCGCTCGGCGGAGACCGAGTATTCGGCCGCCAGCTCATGCAGAGTGGCCTTGGATTCGGTCAGCCAGCGGCGCGCCAGTATCGATCGACTGCGGTCGTCCAGCTTCGCAAGCGCCTGTTCCAGCCTGTCGCTGGCGTCGGCGTCCCAGTCGTCGCGCTCGATCGCTTCGGCTGGATCACTGCCGGCACTGGGAAGATAGGCCGCCGGCGCGTAGCTGGTTTCCTCATCCTCCAGCGGCGAGGGATCGAACGACACGTCGTGGCCGCTGAGCCGCTGCTCCATTTCGGTGACTTCCCGGGCGCTCACGCCCAGGTCCCGGGCCACGGCTTCGGTTTCCTCGCGCGACAGCCAGCCAAGGCGCTTCTTCGCTTTGCGCAGATTGAAGAACAGTTTGCGCTGCGCCTTGGTGGTGGCGACTTTCACCAGCCGCCAGTTGCGCAGCACGAATTCGTGAATTTCGGCGCGGATCCAGTGCACCGCGAACGATACCAGGCGCACGCCCACGGCGGGATCGAAGCGCTTCACGGCCTTCATCAGGCCGACATTGCCTTCCTGGATCAGGTCGCCCAGCTGCAGGCCGTAGCCGCTGTAGCCACGCGCGATGTGCACGACGAAGCGAAGATGGGCCAGCACCAGTGAGCGCGCGGCCTCGAGGTCGTTGTGCTCCCTGAGTCGGATAGCCAGCTCGCGTTCTTCCTCCGCGCTCAATACCGGAACGGAGTTGACCGCGTGAATGTAATGGTCGAGCGTGCCGAGTGGTCCACTCAGCATGTGCTCGGCGTTTCGCAGTGCGAGCGCGGTTGTCGTCATGGCCAGCAATCTCCCTTAAGCTGCGGATTCTAGCACTCGTGCGTTTAGAGTGCTAAGGCCGTCGCCGGTTCCGTGACCGGGTTGTTCGTGACCGGCTCGACGGCCGTGTGTCAGCTGGGCTCGATGGCCCGCAGATGACGCGCCGTGGCGATGCCCGCCCCCGCCCAGCCCAGCGCGGCCCCGCCTGCGATCAGCGTCAGCCAATCGCCGCCACCAAGCCCCGCAAGGCGGAATGAACTGTCGTACAGCGCCGCCAGGCGGCCGACCGGTGCCGACAGCAGCCACAGGGTTATCCCGATCAGTATGCAGGCCGCCAGGGCACCGGCAAGCCCATACCAGAACCCCAGATACAGGAACGGCCGGCGTATGAAACCATCGCTGCCGCCCACCAGCTTCATCACTTCTATCTCGGTGCGGCGGTTGTTGATTTCAAGTCGGATCGTGTTGCCGATCACCAGCGCCACGGCCGCCGCCAGCAGCAGCGTGGCGATGTTCACCACCCGGCTGGCCAGCGTCAGGATCGCGCGCAGCCGTTCCACCCAGGCGGTATCGATCTGCACCAGGTCGGTCTCCGGCAGGGCGTCCAGCGCCGCGGCCAGCGCGGCGACATCGACTTCAGGGTCGCTGGTGGGCCGCACCACCAGCGCGTGCGGCAGCGGATTGTCATCCAGTGCGTCGATGAGCTCGGCGATCCCCGAACGGGCGCGGAATTCGGCCAGTGCGACGTCGCGGTTGATGAACTCCACCGCGGCGACGTCGTCCCGTGCCCGGATCCGTTCAGCCAGTTCGGCGGCCGCCTCGTCTGTCGTATCCAGCCCCAGATACACCGTGAAATCGGCGGCATGTTCCCAGGCGGAACTCAGTGCGGCGGCGTTGCCCACCAGCACCTTGAGTCCGCCCGGCAGCGCCAGCGCGATCGCGATGACGATGACCGTCATGGCTGTGGCGACCGGCTGTCGGGCCAGCCGGCCCATCGCCGACAGCGCATTCTGCGCGTGCAGCATCAGGTAGCGACTGAGAAATCGCGGCATGATCGCCTACCTCGGACGCCACGCCGGGACGGCGTCGTCGATGAGGCGACCGTCATCGGATGCGATCCGGCCGCCAACGAGCTTGATGCGGCGGTGCTCCAGACGATCGATCAGTTCCAGGTCGTGGGTGGCAATCAGCAGCGTTACACCCACTTCGTTGAATCGCTCGAACAGCTGCATGATCTCCAGCGACAGGTCCGGATCGAGGTTACCGGTGGGCTCGTCGGCGATCACGATGTCCGGCCGCACGGCAACGGCGCGCGCAATCCCCACGCGCTGCTGTTCGCCGGTGGACAGCGTCACCGGCTCGTGGTGTTCGCGCCCGAGCAGGCCGACCTGGTCGAGTGATGCGCGCACGCGCCGTTCGATCTCCCGGCGCGACAGGCCGGCAATCACCAGCGGCAGAGCCACATTGTCGAACACGCTGCGGTCGTACAGCAGCTTGTGATCCTGAAACACGATCCCGATCCGTTGCCGGAACCGTGGTATGCGGCCACGGCGTACGCGCGAAGTGTTCTGGTTGTTGATCAGCACCGCGCCGCGCGAGGGCCGCTCGATCAGTGCGATCAGTTTCAGCAGCGTGCTCTTGCCGGCGCCGGACGGCCCGGTGAGGAATACCATCTCGCCCTGTTCGATCATGAAACTGACGCCACTGAGCGCCTCATGACCATTCGGGTAGCGTTTGATGACATTGTCGAAACGAATCAAGGCCGCCCGTCTCCCAGCAGCGCGCGCGCGAAGTCGCGTGCGTCGAACACGTCCAGATCGTCGACGCCTTCGCCGACTCCGACGAAGCGGATGGGCACGCGCAGTCGCTCGGCGATGGCGAGCACGATGCCGCCCTTCGCGGTGCCGTCGAGCTTGGTGATGACGATTCCCGTAACACCCATGCGCTGATGGAACTGCACTGCCTGGACGAGCGCATTCTGGCCCTGACTGCCATCGAGAACCAGCAGCGTTTCGTGTGGCGCATCGGGATCGAAGCGCTTCGCCACGCGCCGGACCTTTTCCAGTTGGTCCATCAACCCGGCAGCGGTGTGCAATCGACCTGCCGTGTCGGCCAGCACCACATCGATGTCGCGTGAGCGGGCGGCGGTGAGTGCGTCGTGTACGACGGCGGCAGGATCGGCGCCATGCGCCTGACCGGTGAACTGCGCACCCGACCGTTGCGCCCAGGCTTCCAGCTGTTCCGTGGCGGCGGCACGGAACGTGTCGCCGGCGGCCAGCAGCACCGAGTGTCCGTCGGACTGCAGCCTGTGCGCGAGTTTGCCCAGTGTCGTGGTCTTGCCGGTGCCGTTCACACCCACGGCGAGAATTACGAACGGCCTGCGGGCGCAGTCGGGCCGCAGCGGCCGCGCCAGCGGCTCGAGTATCTCGACAATGGCCTCTTCCAGCACGCCGGCCGCGCCGTTCGCGTTCTGCAATTCGCGCCCTTTGGCGCGCCGCAGTCTGTCGATGAGACGATTCGTGGCTTCAACGCCCACGTCGGCGCTGAGCAGGCGCATCTCCAGCTCTTCCAGCGCCTCCTCATCGATGCCGCGCGCAAACAGATCGGCGAGGTCCGATGTGAGCCAGGCCTTGCCACGGTTCAAACGCGACTTGAGCTTGGAGAAGAACCCGGCGGCAGGTCGGGGTGATGGGTCGGTAGCCAATGAAAAAAACCTCGGGGAGTTCGGACCTTGAGGACAGCAAGACCCGCAAGTGTCAGGTTCAGGGATGCAACGTTCGAGCACAGATCGCGGGGCAATGGCCCCGGATCGGCCGGCACGGATCATGGCATGCCGGACAGCCGATTATAGCGACTGCCATGGCGGATGCCCGGCCATGTCGAACACCGGTCCCGGCTGCCCGGTGGTACTTCGGTTCTGGTACCTTGCGCGGTTGATGAAACGATCAGCCTCAGGACGGTCACCGTCATCTCTCCCGCAACGCGTCCGCATCATTGGCGGGCAGTGGCGTGGCACACGCATTGGCGTACCTTCCGGCACCAGCGTGCGACCGACGCCCGATCGCGTGCGCGAAACGGTGTTCAACTGGTTGGGGCCACTGGTGAACGGAGCGCGGTGCGTCGACCTGTGTGCCGGCACCGGCGCCCTTGGACTGGAAGCACTGTCGCGCGGCGCGCGGCATGCGCTGTTCATCGAGCGCGATCGTCGCCTTGCCGGCCAGCTGCGCGACCAGCTGAGACGTCTGGGCGGTAACGGCGAGGTGATCGAAGCCGACGCCCTGGCGTGGCTCAGGCGGCGCCAGGCGCCGGCCGAAGCCTCTGCGGTTCCCGCCCCAGGTGCGCAGCCGGCCGCCGGGGCGGCACAGGCCGTTGTCGGCACCCCGGAGACGGTAAAAGACGCGGGCGGCGCCTGCCCCGGGCCATTCGACATCGCGTTTGCGGATCCCCCTTACCTGACCCCGGTCGAGCCAATGCTGGCGCTGCTGACCCCGCAGCTGTCGCCGGCTGCGGTGGTTTACCTGGAACGGCCACGGGCCGACGGGCTGCCCGATGCGCCGGCAGGCATGTTCTGGCACCGCCAGGCCACAGCCGCGGATGTGGCTTACGGATTACTGATGATGCGACAGGCGGCTACAATGGATGCCATGTCTATTCTTCACCGGAGCGACCGATGAGTGTCGGCGCGATGTATCCGGGCACGTTCGATCCGATTACCCACGGACACGAAGATCTGGTGCGCCGCTGCATGCGGCTGTTCGATCGTCTGGTCGTGGCGGTGGCGGCGAGTCCGAAAAAGGCCCCGCTGCTGAGCCTGGAGGAACGTGTGATGCTCGCCCGGGAAGTGCTGGCGGACCTGCCCGGCGTGACCGTGACCGGCTACGAGGGCCTGACCGTTGAGTTTGCGCGTCAGCACAACCTCGGCGCGATCATCCGCGGTCTGCGCGCGGTGTCGGATTTCGAGTACGAATTCCAGCTCGCGACCATGAATCGCCACCTCACCGACGCCGTGGAAACGGTGTTCCTGACACCCACGGAGCACTACACGTTCGTGTCGTCGAGCCTGGTGCGCGAGATCGTGGAACTGGGCGGTGACGTGTCGCCCTTCGTACACCCACACGTGGAGCGGGTATTGCAGTCGAAGTTCGGGCGCGTGCCGACATGAGGCCGGCAACAGTGATGAAGTACGCCGCCGTGGCGTCGGGTGCGGTCGCGACACTGCTGGCGGCCGCCGTTTCCACGGTTCACGCGCGTGAACCGGTATACGCCGATCGACACATGGTTGCGGCCGCGAACCCGCATGCGGCGGCGGCCGGGCTGGCGATCCTGCGCGTGGGTGGCAGCGCGGTGGATGCGGCGATCGCGGTGCAGCTGGTGCTGTCGCTGGTGGAGCCGCAGTCTTCGGGCATCGGCGGCGGGGCTTTCATGCTGCACTACCAGGCGCCCGATGCCGATCCCGATGCCGACGCGAACCCCGCAGTCGACGCGAACCCCGCAGTCGACGCCGGCCACGATGCCGATGCCGGGAAACCGCGTGTAACGTTCTACGATGGGCGTGAAACCGCGCCGGCGGCCGCCACCCCGGATATGTATCTGGATGCGGACGGCAGTCCCGCCGGGTTTTTCGCGGTCGGAACCGCGGGTCCCGCGGTGGGTGTTCCCGGTGTCATGCGGCTGCTGGCGCAGGCGCATCAGGATCACGGTCGTCTGCCGTGGCAGACCCTGTTCGGTCCGGCAATCGCCCTCGCCGAACGGGGGTTCGAGGTGTCACCGCGACTCAACGGATTGCTGACGCGGTTTGCCGGGTTCGCCTCGGTCCCCGAGTTCCGCGCCTATTTCTACGACGACCAGGGTGTTCCGCTGGCGGTCGGCTACCGGCTCGTCAATCCCGACTACGCGGACACGTTGCGGCTGCTTGCAGCCGAAGGCGTGGAGCCGATGTACAGCGGTGAACTGGCGGAGCGCATCATCGCGGCCGTGCGCGACAATGACATCGCACCGGGACGGCTGACCGTGGAGGATCTTGCAGCCTATCGGGTCCGCGTGCTGGAGCCGCTTTGCACGCCGTACCGCAGCTGGCGGGTCTGCGGCCCGCGGCCGCCCTCCTCGGGCGGTGTGACGGTACAGCAGATACTGGCGCTGCAGGAGGCGCTGGACGCGCCTGCCTACCCCGACAATCCGGTGCAGGCACTTCACCTGCTGGCCGAGGCCAGTCGCCTGGCGTTCGCCGATCGCAATCTGTATCTGGCTGATGCGGACTTCGTCGACGTGCCGCTTGCGGGCCTGCTGTCGCCAACCTACATCCGCGAGCGAGCGTCGCTGGTGACCAGCGAGCGTGCGATGCCGTCGGTCACCGCCGGCAGTCCGCCACAGGTCACGGCGTGGAACTATGCAGCGGCGCCACCGCAGGATCTGGTGTCCACCAGCCATTTCTCCATCGTCGATCAATGGGGCAATGCCGTGTCCATGACGACAACGGTGCAGTCCACCTTCGGCAGTCAACTCATGGTCGGCGGATTCCTGCTGAACAATCAGCTCACGGACTTTTCGTTTGTGCCGGAGATCGATGGCCGGCCCGTGGCGAATCGCGTTGAAGCGGGCAAGCGGCCATTGAGCAGCATGGCGCCGTCGCTGGTGCTCGATGCGGACGGACAGCTGTCATTCGTGATCGGCTCACCGGGTGGCACGCGCATCATCGGCTACGTGGCAAGAGCTCTGCTGGCGATGCTGGACTGGGACATGAACGTGCAGGAGGCCATCTCCGCGCCGCATGTGATCGCGCAGACCGGCCCCATCGAGCTGGAAGAGGGCACCGAGGTACTGGAGCATGCCGATGCGTTGCGCGCCCTCGGCCATCAGGTGGCGGCGCGCCAGCTGAACAGCGGACTGCATGGTATTGCCGTCATCCATCGCGACGGCGAGCGGCGGCTGGCTGGCGGGGCCGATCCGCGGCGTGAAGGTCTCGTTCTGGGCGACTGACCTGGCGGCGCTCCGGGCCAGTCTAGTGCTCCGGACCTGTTCATGAATGGTGTTGCGCTTTGCGTTGGCCGGGCTGCTGCGGCGTATCCCACTTGTCCCGGGGACGGCGGAAGAGCGTCCATGCGCCTTGGCCGCGGCCATCCCTGGCCGCGGACACCCCGGGAAAGGGGGATACGCCGCAGCAGCCCGGCTTTGGCGGTGTCGTGGTTCATGAACAGGTCCGGAGCACCCACTGGCCCGGAGCGCCGCCAGGTCAGCGCTGGCAGCGGGCGCACCAGTAGACGGCTCGCTGACCGATGGCCTCGCGTCTGATCGTGCCGCCGCAGCGCCGACACGGGGCGTCGCCGCGACCGTACACATCCAGCGTGTTCTGGAAGTAGCCGGGTCTGCCGTCGCCGCCGACGAAATCGCGCAATGTGGTGCCGCCCTGCGTCAGCGCGTGTTCGAGTACTTCACGGATCGCGATGACCAGCGGTTCGAAGCGACGGCGTGCGATGCGACCGGCGGCGCGCAGCGGGTGGATGCCGGCACGGAACAACGCCTCGTTGACGTAGATGTTGCCAAGCCCGGCGACGACCTGGCCGTTCATCAGATGCTGCTTGATCGCGACGCGTCGACCGCGCGAACGCTGCCACAGATACGTCGCCGTGAAGTCATTACCGAGTGGCTCGGGGCCGATGTTTCGCAACAGCGGGTGCTGCCCGGGGTCGTCGGTGAGATGCAGGCTGCCGAAGCGTCGTGGATCGTTGTAGCGCACACGTCCGCCGCCGTCGAGCAGCAGCTCGAAATGATCGTGGGCCTTCAGCGGCACCGGCTCGGGCAGAAAGCGCAGGCTGCCCGACATGCCCAGATGCACGATCAGCGTGCCGGCGTCGGTGTGCACCAGCAGATACTTGCCGCGACGGCCCAGCCCGGTGATCATCCGGCCGCGCACCCGCGGCGCGATGTCGGGTGCTATCGGCCAGCGCAGACGGGGTTCGCGCACCAGCATGACGGCAATCGTGCGCCCCTCCAGCCAAGGCGCGAGACCGCGGCGCGTGGTTTCAACTTCGGGCAGTTCGGGCATCGCACGAGCATATCGGCCGATGACCGGCGTGCGCCAGTGTTCTCCCGGTCCACGTTTGTCCATCTCACCACCCTGCGCCGGTACCGCGCTGCGTGAGGGAAATGGCGATGCCGGGAGAAACAGGGAACTGTGAGGCGGTTCCCGGTGTCTGTTTGGAGCGTGATTCGGCGATCAGCTATAGTGGCTGTTCCGCCAACTACCGCTACAGGCGAATACCAACGTGGACTTCATCTACACCTATTTTTACGGCCTGGCCAATCTCGGCTTCTGGGGCTATGTGGCCGTCACGCTGCTGACCATGCACGTGACCATGATGTGCGTGACGCTGTACTACCATCGCGACCAGGCACATCGCTCCGTCGATCTTCACCCCTGGCTACGCCACTTCTGCCGTTTCTGGTTGTGGATGAACACCGGTTCGTCGACGCGTGAATGGGTGGCGGTGCATCGCAAGCATCATGCCTATACCGAAAAACCCGGCGATCCGCACAGCCCGCGACTGTTCGGCCTCAAGCGTGTGCTGCTGGAAGGCGCAGAGCTGTATCGCGCCGAATCAGTGAAACCCGAGACGGTGGCCAAGTACGCCAAGGGCACGCCGAACGACTGGCTCGAGAACAATCTGTACGCCCATCCGGTACGCAGCTACTTCGGCATCGCGCTGCTCCTGGTGCTCGACCTTATCGTGCTCGGCGTGCCGGGCATCATCGTGTTCGCGTTCCAGATCGCGAACATGCCGGTGATGGCCGCCGGTATCGTCAATGGCCTGTGTCATGCCAAAGGCTACCGCAATTTCGAAACCGACGATGCGTCAACCAACCTGTGGCCCATCGGCGTGGTGGTGGCCGGTGAAGAACTGCACAACAACCACCACGCGTTCCCCAGTTCCGCACGATTCTCGATGCGCCGCCATGAGATCGATCTGGGCTGGCTGCATCTGAAGGTGCTGGCGGCACTGGGCCTGGCGAAGATCCGCCGGGTGGCTTCCATGCCGGAGCTTGAGGCTGGCGAGCGGGCTGGCGAGCGTTCCGGCGCGGTGGCCGAGCTGGATGCGCTGCGTGCCATCATCGTGCACCGCATGCATGTACTGCGCGCCTACACCTACAACGTGACGCTGCCCATCCTGCGCCGTGAGCTGGCTCACCGTACCAATGCAGGTTCGGTGGTGCGTGCCGCGCGACGGATGCTGGCCTGGCAGCCGCATATGCTGGACGAACGTTCGCGCGAGCATCTGTCCGACCTGGTGCAGAGCAACCCCGGTCTGCGCACGGTGCTGGAGTACCGCAACGAACTGAAGAGTCTGTGGGAAGGTGCGCACAGCAGCAATGAAAAGCTGCTCGCGGATTTCAGGGAATGGTGCACGCGTGCCGAGGCCAGCGGCATCCAGGCGCTGGAAGACTTCGTGGCCTATCTGAAGTCGTTCCGGCCGATGCCCGATCCGTCGACCGCACGGGCGTAGGGCGACGCCGGAAAGAGCGGAACACCGGAAAAACGAACACCCGGAAAACACAAAGCCCGTGATGACGGACCGCTCAGGCGGTGCGACATCACGGGCTTTGTTGTCTGCGGCAAAGACGAAGGCTGGCCGGAGCGCGGGCCGGTGGCCCGATCCGGCGGCAGACCGCGCCCGCCTACTTGATCTTGGTTTCCTTGTACGTCACGTGCTGGCGCACGCGCGGGTCGTACTTCTTCACTTCCATCTTTTCAGGGTGAAGACGACGGTTCTTCGTGGTCGTGTAGTAGTGTCCCGTACCAGCCGTGGACATCAGACGAATCTTTTCACGCATGGCTGCCGTTCTCTCTTCAGACTTTCTCGCCGCGCTTGCGCAGCCGGGCGATGACATTCTCGATGCCGAGCTTGTCGATAATCCGCAGGCCCTTGCACGATACACGCAGGCGCACGAACCGCTTCTCCTTCTCCAGCCAGAAGCGCTGGGTATGGAGATTGGGCAGGAAACGGCGACGCGTCCTGTTATTCGCGTGCGATACGTTGTTTCCCGTCATCGGGCGCTTACCCGTAACCTGACAGACCCTGGACATCTGACCATCCTCGAAAGTGCGTTTCGCAAGGGGTCGGCACTATACCGATTGCCCGCGGGGCGGGCAAGCGAGCGATTCCGGCTACAGCCACCCCCGTTCGGCCAGCGAGACATGGCCGCCCCGGCTGACGACCAGGTGGTCCAGCAGCCGAACGTCGACCAGCGACAGCGCCTTGGCCAGTTTCAGCGTGATGCCGCGGTCCGCCTCGCTGGGTTCGGCGACCCCGGACGGGTGATTGTGGCCGATGATAACGGCCGAGGCGTTGTGGTGCAGTGCCCGCTTCAGGACCTCGCGCGGATAGACCGCCGCGCCGTCGATGGTGCCGCGAAACAGTTCCTCGTAGCGGATCAGCCGGTGCCTGGTGTCCAGAAACAGGCAGCCGAACACCTCGTGCGGCAGGTCTGCCAGGCGGGCGTGGAAGAAGCGTACCGCGTCTTCGGGTGCCCGAAGCGTGCCGCCGCGGCCCGCGGGCTCGGCCAGATAACGCCGACCCAGCTCCACCGCGGCATGCAGCCGGGCGGCGCGCGCCGGACCCACGCCGCGCGCCTGGGCAAGTTCCACGGTACTGCGCTGCAGCAGCACCGGCAGTCCGCCCCAGCGCTTGAGGAGGTCGTGTGCGATGGCCAGGGCGTTGCTGCCGGCACATCCGGTGCCCAGCAATACCGCCACCAGCTCACCGTCGGAGAGGCTGGTTGGTCCCTGCCGCAGCAGCCTCTCCCGCGGTCGCTCCGACAGCGGCCATTCTCCTATGCTCATCGGGCATTCCCTGTCCGTTACCACCGGTGTACATGCTCACCCCTGCGGTGTCGCGCCCAGAAGTCTCATATGTCCGCGTGTGCTGTAGAAATCGCCACCGCGACGGCGGTAAGCTGGGCGCGCGGCCAATGACGACCGCCAGCCATACCATCACCCGACCTGAAATGACGAACATTCCCGCTTCGGCTGCCCCCACGGCCTCGACACCACCTCGCGTGCTGGTCGGGGTCACCGGTGGCATCGCCGCCTACAAAACGCCGGAGCTGGTGCGTCGGCTGGTCGATCGTGGCTGCCAGGTGCAGGTGGTGATGACACGTGCCGCGCACGAGTTCGTCACGGCAATGACGCTGCAGGCGGTTTCCGGCCGGCGCGTGCGCACCGATCTGTGGGATCGGGACGCGGAAGCAGGAATGGGGCATATCGAACTGGCGCGCTGGGCCGAGATCGTTGTGGTGGCACCGGCCAGTGCCCATTTCATGGGCCAGCTGGCCTCGGGACTCGCCCCGGACCTGCTGAGCACGCTGTGCCTGGCCACGCGCGCGCCGCTGTATCTGGCGCCGGCGATGAACCAGGCCATGTGGGCGCACCCGGCCGTACAGCACAACCGCGATCTGCTGGCCGGACGCGATGTGCAGATGCTGGGCCCCGGCGACGGCGCGCAGGCCTGTGGTGACACGGGTCCGGGTCGCATGCTGGAACCGGACGACATCGTGACTCGGCTGCTGGGCCCCGGCCTGCGCCTCAGTCCGCGTCTGCTGGAAGGTCGCAAGGTTGTGATTACCGCGGGTCCGACACGCGAGCCCATCGACCCGGTGCGCTACATCACCAACCGCAGCTCCGGAAAAATGGGTTTCGCGCTGGCGGCGGCGGCCCGCGAGGCGGGGGCGGAAGTGGCATTGATCGCCGGCCCCGTAACGCTGTGCGCGCCGGCGGGCGTGCGACGTGTGAATGTGGAGACGGCTGCGCAGATGTATCAGCGCGTTCATGAGGAACTTGCCGACGCCGACATCTTCATCGGCTGCGCGGCGGTTTCAGACTACCGTCCGGCCACGGCCAGCGCCGAGAAAATCAAGCGCAGCGCCGATACCATGGAGCTGGCGCTGGTGCGCTCCGAAGATACGCTGGCCAGTGTGGCCGCACTGAAGAATCCGCCGTTCACCGTCGGCTTCGCGGCCGAAACCCAGGACGTGGAACGGCATGCGCGCGACAAACTGGTGCGCAAGCGCGTGAATATGATCGCCGCCAACCGTGTCGGCCCGGACTGCGGGTTCGACACTGAAACCAATACGCTCACCGTCTACTGGGAAGGCGGTGAATCGGCGCTCGGAGAAGGCAGCAAGGCCGTGCTGGCACGTCGTCTGATCGAACTGATCGTCGAACACTATCGCGCCACGCCACACGATGCGTGCGGGATGAGCCGACTGGAAGCCGATGGATCGATTACGCGATGAGTGACCTCGAGCGCCGCCAGGTGCAGCTGAAGGTCCTCGATCCACGGTTGGGCACGGCGATTCCATTGCCGGCGCCGGCCACCGGCGGCTCGGCCGGTGCGGATCTGCGCGCCTGTCTGGATGAAGCATTGGAACTTGCGCCCGGCGACTGCCGCCTGATTCCCACCGGCATGGCGATTCATCTGGATGATCCGGGACTTGCGGCGCTGATCCTGCCGCGTTCCGGTCTCGGCCACAAGCACGGCATCGTGCTCGGCAATCTGGTCGGATTGATTGATTCGGACTATCAGGGCGAGCTGATGATCTCCTGCTGGAATCGCGGCGCGAGCACGTTCCGGATAGAACCGGGCGACCGCATTGCGCAGCTGGTGATCGTGCCCGTCGTTCCGGCCACGTTCGAGGTGGTGGAAAGCTTTATCGACAGTTCCCGCGGCGCCGGCGGGTTCGGCCACACCGGCACACGCTAGCCGCCTGCATCGCGCCACGGTACGCCGTTCGAGCGGGCGGCGCGTGGATCAGCGCGGTTCAGCTGCCTCTGAGTTCCCTGAAGCGGGCAATGTCGCGGGCGAAACTCATGCGCAGTTCTTCCTGCTCCTCGCGGATACGGTGCAGCGAGTCTTCGTAGACATTGATCGAACCCAGGGTGTCGGAGATTTCCCGTGCGAGATTATCCGGTACCCGCGGCGCATCCTCGCGTTCGCTGTAAGGGCTGTAGCGATTGGCCTCGGCATGCAGACGCTGCAGGCGTTCCCTGAGGTTCGTGAGGTAGATTTCGGTGACCTGGATCTGTGATTCCAGCAGCTCAAGGCGCTGGTCGCGCAGATTCTCGATGTCTGCCACGGTGAGGTAGGTGTCGAGCAGCATCCGGTCGCGGCGTGCGATTTCGGCGCGGTCGCGGCGCTCCTGTTCGACCTGACGGGCTGCTTCGGCCTGAGCCGCGCGCTCCTCGTCGGTGAGCGAACCCTCCTCGAAGCCAACCCGCACCCCCTGGCTGTTCAGCACATGGCGGCTGCGGCTGGCGTATTCAGGAGGAACACGGTCGCCAAAGTGCACGACGCCCTCGTCGTCCACCCAGCGATACAGAGGCTGGGCGAACACGGCCGATGCCGGCACAGCCACCAACAAAATGGCGGCAAGGGCGATTCGTAGTTTGGCAGCCACTTATGTTAACTCAACCTGGTCCGCGTACCACACAGGTATACCAGATCCGTACCCGAATGAAAGGGATCGCCCGGGATTTCGCGTCAATCTGCGAACGGCGTACGGTTTCTCAGTCGTGTCCTGCTCCGTAGCGGTTGCGGTAGGCCCGAACCAACGGCAGCTGTGCGGCGTAGTCCGGATCTTCTTCCAGGTGGTCGACGAGATCGGTAAGCGTAACGATACTGCGTATCGGCACGCCCAGATCCTGTTCCAGTTCGTCGGTTGCGGCCACCTTGCTCTTCGAGCCCACTTCCTCGCGGTCCAGCGCCACGAGCACGCCGGCCGGCGTGGCGCCGGCATCGCGAATCAGCGCCAGCACTTCCTTGATGGCCGTTCCGGCGGTGATCACGTCGTCCAGAATCAGTACGCGCCCCTGTAACGGCGAGCCGATGACCGACCCGCCCTCGCCGTGCGTCTTGGCTTCCTTGCGGTTGAACGCGAACGGGAAATCGCGATCGTAAAGTTCGGCCAGCACCGCGGCTGTGAGCGCGACCAGTGGTATGCCCTTGTATGCGGCACCGAACAGCATGTCGAACTCGATGTCGTCGATCGCCTCGACCGCGCCGGCATAGCAGCGCCCCACCTTGGCGGCGGCATAGCCGGTGCCGAAGCGCCCGGCATTGAAGAAATAGGGACTGACACGCCCCGACTTGAGTTTGAATTCACCGAACTGGAGCACTTCCATCTCCAGCGCCATATCCAGAAATTCAGTTTTGTAAGCCTTCATGGAACCTCGCCCGCAACTGCCGGGCTATCATAACAGTGCCGCTACCGGGGACGGCACAGGCGGGTCGATGCCTGACGGCGGCGCCGAGGCGCGAACCGCGGCCACTGCGGACACCTCCGGAAGAAAATCCGTTGACGTGGATCGGGCCTGGCATATGATGCCAGCCTGCCCGGGAGAGGGCAGGTCCGGTACCTGCAGGTATCCTGATGATGAACAATTGGTTGCAGAGTTGTGGTGTGGCTGGGGGTTTCCGTCGCCTCGGCCTTTTCGCGTTGGCGCTGGGCGCAACCGCGTGCGGTGGGGGTGGTGGCGGCAGTGTGCCGGGGTTCTCGCCGTCGCCGGGGCCGCTGGTGGAGCCCTGGGTGCCCGGGCAGTTTCGGCCGGCAGCCACGTTTGCGGCGTACTGCGCGGTGCCGCGCAGTGGCACCGACCCATCCACCGGCATGCCGTTCCCTGATCGTCCCGGCTCCCTTCTGCACGAGAACAATTGGCTCAGGTCATGGAGCAACGATTACTACCTGTGGTACGACGAGATCGTCGATCGCAACCCCGCCAATTACACGACGCCCGCCTATTTCGACCTGCTGCGCACCTTCGAGCTGACACCCTCCGGGCAGCCCAGGGACCGATTCCACTACTCGTTCCCTACCGACCAGTGGCAGGCGCAGTCACAATCCGGCATCACCGCGGGCTACGGCGTGCAGTGGGCGATTCTGGCCGGGACGCCGCCGCGTGAAGTGGTCGTCGCGTACACGCATGCCGATTCGCCTGGCGGCGACCTGCTGCTGCGGGGCACGCGGGTACTCGCCGTCGACGGCATCAGTGTGGTGTCTGCCACTGCAACGGCCGAGGTTGAGTTCCTGAACGCGGCACTGTTCCCCGCCGTGCCCGGTGTCGCGCATAACTTTGAAGTGATGGACCCGGGGGCTTCCGAATCCCGTACGGTGACGCTGGTGTCCGCCATCGTGCAGATTCAGCCGGTGCAGAACGCCCGTGTGCTGGATACCGCCTACGGCCGGGTCGGGTACCTTCACTTCACCGACCACATAGCCACCGCTGAACAGCAGCTGATCGACGCCATGACGATGCTTGCCGCCGCGGACCTCCACGATCTGGTACTGGACATCCGCTACAACAGCGGCGGGTTCCTGGCGATCGCGAGCGAGCTTGCCTATATGGTGGCGGGTCCTGCCGCAACCGCCGGCCGGGTCTTCGAACGGCAGCGATTCAACGACAAGCACTCCGCCATTCATCCGTTCACCGGCGCCGCCCTTGCGCCGCTGCCATTTCTGGACGTCGCACTCGGGTTGTCCGCGCAGCCCGGCACGCCGTTGCCGAGCCTCAACCTGTCGCGTGTGTTCGTGATCACCGGTGGCGCCACCTGTTCGGCCAGCGAGTCGCTGATCAACAGCCTGCGTGGCGTGGATGTGGAAGTGATCCAGATCGGTACGCCGACCTGCGGCAAACCGTATGGCTTCTACCCCGCGGACAACTGTGGCACGACGTACTTCTCGATCCAGTTCCAGGTTGAGAACGAGAAGGGATTCGGTGACTTCGGCGAAGGGTTCACGCCCATGCCGGGCTCGGGTCCGCCCGGCGCCACCACACCGGGATGTCTGGTGGCCGACAGTTTCACGCACGAGCTCGGTGACCCGGAAGAAGCCAGGCTTGCGGCGGCACTGCAGTACCGCATCAGCAGCAGCTGCTCCGGCACCATCGGCGCCGCGGCACCGCACCTGTCCAAGCCTGCGGAAGCGGCGATCCGGGAACCGGCGATACCCAAGCCGTTCTGGTTGCAGGAGCGCATAGAAATGCCGGTGCCATGAAGCGGCGATCGCTGCCGTTCATCATCGCGTTGACGGTTGTCACCTGCGCGTGTGTGGCACCGAACGGTGTGGGCAGGGCGGGCGTGATGGTTGACCCGACGCCCGCGGCCAGGTCGGAGCTGAATGAGGTTGTATCGGCTGCGCTCGGTGGCGTGCCGGTAACGTTGGCGGATGATGCGCTGGTGACCTCTTCGGTGCTGGTGATTGAACGCAGCGTTCCGCGCGGACTGGATGTGCCGCCGGTGGGCGGGCGCAGCCTGGAGTCACCGGCCACGTTCAGGCTGCTCGCCGCCGGTTCGCGCTGCGTGCTCGAGCATCAGGGGAACGGACGTCGCTGGACGCTGCGGGAGTCGCGCTGTCGCGCGCTGTAAGGCCACGCCCTTTTTCGGCCGTGAGGCCGCAAGGGGGGCGCAACGGGGCGACTAGGCTGACTTGCGACTGAAAAATGCGCCCATGCGTCGCGTCAGCGTGTGCCGTATCGAGATCAGCAGCAGCAGGCTTGGAATCACCATGATGGTGGTGAGGAAGAAGAACGCCGCCCAGCTGTCGAGCCAGTCCACCATGAAGCCGCTGCCGGCGGCCAGAGTCGTGCGGCTGAGATTGCCCAGCGACGCCATCAGCGCGTACTGCGTGGCCGTATACACCTTGCTGGTCAGGAACGAGATGAATGCCACGAATGCGACCGTGGAAAATGCCGTGGTGAAGTTGTCGACGATGACCGCGAACGCGAACAGGTTGAGATTCGGGCCGACGACGGCCATCAGCGAATAGACCAGATTCGCCAGCGCCATCGCAACACCGCTGATCAGCAGACCGCGGAAAATACCCATGCGCACATTGATCAATGCGCTGAGGAAGATGAACCCCACCATGGTCACCCAGCCCATCATGCCGCTGATCCAGCCCACCTGCTGCGCCGTGAAGCCGATCTCGCGGTAGAAAACCGCTGCCATGCGACCCATGAACGCTTCGCCGACCTTGAACAGAATGATGAAACCGAGGATGCCCAGCGCGAGCTTCCAGCCGTTGCGGCGGAAGAACTCCACGAATGGCTGCACGACCGTCGTGGCCAGCCATGCGCCGCTCCAGGCGGCAAGGTAGGAGCTGCCGCGCGCCGTGAGCAGCTCGCGCAGCCGTGCTTCGTCCTCGGCCTGGCGCTCTACACGATCGGACTTCGGTTCGGGCAGGCACAGAGTGATGATCAGGAGCAGCAGCGCCACGACGGCAAGGAACTGATAGGCCACCGACCAGTCATCGGTGTGTCCGGCGATAAAGAACGCGCAGGCGCCCGGCAGCCCGGCGCCGGTCCACCAGCCGGCCGCGGTCGCCGCCGAGCCGGCGGCCATCTTGCGGTCTTCCTCGCGCGGTATGGTTTCGATGCGGTAAGCGTCGATGGCCACATCCTGAGTGGCGGCCGAGAACACCACGAAGGCGGCGGACAACGCCACGGCGGTAACGCCCAGCGCCAGATCCACGAGCGCGATGCTGGCCGTGCCGACGACGATGCCCGCCTGCGCCAGCAGGATCCAGCCGCGTCGCTGTCCGAACCGCCGGCACAGCACCGGCAGGCGCAGGCGATCCATCAGCGGTGCCCAGAGAAAGTTCAGCGCGAAGATCACCGTGACGCTGCCGAGCACGCCGATGCTGGCCCGCGACAGTCCCGCGGATGAAAGCCAGTAGCTGAACGTGCTGCCGATGACGGCCCAGGGAAAGCCGCTCGCGAAGCCAAGCGCGAAGATGTAGGCGAGGCGACGGTCCAGAAACAGGCGCAGGTAGCCGGATTCGGCGGCAGGTGCTGGGTCGTTATACATCGCCGCGTATCATACAGCGCGGCGCGCACCAACCGTTGCAGTGAATGCCGACCTTCAGGGGCAATCCGCTCTGCGGTAATACAGATCGGTCACTTCGTGCCCGAGCCTGCGGCCGCGCCGCTCGAAACGGGTCGGCGGGCGGAACGCCAGCGCATCGTGCTGCAGGTGCGCCGAATCCGCCGCGCTGAACTGTGGCGCCGCTGCCATGACCTCATGGCACTGTCGCGTGTAGTCGTCCCAGTCCGTGGCGATGTGAAACAGACCGCCCGGTTTGAGAATGCGCGCGATGCTCGAAACAAACTCCGGCTGTACGATTCTGCGCTTGTGGTGACGCTTCTTGGGCCACGGGTCGGGGAAGAACAGGTTGACGGCGTCCAGACTGGCAGCGGTGATCCGGTTCGCGATCACATCCACGGCGTCGCGGTCGGCAATGCGCACGTTGGTCAGATCCGCGCGTCCCAGCAGTACCAGCAGATGGCCGATACCCGGCTCGTGAACCTCGACACCCAGATAGTCGATATCCGGGTGATTCACCGCGCAGGTATACAATGCTTCGCCGTCACCGAAGCCGATCTCCAGCACGCGCGGCGCATCGCGCCCGAACAGCGCCGGCAGATCGAGCACCTCGGGGTCGGCCGGAACGGCCCAGCGTGGCATCAGGTCGGTCAGCGCGCGTTGCTGGGCCGTTGTGATACGGCCCGGTCGGCGCACGAAGCTGCGAATCCGGCGGTGGTGTGTCGTTTCCATACGGGTATTCTATGCGCGCGGCAGTTGCGGTATCGTCCCGTTGCTGCGGCGCGCCCGGAGCTTCCGGCAGGCGGGTGTAGTTCAATGGTAGAACCTCAGCTTCCCAAGCTGATGACGTGGGTTCGATTCCCATCACCCGCTCCATCCACAGAAGGCTGTGGAGGCCCACTGACCGCTACAGTCGCATGGCTGGGCAGCTCGCTTTCCAGCGAAGTGACGTTCCAGGGCCAGCCCGCGACCATCCTGCCATCTGTTCGGCATCTCGTACTCGATCACGGTCCCGCAGGAGTCTGGCGGGGTACAGATCGTTCGTCGGCCTGTAAGCCAATGCCGAAAGCCCCTCTTCTGAATGCGGATCTGCGTAAACCTGACGGTCGCTAGGCTTGCCTGGATGGCAAGCACGCGATCGCCTTGATCTCGAAGCGAAACCCGTAGAGCCAGGTAACGCCGATGCCCGTTAAGGCGGGATACGGTGGCTCGCCCCAATAGTCGAGCAAGACTTTCTGCGCGATGGCGAAATTCTTTTCCGCGTCCACCATGAAGAGCGTTACATCCATTACATCGTCGAACGTGCAGCCCGCGGCCTTCAGGACCGCATTCAAATTTTCGAAGGCCAGGCATACCTCCGCTTCGAGGTCCGGTTCCGGGGAACCGTCCTCGCGGCTGCCAACTTGGCCCGATACGAACAGGAAACCGTTCGCCCGCACGGCTGCCGAATAGCTATTCTTTTCGTACAATTCCTGGCGGCCTGCCGGGAAAACGACGTCTCTCTTAGCCATAGGCCCTTCTCCTGGAAAATCTTCCGTTCCGAAAGCAGCCGCACAACCTCAGGCATGACGGTAGTCTGGCCGAAGTCGGGCAGATCAGGAGCGATCACGTGATAGTCCCGAGCCAGCACGGGTATCAGCTCGCGGAACATGTATGCGGTTGGCGCCTTCCTCGGGATCGAACATCGGGAGACCAGCGACACCTGCCGTTGCGGGCACTTCGTTCTGCAATACGTCCCAATGCTCAACCAGCTTGCCGTCCTGAACCCGGAAAATGTCGACCGCAACCTGCGGCTCGTCCGCCCACCCGCGGATCCGACCATGGATGGCGACGAGGTCGCCATCAGCGATGATCAGGCCCGGCTCGTAGTAGACGGACGATGACAGGTTTTCGACGAGACCCTGCAGTGCGGCTCGGCCCTGGGGGATGTTGGGATTGTGCTGGATGTAATCGTCCGCATAGAGGCGTTCGACCGCCGACGTGTCGTGCCGCTGAAAGAGGGAGGTCATCGCGTCCAGCACCAGCGCCTTGTTGCGGTGGGGGCGATCATCGGCAATGCGATCAGCTGGTCGATTGATCGAGACTGTTCCGGTCATTCGCAGAAACTCCCCGTCAGGTAGCGTGGCGAACGAGTGGATCACGCCGCGGTCGTAGTCTTGAACATTCGTTACAGTCGCGCCGTCCTTCTCCTGCCAGCTGACGGCGAAGATGCCGTTGCCGAGCGGTATGACTTGAATATCGACGGTCTCGATCCGGGCGAACGGCCCTTCACCGATCTCGAACTTCAGTTGCGAAGTTGATAGCAGCGTCAGACTCACCTGGAAGTTCGGATAGGAAACATCCATTTCCAGTCCAACGGGGAAGTGATCCAGAGACATTTCAGCTCCTTCTCGTCATGCCCGCCGATCTCAGCTCTCGCTGCTCGGCACAGGCGTGTTGAGCAACTGCTGCTCCCAGAGGAACGCGATGCCGCTGCCGCCGGCATGCTGCGTGATCACCTCGGTCAACGCCACGGCTGATTCCATGCGCGCCCAGTCGCGTTGCCACTCCGCTGCCACCGCCAGCCAGGTCATCACGTTTGCACCGGCCCCGATCATGCGCTGGATAGCAACGTCGTGGGCCTCGACCGACACGCCGCCGGACGCGTCGGTGACCACCGTCACATCCCAGCCTTCGCCCAGCGCCTGAATCGCCGGCATCGCGACGCACACTTCGGTCCACAGGCCGGCCATGATCACCTGCTTGCGGCCCGTCGCTTTGACCGCATCCACCACCTTCG
>JBJHBT010000028.1:0-53115 GCA_050485645.1 Gammaproteobacteria bacterium | reverse complement strand
TGCGGTTATCGCGTCGAAGACGCTGCGCCGGATCCTGTACACCTGCAGGGCCGCTCGGCCGAGGCTTGGCTGAACGAGATTGCACACAGCGCGAAACCGCCGGACACGGTTCGGGAAACGCCGGGGGTTATCATGTCAATCGAGCAAGCATTGCATCGACCACGATTCCGGAAGCCGGACTTCTGATCGGTTAACGGTGAGCCGCTCGGCGTTCAGCGTCAGGGAGAGCTGCTGCCGTCGGTCCGCCAGCTCGCCAACGATTTTCTGGTCAACCCGCTGACGGCCGCGCGCGCATACCGGGAGCTGGAGGAATACACCGAACCGAGACGGGGCATCGGTCCTCCTTGTGAAGGAAGGGGTGCGCGAGCTGCTGCTGAAACGTGAGCGCAGGCGCTTTCTGCAGGAGGAATGGCCAGCGGTGCGCGAGCGCATCAGGGCCCTCGACCTCGATTTAGAAGATCTGCTGGCGGACGAGACCTGATTCTCGGCCGACGCCAATGAAGCGGGTCTTCGGTTCAAGGCACGGCTCTATACGATCTCTCCCGGAGCGGCAGCGGCGGTGAGATAGGCGCGAAGAACCCTCGGAATCACCTGAAACGGGACGGCCCCGGCGGTGATCTGGTTGACCGTCCCGGTCAGGTACAGGTCCGGCTCCGGGGCGTGGAAAAGCCACGTACCGGTCGAACCGGTGTGCCCGACTACCTGCGGCAGTGGCCGGAAAGGGGAGAGGAACCGCGGCAGACGGAAGCGCATGATCCCGAGCCCGTACTCAATCGGCCAGCTCGGCTGCCGCAGCGCTGCGCGGTCCAGGGGCAGGGAGAACCTGCGCCACCGCGTCTGCATGCGGCGCGCGGTGTCAGGATTCCGAAAGAGCCGCCCGCCCGCCATGGCCTTGAGGAACCGGATAAGATCATCGCAGTTCGAGTTCATGTCGGCGATCGCGGCCATAAACCTGGGGAGCCGGACGACCTGCGCACCAGCGTAGATGGCGGCGACGCCCGGCTCCGGGCCGCCACCGCGAGGGTGGCCGGGGAGCCAGGTGTTCTCAAGCGCAAGCGGATCGAGAATCAGATCCGCCAGGACCTGGACGAAAGGCGCATTGCGGCGAGCTTCGATAATTCCGATCAGTAGCTGATAGTTCGTGTCTGAATAGCGGATGCGGACACGCCGTGCGTCCAGGGGCTGGGGCACGAAGTGGGGCTTGAGCCTCTCGCGGACCCACCGCACCGTATCCTCCAGCGACCACGCCCTGTCGCCGTCCTCCACGAGAACCTCCACCAGGCTGCGGCGGTCGGATTCTTCGCCCCGCTGGTGTGCCGGGTAGTCTTCGATGTAGTCGGCGAGCCCGGAAGCGTGGCCCAGAAGGTGCTCCACGGTAATCCGGTCCGTCCGGTCTTCACCGTTGAGGACGTGGAGCCGGTCCGTAACGGAGGCTGGGAGCCGGTCCACGATCCGGTCCTCGAGTGCCAGCTCTCCTTCTTCCACCATGCGCATCACCGTCGAGGCGATAAAGAGCTTGGTGATGCTCGCGATGAACCAGGGCGTTGCAGGCGTCAGGGGTGCGCCGCCTTCAGAGATCGCACCCCGTGCGCCAGTCCAATGGAACGCGCCATCGCCGGAGGCGACCGCGAGTATTGCGGAGTGGGTGTCCTTCCGCTTGATCAGTTCATCGAGCAGCGTATCGAGGCGCCTGGTGATCTGCGTCTGCCTCATGTGCGTTCAACGATCGTCAACAGCGGCGGCCAGTCACTGGAAGTGACGAAACGTTAGCCGCTCCTGCTATCTGCGATGAGGCTTTCCAGAGGAATATGCAGCTCGTGATGAAGATTGCGAATCATCGTCAGCGACAATGGGCGCCGACGATTCAAAACTTCTGCAACCCGACCGCGCGGACCAATCAAAGGCTCCAGGTCCTTACGGGTGAGATTCATCTGTTCCATGCGGAACTTGATGGCATCCACAGGATCGGGCGGATCGATAGCGTGGTGTTTCGACTCGTAGTCATGAATCAGAATCAGCAGAACGTCAAGGCGATCCCCTTGGGGTGTACCCGCCTTCGATCCCCACAGCCTTTCGACCTTTGACAGGGCCGCGTCGTAATCCGCTTCACTTCTAATGGGCTGAACGTTCACGTTGCACCGTTTCGGCCTCAATCCGGTCGTATTGCTCGTGAGTGCCGATAAATTTCACGAAGCACACCTGACGCTCGTAGTCGATCGCTACAACAGGGCGATACTTGTTCCCTGCGATATTAAATACGGCTCGGCCACCTTTGAGAATGCTTGCTGAGCGAAACTGACCCTTCACATCCTGCGGAGTACGCCAAGACGCCTTCGAGATTTCAGCATGCCACGCTTCGATGGAGCCCTGAGCGTCCGCGTACTGAGGCGAACTTTGCCAGAACTCTCGCAGGGATCGCTTGGCAATGACGCGCATGCGGCATTATAGAGCGCTCCCGAAATGGGAGCAAGGCATCGTTTCGCCAGCACGACTTTCATCGCTTCCGCGTACAACACGGAGCGGCACCGGCGGTGAGGAAAGGTGCGACTGCTGGCATTGCCCTGATTCAGTCCGCGCCGCCCGGTAACGCATCCACCGGTTCTTCAAAGGCGATGAACAGCACACAGGCTTCTTCGGAGCGACAGTGTGCGTCGTACGGCAGCCGCGCCGGCCCGTAGGCATAGGTGCCGGCTCGCATCACCACCGGCTCCTGCCCGTCGTAATCGACCAGCAACTCGCCAGAGGTCAGCACCATGCGCTCCGCCGAGGAATGCCAATGATGCGGTATTTCAGATTGGCCAGGAAAACGGATGAAGATGTCGGCGTTGTGTTGCGCCGGGTCTCCCTGGAGCGGGGCGATGGCGCAGCCCTCGGGAAAGAACTCCGGACAAGGCCTCACGGTGAGTTTGCGCCGGCGAGCCCGGATCGGGCCCGGGTCGATCACCTGGGTCGCGACGGCGAGTCGCCCGATCCGGCCAATCCGAGCCGGGCACCGCCGCAGGCCGATCTGTTGATCTGACTGCTTCGTCATCCTGTCATCACCCGCGCCGCCGTGCAGGACGGGCGGGTTTTCGCTCAAGACGCGCCGTGCCGGCATTTCCGAGGGAAAGAGGAAGATTCAGGTCTCTGAACAACGGGGGGCGGACGGCTCCGGCCGGATGGCGGCCTTGATCCACCGTCATCGGTCCGACTTCAACGGTTTCGCCACTGACATAATAACCGATTGTACGCACTATCTGAATCTGCTATACCATCACATAAGAGAAATACGCTGTTTGAGACAGCTTTAGCTCCGGCCCGACGCTTCCGCGACCGGGGTGTTACTCTCCCTGGCTAATCATTCACTAACCTTCCCGCTTCACCTTCTCGCGCCGCGCGACCTCCGCCGCAGTTGGCGGGTCCATGGCAAAATCCCCCGTTTTCACCGCGCCCTCGCGTATATACTTCGCGATCACAATACCGTTGGGCGACACTCGACTGGCCGCAAGCTCGAACGCCGCTGGCTTCACCCCATCATCGAACAGCTTCTTGCCCTTCCCTAGCACGACGGGGAACGTGAACGTAGTGATTTCATCGACGAGGTCGCTCTTCAGCAGCGTCTGGACCAGGGCGGAGCTGCCTTGGGTGAGAAGCGCCGGCCCGTCTTCCTGCTTCAGCCTGGCGACATCGGACGCCGCGTCACTGAGGGCCACCGACTCCTTCCAGGTCAAATCCAGGCCCTTTCGGGTCGCCACGTACTTCTTGATCGAATTGAAGGTTCTGGCGATGAAATCATCAGGCCCCTCCTCCGCATACGGCCAGTGCGCGGCGAAGATCTCATATGTCTTGCGGCCAAGCAGCAGGTCGAACGGCTGACGGAACAGCTTATCCATCTCTTCTCCGAACACCTCGTCCACCAGCGGTGCGACCCAGCCACCGTAGCGGAAGCCACCGGTCGGATCTTCCTGCGGCCCGCCGGGCGCCTGCATGACGCCATCCAGTGAAACCATGGCGCCGACAATCACTTTACGCATCTACTCATCCTCCTGGTTTGCTTTCACACCCAGTCGTCGAACGAGACACCACGCAATCGACAGCCCGGTAAACGCGCAGACTACCTTTCACGGCATCGTTGATGCAGGCGATGCGGGACTATGTGACGTTCGAACCTGCGCAGACCACCTACCCGGACGGTGTAGTGTCGAATGTTCTCTTCAGCGGCGACGAGCGAGCCGAGCCGCTGCGGCGCTATCCCGACCTGGGGCCGAACGTGGTGTTCATGTCCAACATCATTGGCCGCACGCTCACGGAGCAGATGCGCGAGGAATCACGCTACCGGCGCAGCCACAGGCAGGCGCGCGCAGCGCTAAAGGAGATTGTGGAGATGCCTGACCACCAAGCCGATCGGGTGCTGCGGTCGATCGAGCAGAACCGGGGCGAGCTCAGCAACGCACTGGTCAGGGAAATACCGGTGCTGCGCAAACCCGAGGTATGGGCCGACATCGTAGAAGCGGTCTCGCGAGCGTTTCGTGACGGCGTCATCGAACGGTATCGCCCGGAACAGCCGGCAGGAAAGTAATCAGGCGGCACGATTGCCAACGCGTCGGCGCGGTCCGGCCTGTTGGGTTGCTGCGCTCTCATCGTCGCCGCCAACACACGTCTCTCCCGCCTCACCGGAGCGGCGCGGACAACGTATCCCACGTAGGTACGGGCGGCACGCCGACAAGGCGTTCCAAAGCCCTCCGCTGGATACGTTCAACGCGTTGGGGCGTTGGGTTCGCCAGTCGTGCCTCCAACGCGGTCGGGTCCGTCGCAATTGTTTCGAGAGTCTCCCTGAGCCCCGCGTCATCCAGAACAGCCGCGAGATCGATGGCCCACTCCAGGACACCACCAATTGATCGCTCCATTGCCAGCCGCTCTCTTGCTACTGCTACCATCGCTTCGCGTGAAGCAGTGGATACTGGGATCTCACCCACTCCTTCGGCCAAGAGCCGGAGGGTCAGGAAAGCACGCGTCATGTCTTCGGGGCCTTCTCCGTTACGTGCGACCTCCACCACGGGCAGTACGGCAGGATCGCCCAGCACGGCGAGGCCCCTGACGGACCCCATGACCACTGCAAGCGTCGAAATCATGGGTTCGAACGCCCGGGGGTCCTTGAACTCAGATACAACCAACGCCAGCATACCCATGGCACTCAGATCCGGCTGTGGCGCTTCGCCCCGTCGGTACGCTTGGAACTCTGCGGCTTCTTCCGCGAATGCTGCCACCAGTGCATCGCGCAGGACCGGATCCACGTTTTCCGTGCCCATCTCCAGCACCTGCACAGCCGCGCCATAGCGCACCTGCAAGCCGTCCTCTGCGACACGCTGGGCGAGCTCGGCCTGATTCACCTGTCCATTCGCAACTCCCGAGCAGAGAATCAATCCGAACAAGAGTGTTGCGGCAGTCCTCACCAATCGTTCTGTCTTCATAGTGCCCACTCCGCGTGAATATGAGTTCCGACCTGTTGGGTTGATGCGTTCCCACCATAGGCACTACACAGGGATACCTGAAAAGCACCAGAGGTAACCGCGGCTCCGCGAAGGTCCACGCATTCCTCCCAATCCCAGTTGGCAAGCACGGACCGGAAGTCGGCGGCGGTCCCGTGCATATGCGCGCTGTTGTTGCTCGCCCCGGGGATTCCGTGATTCCCGTGCGGGCAACGATAGCCCCCTGTGATCGCAATCGGGTTTCCATAGTACGCTCGGGTTGTCTCCAGTCCCATCTTGAGACTCTCCCTCACGATACCCCACTGGCCGTTTTCCCAATGGAATACCTGCTCTGCCAAGCTCTCGAGTTCATCTGAGACAAGGAAGTGCAATTGGAGCAAGTCACAGTGCGATGTGGTTGAGCTTCAATCCGGGGGGCAAGGAACAGTAAGGTGTAAGCACCGAGTCAAAGTGAACTGGATCAAGATGTACGACAAGGCCGGTTCAGCGCTGCGGGTGGAGATGGTGATCAGTGACCCCACGGCGTTCAAGGTCCGAAAGCGCGTCAGACGTCGACGAGCACAGGTGACGCAGTGGGTCGAGATGAGGAAGAGGGTGGCGAACCTGTTTCGCTACCGGGATGTGTCGCTGATGGCCAACCGCTGCTATCTTGAGGCGCTCGCGGCGGTCGATGATCCGACGCCGGCGATTCGGGGTCTGGACCGGATCACGCTGCGGCGGCGCACCTCCAGCGGCCAATCGGTGCGGGCGTTCAATCCGCAGGCCCGAGAGGATCGGCAGCTGTTCGAGGCGCTTTCGAGCGGCGAGCACCCTATCCGCGGCTTTACCAACCACGATCTGCGCGAGACTCTCATTGAGAGTCAGGTGCTCAGGGCCGGCAGAGTTCACCATCCAGGGCAAGACCTACCATCCGCTCGGCTTCACGACGCAGCGCCGCGTCCGTAAAGTATTGCTCGATGATGGTCCTTGCCGCTGAAGGATCGGAACATGCCATCCTGCCTGTTTCGCGGGTCAGTGCGTCGTTGCGTTGCCGTTCCGGAAGGACAGCAAGCGTCTGAACGCTGATCGTGTCGAGGTTCTGCAGTATCCATGCCGCTGCTGTACTTTCCTCCGCAGCGATCCAGCCCGATAGTATTGCGCCCAACGATGAACGATAAGCTGGTGCATCGAACTCAAGCAGGCGTTCGGCCACAAGTCGATGCTCGAGCGCACCGGTGCTCAACGAGCTTGTCAGCCTGCTCACCGGGCTGGCTGTGTCACCGGCTGGCTGGTTGCCGATATCGGTAACCAGCATATCTAGTGCCCTGTCCGGGTCGGTTTCGGCAAGTACTGTGAATAGTCCATGGGTAGCCAACTGCGATGGCGGGTCCAGCGCATGAACCCAGCGGGTCGCGGCATCGGGGTCATGGCTGGCATAGGCACGGGCGACGACGCCGAGCAACGATTCGTTGTCCCGCGCACGTGGCATCGTCGAAACGACAGCGAGCGCGGCGTTCAGGTCCTGTTCGGCCAATGCCGTCACCGCCCGGTCTCGGGCGCTTTCTCGCAGCTCCGGGTCCAGTCTGTCGAGTGACGCGAGGACCGAGTGAGGAATCGTGTCGGCCAGAACGAGGGTGGTCTGGGCCACCACAAAGATGGGCAGATAGGTGAGGACGTCGCTGCGGGTCAGCAACCGGAGTGCCGCATCGGGCGCGATATGCGGCCACTCCGCGAACGCGGCCGACACAAACACTTCTCGAAGTGAAAGGGCGTTGTTCCACGTATCGGGCAATGCCTCCATCATGTCGAGTGCTGCTGAGGCGTCCCGGCGAACCCACACGCGCCCGATCGCGGCTACGGCAGCGTGACGCGTGGCATGCTCGTCCAGAGCAAGTGCAATGTCCATAGCCGTCAGCGGATCATGTTCGGACAGCTCCGTGATCGCGTGAATACTGAATGCGTGACCGTCGCCTGCGGGGAGATTCTCAGCGACGAGCGCAAGATTGCGTGCGTTGAAACCAATGGCATCGAGCATCGCGACGGCAGCCGTGCGGCGAACTGCCGTGTCGGGAATGCCCGCCAGCGCTGCAAGAGCGGACCCGGGATCAACGGCTGCCCAGGCGCGCAACACCAGCGCGACGAAGCGTGCCTCAAGCGACCACCGTTGGGTGGCACTCAGACTTCGCCGGGGATCCATCTCGGCCAGTCGCAGCAGTAGCGCCTCAAGTTCGAAGGTTCGCCGGGATGATGCGGACCGAAAAGCCAGTTCCGCGATGGCGGTTTCAAGCGGTTCAGGCTCGGTGTGCGCCGCGACAGACACGAGTATGTGCAACCGCTCGCCGAGGATGCCTGCCGCTTCCGGTGTGAAGTCAGCGTTCCGAATCGGGTGAGCGGGTATGTTGCCTTCGGATGCGCTGAACTGAGGCGAATCCGTAAACAGAGGAGCGTCCGAATTCGTGGCGCTGCGCGAAACGAACCACTGCGCCGCCGAGGAACCGATGATGACGCCCGCGGCCAGCCATGCGATCAAATGCAGGAAGACGGTTGCCCTTGCCCGATGCGTACTCATTGTGGCGGCAATGCGGGTGGTCGGGGGCCGCCCATCTGCGACAGCATACCCACGGCCTGCCGTCGCAGCTCCGGCTCGGCGATCTGTGCCTCGATCATCGCACGGGCCCGCTCGATGTCGCTCTCGGCCAGCGTACCGGCGATTGCGACAATCGTGCGTGCCGCCATCGCAGGGTTTTCAAGACGCGCAGCCCACTCGAACGCCTGAGGCGGGTCGTGGCTGGCCATGCCTACGGCGAGCTGCATCACGGTACGTTCAGGCAGCGGCCCTGGTAGCGTTTCGATCATGCGCGCCGCAGCGACCGGATCGGTCATCGCGAAGTTACCCGCAACGATCATTGCGGCTTCGTCATATCCGGGCTGCCCCGCGAATGGGGCGAGCATGTTCAACACGTGCACGCCGTGCGACTCATACTGCCCAAGCACGCTCGCCAGCCATGCGCCGCGCACACTCTCTGGCACACTGAACGCCATCGTCAACGCGGCTTCCGGGTCACTTGCGCCGATGCGTTCGGCGATCTGCGCCAACAGGTTCGTGCCGAACCGTTCCGTGTTTCTGACGGCCCAGTCCGTGGCGGCGTCCGGATCGCGGCCGGTCCACGACGACAGCGCCCTTCGTATCCCCATGGTCTGGAATGCGGCCGGGCGGCCGGACTGGTCACTTGTTTCCAGGATCCGGTCGAGGATCTCTCCGATACGGCCTGTCGAGTGCAACAGCCCAATCAGGCCCGGTATGTCGTTTGCATCGGTTTCTCCGCGCGTGATGCTGTCGATGACGGCATCGACGGCGAGACCTGGAGCAACGCTGGCCATGCCCTGAATGGCAGCGACAACTGCCTGTGCTGAGGACGTCGCCGCGAAGGTTCTGGCCCATGCAAGCGCCGCATCCGGATCCTGTTGCGCATGGACGCGCACAACCGCACTCAGTAGCGGTGTGTGATCCGGGTCGTCGCGCAGCGACTCGACATAGGCGATTGCGGCTTGAAGATCCTGTGCCGCCAGTTCCGTGGCAGCCCTGGTCATCACATGGATCCGTGCATCGTCGGCGCCGATGCGGGGCGCTCCTCCTGCGGCGGAGCCATCGACGAGCGCGAGCAGCGCGGCCGGCCGAAACGCGACAATCGCGGCCATGGCCACATTGTCGAAATCGCTGAAGTGGCGCCAGCCGGTCTGGCGAATGTGGTCAAGCGCGCTGTCGGGGTCCACCTGCGCCCACTCGGCAACCAGCGCATTGTGAAAGTGTCGGCGTGAGGGCTCGTCTGGCACGGCATCCAGCAACGTGATGGCCGCTTGCGGATCCTGCCATGCCCATGCCCTCGCGACGCGCGTCAGTGCCTCAGCGCGCGTGGAAACATCTTCTATCGCAAGCGAACGGACGAAGGCGCCGTACGCATCCTCGGCAGCCAGACGCGCGATAGCGTCAACCTGGAATGACGATTGGCCATCGTGCGGAATGAGCGGCAGGACACGCGCAAAGCCGGCCTCATCGTGACCGAGTTCGCTGAGCACGGCGAGCGCAATCGAATGGTTGGCCGTGGTGTCACCGGCAGCGGAAAGCGTAAGCAGCGCCGCATCAATGTCGGCGCTTGCCCATGTCGCCAAGACGGCGTCGGGCAATCGGGGGATGTTTGGCATTGTGCGCAGTACGTGCAGGGCGCGAGTGGCTTCAAGTTCCAGAAGGCGCAACAACCGGGCCTCCAGTTCGAGTCTGCGCAGGGGCGAGTCAGGCATAGACGCGGCGTCGAAAATTCTGCGCTCAAGTTCGGCGGCATCGTTTTCGTTGACCACCGCGGCATAGACGTTGTGTCGTACCGCCAGTGAGGGCGGTAGTTCATTCTCCGCAGCCGGGTGACGCACAATGGTTGCGTCAGGCGTACCAGCCATACTGTGAGTGGTGGCCTGGTCATGATGGCTGCGCCAAAGTGCAGCAGCCGCGCCCACACTGCAGCCAATGACAAGCAGCAGGATTGCCCTCTTCATGGTGCCGTCTGGATGGCAGGTCCAGGGTCGCGAGCGTGGCAGTCGTAGCGACGATGCCAGGGTCTAAATCTGTCCGCACAAGAATGGAGGGATCTAACGCCAATCTCGGCCGCGTTCACGATCTCGGCCCCATTCGCCGCACCCGGGACTTCGCATCCGAGTCTAAGCGCCGGAGTGGCGCTCAAGAGCCATGGTGCGGCGTCGCCGCGCAACAAACCGCTAGCCAACAAACCGCTCGCCGATGCCTCGGCCTCGGAGTTCATAGCGAGTGCTGCGGCGCCCTGAGCCGAATTGTCCCACTCTCATGTTCCAGCCCGGGAAGCACCTTCGACAACACCCACTTCATGAGCTGTGAAAAGCGTAGCCGGATCCTGTGAACTGCGCTCTAGGCCGACACCACCGTGGCGCCTCTGTATCCAAGCACGGTTTAAAGCGAAGTTCTCGTCCGCGAACGCTACGAACAAGTGACCAATACCTTTAGCCCGTCAAACTCTCGAACAAACACTACAGGCAGGTGAAGTGAGAGAGGTCGCACGTCATCTACTCTCCACCAATGGGCTTTGAAAAAAATCACTGTAATTCTCCTGCCGAATCATCCAAACCACGTGATCGTCACCATCGTTTACGACAAGCTGAAACCGCATCCTCGTACAGGCCATTTCCATATAGCATGTGCGCTCGGCATGTGCGCTCGAGCAGAGTCCGTCATCTAGACTTCGATACCATGCAATCTTAGATCGACACTCGATCCAGCCAATGCGTTGCACGACAGGAAAAACACGAATACGCCAGTAACGAAGATTCTCATGGCACCACTCCTAACCGCATCGGGTAACTGAGCCTCAAGCGAGCCCACTTGGCGCGCAGCGAACGTGTTCTTTCAGCAAGGAGAACGATACTCTCCCAACGTCACGACTAGTGTATATTCGATCTCAAGCCGAATGACAATACTCTCTAGAGCAGTAAGCAGGATGGATTCGTGCTTCTCTGAAAACAGTCGATGTGTCATGGGGTTGTCTTCGATTCTGGGTATCCTTAAGGAGAAGGGGTAGAAAGGCACCCGGTCGTCGTGCGCGGATAGATTTAAGCTGAAGTTCTTCCCGAAGTCGTGCAGATTCTGCTGACGGTTCAGGCGGATAGCATGAAATGATGGCGCCGAGTTCTGCCAGCAGCGTGGTGAAGCTGTGTGCCGGCGTGCCGTCCTCAAGCGTGTGGGTCAGCGCTTCCCGCTCGGCGGCGGCCGAGCGCCTGGTCGGGGCCACGGGGTCGCGAGGCATCTTCGCCGGTTGATCTTCGTCGGCCAACATCAGCTCCCGCCACGCCTCGCGCATATGCCACTCGACGTAGTAGGCGAGCATGCACAGGAAGAATATCAAAGCTTACGACGTGCATCTTCTGTTCCCTGGCATACGCCCAGATCAGCGGCGTGCCTCCTCGGCACGCGCGTCTGAAGCCGGTCGACGATCGGCAATGGTGCCTCACCTGGGCGCAACGGCTGATGCGCGTATTCGCGATCGACATCGAGGTCTGTCGGCGCTGCGGCGGCTGTCTGCCGCTCTGATTTCCCATCTCCATGCTCACCATCACTCGGGCTACTGTGCCACGACGGGCGAGTCTTGATCTACGATCATGCCGTCCGCGAGCATCAGTATTTCCAGCCTCAAAGGGCAGATTCACGCGCCCGAACGCCGAGGCGTCGGACCGGCTCCGCCAGGATGGAGGCCTCGATCTGTCCATCCGCCCGGTTTCACCCGGTTTCAGCCCCACACGACGGATGCCGTTGCTGACATAATGCCCGCTCATACGCACTTACCGCGTACTATCCGCGAGAACGGCCTCCTCGGAGTATGCTACCGCGGAGCGGCCGCTCATGCGGCTTCGAGAAGTTCGTTCCAGCCAATGAGGATGTCGGCCAAAGAGTTCGAGCTTTGTCCTGCTGGGCGCGCCATTTTGATCCTGCGCATCCCGCAAATCCTATCGACGTCGCCGCCGGGCGCACCTGAACCTGAACTTGGACTTGGCTGGCGAATTGTGCATAGTCTGTATTGCGAGAGCGCGAATTCATTCGGTAGCAAATACTAAAGGGCGCCTGACAGTCCGCTGGAGTCGAGCTTGTCTGAAGGCCCGCGCATTAGTAGTGTGGGCCGCTAAGCGGCGCGTAGGGTGCGAAAATTAATGGGGAGGTGAAAGATGCGTCTTCGAACCAGGTTGATACTGTTGGCAGCCTGCACTGCCGTTACCACTGTGGCGGCGCAGGAAGCCACTGTGCCGAGGGACTTTCATGGCGAATGGGCCGTAAGCTTGAACCAGTGCGGTACCTCGCACGCAAGCATCATTCATGTACGAGCTGATCGCATCGACTACCCTGGAAGCCGCGGGACGGTGCTGTCGATCCATGCAAACGGACCGTATGACATCGAACTGGAACTGGAGTTTGGCGATGACGGGCGGACAACGCGTCAAAGGCGACAATTGATTCTTTCCAGCGACTTCGAGCAGTTGAGAGAAGTTCAACTCCCGAATCGACAGGGAATAGAAAGGGTTCGCTGCTGATAGTCGCGGCACTCGATCGGGAGCACGCATGATGACGCGCTGCGGGCTCATTGCGGGATGCCTGCTGATGTCATCGACGCCGCTCGCCGGCGGAGAAGAGAAGGAAACCCTGCGCCCGATCAGGTGATCATGTCGGGCGCTGACGCGTTCTGAGTCGGAGGTGGCGAGTCAGCGCGCACGCGCAGTCGAAATGGCGTGCAGGACCTGCTCTCGCATCGGTTGCTCGGACAGACTCTGTGCCCAGTGGCTCGCGGCCGTGGGGTCCAGCTGGGCCCATTGCAAGACCATCCGGTATGCGGCGTTGGTTCGCAATGTCTCATCCTGCAGCTGGCTCAGCCAGGCCGCCCCGGTCATCGGATTGTCCCGGCCGTAAGATGTCGCAATGGTGTGTACCGCGGATGCCAATTGCATATCCGTGCTGCTGGCATCCGCGATCGCACTGGCCACCCTATCGCGATGCTGGCCGCTGACCCGACTGGCCACCTGCACCAACGCGGGCGCGTAGTGCGGACTTCCCCGCAGGCCCAGCGCCCAGATGGTAGCCCGCTCGGGATCCGATTGTGCGTATTGCGATGCCACTGAAGACACCCACTGATCGCGTGACGGCTCCGGCACGCTGTCTATCAGTGCGAGTGCAGATGCGAGGTCGCTGCGGGCCAGCTGCTGCGCGATACGCCCGAACTGTGCTGGTCCACGACTGTTCTCGGGCAAATGGTCCATGTTGTCGAGAACCCAGTGCACGGCGTTCAGGGGATCAACGGTCGTCCATTCGCTGATCAGCCGTTGATAAGCGACCACGCGTGACGAGTCATCGGGGATGTATCTCAGGCTTTGGGCGATACGGGGCATGTGCATGCCCTCGGCCCGGGCCGCGTAGATCACGGTGTACAGCAGGTCTTCTCGGGCCCGGCCATCGACTGCCAGTGCGGTGGACAATGCGCTGTCGAAGTCGGATCTTGCCACTACCGCCAATACACCGTTCAGGATGCCGGGTTCGTCGCTGCCCAGTGCCCAGTCCATCGCCGCGTCCGGGCTACTGGCCGCCCAGCTGCGCGCAACCGCGATCAGAAGCTCGCTGCGCGCTCCGGTGGTCAGCCGCATGCGGTTCACCTGTGCAATCGCGGCCAGCGGATCATCGTCGGCAATCCTGCCTATCGCCTGCGAGTGCAACCGGGCGGCCACGTCATCGCTGAGCCCGTCGGCCATGGCGATCATCCGGTACGGGTCGGGCACGTTGATTGCCGTTTCGAAACTCAAGGTGTCCAGCAGTGCCCCTCGCTGCAACGATGGATCCAGGGCAACGAAGTAATCGAGCATTGCCGCCGCGTCTGTCTGTCGCCACTGCAGCAACACTGCGCGCCGGTAGGTTTCACGCAGTCTCCGGTCATCAATACGCAAGGCGGCCTCGAATGCCTGCTCAGGTTCCAGGCGCGACCAGACCGAACCGACGGTCTGCACGGCGCGGGACATCAGCTCCAGGGGCGTGATGGACATGGCCTGTGACAGGGCGTCCCGGGGTCTGATGCCGACCAGCGAGACGGCGATATCCGCCCGCGCAGCGCCTTGTTCGTCGGCCGTCAGGCCAGCCAGCAGCCGGTTTGCGGTGGAAGCATCGTGGTCCATGGCCCGAAAGATGGCGATGACGATCGCTCTTGCTTCCAGTCGGTTCTGCATGGTTGCGAGCAGCTCCAGAACCGCCTGTTCATTGGTGATGAACAATGGTACCCAGGCCAACAGCTGCAATCCCGAATCCAGCTCCAGTTCACGTGATATCCGCAGCGCAGCGGCCGGGTCCAGTTCCACGTAACGCAGCATCAGTCCACTCAGCGCCGTGCGCTGTCGCGGGCCCGGGGACTCGGAGGCGAATGCCCTGAGCTGGCGTTCCAGCTCGGGCGGCGCGCTGTGGGCAATGCTGCTGTAAAAGGCGATCAGATCCGCGACGGTGGGCGGCAGGAACTCCTGTGGCGGTCTGGCCGGTTGCGCTTCCGGCACGTTGACGGTCGGTTCCGCGCGTGTGCGCGGATGATGGATGGGCGCGGGGTCCGTAGCCAGGAAGGTGCCGCCACCTGAGGCCGGCGCCTGGACGTGGCCCATGATGAGCACATAGGTGAGCGCGGCGCCGATTGCCGCGGCCAGAGAGGCTGCAATCATCATGCGAAACATGTTCGTTCACCTCGTCATCGCGGTCACCGCATCACGGTGCTGCGGCACGACGATCATTCCTATAGCAGGAAGTCAGCTACCTGGCAATATTTGGTTCTGCCCGGATTGTCTCGCAATACCGGCGTCCGCAGAGGTGTTCCTGACAATGGAATCGACCGCGAAGTCAGCGCCATGGGTGTGCAGTGCGATCATGCTCTTCCAGGCGAAATCGAGCATGCTGCCGGAGGTGTCGAATACGAAGATCAGGCACTCAGCATCGAGCGGAACGCCAGGGACGGCGCCTTTTCCCGCGGTGATGTGTGCCAGCGGCAGGAGCAACGTTCGTAACGCGTGTGCGCCGAAAGCGCCGGCGGCCACGCTGAGTCCGCCCAGTACGGCGCCCAGAATCACAAAGATTTTCATGCTGACTCCGACCTGGTCGGGCCAGCCAGCGTACGCAAGGGCGCTTTTACGCGCCATCCGCAAGCGAGACGCTGGCGAAAACGCCCGTCTCGAGCTGCGCGTGCGCCGTCTCATCCATGAGTTCGACGCGATTTCGGCCCCGCACCTTTGCTACGTATAGTGCCTGGTCGGCAAGTTGCAGCGCACCATCGGGCTGGCGATCCGGACTGGGCTCCACCAGGGCAACACCGATACTGATCGTTACCGCGGTGCCCGCCTTCGGCGCCGGGTTGCTGACGGTGTGCTCGCCGACTGCGCCACGCATCCGATTCGCGAGCGCCTCCGCCCCACATGCGTCGATATCGAACAGAATGACCACGAACTCTTCGCCGCCATAGCGCGCAACGAGATCGAGCGGACGGGATACGAGGGATCGGAGTGTTCGTGCAATTCCCTTTAACGTCCTGTCGCCAGCCTGGTGGCCGTAGTTGTCATTGAAAGCCTTGAAGTGATCGACATCGATCAACAGGATTGCGATTGACCTGCGATCGTCGATGGCCTGCTGCCAAACGCGGCTGAGATGCTCATCGAAGACCCGGCGGTTCTTCAGTCCCGTCAAGGCATCGTAATGCGCGTGTGTTGCCAGCAGATGGCTCTCGAGAAAGCTCTTGCGTGACCACTTTTCGAGTTGCCGTGCAGCAATGGCGCATCCGGCTGCGGCAACGATCAGCAGCAGAGATGACCGGATCAGGGTCGGCATCGCCATCTCGAAGATCGTGGCCGACACCACGAAGGACTGCACGGTAAGTGCGACAGCTACATTGGCCGCACGGAAGCTCAAGCCGAGGAAAAAATACGGTCCCAGCACCATGAGCGGCAGGAGCATCAGCAACTCGGGCTGACCGTATGCGGCGGTTGCACCGATCAGGGCAGCCGCCAGGGCGTTGCGGATCGGTACGATGATCGTCGCTACAGGCAGATAGATACGCTCGAATGCCGGGCTCCAGGCAATTCCCGCGAGAGCGATGGATGCCATCAGCACCACGGCGACGCCGGTAAGCTGGGCCAGGTGAGAGACGCCCCCGAGGGCCAGTTCCGTTATTCGAAGGGCCGCCAGCAGCACTGCCAGCGTACACACTACCCGGATGAGTGTCCGGTTGTCCCACAGTCGGGCACGGACAAACTCCGCCTCGAACTCCGGACTGAATGTGCTATTCGCCGTGCCGTCTTGCAGCTTGGCTGCGTCCGGTGCCGAGCGACAGGCACCGGGATCGGTCTTGGGCCACGCAACCATGCCGACACGATACGGCCAGTTCGTTCCCGACGATGTGACGGGTTGCGCATAAAGTTGCCGACTCATCGCCGGTGGGTTCAACCATCGTCAGGGTGGGATCGTCAGGGTGAGTAAGGAACATCGCCCCACGATCGCCGCCGGACAGATTGACGATCGTGTCAGGGACGAGCAGCGAGTCCAGGCCACTTGCCAGCAGCGTGTCCGGCAAGGAGACCAGTCGCTGTTACCTCGCTTTGCCCGCTATCGTGCAGAATGTCGGCGGAGTCGCCGTACGGTTTACCCGCTGGGACTCTGCCCTGATACTGCGGTCTCTCTCAAGCCGGCGATAACCGTCTCACGCAAGGTTCCATCGGAACAATGAAACTTCTGCCCACCGCAACGCTCGGTCGTACCGGCCTGAAGGTCACCAGGCTGGGCTATGGCGCGATGGAGCTGCGCGGCCTGGAACATTTCCCGCGCTTGTCAACCGCCCAGGCCAGCGCGCTGCTGAACGGCGTTCTGGACCAGGGCATCAACTACATCGACACATCACCGGACTACGGCTACTCCGAGGAACTGATCGGCCGTCATATCGCCGGGCGTCGCGGCGAGTTCCATCTGGCAAGCAAGTGCGGCTGCCCCGTGGAACCGGCTGATGTGGCATTCACGGACCGCAAACCCCACAGCTATACACCCGCCAACATCCGCGCCGTCGTCGAGCAGAGTCTGGTCCGCATGCGCACCGATCATCTGGATGTCGTGCAGATTCATCTGAGCCCGTCCCGCACCGTGCTGGAAGAGTGTGACAGCATTGCCGGGCTCAGAGCGCTGCAGGACGAAGGGAAGGTCCGCTTCATCGGCATGTCCGGCACGCTGCCCGAGCTGGAAGAACACATTGCGATGGGCGTGTTCGACGTGTTCCAGATTCCCTATTCCATTCTTGAGCCCGAGCACGAGGCGTTGATTCGGCGGGCAGCTGAGAGCGGAGCAGGGGTGGTGATCCGCGGTGGCGTCGCGCGCGGCGTCATGGTCAAGGACGAAGCCGTCATCGACGACTATCCCGAGATGCTCAGGGACGGATTTCGCGCGCGGCGGCGCCTGTGGCAGGAAACGGTGGTCGACGACTTGCTCGATGGCATGTCGGCCATGGAGTTCATGCTGCGTTTCACGCTCAGCAATCCGCACATGACGACGGCCATTGTCGGAACCGCGTCGCTGCACCACCTTGAGCAGAACGTGCAGGTGGCGGCCAGCGGGCCGCTGCCCCGGCAGGTGTACGCCGAGGCACGCAGGAGGTTCGCTCAGCACCGGGCCGGCGAGTCATAGTGTCGTCTCATCGCGCCTGCTGCGTGACGAACGGTCGCTGATGCCGGGAAACGCACATCTCGTTCTCGAACGGATCGCCATCGGCGAGTTGACAGCCGTCGACCTCGATGTCGCCGCCGGCGAAATCGTGTGCCTGTCGGGAGCCTCGGGGTCGGGCAAGACGCGCCTGCTGCGCGCCGTCGCCGATCTGGAGCCGCACACCGGCCGCGTGAGACTGGGCGAGACCGAACGCGAATCCGTGCCGGCGCACGAATGGCGCCGGCGGGTGATGCTGGTGCCGGCCGAGAGTCAGTGGTGGGCCGACACCGTCGGAGAACACTTCTGCCACCCCATGACCGAAACGCTGGTTGAACTGGGCCTGCCGGCCGACGCCCGGGAATGGACGGTGGCGCGACTGTCTTCGGGCGAAAAGCAGCGCCTGGCGTTGATACGTGCCCTGTCGTCGCGGCCCGCCGCATTGTTGCTGGACGAGCCCACCGCCAACCTCGACGGCACATCGATCGAGCGCGTCGAGCGATGGTTGACCGACCTGATCCGCAACCAGCAGCTGCCCGCGATCTGGGTGGCACATGACGCCGGGCAGATCAGCCGGGTGGCCGACCGCCACTTCGTGATTCGCGATCGTCGTCTGGTGACGGCCTGATGGAAGTGATCGAACTGTCCTGGTGGCAACTGGCCATCGCCGGCAGTCTCGTCCTGTTGCTGGCATTGTGCACGCACCTGACCCGTCTGCGGATTGGCCGCCCGCTGCTGATCGCGGCTGCGCGCACTGTCATCCAGCTCGCGTTGATCGGCCTGGTGCTGGAAACGCTGTTCGCTGTCGGCACGCTGCCGTGGATCGTTCTGATGGCGCTGGTCATGCTGCTGGTGGCCGGGCGTGAAGTGATGGCACGACAGAAGTACCGGCTGACCGGTGGCTGGGCCTTCGGTATCGGTACGGTGGCGATGTTCATCTCTGCCTTTTCCGTCACCGTGCTGACCCTGATCGCGATCATCGGCCCTGAGCCGTGGTACACGCCTCAGTATGCGATTCCGCTGCTGGGCATGCTGCTCGGCAATACGATGACCGGGGTGGCGCTGAGTCTGGATCGCCTGACCGAATCGACGTGGCGTCAGCGTGCAATGATTGAGAACCGGCTGATGATGGGGCACCCCTGGCATCTGGCGATCGGCGATCTGCGCCGCGAGGCGATGCGCTCGGGCATGATGCCGATGATCAATGCGATGGCCGCGGCCGGCATCGTCAGCCTGCCCGGCATGATGACCGGCCAGATTCTGGCCGGCACTCCGCCGGCGCTGGCGGTCAAGTATCAGATTCTGATCATGTTTACGATTACCGTCGGCACCGGCTTTGGCACGGTCGCAGCCGTGCTGGCCGGCAGTCGCCGCCTGTTCGACCGGCGCGAACGCCTGCGGGTGGATCGACTGAGGCAGATGGACTGACTGTGCCTCCGGCGGTCCGGCTGCCGCGCATCCCGCTTGCTGCAACCGCCCTCGCTGCAAGCGCGCTCGCTGCCACCGCACTCACTGCGGCAAACGTCGCGTCCGTTCCGCGCCTGGCATCGCGCGTGCGTTGACCAGCCGCGCAAGCGTGTCGCGCGCATCCAGTACGATCAGGTAAGCCGCCGGCACCAGCGCCAGCGTAACCACCGTGGAGAACAGCACACCGAAAGCCAGTGAAATTGCCATCGGTATCATGAACTGCGCCTGCAGACTGCGTTCGAGCATCAGCGGCGTCAATCCCACGAACGTTGTGATGGCGGTCAGCATGACCGGGCGGAACCGTGCCACGGCGGCTTCGACGACCGCTTCCGCGGCCGGCAGGCCATCAGCAAGACGCCGGTTCGCGAAATCGATCAGCACCAGACTGCTGTTCACGACCACGCCGGCCATCGCGACCATCCCGAGCATCGACAGTACCGTGAGCTCCATGCCGAACAGCAGGTGGCCGCCGATCGCGCCGACGAGGCCGAAAGGAATCGCGAGCATGATGACGATCGGTTGCACGTAGGAGCGCAGCGGAATCGCGAGCAGCGCGTAAATCACGATCAGTGCAATCAGGAACAGTGCGCCCAATCCTTGCAGCGTCTCGCGCTGCTGCTGCTGCTCGCCCTCGAATGTGTAGCGGATGCCGGCGTAGCGCGCTGTCAGTTCGGGCAGCACGCTCGCTTCCAGGCTGGCGATGATTTCGTTCGGATTGCCCAGGCTCAGATCCACGTCGGTGGTGACGTTGATCGTGCGCTGACGGTCGGTGCGCTGAATCGTGTCGAAGCCGCGTCCGTGACCGGCGATGGCGACCTGGCCGAACGGCACTTCCGCCCCCTGAGGCGTGCGGATCCGCATCTCCTCCAGATCTCCCAGTGAGCGCCGCTCCTCGACCGGATAGCGGACCATCACCTTCACATCTTCCCGTCCGCGCTGGATGCGCTGTGCCTCTTCACCGTAAAAGCCCTGACGTACCTGGCGGCCGAGATCGGCCAGTGTAAGGCCCAGCGATTCGGCTTCCGGCCGGATCGCGAGCGTCAGTTCGCGGCGGCCGGCGCGGAACGAATCGGCGATGTCGAACACGCCCGGATACTCGGCGAGTCGTACTTTCAGCCAATCGGCCGCTTCGCGCAGGTGGTCGAGGTCGGGACCCTGCAGTTCAATGTTGATGGCTTCGCCGGCGCTGAACAGCGACGCGGTGAATGTCAACTCCACGGCATCGGCTATCAGACCGGCGCGTTCACGCCACATTGTTGCAAGCGCATTGCTTCCCAGCGAACGCTGCTCGGACGGCACGAGTTCGATGTTGACCTCGCCAAGGTGGCTCGCGGAAGGCGCCGCACCGCCGCCAAGCATGCCCTGACTCTGCTGTGCGCCATAGGGCTGGCTGCCGACCGAGGCCAGCACATGACGGAATACCGGTCCGTTATCGCGTTCGAGCTCGGCGCCGAGCGCCAGCGCCGTCGCTTCGAGGTGCCGCACCGCCGCTTCCGTGGTTTCGATCGGCGTGCCCTGGGGCATGGTGAGCATGACGGCGACATTGTCCGCTTCGATGGGCGGGAAGAACGCAAACCGCAGCCAGCCTCCGCCGATGAAGCCGGCGGTGATGATCAGCAGCGCGAGGCCAGCGGCCAGCGTCAGCGCGCGCCACTGCACCGCGCGCTCCAGGGTCGGTCGGTAGGCCCGCTCGATCCACCAGTCCAGTCCGCCGGAGATGCGCTGCTGCACGCGCGCCCAGGCCGCCAGCGGACCGTGCCCGCCGCTCATGGCGGCTCCCGACCGGGCCAGATTGGACGGCAGCACGAGCAGCGAATCGATCAGCGAGAACAGCAGGATCGGAATCACAATCAGCGGGATTACGCGGAACACCTGACCCATCACGCCTTCCAGGAACAGCATCGGCGCGAACGCGGCAACCGTGGTCAGCACACCGAAAATCACCGGCACGACCACCCGCTGCGCGCCTGCGATCGACGCCTCGGGTCCGCGGCCGAGAGTGCCCTGTCTGGTGTAAATGCTCTCGCCGACGACGATTGCGTTGTCGACCACGATGCCCAGCGCGACGATGAACGCGAACAGCGAAATCATGTTGATCGATACGTCGAATGCCGGCATCAGCCACAGCGTGCCGAGGAATGAGACGGGGATGCTCACGCTCACCCAGAACGCCAGGCTGAGGCGCAGGAACAGCGCCAGCATGATGAAGACGAGCACGAAACCCACCAGTCCGTTGGTCACGAGCAGGTTCATGCGGCTCAGAAATATGCGCGATGTGTCCTGCCAGATCGTCAGCTGCACGCCTTCGGGCAGTTGCGCCGATGCCGCCTCAACATACCCGCGCACCGTGGCGGCGACCGCGAGCGCATCCTGATTGCCGACGCGGAACACCTGAATGAGCGCGGCCGGCGAGCCGTTGAAACGCGAGATTTCGTCGGTTTCCGCGAATCCGTCGACGACGCGCGCGATGTCGCCGAGCCGCAGATACGTGCCGTCGGGGCGGGTGAGCAGTACGAGATCCTCGAATCCGGGGCCCAGATAGACGCGCCCGCTGGTGCGCAGCAGCACTTCACCACCTTCGGTTCTGATCGATCCGCCGGGCACGTCCACCGCCGACTCGCGAACCGCCCGTGCCACGTCATCGAATCGCAGACCGTGTCGGCGAAGCGCTGCTTCGGATACCTCGATGGCGATCTCATAGGGTCGCACGGACACCAGATCGACCTGCGTGATACCCGGCAGCGCAGCGATCTCGTCACGTACACGTTCGCCCAGCCGCTTCAGCGCATGCTCATCAACGTCTCCCGACAGCGCAACATCCAGCACCTGACGCCGCGAAATCACCTCGCGTACGACGGGTCGTTCGGCTTCCACGGGGAAGATCGCGATGGCGTCGACCCGGGTGCGGACCTCGTCGAGCACGTCGCGGACGGCAAAGCCGGTGTCGACCTCGACGCTGACCGTGCCCATGCCTTCGGCCGACGATGACGATATCCGTCTGATGCCCTCGACACCCTGAAGCTCTTCCTCGACGGGCACGACGATGCCCTGTTCCACTTCCTGCGGGGCCGCGCCGGGATACAGAACCTGAACCGTGATCAGGTTCGGATTGATCTCCGGAAAAACCTCCTTGGTGATCGACCCGACGGTGATGATTCCCCCGGCCACGACGAGCACCCGCAGCAGATTGGCGGCAACACCGTTACCGACAAACCAGCGGATCGCGGTTTTCACGAAGCGGCTTCCTCATCGGCGTCCGTGCGCACCCGCATGCCGTCGATGGCCACGTCCAGCGGGGATACGCAGATGCGCTCTCCGGCCGCCAGTCCCCCCGAAATCACGACCTCGTCGCGGTCGGTTCTCAGGATCCGCACACGACGGAAGCGCAGGCGGTTGTCGTCATCGATGATCAGCAGCCGGTCTTCGTCACGCAGTACGCTGCGCGGCAGTACGAACACGTCATCGAATACCCGGCCACGGATTTCCGCATGCACGAACATGCCCGCGACCAACGGCATCGACCCGCCGTCGGGTGCGTCTGCGTACGGCTCGCGCACCTCGGCAACCAGATGCACCATGCGGCTTTGCGGATCGATCTCGCCCTCGGTGCGGGTGATGTGGCCGTGCCACTGCAGTGACTGGCCGGCAAACTGCGCGCGTATCGTGACAGACGGTGCGGCGCGATCGTTGCTGCTTCCCGGCGGCAGATCCAGAAACTGAAGTTCGCGGTCGGGCACGGGAAGCCTGATCTCGGCGACGTCGGTGGCATGCAGCGTTGCGAGCGAATTGCCGGGGGTCACGATCTGGCCCACGTCCACCTGTCTGTCGCGTACGCGGCCGGCGAATGGCGCGCGTATGATCGTGCGCGCCAGATCCCTTTCGGCACGCTCATGAGCGGCGCGGGCCGCTTCCAGCGCCGCTCGCACCTCGGCGAGTTGCGGCTCACGCAGAACCAGCGGCGACGGTTCGTCGTCGTGCCCGAGCACAGCCCATTCGCGACGTGCCACGGCCGCCTCTTCCTGTTCTATTCTCAGCCGCGCTTCGGCCTGCGCGATCTGCGCACGCGCGCTGACTACCGCGAGTTCGTAGTCGCGCGGGTCGATGCGAATCAACGCATCCCCGGCCGCGAAGAAGCCGCCGGCGACCAGCGATGAGGACACTTCCACCACGCGGCCGGTGATTTCCGGGAACAGCACCGTCTGCGTGCGTGGCGTGACCGTGCCCTGGCTGCGCACCATCGACTGCAGCTGCGTCGGCTCGGCGGTTGCGTAGCGCACCAGCGGTGCGACGGACTCGGGCGCGCGGGTTTCTATCTGGGGTCGCGACGCGATCAGGACGGCGGCGAGTACGATCGCCACCGCGACCACCGCCAGCGGCAACAGAACACGAATCAACTTACGCATGCCTGCCTCGGATGTTGAAGATGCCGGTGATGGTCGCCGTCAGTCGTCATCGAAGTACCCGCCCAGCGCCAGGTGCAGATCCACATGGGCATCCAGCAGCTGGCGCCGCGCCGTCAGCAGCTGACTGTCGGCTTCCAGCGAACGGCGCTGCGCCTCGAGCACCACCAGCAGGGGGTCAAGACCGCTGCCGTAGCGCGTCTCGGCGATGGCGCGCGCGGCCTCGGCCTGGCTGGCTGCGTCGCCCAGCAGCCCGGCCCTGGCACGCTGATACGACTGTGCGTCCAGCGCCGTCTCGACCTCGGCGAAGGCCATCAGCAGCTGACCGGCATAGGACTCCAGTGCTTCCCTGGCCCGCGCATCGGCCACATCGATCTGGGCACGCAGCCGCCCGCCCTGAAAGAGGGGCTGCATGAGGCTGCCGGCCACACTCCAGACGCTGAAGTCGCCATCCAGCAGTCGCCGCAGGGCATCGGCGGTGGTCCCGCCGGCGGCGGTTAACGAAAGCGTCGGATACAGTGCGCGGCGATCAGACAGAAGGCGCGCGTCCGCGGCAGCAAGACGCCTTTCCGCGGCACGCAGGTCCGGCCGCCGTGCGAGCAGGTTGGCCGGCAGACCTGCGGGCACCTCGTTCTCCAGCACCGGCAGTGCAGACGGGACTTCGAGTGCGGTGGCCGGATAGCGGCCGAGCAGGATTTCCAGCTGGCGCATGACCTGCCCGACGCGTTCCTGTCGCTGCGCCTGCTGCGCCTCGGCGGCATGCTGGTTCGCCAGCGCGAAACGCAGGTCCAGGGATGGGGCCAGGCCACGCTCGTAGCGGTATCGGACCTGCTCCACGGTGCGGCGATAGCTCGCGACCGTGTCGTCGGCCAGCCGCAACTGCTGACTGGCTTCGATCAGTGCGAACCAGGTTTTTGCCGTCTGAGCCGCGAGCGACAGGCGAGCCGCCTGTTCATCCAGGTACGCAGCCTCCGCGTCAGACAGGGCCGCTGCCGCGCCGCTACGGATTCGACCCCACAGATCGGCCTCCCAGGCGGTTTCGACAGACAGGCTGAACGTATCGATCTGCGTGCTCAGCACCTCGCCTTCGGCGCCAGGGATCGGCAGGCCGATGAAGTTCTGCCGCTGCCGGCGCGCACTGCCACCGACGGCGACAGCCGGATACTGTGGTGCGCCGGATATCCGCGCCAGCGCTCTGGCCTGATCCACGCGTGTCGCCGCGGCGCGCAGGTCGCGGTTGTTCTCCAGCGCCTCGGCGATCAGTGCTTCCAGCGCGGGGTCGCCGAAGAGCCGCCATCCGGCAGGATCGGCGGCTGTCCGGTCGCCCGGCGCCGACCAGTGCGCGGGAACGGCAACACCGGTTTCCGGGTGATGGATCGGCGGTGCGCTCGCGCAGCCCGTGAGCCATGCCGCCAGAACAGCGCATACCGTCGGCGCACGCGCGCCTGGATTCATGGTTGATCTCCGGACGCCGCGGCGTGCGTCGCTGGCGACCCGGCACGAAAACCGGCGGCGATGAATGCGACCACGCGAGGAATGGTGGCTGACGGGTCGGAGGGGTCACATGCGCCACGCGAAATCTGTTGCAGGTGATGTCCGCAACTCAGCGTCTGCACCATCACGCCGACCATGAAGAACATGCGCCACAGCAGATCGTGTCGGGAGCACTCAGGCAGCGCGCGGTTGAACGCGGTCAGGTAACGATCGATAACCGTACCGAACAGGCGCATAAGAAATGCCGTGGAGTTCTGATCGGGGCTGCCCATGGTGCGACCCAGCAGGCGAGGGGCGACCAGGCCGCGCTGCGGATCCTCAATACAAAGTCGCAGCGGTGGCGCGACGAACGACTCGATCAATTCATGCAGCGACGGCTGCCCCTGTGCCTCCAGCGCATCCAGGCGTGCCAGACGTTCGGCGTTCAGCGGTTCGACCAGGCGCTGCACGACGGCCTCGAACAGCCCTTCCTTGGAAGCAAAGTGATAGTGCACGGCAGCCAGGTTTACGCCGGCTTCGGCGGTCAGCGTCCGCAGCGACGTGAGCTCGAAGCCCTGTTCGGCAAACATGCGCTCGGCGACATCGAGAATGCGCTGCTTCGTGTCCTGCCGGTCCGGTGGATCTCTGTGTGGATTCAAACGCACGTTTGAATTAAACGTCTGTTTGATTTGAATTGCAAGGGCCGCCTGAAATCCTCGAGCCGCCGGGCGTTTCCATGCCTGCCGGCGTTGCCCGGTTGGCGTTGCCCGGTTCGCGTTGCGGCGCAGCTCAGCCCTGCCATGGATGAATTCGGGCGCCAGCTGCCGTGGGCCGTACGGGTGCGGACTTGATCGTTGCCACCTCGCGCGCGAGCATGATGCCGTTGAGGACAGTGACGGTGAGCGTATGGCGGCGAGATTGGAGATTCGTTACTGCACACGATGTCGCTGGTTGTTGCGGGCGGCATGGATGGCGCAGGAACTGCTCGGCACCTTCGAGAAGGACATCGGTGCACTGACGCTGGTGCCGGACGCGACCGGCGGCGTGTTCGAGATTCATGTTGAAGGTACGGCGATCTGGTCACGCGCCGAGGCGGGCCGATTTCCCGAGATCACGGAACTGAAGCAGCTGGTGCGTGATCGTATCGCGCCCGACAAGGTGCTCGGCCACGCAGACCGCAAGGGCTGAACATCCGTTACGTCGGCTCGATACGCTTGCCGTCGCTCATCGGGTGGCGACCGGTCCGGCCGCAAGCCCGTAATCGGGCGCATCGCCGTCTGACGTGGTGATGGCCGGCGGGGTGAGATCGAGCCCGTTGCTGTTGGCCTGTTCAAGCAGCAGCGCCGCGAAATCGTGATCGGCATAGCCGGCCTCGATGGCCGCATCGACTTTGGTGCGCACCAGTTCCGTCAGTGGCATCGAGATGCCCTGCGCCAGTGCCGCATCCAGCCCGAGATCCAGGTCCTTGCGCAGCAGGCGGGACGTGAAGGTGGCCGTCATGTCCAGATCCACGAAAGCCGGCGTCTTGTAGCGGGTGAATGTGGAGCCCATCACGCTCTGATTGATGAAGTCCAGCAGGGCGCTCCGCGACACGTCGTTGCTTTCGGCCAGCAGGCAGATTTCCGCCAGGCTCTGTGCCACGGCACCCAGCATCAGGTTATGACAAATCTTGATGACGCGTGCCTGATCGCCCGAACCGACGTAGGTGACGGACCTGCCAAGCGCCTGCAGATAGGCCTGGGCGAATTCGAATGCCGGGCGCGGACCGGAAACGGCCACCGTGGCATCCCCGGAATCCACCGCCTTGGCGTTGCCGCTGATCGGGGCGGCAAGCATGGCCACGCCCTGTTCGCAGGCGAATCTGCGCACGGCCGAGGATGCTTCGATGGATACGCTGGAGCAGTCGATCAGGATACGGGGCGTCCTTTCGCCACGCAGCAGGCCATTCGGGCCGCTGGTGACGCTGAGCAGATCGTCCGAGGCTGCAACCGTCACGAACACGGTGGTGCACTGGCCGAGATCGTGTAAGGTGTCGACTATGTCTGCGCCGAATTCAGCCAGCGGTTCAACCTTTGCGCGGGTTCGGTTGTACACGATCACCTGATGGCCGGCTGCCAGCAGTCGTTTCGTCATCGCAAAACCCATGCGCCCGCCGGCGCCAATCCACCCGATTCGGTGGGCCGCAGGGGTGGGAATGCTGTCGGTTCGCCGGGCCATGAAGCAGTGTATTAAATGTTGAAGCGGTGATGCAGTTGGTAAAGAATTGTCAAGCGCAGGAAATTATCCTTGGCGGTGGCCGCACAATGCAACCCGCCTCGGATATATTCCGTAACGAATTCCGGCACAGGGACGAGAACGCCGCATGAAAAGCAAGGGCATTGCCCAACAGGTCACGATCAAGGACGTTGCGCGCGAGGCGGAGGTTCATCCGTCGACGGTGTCGCGAGTGATGAACCCGGCTACCCGGTCGATGGTATCGGGGGAGTTGGTCAAGAAGGTGATGGAGACAGCGAAGGCGCTGGGGTATCGCCGCAATCCGGTCGCCGCCGGGCTTCGTACCCGACAGAGTCATACCGTTGGCGTGATGATCCCCGATCTCACCAACCCGTTGTTCCCGCCCATCGTGCGCGGCATCGAGCGGACGCTGGACGAGTCGGGCATCATCGCGATTCTGGCCGATTCGGCGAACAACCCCCAGAGCGAAATCGCGATTCTGGAAAATATGCTGGCGCGGCAGATCGAAGGCGTGATTCTGGCAACCGCGCATCGGGAAGACCGGGTCGTGCAGCGATGTCTGGACGAGAACATTCCGCTGGTGCTGGTGAACCGGTCGGTGGATTCCGATCAGGTACCATCCGTCGTCAACGACGACGAGTACGGAATCCGGCTCGCGTTCCGTCACCTCAGCTCATTGGGGCACACACGGATCGCCCATGTGGCCGGCCCACAGGATACCTCCACCGGTTCGGCCCGCCGCGACGCGTTTCTCGCCTCGGCATCGGAGGCGGGGTTTCGCGAGTGCGCCAGACTGACCGTGAATGCCGACTCCTTTACCGTCCAGGCGGGCAAGGTCGCGCTGGGCTCGCTGTTGTCGGCCGGCAAACAGTTCACGGCCGTCGTTGCCGCCAACGACATGCTCGCGCTGGGTTGCTACGACGCGCTTCAGGAGGCCGGATTGACCTGCCCCGACGATGTATCGGTCACCGGATTCAATGACATGCCGTTCATCGATCGCCTCAGCCCACCGCTCACAACGATCAGGGTGCCGCACGATGAACTGGGTGTGCGCGCCGCACAGCTGCTGCTGCAACGCATACGGAGCATCGGCGACGGGCAGGGTCAGCAGTCGGTCACGATGCAGGTGCGGCTGACACCCACGCTGATAATCCGCGGCTCCACGCGTGAGCTGCACGGAGATCAGAAGCCGGTCAAACCTCAATCATCCAGTTACTCTGCTCGAGCAGCGACCTGACTTTCGCGAGGAAAGCGGCGGAATAGGCCCCGTCAACGGCACGGTGGTCGAATGACTGCGCCAGTATGCCCACCGGACGAATCGCAATCGCATCACCATCGGGCCTTTCGATCACGACAGGCTTCTTGCGAACGCCATCCGTGGACAGGATCGCAACCTGCGGCTGGTTGATGATGGGCGCGGTGATCAGCGTACCGAAACTGCCCGAGTTCGACAGCGTATAGGTTCCGCCGGCCAGGTCGGCGGCGCCGAGCTTGCCGTTGCGCGCCCTGTCTGAAATTTCACGGATCGCGTGGGCCAGTCTCTCCACGGAGAGCGTTTCGGCATGGCGGATCACCGGTGCCACGAGCCCGTCGGCGGGACCCAGATCCACGGCGATCGCCAGATTCACGTGAGTGTGCACGCGCAGCGCATCACCTTCGACACTGGCATTCAGATGCGGAAAATCGGCCAGCGCGCGGCACACCGCATGGGCGATGAACGGCAGATAGGTGAGCGAGTAGCGGTGACGCGCTTTCCAGGCGTCGCGCATCCGCGTGCGTATGCTGTCCACGGCACCGAAGTCGACTTCCACCGCCTGCAGCACGTGCGGACTGGTGGATCTGGATCGCACCATGTGGCTGGCCGTTGCGCGCCGGATGCGGTTGAACGGAATCAGCTCGCCATCGCGCCCGCCTGCCGCTGTTGTCGCGGCCGGTTCGGCTGCGGTTGCCGTTGCGCCTGCGTCGGATGTGCCGGTGGCTGCCGAACGCGGCGCCTGTGTCGGCTGCGGCGCGTCGCGCACTGTCCGGGCGGCGTCGCCGTCGGTCGCATCGGCCAGATGGCTCAGTACATCGCGGCGCGTAATGCGGCCGGCGCGGCCGCTGCCCTCGATGCACGTCAGATCCAGTTCGTTCTCCGCCGCGAGGCGTCGCACCGCCGGCGACAGCCGTTGGTCGCCGTCCTGCTGCGGGCGCGGGCGCGGGCTGGCGTCGGCGGCCTTCGCGTCGGCTGGCGCACCGCCGGCACCGGTCTGGGCGTCGCCGTTCGCGGTTGCCGCAGCGTCGGCGTGGGCGGCCGCGGTGCTGGTGGCCGCGGTGCTTTCGACACTGGCGCCGGTGGCGGAACCGGTGGCGTCGGACGCCGCGCGCTGGCCGTGTCCGCCGTCGGTGGATGCGCCGTCGCCGGTGTCGATCACCGCCAGGAGGGTACCGACCTCAACGGTTGTGCCGGCCTCCACGAGAATGGATTGCAGTGTGCCGGTGCCGGGCGCCGGAATCTCCATGGAGACCTTGTCGGTTTCCACGTCGAGAAGCACTTCGTCGACCTCGACATGATCGCCGGCGCGCTTGTGCCACTGCGCGACCGTGCCCTCGGCAACCGTTTCGCCGAGCTGTGGCATCAGTACATCCATCGATCCCTGTGACTCCCCGGTCAGATTGTTACGTTGCGTCCTGCACAGGCGTCTCGCCCCGCAGGCGGGTAATGGTCAGTCCACCAGCTCCCGGACCTGCCTGACAATCCTGTCGACGCTGGGCAGCACCGCGTCTTCGAGGTTGTCGGCCGCCGGCAGCGGGATATGCGGTGTGGTGACCCTGATGATCGGGCCATCCAGATCCCAGAAGATTTCGTCGGCAACAATGGACGCGACTTCCGCGCCCCACCCGCACAGACGCGGGTTTTCCTCCACCGTGACCAGGCGGCCGGTCCGTGCGACTTCCTCGAGAATGGTTTTTGTGTCCAGCGGTACCAGACAGCGTAGATCGACCACGGTTGCCGAAATGCCATGCTCCTTTTCGAGCACTTCGGCCGCTTTCACGGCGCGGTTCACCATCATGGCCAGTGCGACGATCGTGACGTCGTCGCCGCGCCGCACAACGCTGGCCTTGCCCAGGTCCACGACGTGCTCTCCCTCGGGCACATCGCCCTTGGTGGCGTACAGCGACTTCTGCTCGAAAAACAGCACCGGATCCGGATCGCGGATCGACGCGGCCAGCAGGCCCTTGACGTCGGCGGGGGAGGCTGGCGCCACCACCTTCAGGCCTGGCACAGCCATCGCCCAGTTTTCGACGCTCTGCGAATGCTGTGCGCCGAAACGCGCGCCGGCACCGTTGGCGGAGCGGATCACCAGCGGGAAGCTGCACTGACCGTCGGTCATGTAGCGGGATTTGGCGATTTCGTTCGCGACGATGTCCCAGCAGACCGCGAAAAAATCGGAGAACATGATCTCGGCCACCGGACGCAGGCCGGTCATCGCCGCGCCCATGGCCGCGCCCAGAATGGCCTGCTCGGAAATCGGCGTGTCTTTCACGCGCTCGGGACCGAATTCGTCCAGCAGGCCCACGGTGGTCTTGAAGACACCGCCGGCGGCAGCGACATCCTCGCCGATGAATACCACCGACGGATCGCGGCGCATTTCCTGCGCCAGCGCCGCGGTCACGGCTTCGCGATAGCTCAGTTCCGCCATGCCGAGCCTCCATCCGCCCAGACATCGGTTTCCGCCAGTGACAGGTCCGGTGGCGGGGCGCTGCGGGCTTCCTCGGTGGCCTTGTCCACGGCCGCCTTCACTTCCTGCTCGATGCCGTTCAGCTGCTGTTCACTGACGCCGGCCTCGATGAGGCGGCGCCGATAGCGCGGAATCGGATCCTTCTCCAGCCATGCCTTGACCTCGCTGTCGGGCCGGTACTTGCCAGGATCGGCGCGCGAGTGTCCGCCGTGGCGGTAGGTCTCGGCCTCGATCAGACTCGGCCCGCCACCGCGTCGCGCAACGTCCAATGCCCGCACCGCCGTGCGGTAGACTTCGTCGGCATCATTGCCATCGATCAGCACCGGCTCCAGGCCATAGGCGCTGGCACGATCGGCGGCCGGGTGTTCGACGGCGGTGACGCTGCGTATTGCCGTGTATTCCATGTACTGGTTGTTTTCGCAGACGAAGACCACCGGCAGTTTCCAGATGACCGCCAGGTTCAGGGCTTCGTGAAAGGCACCGATGTTCGTCGTGCCGTCACCGAAGAAGCACACGGCGACCTGCTGTGTGCCGCGGTACTGCGCCGACCACGCCGCGCCCGCGGCGATCGTCAGATGTGCGCCGATGATGGCGTATGAACCCATCACGCCGTGCTCCACGCTGGTCAGGTGCATGGATCCGCCCTTGCCGCGCATCAGGCCCGAAGACAGCCCCATCAGTTCGCCGAGTATGCCGGTCATGGACGCACCGCGCACCAGCGTATGGGCGTGGCCGCGATAGGTGCAGAAGGTGTAGTCGTCCTGGCGCATCGCCACGCCGAATCCGGCGGCGATGGCTTCCTGTCCCAGGGCGAGATGGCTGGTGCCCTTGATCAGGTTCTGCATGAACAGGTCGTAGGCGCGCTTCTCCAGATGCCGGCACTCGAGCATCGAGCGAAACAGCGCGATGCGGGTATCCGTGCCGGGCCGGTCGCGCCCCTCCATTGTGTGTGATGCGCTCGAGGTCGATCGTACTTCCACGTGGAATCCGCCTTGTAGACTGTTCCTGGTTTGGTTCACCGGCGGCCGGCTGCGCCAGCCGCCGGTTGCGCTGATCAGTACTCGTTCGCTACCGGCAGTTCGGCGGCCGGGAACAGTGTGATGACCCGGCAGCCATCCGCGGTGACGACAACTTCTTCTTCGATGCGGGCGGCCGAGTGACCGTCCTTGGCCGGGCAATAGGTCTCCAGCGCGAACACCATGCCTTCCTTGATTTCGGCCGGGTTGTCCATCGACACCAGACGGCTGATGATGGGGCGTTCGTGCAGCGCGACGCCGAGGCCGTGCCCGAACTGCAGGCCGAAGCATTCCATCTCGTTCGCGAAACCCAGATCCTGCGCCTTGGGCCACACGGAAGCCACTTCGTCGGTACCCACGCCGGGACGGACTTTGGCGATCGAGGCGTCGATCCACTCACGGGCGCGCTTGTAGGCGTCTTTCTGGGAGTCGTTCGCAATGCCGACGTTGATCGTGCGGTAGTAGCAGGTGCGGTAGCCCATGTAGGCCTGGATGATGTCGAAGAAAGCCTGATCACCGGGACGCACCATGCGATCGGTGAAATTGTGCGGATGCGGGCTGCAGCGTTCGCCGGCAACGGCGTTGATGGCCTCGACGTCGTCGGAGCCCATCTCGAACAGCATCTTGGTGGCCCGGGCGACGATGTCGGATTCGCGCACGCCGGGTTTCAGTTCCTCGTAGATCATGTGATACACCGCGTCCACCATGGAGGCCGCGGTGTTCAGCAGCATGATCTCGTCCTGGCTCTTGATCTCGCGGGCGTCGAGCATCACCTGCTGGCCATCACGTACGTTCAGGCCGACGCGCTCGAGCTCGAACATCATCGGTGGTTCAGCCAGATCGACGCCAAGCGGCTGGTCGGCGACACCGGCTTCTTCGAGTATCGCCTTGATTTCCTTTGCGGCATCGCGCATCAGTCCGGCGTCCGGCGGCACCGCGCCGCGAAGCCCCAGCATGCCGGCATGGCAATGCGCTTTCTCAAGCCAGGGCGCATAGATGCGGTGATGGGCGGCGGCGGAACCGAAATCCCACAGATGCGGTTGTCCGTCGCCGGCCAGCAGCGCGAAGCGGCACATTTTGTCGCGCGACCACTCGCCGATGGCGGTACTGGTGATGTAGCGGATATTGTTTGCGTCGAAGGTGAGCAGCGCGCCGAGATCGGATGCGGCCAGCGCCTGTCGGGTGCGTGCCAGGCGATAGCGATGCAGGCGGCGGAAATCGATACGCTCCTCGAAGTCGACGTTCATGACGCCGGGTGAGTAGATCGCGCGCGACCAGTCGTGTCGCGGGTCGAGATCCGCGTCCGTGATGATTCTGGGTTCAGACAGCTTGGCGACCATGTCACAACTCCTGGGCATGCGGTGGCGGATGATAGACGTTCACGAGCAGGGCGCCCTGCATCGGGAATCGAAGTCCCCTCAAGCAGGCCACCTGCAGCGAACAGGGCCGCGATTGCGGCCACAGGACTTCCCGCCCGGCTTTTATAAAGTAAAGTGTAGCCTAGCAAGATGCTGGCAAATCGACCAGACTGACTGGCGAATCGACCAGACCGAAATGACGCCGCGGCAACGTACCGCGGCAGGGGGCGAATCGAACCATGAGAGCCGCAGGGCGGCTGTTGCTGCCAATTCTCGGGGTGATTCTCGGGATAATCGGGACCCTATCGCTGAACGCATGCGCCGGTTCGGCTGATGACGAACTGTTCGTCATCAGGTTTCCGCACGTGACAGCGCCGGATACGCCCAAGGGGCAGGCCGCGCAGCGGTTCAGCGATCTGGTTGCGCAGCGTTATGCGGGCCGCGTTCGTGTGGACGTGTATCCGGCCGCTCAGCTGATGGGCGACAGCGATTCCCTGGAAGCCCTGGCGTTCGGTGACATACAGATGGTCGCGGCGCCGCTGTCGGTACTCGACCGGCTCACCGACCGCCTGCAGGTCTTCGACCTGCCATTCCTGTTCGCCGACATCCACGCAGTGGAACGCTTCCAGCGCAGTCCAGCCGGCCAGCAGCTGCTGGACGAACTGCGTGTTCACGGCATTCGCGGACTCGCCTTCTGGCACAACGGCATGAAGCAGTTCAGCGGCCCGCGACCGCTGCGCTCGCCTGCCGACAGCGAGGCGCTGAAATTCCGCATCATGGAGTCCGACGTGCTGCAGGCGCAGGTGCGGGCCATGGGCGGCAATCCGCAGAAGATGGCATTCGCCGAGGTCTATCAGGCGCTGCAGACGGGTACCGTCGATGCCCAGGAGAACACGTGGTCGAACATGTACTCGTCGCGTTTCTACGAGGTGCAGCCGTACATCACCGAGACCAGCCACGGTTATATCGGCTACATGGTCGCGGTCAACGACCAGTTCTGGCAGCGGCTGCCCGAGGATCTGCGCGACGGACTGACGCACCTTCTCGCGGAGGTGACCGAGTGGAGCAACGCCAATTCGGAGCAGATCAATGAGCAGCAGCGACAGCGCATCGTTGAATCCGGCCGCAGCAGCGTCGTCACGCTGACGGCGCAGGAACGCGAGGTGTGGCGCCAGACCCTGCGCCCGGTATGGACACAGTTCGAATCGCGTATCGGCGCGGAACTGCTGCAGACGGCGGTCGATATCGGTGCCGGCCAGTAGCCCCTGCCTCGCCGTGAGCGACCATTTCGGGACAGGTGCACGGTGACGGCATTGTCCGGCCGGTTGCGGGCGGGCCTGGACCGGATCGAAGAAGTCTTCATCGCGCTCGTTCTGGCGTTGATGGCCCTGCTGACGTTCACGCAGGTGGCGATGCGAGCGGCGGGCGGCAGCCTGGTATGGTCGCTGGAAGTCACCACGTATCTGTTTGCGTGGCTGGTGCTGATCGGCATGTCGTACGGCGTGCGTACCGGCGCGCATGCCGGTATCGACGTGATCACGCGGCGGCTGGCGCCGCGCTGGTCGGCGCTGGCCGCCAGGGCGGCGCTGGTGCTGTGCCTTGCATACAGCCTCTGCATGTTCGCGGCCAGCATCGTGTTCGTGTCGCGACTGATGCAGATGGGCCACACCGCGCGGGACATTCCCCTGCCGCGCTGGGTGCTGGCGCTGGCACTGCCGCTGGGCTTCGCGCTGCTGACATGGCGGTTCCTGCAGGCGGCGCGTACTGATCACGGCCAGGCGGAGGCGCAGGAGCCATGAGTGCGCTCTTCATGGTGCTGATCCTGTTCGTCTGTCTCGCCGTGGGCGTGCCGGTGGCGTTCGCGCTGGGCATTGCCAGTCTGGCCACACTGCTGCTGTTCGTGGACCAGTCACCGGTGGTGCTGGTGCAGCGTTTCCTCGGCGCCACCCAGGTGTATCCGCTGCTGGCCATTCCATTCTTCATTCTCGCGGGCACATTGATGACCACGGGTGGTGTCGCCGGGCGCATGGTCGATTTCGCCAATGCGCTCGTCGGGCGCTATCGCGGCGGGCTGGCGATGGCCGCGCTGCTGGGCTGCGCGTTTTTCGCGGCGGTATCCGGTTCCGCGCCGGCAACGGTGGCGGCGGTGGGCAGCCTGATGATCGCCGGGATGTGCAGCAGCGGGTATTCGAAGGGCTTCAGCGCCGGACTGATCTGCAATGCCGGCACGCTGGGCATTCTGATTCCACCATCCATCGTCATGATCGTGTACGGCGCGGTGACGGAGACCTCGGTGGGCCATCTGTTCATAGCCGGCATCGTACCGGCGCTGCTGCTGATGGCGGCGCTGCTGGGGACGGTGGCGGTGATCGCACGACGTCATGACTTCCCACGCCAGGCACCGGCCGACTGGCGTGCGGTGCTGCGGGCCGCAGGGCGCGCGTCGTCGGGACTGCTGCTGGTGGTCATCGTGCTCGGTGGCATCTACAGGGGGGTGTTCACGCCCACGGAGGCCGCCGCCGTCGCGGCGGTATACGCGTTCATCGTGGTGGTGTTCGTGCATCGCGATATCGCGCTGGTGCAGATACCGCGGGTGCTGGCGGAAAGTGCGCGCACCACGGCAATGCTGATGCTCATCGTTGCCAATGCCTATCTGTTTGCGTTCGTGCTCGCCACCGAACAGATACCGCAGCATGCTTCCGCCTGGATCACCGATCTGGGTCTGGCGCCGTGGGCCTTTCTGCTCGTGCTCAATGTGCTGCTGCTGATCGCGGGCAATTTCGTCGATCCGACGTCGGTGGTGCTGATCATTGCACCGGTGGTGTTTCCCGTGGCCATGCAGCTGGGCATCGACCCGGTGCATCTGGGAATTCTGATGGTGCTGAACATGCAGATTGGCCTGGTGACGCCGCCGGTGGGTCTCAACCTGTACGTGACCGCCAGTGTTGCCGGGATGGGCAGCAGCGACGTGATCCGCGCCGCGTTGCCCTGGCTGTCCGTCCTGCTCTGCGTGCTGCTCATCGTGACGTATATTCCCGCCGTCTCACTGCTGCTGCCTTCATGGCTGGGTTGGTAGCGGACTCCAGGGACGGAACCGGCACGGCCGCCTTTCCGCCGTGCGTATAATCGCATCCAGGGTTTCGTCAGGAGGACTGTCTGCGATGTCCGATTCAGCTGCCGATGATCGCCGCGTGATCAGAAAGGTGCGCGGTCAGCCCGCCAGTGATGGCGCCGGCGTACGCATGATGCGTGTGATGGGCACGCCGGCGTTCGATTCGTTCGACCCCTTCCTGCTGCTCGATGAATTCCGCTCCGACAACCCCGACGACTACATCGCGGGCTTTCCCGATCATCCGCATCGCGGTTTCGAAACCGTCACCTACATGCTGGCCGGCCGCATGCGTCATGGCGACAACCAGGGCAACACAGGTCTGCTCGGACCGGGCAGCGTGCAGTGGATGACGGCAGGCCGTGGCATCGTGCATTCGGAGCTGCCAGAACAGGAAGAGGGGCTGATGTGGGGATTCCAGTTGTGGGTGAATCTGCCGGCCACACACAAGATGACCGCCCCGCGCTATCAGGACATCCCGGCTGACAGCGTGCCCGAAGTGACGCCCGCCGACGGCGTGCGGGTGCGCGTGATCGCCGGTCGAGTGGCCGGCACCGAGGGAGCGGTCAGCGGCGTCGCGACCGAGCCCTGCTACTTCGATCTGCATCTGGACGCCGGAGCGGCCTACACCGTGGATCTGCCTCCGCAGCACAATGCGTTCGCGTACGTCTATCAGGGGTCGGTCGTGGTGGGCGAAGCGGCAGCGGCTGAGCAGGTGCAGCGCGGGGAGATGGCGCTGCTCAGCCACGGGCCGCGGGTGCGGTTCGACGCCTCCACCGAGGACGCGCGCATGATTGTCGTCGCCGGCAGACCGCTGAACGAGCCGGTGGCACGCTACGGCCCGTTCGTGATGAACACGCGCGAGGAAATCCAGCAGGCGTTCGAGGACTTTCAGGCGGGACGACTGTAGCTGCGTCGGTGCGCCGGTCGCGCGGTATCGGGCCGTGTCAGAACCGGTCGCGGTCGTGGCGCATGCCGTAGTGGAGGTCCGGACCCACCGGCACGATCAGGTGCGGATTGATCGTATCGTGACTGCCGTAGTAGTGCGCCTTGATCAGATCCACGTGCACCGTGTCGCTGACACCGGGCACCTGGTAGAGATCGCAGGTGTAGCCCCACAGATTCGCAAAGTCGCGTATTCGCTGCCGGTTGCACTTGAAGTGCCCGTAGTAGACGGGATCGAACCGCACCAGCGTGGTGAAAAGCCGCCAATCCGCTTCGGTGATGCGTGAGCCGGTCAGGTAGCGCTGTCTGCCCAGCCGTTCGTCGAGCCAGTACAGTGCATCGAAGAGCGGAACCACGGCCTCTTCGTAGGCAGCCTGCGTCGTCGCGAATCCTGCCTTGTAGACGCCGTTGTTGACGTTCTCATAGATGTAATCGTTCAGTTCGTCGATCTGCGCTCGCAGCGGTTCGGGATAGAAGTCCAGCTCCCGGTTCGCACCCACATCGTCGAATGCACTGTTCAGCATGCGCAGCAGGTCGGCGGATTCGTTGGTGACGATGGTGTCGCGCTGCTTGTCCCACAGAACAGGTACCGTTACGCGGCCGCTGTAGTCGGAGTCCGCGGCCAGATAGACCTCATAGAGCCTCGCGGCATTGTGCAGAGGGTCGGGAATCACACCCGGGCCGGGATCGAAGGTCCAGCCTTCCGAGCCCATGTAGGTGTTCACCGCGGACAGGCCGATCATGTCTTCCAGGCCCTTGAGCTTGCGCATGATCAATGTGCGGTGTGCCCACGGGCACGCGAACGACACGTACAGATGGTAGCGCCCGGGTTCGGCCACGAAGCCGCCTTCACCACTCGGACCGGGACTGCCGTCCCGGGTGACCCAGTTGCGGAACTGCGAGTCGGTCCGTACGAACCGACCGCCGGACGCGTCGGTGTCGTACCAGACGTTATGCCATTCGCCATCTACGAGCATGCCCATTGCCACACCATAGCGACTCTCCGGGCAAGGTCAATAGACGCCGGTCGTCGTGTCAACTGGCCGACACCACGGGGTGGTGCGCGGTCGCCGCATCCATCCTGGTTGGATCCGCACGACGTGCCAGGGCGCCCGTCCTTTCGGTTATCATCGCTGGCGGATGACCAGCCGGGGGGCAGGAGTCCGTGTACAGAAGAACAATCACAGGCGCGGCACCAGCACCGTATGTGACGCTCGCGATGCTGGCCGCGGTCATGGCGGCGGTGCTGCTGACGCCGCTCACGGCCAGCGCTGCCGATCGCGAAGAATGGCGGCTGACCGTCGCTTCCAGCCATACCACCGGCCTGCCATGGGTGGGCGTGATGCACACGCTGGTGGTGCCGGAAACCGATCGTCGCCTGGTGCAGCAGGCCTTGCCCTATCGCGTGCGCTGGACCGAGGCGTACGGCGGTTCGCTGTACCGATACTCGAACACGCTGGCGGCGGTGGAGATCGGTCTTACCGACATCGGCTGGGTCGGCACACTCTGGGAACTGTCCAGAATGCCGCTTCAGAACGTCACGTACTACGCGCCGTTCGTCACCGATGATCACCATCTGCTGTTTACGATCTTCAATGAACTGCACGAGACCATGCCGGAACTGCGCGATGCGTGGGCCGCGCAGAACCAGCGCTTTCTCGGCGGCAGTGTGGTCGACACCTATCACCTGATGACGAATTTTCCGGTGCGCAGCGTCGACGATCTGCGAGGCCGCAAGATTCTGGCGCCCGGGCCGACGGCGGCCTGGCTGGAAGGCACCGGTGCGGTTGCCGTGCATGGCGCGCTCACCACCTATTACACCCAGCTCCAGACCGGGGTGGCCGACGGCGTGCTGACGATTCTCACCGGTGCGTCGCCGTATCGCATCCAGGAAGTGGCGCCTTACATCACGCTGGTGGGTCTTGGCGCGCAACTGACCGGGGGCATGGCCATCAATCTCGATACCTGGGAGCGTCTGCCGCCGGCGCTTCAGCAGATTCTCGGCGACCTGGGCGCCGAGTACAGTGAGGCGGTTGCCGACCAGGTCAGCGCGCGCTACGACACGGCTCTGGCGAGCATGGTCGGCAACGGTGCGGTGGTTCACGAGCTTTCCGACGCGGAAAAGCAGCGCTGGCTGAATGCCATGCCCAACATCGCGATGCAGTGGGCGGATGCCACCGAGCAGCGCGGATTTCCGGCCCGCGCCGTGCTGGCCGCCTACATGGACGCAGTCAGGGCACGCGGTGGCACACCGCTGCGCGACTGGGATCGTGATCGCTGAGCGTTGCACGTGTCGCGTGCGACGTAACCGAACCCTGACTTCACGGATATTCCTCTGATGCAAACGACACGACAGAGCGGTGCGCCGAGCGGTGACGTGTTCGGCGCACTGATCGTATGGATGAATGGTGCCGGCGTGATCTGGGTATTCGCGCTGATGTTCCTGATCTGCGCCGACATCATCGGGCTGCAGGTGTTCGGCAGGCCGATACGCGGTGTTCCGGAAATGGTGTCGCTGTCACTGGTGGCCTGCGTGTTTCTTCAGATTGCATTCGCGGTGCGGCAGCGTCGGTTGACGCGTGCCGAGATCGTGATCGGCAGGCTTGAGCAGCGCTCACCGCGCGTGGCCGCGGATCTGGATGCCTGCCTGTGCGCGGTGGGCGCGGTGATGTTCGCACTGCTTGCGGTCGGCGCATGGCCGGATCTGGTTCGCGCCATCCGCACCCGTGAGTTTGCCGGTGCGGTGGGCATGTTCACCGTGCAGGTGTGGCCGATCAAGCTGCTGGTGGTGGCCGGGTCGGTGGTGGCGGCACTGGAATTCCTGCGCCAGATGGTGGGCAATCTGCGATTGGTGGGGGCGAGCGCAGCGCGCGACGGCGGACGCTGGGCCTACGGTGTGCAGGCCGCGCGGCCGGAATACGCCGATGTCTCGCACGCGGTTGCGGACACGGCCATGGACACCGCCGCGGCCACGGCCGACCGCCACACGATGACGACGTCGCCGCGGCGCTGGCGCATCGCGTTGATACCTGTGGCGCTGTTCGCGGTCGTGTTGTCGCTGATGCTGTTCAGTGTCGAACCGCGTGTGACGGGCCTGGTGCTGATAGTGGCTACGCTGGTGCTGATCGCGATCGGCATGCCGATCGCGGTTGCATTGCTGGCGATCGGGTTTCTCGGTCTGGGTCTGCTGCGGGAGAGCTTCACCACCGCCACCCGCGCACTGCCACTGGCCGCCGAAGGCACCATTGCCGAGTATCTGTTCGTTGCCGTGCCGCTGTTCGTACTCATGGGCCTGTTCGTGAATGTATCGGACATCGGGCGCGACGCGTTTCGTGCCGCGCAGCAGGTGTTCGGCCGGATACGCGGCGGCCTTGGCGTGGCGACCGTGGCGGCCAACGCGCTGTTCGCGGCCATCACCGGCATTTCGATCGCGTCGGCCGCGATATTCGCGAAGATCGCGGTGCCGGAGATGGTGCGTCAGGGCTATACGCCGAAGTTCGCGGTGGGTCTGACGGCCGGATCATCGGTGCTGGGCATGCTGATTCCGCCAAGCCTGCTGCTGATCATCTTCGGTGTGGTGGCCGAGGTGTCGATCGGACAGCTGTTCCGGGCGGCCGTGATTCCGGGGATTCTGCTGGCCACGGCATTCGCGCTGGGCGTCATTCTGATGGCGCGCTTCGCGCCGCGCTTCGTGGGGGAGGCGGCCATGGCGGCCCCCGCGCGTGCCGGTGCGGTGTCCGGGGGTGACGGCTGGTCGTCGGTGATGCTGGGTCTGCTGCCGGTGCTGGCACTGATCGTGCTGGTGCTGGGCGGCATCTACAGCGGATTCTTCACGCCGACGGAAGCCGGAGCGGTGGGCGCGTTCGCGGCGATGTGCTTTGCCGGCTTCAAACGTCGCCTGAGCTGGGCGCGGCTGTGGGAAGTGATCCGCGAGACCGGTCAGGTGTCGGTGGTGATCCTGTTTCTGATCATGGCCGCCAGCCTGTTCAGTCAGTTTCTGACACTGACCGGCCTGCCGGCCGAACTGGCCGGGTTCTTGAGTGGCGCCGGCCTGGGCGTGGCCGGGTTTCTGGCGATCTATCTGCTGCTGCTGATCGTTCTCGGCACGGTGCTGGATGCCACGTCCACGATGCTGATCCTGCTGCCGCTGGCACTGCCCGTGGCCGGCGAGCTGGATATCAACCTGATCTGGTTCGGCATCATCACGGTGATCGGCGTCGAAATCGGGCTGCTGACGCCGCCTCTGGGACTGAGCGTGTATGTCATCAAGTCGGCGGTGGATGATCAGCGCATCTCACTGGGCACGATTTTCGCCGGGGCATTCCCGTTCGTGCTGATCACCTTTGTCGTGGCATTGATCCTGATGGCGTTCCCTCAACTCAGCCTGTTCTGGACGTAGCAGACAACCCCGCCGATCGCCTGTCACGATGAGCGCTCGCGTATGTGCACGCGCAGATAAAGAAAAGGCCGGCCTGAATGACTCAGGCCGGCCTTGTTCCGTGCCGTGCGTCGATCGGGTGATCGACGGCGGGTTCCGGGTCGCTTACCGCGAGGTGCGGGAGAACGTGACCGGGAAGCCGCCCTGCGAGCTGCGCACCGTGCCGACGATCTCGCCGTTCTCGGTGAGCTGGCCGGCAAAACTCCATGTCTGCCAGTTGGGCAGGGTGAAGTTCAGGTTGCGGCCGGTGATGCGCGCGCTCTGAAGGGGACGGTTGACCTCGCCCAGCTTGCTGCCGACCAGGTGGCCGACGACCGTGCCGTCCGACTTGCGCTCGAACTCGAGCTCAATGTCCAGATCGAACACGTAGATATCCGGGCTGCCGACCCAGGTGCCGACCAGCTGATTGGCGATCTCGGAAGAGACCTGCAGCGGAACTTCCGGGAAGTCCTTCGGATTGGCGCGTTCGTAGCGGTTGGTTTCGGTGTAGTACGGCACGATGGTGTTGGCTTCGTGACATGCGTACTCCGGCCACCAGTATTCCGGATCATGGTGCATCGGATAGCGCACGGTGAACGAACCATCCAGGAACTGCGGGTCTTCGGTGGTGACCTCGTACAGCCACCAGTCGTCATTCAGACGCGTGACGCGTTCGGTCAGCTTCATGTCGGTGCTGTGCGGGAAGCGGTTGCCCGGAGGCGAACCCACCACCGCCAGATTGATCAGCGGCGCGCCTTCCTTGAAGTTCGTCGTCTCGATGACCAGCGTGTTGCCTTCCCACCAGCCACGCGACATGCCCATGTAGCCGTTGATCTCGCGCGCAACGGCTTCGCGGCCGTCGGTCGGGATGATGCGGGCGTCATGGATCATCTCCAGATCGAACACCACGTAGCCGGGCGACTGATGAATCCTGAAGCCGCCGTTGTAGCGGTAGGGCATCATCGACGACGGCATGCCGCGGGTAATGCAGCGATCCCAGTGATCGAAGTCACTGGCGTAGTCGTAGGTGTGGTCTTCGCCAGGCAGGTTCCAGCCGCTGCGCATGGTCAGCGCACGTTCGCGGCCGGCGGCCGTCAGCGGCGGCAGTTGGCCGGACGGCGGATCGACGATCAGGCTGGTCTGCCGCTGCGGGATGCTCGGATCGGTCAGGCCGGTGCGGATCGACACGCCCAGATCGCCTTCGGCCAGCGCCTGACGGCTGCGGTCGACGCGATTGGCGACCTGATCCATGCGCGCTTGGTACTCATCTTCGGTGAGCCAGGCTTTGTCGACGTCACACACCTGCGCTCCGCCAGGTCCGCCGCCGCCAGCGCAGCGCTGCAGCGGCACGCCGGCCGCCTGCATCATGTTCAATGTTGCCCGGATATCGGGTTCCCCCCACTCCGTCGTCGGATGCTGCCAGCCCTGCGGCGTGGCGATGAAGTGGTTGGCCTCGCTTGCTGTTCCGCGGATCGAGTCGTTGATCTGGGCCTGGGCCGTGAGGGCACAGATGGCGGCTGCCAGCGCGGAGAGCTGGAGGCTTCGCTTCATTATGGTATTAGGCATGGTTGCTCCTGATAGCGTTGGCCTGAGGTGGCGGCCGACTTTAAAGATACTGGAAAATTACCCTGCCGCCTGCGTCCAGTCCAGTTCCAGAGCTTAAGGTTTCCTAAGACAGGAACCGACGCGATGGCGGCTTTTCCAGCCTGTCCACGCAGGCGGCTGGTGCATTCTATAGACTTCGGACGCCCGCCGGAGTTTCAGCGGTCGGCGTCCCCGGTTGCCGTCGGCAGCACCGGGCTGGCGGTCCCGCCGGGGTCGTCGGGGTCGCCGCCATCGAGCGCGGCTTGCAGATCCTGCCTGACACGATGCAGGGCAGCGATATCGGCCGGCGTCGTTCCGCAGCAGCCACCGATCACCTGCGCGCCGTCCCGCGCCCAGTCCAGCGCGGATCGCGCATAGTCGTCGGGGTCGGGCGTGTCCGCCTGCTCCGGCCACGCACCGAAGGGCCCTGGCAGACGGCTGCGCAGCAGTCGCAGCGCCGGTACCACGGCGTCTCGCGGGCTGTGCATCACCGCGCACAGCGCGAAATCGAACCCCAGCAGGGCGTCCAGCGTGTTTTTCAGTGGTATGTCGGGGAAGTCGTAGCCCACCAGTGTGTCAGCGCACGGCGGCTGCGCCAGGGCCCGGCAGCTCACTCCCAGCCAGACGTGCAGGCCGCTCTCGCAGGCCGCCTGGGCCGCGCGCCGCGCGTGGACCGGCTCCTCCATCATCTCCAGCAGGATCAGGTCCGCGCCGCTCTCGGCGAACAGCGTCGCCAGCTCCCGGTACGCGGCCAGTTCCGCCTGGGCATCGGGGTAGGCGGCTGCATCGAATCGCGGCGGCAGGCACGACAGCGACGCAGCCACCGCCACGTCGGGCCGGCCTTCGGCGACGCGCGCACGCTGTGCGGCGTCGATGGCCTGTCGATTGATGTCGGCAAACCGCTCGTCCAGCCCGGCTGCCTCCAGCACGAATCGGGTACCGGCGAAGGTGTTCGCGGTAATGACATCGGCGCCGGCGCGAATATAGTCGCGGTGGATGGTGGTGAGCAGCGAGCCTTGAGAGCGGTTGGCCGCGGCGCTCCACGCGCCTGCGCCCAGCGCGACGCCGCGGCGGCGCAGCTCACTGCCGGTGCCGCCATCGAGGATGACCACCGCGCCGGAGGCGAGCCTGTGCGCCAGGTTGCGGCCGACAGTGCCGTTGACATCCGATTGTTGTAGGCTATGCACGCGATCACCAAAGCCCAGAATTTATCAGAACACCAGAATGCAGTGCCGGCTGGTTCAGGGGGAATATAAATGGCTTCCTCACCTCATTCCGATAGCCAGAGTCAGATCGCTGGCGACGGTGCCGATGCGTCGACCGACGGGTCGCTGTCATCCATCCCGGGCGGCCGCACGAAGGCCACCCGCCGCCAGTTCATCAAAGGCGTCATCGCCTCCGGTGCGGTGGTCTCCAGTGCCGGCTACCTGTTCGGCGGCCTTGCCGGCTGTTCGCGCGAAGCAGGCGTGGCCGGTGGCGTTGAGCGTCTCGTGCGTCTGAACGTCAACGGCGAGGCGCGATCGGTGGATGTGCTGCCGAACGAGACCCTGGCGATGACGCTGCGCTACAAGCTCGGCCTCACTGGCACCAAGCTCGGTTGCGATCGCGGTGAATGCGGCGCCTGCACGGTGATGGTCGACGGCGTCACCGCGCATGCCTGCTCGACGCTGACCCACCAGGTGCGTACCCGTGAGATCCGCACCATCGAGGGCCTGCGCGGCGCCGATGGCAGTCTGCATCCGGTGCAGCAGGCGATGATCGACGAACTCGGCCCGCAGTGCGGCTTCTGCACGCCGGGCCAGATCATGAGCGCGGTCGCGCTGCTGGAAGTGAATTCGAATCCCACACGCGATCAGGTGCGTCATGCGCTGTCCGGCAACCTTTGTCGCTGCGGGGCCTATGAGAATTATCTGAATTCGGTGATGCGCGCCGTCGAGCTGTCGTGAGCAGATCCAGACGAAGTGAGCTGACGGGAGGTGAACCGATGCGAGGTAAGCTGACATGAGTTACCTGTTACTTGGCCAGAACTTCGTACCGCCGGACGTGCACGGCAAGGTTACCGGCGAGGCCAAATACGCCGAGGACTTTCGCGCTGAAGGCATGGTGTACTGCCGGCTGATGCTGAGCCCGATGCCGCATGCGCAGGTACGCAACATCGACGCCTCGCGCGCGCTGGCCATGGAGGGCGTGCTCGGCATCCTCACCGCCGACGATGTGCCGGATCAGGGGGCGCTGAACGAACCGATCCTCACCAACAATCCGCGTTATGTTGGTGCGCCGATCCTCGCGGTGGCCGCCGTCACCGAGCAGCTCGCGCAGGATGCCATCGATGCGATCCGCCTCGACATGGAACCGCTGCCGTTCACCGTGGATCCGCTGGAAAGCCTGTTCCCGGGCGGCCCCGATGCACGCACCGACGGCAACTGCCTGGACAACCGCCGCATTCCCGGTCGACCGCTGATCGAGCGCGTGAAATGGACGGCGCGCGATTTCGCCGATGCCGGCGAAGGCCGGATGCCCACGGGTCAGCCGCACGCCGAATGGGCCTACGGCGATCTGGATGCCGAGTTCGAGCGCTCGACGCTGGTGCTCGACGAGAGCTTCGTCACCGCGAATCTGTCGCATCACTCGCTCGAACCGCGCAGCTCGATGGCGTACTGGGAGAATGGCCGCTGCTTCGTGTATGCGTCCGTCCAGAGCCAGAGCTTCACGGTGCCGCCGCTGGCGGCGATGATCGGCATCGGTGCCGATGATCTGGTACTGATCGGCGAGACCTGCGGCGGCGGCTTCGGCTCCAAGGCGGCCGGTTATCCGTGCATGTCGATCTCCGCGCACATGGCGCGCAAGGTCCAGCGACCGGTGATGCTGCGCATCAGCCGCGCCGAGGAATACTTTCTTGGCGCCGCACGCTGCGGCTTCCAGGGCCGCGTGCGCATCGGCTTCATGCCCGACGGGCGCATCAACGCGGTCGACTTCTACGTGGTGCAGGAGAACGGTCCGTCGGTGGGCTTTCCGGACTGGCCCGCCTCCGGCGACACGGTGTCGCTGCTGTATCAGCCCGACGCCATGCGCTGGCGCGGGATTTCCGTGGCAACCAACACGCCGCCGCGCTCTGCGCAGCGTGGTCCCGGCTACAACCAGACGTCGGCGGCGATGGAGCCGATACTCGACAAGGCTGCGCGTGAGCTGGGCATCGACCGGCTGGAAATCCGCCGCATCAACGCACCCACCGCCGCTACCCGTTACGGTGAGAACCGCGCCGGACAGACCACCAGCTGCTTCATGCACGAGGCGCTGGAAATCGGGGCGCGCGAATTCAACTGGGAGGAGCGCCGCGCGCGCAGCGGGCAGCGCAACGGCTCCAGGGTGCGCGGCGTGGGCATCGGCCAGGCTTATCATCCCGCCGGCATGTTCGGCTTCGACGGCCTGGTGCGGATCACGCCGGACGGCGTGCTCCACATCCATACCGGCGTCGGCAATCTCGGCACGTTCTCGCACAGCGGCACGTCACGGATCGCAGCCGAGGTACTGAAGGCCGACTGGGACAACGTCGTCATCGAACGCGGCGACAGCCGCAGGCATCTACCGTGGAATGTCGGCCAGTTCGGCAGCAACACCTCATTCACGATGGCGCGGACGAACTACGTGGCCGCCATGGATGCCCTGACCAAGCTGAAGGAAATCGCGGCGATGGATCTTGGCGGGTCGGCCGATGACTACGACGTTGGTGACCAGCGCGTGTTTCGCAGCGACGATCCGTCCACCGGCATCAGCTTCGCCGATGCGGCGCGCCGCGCGATCGAACTGGGCGGTCGCTACGACGGACATGAGCTGCCCGGTGACATCAACGTGATGACGCGCACATCGGCCACGGCGCTGGCAGGTTCCGGTCTGATCGGGGTCGCGCGCGACAATCTGCCGATTGAAGGTTCGCCGGCCGCGTTCACGGTGGGTTTCATCGAGGTCGACGTCGACCTCGAAACCGGCAGCATCGACATCCTCGACTACGTGGGCGTGGCCGACTGCGGCACGGTGATTCATCCGCAAAGCCTGCATTCGCAGATACTCAGTGGTGCCGTCATGGGCTTCGGCATGGCGCACACCGAACACTTCATCTACGACCACCAGAATGGCCTGCCGGCCAATATCGGTCTGTATCAGGCCAAGCCGCCGAGCTTTCTCGACGTACCCGAACGCGCGCGCGCGTTCGCGGTTGACCAGCCGGATCCGCAGAGCCCGATGGGCACCAAGGGCGTTGGGGAGCCGGTGATGGGATCGGGCACGGCGGCGCTGCTGTGCGCCATCTCCGATGCGCTGGGTGGTCACACCTTCAACCGCACACCGGTCACCGCCGACATGATCGTCAACGCGGCGGCAGGCAGGGCACAGTCACACGGTCCGTTGGACGTGAACACAGCCTAGGGAGCAAGCGAGCGATGCCAAGAGACATGATGCCGTCGTTTGAGCTGTATCAGCCCGACTCCATCGAGGGCGCCGTCGATCTGCTGCGACGCTTCGGCAACGATGGCTGGGCGCTGGCCGGTGGCAACGACAGCTTCGACTGGTTCAAGGACCGCGCCAAGCGGCCGCGTCACGTCGTCGATCTCGGTGGCATCGAAGCGCTGCGCGGCGTACGTGAACACAACGGCGGCCTCGAGATCGGTGCAATGACCACGCTCACGCAGCTGGAACAGAACCCGCTGGTGCAGGCGCGTTACCAGCTGCTGGCCGACGCCGCGCGCGTGGTGGCGAGCCCGCAGATCCGCAACACCGGCACGCTGGGCGGCAACCTTTGTCAGGACGCGCGCTGCTGGTATTACCGCTACGGCACCAACTGCTATCGCGCCGGCGGCAACACCTGTTACGCGGACACGCCCGAAGGCCAGAACCGCGAGCATTGCCTGTGGGGCGCCGACCGCTGCGTGGCGGTGTCACCGTCCGACACCGCGCCGGCACTGGTGGCGCTGGATGCGCGCATGGTCATCGTCGGCCGCGACGGAGAACGTGAGGTGAGCGCCGAGGAATTCTTCATCGGCCCGAACATCGACATCGAGCGCATGACCGTACTGCGGCCCGGCGAAGTACTCTCGGCGGTGCGCCTGCCGGCCGAGTGGGCCGGCGCGCGCGCTTACTTCGAGAAAGCCGCCGACCGCAAGACCTGGGACTTCGCGCTGGTGAGCATCGCCGCCGCGATGTTCATGAACGGCGACCGCGTGGAACGCATCCGCGTGGTGGCCGGTGCAGTGCAGTGTGTGCCCAGACGCCTGAACGTGGTGGAAGAGGTCGTGACCGGCCAGCCGAAGGATGACGACACCGCGCGTCTGGCCGGACAGTCCGCCACACGCGGTGCGACGGCACTGAACCACAACCACTTCAAGATCCCGCTGCTGCAGAATCTCGTCACCCGCGCCATCCGAGATGCGTGACCGGAGGACAGGCCGCGGGCGCGACCGGTAATTCACCGCCATGGACATACTCAGAGTGAGCCGCGATGTCTGGGGTCGTGAGGTCCTGCAGGGCATGTCGTGGGATCTGCTGCCGGTGTTTTTTTTCGCAGGCCTGGCATTCATCGTGCTGCACGCCGTGTACAGCGCGCTGTTGTCCCGCAGGCGCGACTGAAAGCATCTGATCGCCCATGAAGCATGACCCATCCGGTTCGCCCGCCCCGGCAGCGATGACCACGCAGCCTGCCCGACGCATCACGCGCCATGCCTGGCTCGACAGGCTGGTGCACTGGAGCGCCGCGATTGCCGTGCTGGTGCTGCTCGGCACGGCGTTTCTGCCGGTACTGGGCGTGAACTTCGCCTGGGTGACGATTCACTGGATTACCGGACTCATCCTGCTGCTGATCGTGCTGATCCATGTGATCAGCGCGCTGCGCCGCAATCCCGGCTCGATGTGGATAGGTGTTCGGGACCTGCGTGACTGGGCGGCGCTGGCGCGTTTCAGCGCCCGGCTGTCTGATGAGCCGCCGCCGAAACCCGGCAAGTACTCACTGGCGCAGAAGCTGGTACACCATCTGTTCGCCGTGCTGGTACTGGCCACGCTTGTGACCGGCATCCTGATGCTGATGCGCATCGATACGCCGTGGTGGCGCCGCAATCCCTACTGGTTCGAAGAGAGCACCTGGGGTGTGATCTATGTGCTGCACGGTCTGGCCGCGCTGTTCCTGATCACCGTGGTGATCGCGCATGTATATTTCGCGCTGCGTCCGGAGAAGCTGCATTTCACGCGTGCGATGATTCTCGGCTGGATCACCGGCGAGGAGTATCGCCGCCATCACGATCCGCACCGATGGCCCGCACGAGGCGGCGATCAGCCCGACGGCGGGCCATCAGCGGCAACGCCACCAGTCACCAGAAGCAGGGATCGGAATGACCACAGCGCAGACAGCCAGAGCTGATCTCGACCAGCGCATCGATGCCATCGAGTCCGGCTATGAATTCATGCTCGCCTATGCCGCGCAGGGCCGCGCTACCGACAAAGGCACCGGCGGCGGACGCAGCGCGGTGCGCGAACACCTGAGCGCCATGCTCGATGCATTGCACGGGCTGGGCGACGTGGTCGATGTCTGCGTGCGCGCGCAGGACGCCGCACTGGCCGACGAAGTACAGCCGTTTCTGCGTGCCGTAGCCGATGACGCACAGCGGGCGCACGCGGTGATCCGTCTGGTGGCCGGCCAAGCGGACGTGAGTTCACGGTTGATCGACAATCTCAATGCGTCGATTCATGTGCGCACACTGCTGACGGATCTGTTCGTACTCGATGAAGCGCTGGTTTCGCAGGGTGATGCCGCAGCGTAACCCCACACGCGGTGCTTACCGGACCACGGTGCCACGGCCGCCTTGCGGCGTTGCGATGCCTTTGTATATGCTGCCCAAACACTGAACACAACAACTAATCCGAGGGGTTTCCAATGCACCGTCTGTTCCGCAAGCTGATGTCATCAGGGCTGGTCATTGCACTGTTCGTGGCGGGCTGCTCGTCGGGCGACCAGCCGCCTCAGCTGGACAACTCACCGGAGGCGCAGGCCTATCAGATGCGTGATGGTCTGATGAACGTCATCACGTGGAAGCTCACGCGCATGCGCATGATGGCGGACGGCGACGTGCCTGCCGATGAAGCGGTTTTCATCAAGGACGCGCAGGATCTGGTTGCGCTCACCGGCATGGCGCACGAGGGCTTCATTCCGAACAGCGCCGTCCCCGGCAGCCGCGCGCTGCCCGCGATCTGGGACAACTGGGATGATTTCGCCGGTCGCAGCGCGGACTTCCAGAATTCCGCGCGTTCCCTGGCCGACGCGGCCGGCAGCGGCGGGATCGCGGGCTCCGGCGCTGCGCTGAGAGCGTTCTCCCAGACCTGTGGCAATTGCCATCGCTCGTTCCGGGCACCGGATTGATCGTCATCGTGACCGGTCGTTGCGGGTAGCCGCTTCGTCGGCATCGGGCTTGATGCGACGCCGCACTGACGCGATTCCATACCGCTGACCGGAGCCGTGTTCATGGATTTTCTGTTTTTCCTCGGCCGATTCCATGTGCTTGCCCTGCATCTGCCGATAGGCATACTGCTCGTGGCCGCGGTGATGCACTGGCTGTCGCGTCGTGGCCAGGGCCGCTACGCGGCTGCACTGCCGTTTCTGTGGGCGGCCGGTGCCGTCACGGCGGTGGCGACGGTCGTCCTCGGTTATCTGCACTTTCTCGAAGGCGGCTTCACACAGCCGACCGTCGGCATTCACATGATCAGCGGCACGCTGGTGGCGCTGGTGGCCGTGGTGATCTGGTTCATGAGTGCCCGCAATCCGGCCGGCTATGCAAGGCTGGGCACGCCGCTTGCCGTCACGGTGGTGGTGCTGCTGTTTGTCACCGGCCACTACGGCGGCAATCTCACCCACGGCTCCACCTACCTCGTTGAGTACGCACCACAGCCCATCCGGTCCCTGGCCGGTCTGGATCCGCGTCGGCCACGTGTAACGGATGTTGCGCTCGCGGACCCGTATCTGGATCTGGTGCGACCGATGCTGCGCAATCGCTGTTCGACCTGTCATGGCACGGAACGCCAGGATGGCGACCTGAATCTGTGGGATTACGAGGCCACGATGCGCGGTGGTGAGACCGGCCGCGTCGTGCTGCCCGGAAATGTCGAGCGCAGCGAGCTGCACTATCGCATCACGCTGCCATCACAGCACGAAGCGTTCATGCCGGCCGACGGCAACACGCCGCTGACAGCGGATGAAGTCGAAATCATTCGATGGTGGATTGAAGCTGACGCGCCGGTGAACACCACCGTAGGCGCGATGAACGTGCCGGCCGACGTGCTGACCCTGATGCGGAGCTGGTTGCGGCTGTAGTCGCCGGGGCAGGCGCGGGTCTGACGCAGGTCTGACGCCTCGGGGGTTCTGAGTTGGCCTCATGATCAGGTTGAGGCCCGGCTGGCGGCCGGGCCTCTCACCTGTTGCTGTCGGTCCTTGCCTGGACCCTTGCGTGGGACTTTCGGGCCCTCGAGTGGGTCCGCGTGCGGGCTATTGCCGGGTGAGAACCAGCGGTGGAATCTGGAATCCGCCACCGCCTGGACCACCGCCGGGGCCGCCACCTGGGCCGCCACCGCCTGGGCCTCCACCAGGACCACCGCCTTCAACGGAAATACCCATTGTCAACGTGTCGCCCTCGACTTCTCCGGCGTACGCCAACACGATGCCGCCGCCCGGGCCACCGCCACCGCCACCTGGCCCTCCGCCGAAATTCACGGTACGTTTGAAAGACACCGAGGAACCGTCGATCACGACATCGGACAGCTCGGTGGCTTCCTGATCACCCTGCCTGAACGTTCCCGAACCATCGGCATTGAGCACGACTGTAATGGCCAATGGTGCGCCGCCGCCGCCGCCAGGCCCGGCCGGCGGGGTGAATTCGCCCGCCCAGGTGCCCGTCGCACCTTGAGCATGAGCGAGCAGCGGAACCGCGGCCAATACCGCAAATATCCCCCTCAATACAGTTTTCATTTTTCGTTTCTCCTCTGCACTATTTCGAACCTACGCGGCTTATCCTGCACCAGCTGACCCATCAATTGAAGATCGTTATCCGTCAAGATTCCTCAAGCCCTTGGTATGGCTGGCTGCAGCAGCCGACGCTTGGTTCCGTGGGCGCCTCGGAGGGGGGCGGCTCTTGTTGATGGGCCTGCTGCGGACTCGGTCCGGTGGCGGCCATGGGAGGGTGCGTTGTGAGTGGGCCCAGGGTGGCGGGGGAGGCCAAAAATTGCAGTTGTTCGGTTTTATTGGATTGGGCAGAATCTACCCGAAAAGGTGAGTTTTACAATCTGCCTATCGTATGAATTTCGGATTCTGTCTAAACAACTGTTGGGTTGCCGGAAAGAACATGGCTATCGAAAGTGTTTTACCCGCCGCGCACCATTGCACTTCGTTCAAAGCAGATGAGCATGGTCGACTTCGAGTCGGGAGTCGCGAGCAAAATGTGCCAACGCTACCTGGAAAAGCTGAAGCCCTTTAGGATGTCGCCACCGGTGAGTTCCGAGCCGTCCGGCCCATTCTCAGGGTTTGAGACGTGCCTTCGTTTGCGGCGCCTTGAGGCAGTGGTAGAGCGCAAAGGTCTTATGCATACTGGCCCTGCGGGGAGTGGCAGATAGAACAATGATTGCGCCAACGAAGCTCATACGGTCAAGGCTTTCGC
>JBJHBT010000027.1:0-53280 GCA_050485645.1 Gammaproteobacteria bacterium | reverse complement strand
AGGCGACTGGAATTGCTCGACGTGTTGATTGCGGTGTCATCACCGTTATCCAGCCAGTCGACGCTGACATGAGCGCGACCGTAAAACTGGATGTCAGCCAGCGCGACGACCGGGCCCGTGAGGGCCGCGGCGACAGCGACGGCCAGGATTTGCTTCTTCATTGCGAACTCTCCGGATGTTCTGCGTTCGTAGGGGTAAAACGTGTAGCAGCGATCTAACGCCATGTGCGGGGCAGTCTGAGCCGACCCGGTGACGTTCTTGTGAAACACGCATGACAGTTGTATGACAGTGCCGCTCGCCGGCACGCGCGGGCCCCTGCTGCGAAGTAGCAGCGCATCACGCATGGCGGTCGGCCATCGCGGCCCGGCGTGGCGCCGGGTACATCCGGTGGCCAGGACGCTTCGATGGCGATGTTCCCGCTGCCGTCGGTGGCCTCAGTCGTCGTGCACGGCCGGTCGGAACTGCTGTTCCAGATCACGCTGCACGGCGGCGGGGGCCGTATCGTATCGGGCGGGCGCTATTGTAAAGATTCCCTCACCGCTGGTCAGCGATTTCAGGGTCGCGTGAAAGTCATCCAGCTCGGCCAGCGGCGCTTCGGCCTGGATGACGACCTGGTCCGGTGATGGCGTTGCGGTGCCAAAGATGCGGCCGCGTATGGCGGCAAGGTGCGCGGTGATGTCGCCCACATGGCTTGGGGGAGTCGTGATCTCCATCGACACGATCGGTTCGAGCACCACCGGGCCGGCTTTGCGTACCGCGTCGAGAAACGCTTTGCGTCCTGCGGCAACGAAAGCCACTTCCCTGGAGTCGACCGGATGATGCTTGCCGTCGTGCACGATCACGCGCAGATCCTGCAGCGGGTAGCCGGCGACGGCGCCCTCAGCCAATGCCTGGCGCACGCCCTTTTCCACTGCCGGAATGAACTGTCCGGGGATCGCTCCGCCAACGACCTGATTGATGAACTCGAATCCCTGGCCGCGCCGCAGCGGTTCGATGCGCACGAACACCTCGCCGAACTGACCTGCGCCACCGGTCTGCTTCTTGTGGCGATTGTGGCCCTCCGCCGGGCGCGTGACCGATTCCCGGTATGCGATACGTGGCGGCCTTGTCGTCAGTTCGAGACCGAACTCGTCACGCATGCGCTCCAGCACCAGCCGCAGATGCAGCTCACCAAGCCCGTACAGGACCGTCTCATTGGCCTGCGTATGAAAGTCGATGCGCAGGCTGGGGTCCTCGGCGGCCAGTCTGTGCAGTGCGTCGGACAGCTTCTTCTCCTGGCCACGATGCTCGAGCTCCAGAGCAACGGCGTGCATGGGCGCGGGCAAATCGACACCTCTGATGCGCAGGGTGTGCTGCTCGCGGGACGAATGCAGTACGTCGTTGAAGCGCAGATCGTCGATCTTCACCACCGTGCACAGATCACCGGCGACGACGCGCGGAATCTCCAGCAGTTCCCTGCCGCGCCGCTGGTACAGATGTGCCAGCCGCACGGCTTTGCGTCCCGCGCCAACGAACACCTGTTCGCCCGAATGCAGGCTGCCCTGATGAACGCGAAACGTTGCCAGCGTGCCCATATAGGGGTCGACGCTGACCTTGCACACATGTCCGATAAAGTCGTTCCCACCGGCGTTGTTCCCAGCGGCGCAGTTGACGCGCACGGGCTTTCCATTGCCATCCAGAAACTCGGCCGGATTGCCTTCCAGCGGGTTCGGCATCAGTCGGGTAAAAATCCTCAGCAGTTGGCGTATGCCGGCGCCGCTCTGTGCCGACACGAAACACACCGGTACCAGATGCCCGCGACGCAGTGCGCGCTCGAACGGGTCGTGCAGCTGTTCCTGGGTGATGTCCTCGCCCTTCTCCAGGTACAGCTCCATCAGTTCGTCGTCGAGCTCCACCACCTGATCCGTGATCCGGATGTGGGCCGCTTCAACGGAGGAAAAGTCCGGTGCCACGTCGGCCGGTTCAAAGAAGCAGTCCGCCACCGCCTCACCATTGCGTGCCGGCAGATTCAGCGGCAGGCAGCGGTTGCCCCACGCAGCGGCGATCTGTTCGAGCACCCGGGCCGGCCGCGCATGTTCGGAATCAATGCGGTTGACGATGATCAGCCGGCACAGCCTGCGTGCTTCGGCCGCTTCCATGATGCGCTGCGTCACCAGCTCCACGCCGGCATCGGCATTGATCACGACGGCGACCGTTTCCACGGCCGGCATGATGGCGAGCGTGCGGCCGATCAGGTCCGGATAGCCGGGTGTGTCGAGCAGGTTGACGTGGATGCCGTCGTGCTCCAGCGGGCACAGCGCAACATCGAGGGAGTGGTGATGGCGTTTTTCCTGATCGGAGTAGTCGCTCACGGTATCACCGCGTTCGATGCTGCCGGCGCTGCGAATGGCGCCGGATGCGGCCAGCAGCGCCTCGACCAGGGTGGTTTTGCCCGATCCGGTATGACCGGCCATGGCGATGTTGCGCAGCTGCCTGGTATCGTGCCGGGCCACCAACCCCCCTTGCGCGCCGGCGCTTATTGCTTGCGGGATGCCGTTGCAGGGCCGAGGACGAATCCACTCCGGACCCGGGGCGGGCCAGGGCCGCGGAGCGTGAGCACATACTATCAAACGCTGTCGATGGTATCGCGCCGCCAGGCGTGTCCCGTTGGGTGCAGGCTGCAGGCTGCAGGGTGCAGAGGCAGGTTGGCCGACTACGGCGCTGCAGTTCGAGCCAGCGCAAGGCGATACAGCGCCGGTGTCACGACCAGTGTGAGCAGCGTTGAGCTGGTCAGTCCCCAGATGATCGCCCAGGCCATCGGCGGCCACAGCGTGGAGTGCGTGAAAGTCAGCGGCATCAGTCCGGCGATCGTCGTGGCACTGGTGAGCAGTACCGGTCGCGCACGCCGGCCGACCGCAGCGATGACCGCGTCGTCGAGCGTCATTCCGGCAGCTCGATTGCGGTTCATGACATCGATGAGCACGATGGCGTTGTTGACCACGATGCCGACCAGTGCGATCACGCCCAGCACCGCCGTGAAACTGAACGGCTGCCCGGTGAGGTACAGGCCCGGGATTACGCCCACGGCCGCCAGTGGCACCGTGCTCAGAACGATCAGCAGCAGCCGGAATGAGTTGAATTGCGCGAGCAGGAACACCACGAGCAGCAGCACGCCCAGCGGCAGGGCGCCGGTCAGTGCCGAGTTGGCGTCGCCGGCGGATTCGGCGGCACCCCCCAGCGACCAGCTCACCCCTTCGGGCAGGCGCAGCGATGTCAGGCGCGGCACCACCTGGTCGAGTATCCGCGCGTAGGTATGCCCGTCGGCTACTTCGGCGAGCACCGAAGTCGTTCGCCGCAGGTCGCGGTGCAGGATCACTGCCGGCTGCCAGCGTGTTTCCAGTGTGGCGATCTGGGCGAGCGGAACGGCGTCGCCGTTGGAGGCGGGCAGGCGAAGACCATCGAGCGCGGCGGGCGGAAAACGCTCGCCTTCGGTCGAACGGATCAGCAGCGGTGCCGGATCGCGGCCAGCGCGCCAGGTAGTCACTTCCAGTCCGTGGCTGGCGCCGGCCAGTGCCTCGGCCACGTGTTCACGCGACAGTCCGAACTCGGCCGCCCGCGCATCATCGACCACCGCCCGCAGGGTCACCAGGCCCTCGCCCAGGCGATGACGGACGTCCAGCGCACCCGGCGTTGAGCGCACCACGCGCTGCACCTGCCTGGCGGCTTCGGCCAGTGCCGCAAGGTCCGCGGAATACAGGCGTATCTCGATGGGTGCCTCCACCGGTGGTCCCTGCCCGAGACGCCGGATCGCGACGTCGGCTTCGGGCAGATCGACGCGCGTGATGTCGCGTGCCCTGTCCATCAGTCCCGGCAGGCGTGCAACCGTGTCGGTCTCGACGACCAGTCGCGCGAAGTTGGGCTGGCGCAGCTGCAGTGCGAGATTGTAGTAAAACCGCGGCCCGCCAGACCCGGCGAACACGTATGTTCGTTCCACGCCCGCCTCGCGGCGCAGCGTATCGGCCAGCGCGGTCGCATGATGGGCAGTGTGATCCAGATGCGTGCCCTGCGGCAGGTATAGATCGATCACGAGTTGATTGCGGTCGGTGCCGGGGAAGAACTCGTGGTCGAGCAGTGGTGCCATGGCGGCGGCGCCAGTCAGCAGCAGCGCCGCCAGCGCCAGCACGATGCCCGGCCTGTGAACGGCGAAGCGGCCCAGCCGTTCGCCGCCACGCTGGAACTGCGGCGCGCGCACCGTGCCGCGAGCGCGCAGCAGGCTGCCGGCAAACAGGGGCGTGACGAACACCGCGAAGAGATAGGAGACGCCGAGGGTCAGCATCACCATGACCGGAATGGCGCGCGTGAAGTCCGCCGTGTCGCCGCGCGAGAGCAGCAGCGGTGCGAACGCGGCCAGTGTGGTGCCGGTGGCGGCGAACAGCGGAGCGGCCAGTTCGCGGATCGCCAGTGTTGCGGCTTCGCCGGCAGTGGCACCGCGATCCCGGTGCCACTGCACGTTTTCCGCGACCACGATGGCGTTGTCGACGAGCATGCCGATCGAAATCACCATGCCGGCGATTGCGATCTGATGCAGTACACCGCCGCCGATCGCATAGACAGCCAGTGCCGAGAACGTGACCAGCGGGATGATCAGCGCCACCGTCACGCCCAGGCGCCAGCCCATCACCAGTACCAGAATCGACGTGACGACGACAATGCCCAGCAGCAGTGAAAAGCCCAGCTCCGACAGTCGCTGCGCCACCCAGTCGGGCTGAAAGAATGCTTCGTGTATCTGCAGCGGCGCATAGGCCGGTCGCAGTTCGTCCACCAGGGCGCGCAGCTCGCCGCCGAAGCGAACGGTGTTGATGCGGTTGTCCGGCAGCACGATGCCCAGTGCCACCGCGGGCCGGCCGTTGAACCAGAAGCGCTCCGTGGCCGGTTCCGACGGCGTCAGTGAAACATCGGCCAGTTCGCCCAGGGGCACGATCGTACCGTTTGCAAGACGTATCGGGGTGGCAGTGAGCTCGTCCAGACTGGTGAACTCGGTGGCGGGATACAGCACCACGGAGCGGCCACCTGTGGTCAGCGTGCCCGCCGGTACCGTGCGGTTGCGTGCCGCCAGCTGCCCGCCCAGTGCGCGAGCGTCAAGGCCAGTGCGTTCGGCGATCGCGTCGTCCCAGGTGACGGTCACCTGCTGACCGGGGTCGGCCAGCAGGTCGATGCGCGCGATCGATTTGTGACGGAACAGGTCGCGGCGCAGACGTTCCGCGGCGTCACGCAGTACAAGCAGATCCTGCGAGCCGGTGACGGCCAGCGTGATGCCATGGCTGTCGGTTTCGCGATCCAGCACCTCGGGCGCACCGACGCCGTCCGGAAACTTTCGAGATGCGCGGTCCACGGCCACGCGAATGCGCTGCCACGCATGGTCGGTGTCATAGACATGCTGATGCATGCCGATTTCCAACTGCGCGAGGCCCAGCCGCGCAGTGCCGAGGATGTCGTCGACCTCCTCTATCTGCGCCAGCTCCTCCTCCAGCGCATTGAGCACCAGGCGCTCGACCTGCTCCGGCTCGGCACCAGGGTAGGGAACCAGAATCGTGCCATAGCGGTACGGGAAGAACGGATCTTCCTGGCGATCCATCGCAAGCCACGCAACGCTGCCCAGTGCCGTCAGCGTGAAGGCCAGCGTGAGGATCAGCCGACGCCGGGAGAACAGTAACGTCGTCAGTGTATGCACTACCGACTTCCTTGCCTGGTGCCGGGTCAGGGCAGAATGCGTACGCGGTCGCCCGCGGCGATGCGCCCGTGACCGGCTACGACAACGCGGTCGCCGTCAGCGAGCGATCCTGCGTCGGGCGATCCCTGAACGGCAACGCCGCCATTGCTCAGGCGGCCTGGCAGCACCGGGATGTGTTCGATCAGGTCCTGCCCGTTGACGCGCAGTACGAAAGGCTCGTGGCCGCCGGGGTCCTGGACTGCCGACAGCGGTACGGTGAGCACCGGCTCTGACGACAGCGTGATGTGAACATGCACCGACTGTCCCGGCGCCAGATCCGGGTGGTCGGTGAGTGTGATGATCACCGGCGCCAGCCCTGTGCCGGCGCGACCGGTGCCCGCGACGATGCCGTCGAAGCGACCCGGCATGAGCACGCGCGTCACCGCGGCGTGTTGTCCGTTGGACAGCCTGCTCTCCAATGCGGACGGTATTCTGATCTGCACTTCCAGTGCGGTACCGGACAGTTCCATGACAGGCTGCCCCGCATTCGCGAAATCGCCGGGCTCGACGAACAGATCGGTGACGATGGCATCGAACGGTGCCCGCAGCGTGAGTTCGTCGAGGCGCTGCTGCGCCTGGTCGAGTCGCGCGACGGCCTGATGCCGGGCCTGCGCCGTGGCCGAAAGCTCGGCCTGCGCATGCTCCATCTCGGCGACGGAGCCGGCGTTGGCGGCGAGCAGGTCGCGGGCGCGCGCCAGGTCGCGCTCGAGCTGCTGCAGGCGGGCGTCGACTTCCCGCAGGTGCGCCGCGGCGGCCTGCGGTTCGGCCTCGAGGCCGGGCTGGTGCAGCACCGCCAGAATGTCTCCGCGCAGCACCGACTGACCGCGCCGTGCCTGACGCTCGATCAGCTTGCCGCTATGCAGGAACGCCAGCTGCGCGCGATCGCTGGCCCGCACCGTGCCGGGGAATCGATAGCGGGCGTCGCTCTCGCTGAATGCCGCTTCCGTCACGCGTACCGCCGGCAGGTCGGGTCCGCGGTGTCCGGTATCAGTTGCGTCAGTGCCGCATCCCGTCAGCGCGACCAGCGCGACGGCCGCGATGACTGTGCCTGCCCGAAGATGAATCGGCCGACCGATCAGTTTTGCGCGACAGGTATTCGACAGTGAGGGCATGCTGGTTGACTCCTGCGTGGGCTGGTCGCTCAGGAAGGTTCCGGCGGCCGCAGCCCGTCCATGAACAGCTTCAGGAAGTCGTCCAGGAAGGCGTCGTCATCACCGATGCCGGGCCAGTGCTCGTGATCCAGACGCGACTGGAACCAGTGCGAACAGGTCATGACGAACGTTGCGATCACATGGGTGGGATTGATGTCCGTGCGCATCAGTCCCGCCGCCTGTGCCTCGCGCAGCCGCTCGGCGCCGAGTCGCACGACCTCGCGGTCCACCTCCGAACAGGCCTTATCACCTTCGAGGTGCGCCCAGGCGTAGAGCCGCACCGCCTGTGGGTTGCGCTGCAGGAAGCGGAAGTATGCAACGACCGAGGCGTGCAGCAGGTCGGTGCCGGGCTGGTCGGCGGCCTCCAGCATCTGCATCTGCTCGGCGAAATAGCCCTCCAGGGCGCGTTGCTTCACGACCTCCCAGAGCTGCTCCTTGGCACCGAAATGATGGTGAATCAGGCTCTTGGTGACCCCGGCCGCGGCCGCGAGCTGGCTCATGGACAGGTCCGAAAAGCCCTGCTGCACGAACAGCGTCGTGGCGGCATCGAGAATGCGCGCGCGGGTCAGTTCGGGGTCACGGGGTGGTGGTGGGCTCATGAGTACAGTCTAATTATTGACTGATCGGCCAGTCAATAGACCGCCTCAGTATCGCGATGCCGGCTCCCGCTGTTGCGCTTGCCGCCCGGCGGGCCGGTTACAATCGGGATCGGCGATACCGGCTTCGCGGCGCTGATGGAGAGATCGAGACAACACATGGGGCTGACGCCGATCACATTTGTCATTTTCATGATCGCATTTACCGCGGCCGGCGTTGCCGTCGCGGCCGCCGTCTGGCACGTTCACGAGAACCGCCGCCACGCGAACATGATCCGGCTCGCCACGCTCGGCGCGTTGTTGGCCCTGTTCGCGCTGGTCGTATTCGCGAGCTGGAACGATGCGGGGGCGGCAACCAGCCTGCTGAGTCAGCGGCTGTTTCTGGTTGTGGTCCTGATCACCGCTTTCGTGGCCTGCATCGCCCATGTCGCAAGACGGCTTTCCGGTTTCCCTCACAGGAAGTTGCTGGTCCTGGTCAGTGTTGTGATGGCCGGCGGTGTGGTGGGTACCGCGATCGGTACGACCGACTGGCAGGGCGTGGCGTCGACCGGCGACTATATGATGCGCGGCATGCTTGCCATATGGGCGCTCGTTGCGCTCACGGGTGCGCTGACGCCGCTGCCGGACGCGGCTGTCAGAACATGGAACCGCCCGCCACCACCTGCTCCCCGTCCGCGGTCGTGGGATGACCCTGAATGAGAATGCCGTGTACGCCCTCGGCGAGGGCCGGCCGGCCTCTCACATGGATGACGTCACCCGTCCTGAAGGTGTCCACGGTGTAGCCCTGGCGCCTCAGGTGCACGACAGCGGCGCCGCCATAACTCACATCCCACTCGATCATCTCGCCATCGGGCCCCTCCACCTCGAGAATCAGAAACGGATGGGGATTCGTGAAACGCCAGCGCTTGACCGTGCCGGTCAGTTCCAGTACCTGCGCGTCGTCATAAAGGCCCGTGGTGCTGTGGTGTGCGTGAATGGCAGTGATCGGAAAACCAAGGCAAAGAGCGGCAGGCCCCAAGCACTTCAGAACACGCGCCATAGTCGTTGTCATCAACCCTCCCCGCGATCGCACGCCTTTGTCAGCGGACGAGCCGCTCCACCGGCGGGTCGTCCGGATACTTCGTCGGCATCATTCTGAGCGAGTGCCGCGCGCCTTCCAGATCACACGTCCACGACCCCTCCCATGGCGACGGATCCGGCCGCGACGTCACCCTGAACGTCCAGGGCTCACGCAGGAAGAAGGTGTCGACGGTGGTCACTTCAAGGATGATGTTGTCGCCGTCTCTGGCGAAACGTTCCGTGACCTGTTTCTGTGTGGACGAAGGCAACCTGAAATCCGCGTTCAGCCCCTGCGGATCGAATGTGAAGCTGTCGGTCACCACCACCAGGGCGCCGTCCTCGTAACGGCCGGTTGAATAACCGAAGTAGAAGAATTCGCTGATCGGCGGCCGTGCATGCCCGTGCCCTTCCAGCCAGACCGTGCGAACCACGTCGTCCTTGCCGTAGTAAATGAGCACACGGTCTTCCAGCTGCTCGATCCGGTAGGCGTAAGGATCCGTCCACATGTGCGGAATCGGCATCGGCGCGCAGTCGTACTTCGGCTGGGCTGCTTCATCGATCGCATCCCGATAGGCTCGCGCGCGATCCGTCAGTAACGTGTCGTCCTCCGCCAGGATCATGCAGCTCAGGTCAAAGCGGGCTGCGCTACAACTGCCGAACATCCAGACCCCGTTGAGCGATGGCGGTTGCGCCGCTTCGGCGGTGTGACATCCGCATATCAGCAGTCCGGTGCCAAGCAGCAGTGCGGACCAACGCAGGACGAGGACCATCGACACCCCTCCCGTGTCGTGGAAGGCCTCCAGATTACTGCGGTGAGCCGAAAATACAAGCGGCGGTATGCGCTACGTCATCCCTCCACCTGTTCGGCCAGCATTTCGTCAAGCTGCCGGTAGCTGATCTCCATGCCGTCCGTCATGCCGGTGGACAACGCCGCGTCGCGTGCCTCCATGGAGCCAAAGTCCATCAGCGTCGTCATCGTCGTGCCGTGCTCGTCGTCGACGAACTCGACCGTAATCGTTGCGCCGTTGCCCATGTCTCCGCCGATGTCGCCAGGGTCGTAATACTGGGTGTGCGAGATCCTGGCGGGTGGCGTCACTTCGCTGAACGTGCCGAAGAACCCGAATTCATTGCCCTGCTCGTTGCGCCATCGCCATCGGTACTCGCCGTCGACCCGCAGGTCCATTTCGCACACGGGCATGGTCCAGCCGGGCATGCCGGTGAGCCAGCGCTGCATGAGCGACGGTGTCGTATAGGCCTTGAATACCAGCTCACGTGGCGCCGCGAAACGGCGAGTCACTTTCACCTGATGGTCGTTGGGCAGCTCCACCTGCGCCTTTTCTATCGTTGTCGTCATGATGTGTTTCCCTGCTTGAAACGGTCGAAGCGGTTGCCGGCTATGTGACCTGATTGCCGGCCATGCAGCTGATGAATCATGTCCCTGGTTTCCTCGTGGTCCGTGGCTTCCTGGTGCGGCGCGTGGCCGGCCCTTCCGGAGCCGACTGCAGTTCCTCGAGCAGACTGTCGAGCCGCTGGAAGTTGGCTTCCCAGATGTCGCGGTAGCGTTCTATCCAGGCGTGAGCCTCTGCCAGCTGCCGTGCCTGGATCCGTCGCGGGCGGCGCTGTGCGTCATGGCCGACGGTGACCAGCTGCGCGCGCTCCAGAATCTTCAGGTGCCTGGAGATGGCCGGCTGGCTGATGCTGAATGGCTGAGCGAGTTCGTTGACGGAGGCCTCGCCGAGCGCGAGGCGCTCAAGTATGGCCCGTCGGGTCGGGTCGGACAGGGCGAGGAAGGTGGCGTCCAGCTGTTCGGATGGCGACATGGCTATATAACGATTACATTCTATAACTGAATCATTATATATAGACGGCGGGCTGTCAACCCGCCGGGCATTTACCGGCCCGCGGCCCGGCTGGCGGGGGCTGTTGGTTGGCTGTGCAGAGGGGGTGCGATGGCCTCCCCGGAGGTGTGGCCTGAACGCGGCCTGAACACGGAAGGCCGCGCGACCAGTGGGCAGCGGGGCGGCGTACCGCCCCGCTGCCACGGACGCAGTCTGATTTTCGATCAGATGCGAACCGTGATCAGGAGCGCTCGCTCATGCGTTCCTCGATCATGCGCAGCGCCTGCTGCACCAGGTCCGGATTCGAATTGACCGTCTGGGCAACGCTGTTGTAGCGGTCGAGGTTCCAGCCGTGATCCTCGATCTTGCCAACGCTTTCCTCGTGCATGCGTTCCTGAATACCCTGCGCGTCTTCAGCGGTTTCCACCTCGGCCAGCTCGGCTTCGTACTTGCTGGCCGTTTCCTGTAGGTCGACGTAGATCTCAACGAAGGTTTCAAGTTCGTTGCTTGAGACTGTGGGCATTTCCGGTGCGGGCACGTCCGGCGCTTCGGCGGCCGGTGGCGGCACGGGCGGCGGCTCGGCCTGCTGGGCAAGCGCCAGATGTCCGAAGCTGAGTGAGAAACCGAGGGCGGTGAGTGCGGTAACGGTGCGCTTCATTATGTATTCCTCTTGTAGTAGTGCATTCGGCCCATGCGCTGCAAGTACCATGCCGTCGTGGCAAGTCCGCGCGGCTAAAGGCGGCGGCATCGACGAGAGAAAAATAGTGTTTTGATTCGACGACACATTCTGCTCAGAGTCTCGCATTGAAGACACCCGCTACGGCCCGCATCCGCCCATATGTCGCTTCGCAGCACTCATTCGGCGCGTGCCGCAACAGCGCCTTAACTTTGCCTCGCAAAGTACTTGACGAAAGCGAAGCAAGGCGTACACTCGCTCGTCATGATCGCGCCCCTTCGCAACGACCTGGAATCCGGCAACGCGCCCGTGTCCATACAGTCGGGAGCGGTTGAGCATCTGCGTTACATTCGCGACGCCATCGATGCCAGCCGCACATTCACGACGGTGCCGGGCAAGGGCTGCATTGCGATGGGGCTGATCGCCCTGGCCGCTGCGGGGCTGGAAAGCATCCCATCGCTCGCAACGCACTGGCTGGCCATCTGGTTCGCGGCCGCGGTTTCGGCTGCGGCGGCAGGGCTCGTATTCATGGAAATCAAGGCGAAGGCCGAGGGGTTGAGCCTGAGACGGGTTGTGGCGCGACGCTTCTTTCTCACACTGACCCCGGCCTTCCTTGCCGGCGCGATTCTCACCGTGGCGTTGGCAGGTGTGCTTGGCCGCGACGCCATCTCCGGCATCTGGCTGCTGCTGTACGGAACCGGCGTTTTCGCCTGCGGCGTGTTTTCCATTCCGGCGGTGCTTGCCGCCGGTGCAGCTTTCATGGCGATGGGCACGATTGCGCTGCTGCTGCCGGCAGCAGCAGCGCCAGCGGTGCTCGCGGCAGGGTTCGGTGGCGTGCATCTCGTGTTGGGCGTCGTTGTCATAAGGAAGCACGGTGGCTAGATCGCGGCACAGGGAAACGGGGCGAAACACCGGCGACGGGGCGGCCCAGGAGTCGCATCCGAAAGGCGGCGTCGCGCCGCATCCCACCGGGCAGCGTCTCCAGGTGGTGGCCGGCTATGTTGCCGATGCTGAAACCACCGATACGGACCGCCTGCTGTATGAGCGCATACGGCTGGGCATCATGAGCGCGCTCAGCGTCAATAACAGCATGAGCTTTGCTGAACTCAGGGAGCTGCTTGGCACCACCGATGGCAACCTGAGCACACATGCGCGCAAACTCGAGGACGCAGGCTACGTCAGTTGCACGAAGAAGTTCGCGGACCGCGTGCCCCGAACCGACTACAGCATGACCGCCAAAGGACGGCGTGCGTTTGCGCGGCATCTGGAACACATGGAAGCCCTGATCAGGGCTGCGCGTGGCGGGTAATTTCGTTTGGTCGCCGACTTTGTAGCACAGAGTGCATTTTAACGGAGTCAGTCATGCACGTGGGCATCATCATGGACGGTAACGGGCGCTGGGCACAGCGTCGCGGTCTGCCGCGAACCGCGGGGCACCGGGCCGGCGCGCGCGCCGTGCGTGCGATTGTGGAATCCGCTGTGAAGTCGCCGGTGGACGTCCTCACGCTATACGCGTTCTCTTCCGACAACTGGTCCCGTCCACCGGATGAAGTGACGAACCTGATGACGCTGTTCGAGCGTTATCTGATCAGCGAAGCCGCGCGTTGCGCGGAGAACGGCGTGCGTGTGTGTATCATCGGCCGGCGTGACCGGTTGAGTGCAAAGCTGGTTGGCGTCATGGAGCATGTTGAGACGATCACCGCAACCGGTGACCGTCTCACGCTGCAACTTGCCGTCGACTACTCCTCGCGTACCGCCATTCAGGATGCGGCCCGGCAGATGGCGCTGGCGGAACACGCGCCGGATTTCGAGAAGTGCCTTGCCGACGCGACGCACGCGGCATGCGGCATAGCCGGCGTTGATCTGCTGATTCGTACGGGCGGCGAGCAGCGCCTGAGCGATTTCCTGCTATGGGAGTGCGCCTATGCCGAGCTGCTCTTCGTCGACACCGCCTGGCCGGACTTTGATGACGGTCAGTTCCGCGCGGCGCTGGAGGAATTCGGAAGCCGCCAGCGGCGATTCGGCGGTCTGGCATCCGTTCCGGCGGCCACGGCCGTGCGAGATGCCGTCTGACGGCGGTCGCCGACGAAACCCGCCGCTTCGCATCGCGCCGATACTTCCACCGCAACCCGCCGCACCGCCGCACCGCCGCACCGCCGCATCCCCGCGCCCGCCCCGCAACCGCCGCACGTGCCGTCAACGCCGCCAGCGCCGGCCGGCACGGCCACCGGCTCACCCGTCGAGACGCCGTCGGTCTACAGGGCCGGCGACAACGTCGCGACCTGAGGTGCCCGCGCCCCGGATCCCGTGTCGAAAAACGCCCGGCCTGGTGATGTCCGAGAAACAGCTCTTGCGGACCGGCAATGAATGTGATTATCATTCGCGTCCGCTAATGAGAATCATTATCATTTAACAGCCAGGTTCCGGTACCCCAAGGAAGGAGATTCGTGTGAATGCCCAATCACAGCTATCCGTTCAGCGTCTTTGCAGGCAACGACGGGTCATCATGACGCTGCTCGCCGCCGCCGGCGTGCTGACCGCGTTCCCCCTGCTCGCAGATGACCGTGCGTATCTCCCGACCATCGTGGTTGTCGGCCAGGCTGAGGGCGATGTCGAACGCCAGCCCGGCGCGGTCACGATCGTCACACCGGAGGCCCTGCGCCTTCAGCAGCCGCGTTCCACGGAGGAGGCGCTGCGGGGCGTGCCGGGTGTCGCGATCAAGCCGGAAGAAGAGTCGGCGGTGGTCGGCAATATCGGAATTCGCGGCCTGAGCTCAGCCGACTACAAGACGCTGATTCTGGAAGACGGGGTGCCGGTTGCGCCCGGCCTGTTTGTGGGTAACGGACGCTACTACAACCCGCGCGCACAGCGCATGGACAGCATCGAAGTGCTGCGTGGCGCGGCGTCGCTGCGCTACGGACCGAGCACGATCGGCGGGGTCATCAACTACGTTACCCGGCAGCCACGCAGCGGCGTGGAAATCGGCGTTCGCGCCGGATCATTCTCGACTCAGGAAGCCACGCTGGAAATGGGTGGACTCTCGCCGTCCGGCGACGCCAGCTTCGGTCTGTTCCTGACCCGGTCCAGCAGCGACGGATTCATGGACAAGGGCTATGAGATGACCGACATCATGCTCAAGGCGGGGCTGGACCTGGGCGCCCGGCAGCAGGTCGGCATCAAGTTCACGGATTACCGCAATGATGCCAACATCTCCTACCGTGGCCTGTTTCTGCAGGATTATCGTGACGGTGCCACCTACAACCCGGCACCCGATGACTGGTTTCTGACCGGACGCCGTTCGCTCGACATCAATCACGAACTTGCCCTCAGCGATCAGGCGCGTCTGAACACGCTGATTTTCGCCAGCGAGATGCATCGAGACTACTGGCGGTACGGCGTCAACGGCGCCGCGTCGCTCGCGGAAGGGCGCTGGGTCTATTCGGATTCGGTGCAGGGCAACAACCGCAACTTCGAGCGTTTCGGCGTCGAGAGCCGCCTGCATATCGACCACTCGCTGTTCTCTGTCGTCAGCGAAGCCGAGATCGGGCTTCGCTACATGGAAGAGAAGATGGACGATCTGGTCGTCCTTGGAACGCGCGCCACGCCACGGACGGGCCCGCTGAGTCGCGACCGGATCGATACCGCGGACAGCCTGGCGTTGTATGTTCAGAATCGCTTCCTCGTTACTGATCGCACGGCGATCACCGCAGGTCTGCGCGTCGAACGCTATGAACAGCGTCGTCAAGACAGGCGCGCTCCTGCCGGAAGCGATGCGGCTGATACGTCCAACACCGAAGTGATGCCGGGCCTGGGCGTTACGTACCAGACCGACGGCCCGCAGCTGTTCGCCAGCATCTATCGCGCCTTCTCGCCGGCCCTGAATGGCGACGCGCTCAGCGGATTGCAGGATCAGCGTCTGGACGCCGAACGTTCATGGAACGCAGAGGCAGGTCTGCGCGGAGCCGCCGGTCGAGTGAACTATGAACTGGCGCTGTTCCGCATGGAGTTCGACAACCAGATCATTCCGGCGAACAGCAACAGTGATTTCCAGGTGACCAATGGCGGCAAGACCCTGCATCAGGGCATGGAGGCGGGACTCGGCGTGCACCTGGGCGGTGGATTCAGCGTCAACACCAACTTCACCTACATCCCTGACGCGCAGTTCGACGGTGACCGTTTCGACCGCGACGATGTGCTGACGACGCCCGATGGCAACCGGATTCCGTATACCCCGGAATGGACGACCAACCTGAGTCTGCTGTACACGACCGGTGGGTTCAGCGGTGGCCTGCATCTGCATCGCACCGGCTCGCAGTACACCGACGTCACCAACACGCGCGACATTGCCGAGAACCTCAGCGGCTTCTTCACAGGCCGTATCGCCGGCTATTCGGTTGTCGACCTGAGCCTGTCCTACGACGTGAATCGACACCTGAATATCGGCGGCAGCGTGAAGAACATCGCCGACAGGCGCTACATCGCCAGCCTGCGTCAGGGCATCTATGTCGGCCCCGAACGCAGCGTCGACCTGGCGCTGCGTTACCGGTTCTGAGCGCGGCAGATCCTGCCGTAACCGATGGCGCGCCGCGGTGGCTGTGAACCGCCGCGGCGCGCCATATTCTTCCGGCCCCCCGGCCCCCCGGCCCCCCGGCCCCCGACTCCCGAACGACCGGCTGGCCTTCATGCCTGCCAACCGGTCCGCGTATCAGTCCGGGCCAATCAGTCCGCAAAGAGCCTTGCGATATACGCACTGTCCATATACTCGCGAATCTTCCAGACCTTGCCGTCTCTGAGTTCGAAGGCCCAGGCGTAGAGATTGTTGTATTCGCGGCCATCGCTGAGTGTGCCGATACCTCGGGTTTCCAGCATGACGTGGTCGCCTTCCGATACGATGGAATCGATGTGGACCTTCGGGTCGCCCGGGATGAACAGGCCGCGTACCGGCGCCAGAAACTCGTCGATGATCGCGTCGCGTGGATGATGGACGCCGGCACCCGGTATGCCGGGTTTCACCATCGGTGTCCAGCTGGCATCCGGATGCAGGAACGCGCGCAGCGCTTCCAGGTCGCCGCTTGACAGAATCTCGAAAAATCTGAGCACTTCGCGCTCCTGCGCGGTCCTGGCATCGGCCATTGCGTCTTCCTCCGTTTGTTGTTGGTCTGATCCGGCCCGGTTAGCCGCACGGCCCGATCTTTTCAGAACCTGAACGTGCCGTCCAGCAGCCGATGGTTTCACTCTGCCGCGTGCCTCGCATAGACTGAGCGCCAAACCGCCGTGCCTGGGCGCGTCCGTCACAGAACTATCGGGGAGAACAACAGGTCATGAATCAGTCTGACATCGTCGCCATCGGCTCAGGACACAATGGACTCGTTACCGCCGCGTATCTTGCCGCGGCGGGACAGAAGGTCGTTGTGCTGGAGCGCAACTCGTGGTTTGGTGGCGGCGTGGTCACACGCGAGCTTACCCAGCCCGGCTTCCGCCACGATCAGCATTCGATGAGCCATATCTTCATCCAGGCCAATCCGCTGCTGAAAAACGACGACCTCAAGCTCAAGGCCAGGTATGGCTTGAAGTACCTCTTTCCCGAATCGCCCATGATGGCGATGTTCGAGAACGGCGAGACACTGAAGCTGTATCGCGATCGCTCGCGCACGTACGCGGAGATCGCGCGGTTCTCCAGGAAGGATGCCGAAGCCTACAGGGCGGTGTCGGAACAGGCGGCCGCATGGCTGCCGATGGTGACGTCGGTGCTGTATTCGCCGCCGGCGCCCGAAGGTGCCTCGCACGCCATGCTGGACCAGAGCCGCGAGGGGCGTGAGCTGTGGCGCATCATGCAGATGAGCAGCCATGATTTCCTGTGCGATACGTTCGAATCCGACGAGGTACGTTCCATGCTGGCCCGTGTGGCCGGGGAAAACCTGGTCTCGCCGGACGAAAAGAACACGGCGTTCGGCGCGTTCGTGTTTCTGGGCTTTCTCGAAGGCTACGGTTTCGGTATTGCCCAGGGTGGCGCCGGGGCGCTGACCGATGCGTTGATCGCGTGCATTCGTGATCACGGTGGTGAAGTGCTGGCCGACGCGGATGTCGCGCGTGTGATGGTGTCGAACGGCCGCGCCACCGGCGTGGAGACCGTCGACGGTCGACGCTTCGACGCCAGCAAAGCCGTGATCGGCGCGATTCACCCGCATCTGCTGGCCCAGTACATCGATGGTCTGGATTCGGTCGTGAAACGCGATGCCGAAGCCACGCATATCTCCGGCGCCGCCTGTATCACCGTCCATGCGGCACTGAAAGAGCCACTGCGGCTGAAGGGAGGCAACGCCCCCGACTCCGTCATGGTGGAACTGCTGCCCAATTCCTACGACACGCTGCGCCGTTCGTTCGACTCACTGCGCTACGGCGAACTGATGCCGTATCCACTGCTGGGATTCGGCTCGCTGTCACAGTTTGATACGAGTCGTGTACCGGAAGGGCGCGCGATTCTGCATCTGTGGGACTATGTGCCCTACGAACGCGCCGACGGGCAACACTGGGATCAGGCGAAACAGGACTACGCGCAGCGCATGCTCAGGCACATGGCGAAGTTCGTCGAGAACATCGACGACAATGTGATTCAGGCGCATATCGACAGTCCGGTCGACATGGAGCGCACGTCCCCGAGTTTCCGGCGTGGCGATCTGCACGGCATCGCAACGGCCACGTACCAGTCGGGATCACATCGCCCGACTCCCGACCTTGGCCAGTACAAAATCCCCGGTCTTGAGCGCTTCTATCTGGTAGGGCCGTTCCAGCATCCCGGTGGCGGTGTGTTCGGCGCAGGTCGTGCGACGGCGATGAAGATGTTCGAAGAGCTCGGCATGGATTTCGAGAAACAGGGACGCGTTGAATGAAGCTGAAGGGAGCCGATGGCAGCGAACTGATGGTGGTCAGTGCGATCGAGCGGGACGGTAACGATCTGGTCGTCAAGGGCAAGGTGTTCGGTGCGATGCCGATGAGCGCGCATCTGTCGCCGGAAGAGGCGCGGGCAGCATTCAGACTGCTGACACCGCGCCTGCTGTGGTTTCTGCTGACGCTGCCGTTTCGTCGCGGCCGTTCCGGGAAGTAACGCGAACGGACAGCGTCAGTCGAAACTGAAGATGTCGTCTTCTTCCGGACGCTCCATGTGCTGCTCGTGGTACTTCTCCCACATCTGCGCCCACGGACGGCCGTACATGTCGGGCACCTCGTACTCGATCATCTGTCCCGGCGTCACCGGCGTTGCCTCGCCTTCCAGCGGAAAGATGGTCTGCACGCATTCGATGAATGTGTACGGGTTGCCACGGTTGATCTCGGCAGCCTTCAGGATGTTGCGCACGATGCGTACCGGCTCCACGAGGGCTTCGGGATCGTACAGGATCGATTCATGGTGCAGCCCGAGAAACTGGCCGTCGTTGCGCAGCGGTGTGTAGATCTCGATGGTCTGCATCTGGTCTGAATGCTCGAACGCACCGTGCGCCACCCAGCCCTGGACGTTGGATGTCCAGGTGATCAGCGTGTCTGCGTCCCAGAAGCCGATGGTCTCGCCGTACCAGCGTGGCACGGCTTCACCCAGTCGCGGCACACCGCTGCTGGTGTTGAACTCACGATCGATATAGATGTTGGTGATGTAGTTGCGCGCCACACCGGCCATGATCTGCACGATGTGCGGTGTGGCGATGATGTGGTGCTCCCACGTGGCCGGCGGCGCCCAGCGGCGCATGAAGCCCTCCGGCCAGCAGTACTGCGACGGCCAATGCGGCGCATTGCTGTTGCCGGTGTGGTACAGCTCCTGAACCATCCGCGTCTGATACTCCTCGGTGAGCAGCGACAGGATGGTCGGCACCTGATTGCGGCGCATCCAGTACCAGTTCTCGTTGCGCGGCGTGATGCCCGGCTGGCGATACACGCCCGTCCATTCGGCCGGCACTGTTGCGTAGGTGTGTTCGGTAGGCCCGCCACGTTCGCGCGTTTCCTCCAGCAGCGCTTCGTAATGCGCCTGCGCGGTGTCGAACGGGTACGGGCTGACAATGGCCTCGCGCGGATAGTCTTCGTCGCAGTGACCCCAGGCCGCCGTAGCCGGTGGATCATCGCCGATGGCCGGTTCGCCGGGGCCGGTCCACAGCTCCTCGATGCCGGTGGAGCTGTTGCAGCGGAAGTAACGCGGGTCGCTCCACAATTCGCGGTCCTGGTAGAAATCGTTTGAAGTGAACATGTCGACAGGCAACGGTTCCACGCCCTCGGGCACGGCGCCGCCGCGCGCTGCGCCCACATAGCGGCGCCTATCCTCGCCCGGGTAGGGCGGCCCGAACAGTGCCTGCACCGAGCCGACCAGCTGCGTGTCGTAAATGTCAGCGGCCAGCGGCCAGCCGCGGCCCACGCTGTCGAATTCCGCATCCGGCATCTGCTGCGTGGATGCAGGTGATGCCAGCAGAACCAGCGCCGCCGCCAGCGGCGCGTTGCCAATGCCCCTCATCTTCACTTGTTCTCCTCCGGTTCCGCGTGCGGCCTTCCGTAGCCGGATGTGGCCGCCGCCCAAATGCGTAACGTCTACAGAACGCCTACAGAATGACGAACCGGAACGCGTTTTTCCAGATGCGGCAGTCCGTCACGCCTGCTTCACTCCCACCACCTTGTCCGCATCCCTGAGGATCGCATTGCGTCCGAAGAATGCGATGGCAGCGGCGATTGTCGAGATCACCGACAGCGTGGTGAGCGACAGGCGCAGGCCTTCGGCATCGCCGTAGGCGCCCTGGAACAGGTCGCTGACAACGCCGATGTAGAACGGTCCCAGTCCCAGGCCAATCAGCGACAGCACGAAGAAGAACGCCGCGGTGGCTACCGCCCGGCCACGCAATGGCGCCAGGCGTTGCACCACGCCGAAGAATGGTCCCATCAGGAAGAACTGGCAGAAGGCGGCTACCCAGATCGCCATGTAGACGATCGGCATCGACGCGGTCCACACCGCCAGCGCCATCACGAAGGCGAAAATCAGCATCGTGAGCGCCGGCAGCGTCAGGAATGCGCGCGGATCGCGGGCCGCCGCGCGGGCGGTGATGGCACCGCCGAGCATGGCGCCCAGGCCGCCGCCGATACCGATGGCCATGCCCAGATGCAGAGCGAATACGCCGGGTGTGAGATCGTGAATGCGCGTGATGAACGCCGGCATCCACATGTTCATGCCGTAGCCGCACAGCGCCGACGGCGCGGCGCTGAAGCTCATGATGCGGAATGTGGGGCTCCTGAGCAGAATGCCGATGGTTTCGAACAGCGGTACATCTTCATTGGAACGCAGCACGGCGGCCTCCGCCGGATCGTCCAGCCCGCCGCGCACCGGCTCGCGAATCGTCAGCCATACGATCAGCGCCAGCAGCAGGCCCGGCGCACCCAGTGCCACGAATGTCCAGCGCCAGCCGATGTTGTCGACCAGAATGCCGCCCAGGAAGATGCCCAGAAATGTGCCCAGCGGCACGCCCAGCGAAAAGATGCCAAGCGCAATCGGCCGTTCGGCTTTCGTGAAGTAGTCCGATATCAGCGAGTGCGAGGCTGGGCCGGCACCGGCTTCGCCAACGCCCACGCCGATCCGGAACAAGAACAGCTGCATGAAGCTCATTGCCGCGCCACACAATGTGGCCATCAGGCTCCACAGCGCCAGCACGCCGGAAAGGATCTTCACGCGATTGCGCCTGTCGATCATGCGCGCAATCGGAAAGCCGAGCGTGGCATAGAACAGCGCGAACGCAATGCCCATCACCAGGCCGACCATGGTGTCCGACAGGTCGAACTCGGCCTGTATGGATGGCGCCAGTACCGATATGGAAGTGCGGTCCAGAAAGTTGTTGAGGTTCAGCACCACCAGGACGAACAGCACGTAGTTGCGATACGCGGTCGAATAGCCCGGAACGAGATCGTTATTGGTCGACATCTTTGCTCCCCGTCCGGCACAATGCGGCGGACCTGTACGCCCCGTCTTGATGCGGGTTGCGGAACACTAGGGGTTTGTGTGCGCGGAGTCCAGTCTGATTCGACATCGGACGGCTTCCACGACACCGCCGGGCTGCGGGACGCAGCCAGTGGTTGCGGTGCACCACAGCATAAAGAGGGGTGGAGATGGCGGTAGAACACATCAGGCACTGGCAGATCGGTGACGTGCGGGTCACCCGCCTCGTCGAGATCAATGCGCACGAGGATCCGTTCACGATGCTGTCCACGGAGTGCGAGCCGGACATGGGCAGGCACTATCCCTGGCTCGCGCCACATTTCGTAACGCCGGACTGGCGGATGAAAATCTCGTTCCAGGCGTTCGTGGTGCACACACCGCAGCACACCATCGTCGTCGATACCTGTATCGGAGAAGGGCGGGTACGCGACTATGACATCTTCACGAACATGCAGTCGGATTACCTGAACGATCTGGTCGCGGCAGGCTACGATCCCGATACCGTGGACTTCGTGCTGTGTACACACCTTCACTTCGACCACGTGGGCTGGAATACCCGTCAGGAGAACGGGCGCTGGGTGCCCACCTTCCCGAACGCACGGTACCTGTTCGGTCGCGACGAATACCAGCATTGGCAGGCGGCCCGCCAGGCGGGTGACAACAGCCACATCGGCCATTTCGCCGACTCTGTCGATCCGGTCGTGGAAGCCGGGCTGGTGGATCTGATCGGCAGCGATCACCAGGTATGCGCGGAAGTGAGCCTGTTCCCCACGCCCGGCCACACACCCGGCCATGTCAGCGTGATGATTCGTTCACGCGGTGAGGATGCCGTCATTACCGGCGACCTGATGCATCATCCGATACAGCTGGCCCGGCCGGATCTGCCGATGAACGCCGATAGCGACAAGGCGCTGGGCGTGGCCACGCGTACCGGATTCTGCCAGCGGTTCGCTGACACCGGAGTAACCATCATCGGCAGCCATTTCTGTGATCCTGGCGCCGGGTATATCGTCAGCGACACGAAGAACTGGCGACTGTCGCTGCTGGATTGAGCATCGCCATGCAGTTCGACTATGTGGTCGTCGGTGCAGGCTCCGCGGGTTGCGTGCTCGCCAACCGTCTGTCCGAGGACGGGCGCCACAGCGTCTGCCTGATCGAGGCCGGCGGCCGCGACTCGCATCCTTTCATCCATGTGCCGGCGGCGGTCGGGGCGATCCTGCGCAACCCGCGGGTGCAGTGGCCGTACTGGACGGCGCCGCAGCGGCATCTGAACAATCGCCGTCTGCCTACACCACGCGGCAGGGTGCTGGGTGGTACTGGCGCGATCAACGGCATGGTGTACTACCGCGGACAGCCGGAGGACTACGACGAATGGGCGGCCATGGGTTGCGATGGCTGGAGCTTCAGGGAGCTGCTGCCCTACTTCATTCGCTCCGAGAACAACCTGGATTTTCGTGATCCGCGCTGGCACGGCACCGACGGGCCGATGACGGTATCGACGATCCGCAAGGTCAATCCGCTGAATGCCATCTATCGCGCTGCCGCCCAGTCCATCGGCATACCGGCCTGCGATGATTTCAACGTGCCGCGAGCCGAAGGCGTGGGCCTGCGCCAGGGCACGATACGCGATGGCCGCAGAGTCACCAGTGCCACGGCATTTCTGCATCCCGCGCGCGATCGGTCGAACCTGAACGTCGTCACTGAGGCACTCGTGCGGCGTGTGGTCATTGAAGACGGCCGTGCCACCGGTGTCGAGGTCGAGCAGAAGGATGGTTCGACCCGGATCATTGGCGCCGCGGCCGAAGTTGCATTGTGCGCTGGCGCCTATGGCTCGCCGCAGCTGCTGATGCTGTCCGGAATCGGTGACGGTGCGGCATTGTCGGCGCTGGGTATCGGCGTTGTGGCGGACCGTGCCGATGTCGGCCGCAACCTGCACGACCATATCGCCGCACAGATCAAGATGCGTACGAGGGATACGCGCCCCTACGGGGTCTCGGTCCGGACGCTGCACCGCGCGGTGTGGAATTGCTTTGAGTATCTGCTGTTCAGGCAGGGGCCATTGGCAAGCCATGTGTTCGAATCACACATCGTGCTGCGTTCGCGGCCCGAGGAACCCCGACCGGATCTGCAGTTCCCGTTCTGGACCATGCTGCCCAATGCCAATCTGTTCCCGATTCCCTTCGGCCACGGCTACGCGATATCCGTCGTGAACAATTGTCCCGTGAGTCGCGGCACCGTCACGCTGAGCAGTGCCGACCCGCACGAAGCGCCGGTCATCGATCCGAATATCGGTTCGGATCCCGCCGACTTCGAGTCCATCGTACGCGGCGTGCATATCGCGCGGCGTATCTTTGCGGCGGAGGCCTTCAGTGCATTCCGGGCGGTTGAACTCGCGCCAGGCAGTCAGGTGCAGGGTGACGATGAGATTCGCAACTGGCTGCGCGATGCCACGGCGACCACTTTCCATCCGGTAGGCACCTGCCGCATGGGCGGCGACGCGGATTCCGTCGTGGATCCGCGGCTGAAGGTGCGCGGCGTGCAGGGCCTGCGTGTGGCCGATGCGGCCGTGTTTCCGAAGATCATGCGTGCGAACACGAACGCGTCGGTGGTGATGGTGGCCGAAAAGGCGGCTGACCTGATGCTCGACCGAGAGCCGCCGCCGCTGAAACCCATGCCCTGAAACACATACCCTGAAACGAACGGCGCCGCATAGTGCGGCGCCGTTGTTGTGTCGGAATCGACTTTGCTTCAGTCCAGTCGCGGTGTGCCGTCCGGGTTCAGGCCGCGCTCGTAACGTGACGTTTCGATGAAGTAACGCACGGCGGTGTTGCCTTCGTGGCAGGCGTATTCGAAGAACTCGTAGTCCGGATCGAGGAACATCGGATAGCTGACCACGAACTTGTCGGTCAGCACCTCGTAGTCCTCCACGGTCAGCTCGTAGTCGATCTGATCGTCGGCCACGCGCGTGAATCGCTCCGTGGTCTTCATGTTGACGGTGGATGGCGTGTCACGACGCGGTGACCCCGGAATACCCACATTCGTCATGCCGACCTGGCCGTTATAGTTGGTGGTTTCCACGACCAGTGTCGAGCCTTCCCACCAGCCGCGCGATGAACCCATCCACTGCTTGATCGCCGGATCCAGCTGCGGCCGGCCATCCAGCGGCACGACACGCGCCTCGTGGACCATCTCCAGATTGATGACCACGAAGCCAGGTCCCTGTACGATCTGGATGCCGTTGTTGTAATTGAACGGCAGCATCGATGAGGGCATGCCACGCGTGATGCAGCGGTCCCAGGTGTCGAATTCGTTAAGTGAATCGAACGCGCCGCCTCGCGCCTGCACGGTATCGTCACTGAGGAAGTACGGTACGAGTTCTTCCCCCCGCGGCGTCAGCTCCGGAAATCGCCCGTCCGGCGGATATGAGATCAGCGATGTCAGGCGCGCAGCTTCCGTGCGAACCGTCGTTTCGGCCCAGTGACCCATGCCCATGCGGTTGGACTGAATCTCACGATGGTAGTTTTCCTCGCGGCGTTGCAGCGACGCCTGCGCGCGCGCCCACTCCTCGTCGTTCAGATAGCGCCGGTCGCCATACTGGGGGGAACGCTGAAAGGGGGTGGAGAACAGGTGCATGATCGGCCACATGCCCTGCAGGTCCGGATCACCCCATTCGGTCACCGGGTGCGCAGACCCGTCCGGGTAGGTGAAGGACGGTGTCTGCGCCTGGGCGGTTGTCACTGTGGCGTTGTCGTTTCCCGAACACCCAATCAGCCCCACGGTCGCGACAGCGAGGCTGTGCGCAAGAAGTTGTTTTTTCATCGGACCCCTCCGGAATTATCCTGTGTGGCGGGAAGCCAACAGATTATCGCCCCAGTATAGGCCCAGAAGCCCTCAGCGGTCGAGACGGCGATGGTGGCCCGCCTCCGTGCTTGTGCCCGTCGGCATGACGGATGCTATGATCGTGCCTCGCACCCGACATCCGCACAGGGAGCCGTGCAGCGGAAACGACAGGGAGTTCATCTCAGGGAATTCAGATCGCTGCGGTGGCATGCCGCACCGTTGGACAACATCACACAACAAGGGGGATCTTGTATGTTTCGCATCGCAGGTCTTGTGCTTTGCTGCCTCTTTTTCGCCACGAACGCCCACGCTGTGGCGGACGACAGGGATGGAGCGGTGGCCGCCGCCCAGCAATGGCTGTCCCAGGTGGATTCCGGAGACATCGAGGGATCCTGGAATGCCGCCGGTGAGGCGCTGAAGGAAGCGGTGACACTCAACGAATGGCGGAACGCCGCAACCAACATCCGCACGCCGCTGGGTGACCAGGTGGCCCGCACGTTCAATTCCGCCCGTCACACCAACGTGATTCCGGGACGCCCACGGGCCGACTACTTCGTGATTGTCTTCAACAGCCGGTATTCCGAGAGCGGTTCGGCGAACGAGACGGTGACAGTAGTCGATGAGAACGGCACGTGGCGTGTTGTAGGCTACTACGTCCACTAGTCGTCATTGCCGGCCGGCGATCCTGTTCGGGCGACAGCATCTGTCGTTGCATCGACGGGTCGCCGGTCGCGACCATTCCGGGCAGCGCAAATTTCCGAGGCGAAGCTGCCATCCGGCACCGGGTTCTGAATACCTTCTGAACGGCTGCTGAACGGTTCATGAACGTGCGCGCATTCTGCGACGTACCCGTTTGTGCACGAATCACTACGTAACACGCTGTTTCACTCAGCGTTTTTTTTTGCCTGCCATTTTGTTGCCTCTGCGACCGCAAGATTTTGCGAGGTTCCCGCAGCGGCAAGTGTGATCCGCTCCGTATTTCGCATCGCATCGATTGTGAACTAATCCGCGCCCGCACTGCTGTCGCGAATCGGCGGCAATGCGAGCCCAACACAGTTGGTCTGTCAATCGTGCGCAGCGGAGAACGAACTTGAATAACGTCTATCGCGTCATCTGGAATGCAGCCAAGGCCACCTGGCAGGTGGTGGGAGAACTGGGAAGTCGCCGCGGTAAGGCGCGCGATCGCAAGAACGAGACTCGTGCGAACGCTTGTACGACAACGGCTCCACGCACGCTGCTTGCCGGCGGGCTGATGCTGGCCGGCCAGGCGGCGCTTGCCGGGGGCCTTCCCGCCGGTGGCCAGATCACGCTCGGTGAAGGCAGCCTGTCCGCTTCCCACGACGCGATGACAATCAGTCAGTCCAGCGATCGCATGGCGATCTCCTGGGACAACTTTTCGATCGGCGAGAACGCAACGGTCGAGTTCCTGCAGCCGACCGCCACTTCGATGGCGCTCAACCGGGTGCTGGGTTCGGAAGTGTCGTTGATCCAGGGTGCGCTGAAGGCCAATGGCCGGGTGTTTCTGATCAACCCCAATGGTGTGCTGTTCAGCGACTCGGCGATGGTGGATGTCGGTGGCCTGGTGGCCTCCACGCTGGGTATCAGCGACGAGGATTTCGCCAGCGGCCGATTCGTATTCGAAGGTGACAGCGCCGCCGCAGTGGTCAATCGCGGTGCAATCAACGCCGAAGGCGGGTTCGTGGCCATGATCGCGGCCAGGATCGAGAACGTCGGCGACATCACGGCGGACGGCGGTGCCGTTCTGATGGGCGCCGGCAGTCGCGTACGGCTGGATCTTGGCGGCCCGGTGAAGCTCGAAGTGGAAGAGGCGGCGCTGGACGCGCTGATCGAACAGGGCGGTGCGATCCGCGCCGATGGCGGTACGGTGCTGCTGACGGCAAAGGCGGCCGGTGACCTCGCCAGCACCGTCATCAATCACACCGGTATCAGCGAAGCACGTACGCTGACGACCGGCGCGAACGGTGAAATTCTTCTGCTCGGCGACGGCGCCGTACAGGTGGCGGGCACACTGGATGCGTCCGCGCCGCATGGCGGCTCTGGCGGCTTCGTTGAAACGTCCGGCGCGAACGTGCTGCTGTCCGGTGAAGCGCATGTGACCACACTGTCCAGCGATGGCACGGCCGGCACCTGGCTGATCGACCCCACCGACCTGTACGTGCAGACCAGCTGCGTGGGCGTAACCAGTACCTGCATCGAGACCAACACGATCAATATCGCGCTGGGTTTCAACAACATGGTGTTTGAAACCTACAGCCACGACACGGGTAGCGATGCCGGCGACATCTTCATCAACAACGATCTCACGTACACCGGCGCACGCAACGCGTCACTGCATTTTCGCGCGCACCGCGACATCAATATCGACAGCGATGTGTCGCTGAGCGCGACGAACGCCTCGCTGACCACGATTCTCCAGTCCAATCAGAATGGTCAGGATGGCGGCCGCATCAGTATCGGCGCCGGCGCATCGATCTTCACCAACGGCGGACATCTGATCATGACCGGCGGCATGGTGCCGCTGCTCTCCAACGATCCGCTTGTCAGTGACATCCAGGCCGCACGCACAACGGGCCACGCCCAGGGACGTGAAGGCGCGGCAGACGGCATCAGCATCGGAGCTGGCGCGACGCTGGATACCCGTGTCGGGCAGGACGATCAGACCGGTGGAGACATCGTGCTGCGTGGCCGGGCGTATTCGGCCACCGCCAGCGAAGGGCGCGCGCTGTCGATCAACGGAACGTCGGAGTCGCGCGTGAGCGTGAACGCCGGATCCGGCAGCCTGGAGATCCACAACGACGGCAATAACAACAGTTCCGCCGTACGCATCAATCATGCCGACATCAGCGCCGGCAACGACGGGTTCGCGCTGGCTGCCCGCTCCCGATTCGGAACGGGCCTGGAAATTCATGGCAGCAGCTTCGACCTCGACTTCAGTTCCGGTGGCCTTGCGCTGGATGGCCGTCGTGTGGGCGCGGCCGGGGGCAGCGGCATGGGCCTGGATCTGCGCAATGTGTCGATCGAAAGCGCCGGCAGCGTTGTGCTCAATGGCCAGTCGGTGGCCGGTGATGCGGTCCGTATCGAGAACTCGGACATCAGCGTCGGCGGAGATGCGGCGATTGCGGTGTCAGGCTTGATCACGCACTCGGAGGCAACCGGGAAGGGCGTCAGCCTGTCCGGGAACGGCCATGTGCTTCAGGCCGCGAACAGCGGCATTTCGATCAACGGCACCAGCCGTCGTGATGTCGGTCTGGCGGTGGATGGATACCACATACTGGCCGGTAGCGGTTCCGTGTCGCTGTGGGGTGAGCGTGCGGTCAACGCGTCTAACAACGTCAGCCACGGTCTCACCCTGAACAGCACTGATGTGCGCACTGGTAGCGGCGACATCACGATCGATGGTCGCACCAACCACGGCAGCCGTACCGGACTGGTGGTGTCAGCCAGCACCGATGTGCTGTCTGAATCCGGGACGATCCGTCTGGAAGGCCGCAACTCCGGCAGCTCGACGCAGGGCGACTGGTTGAGCATGCAGCTGGACGGGCGCGTCGGTGCGGCACCGGATTCTGCGGTGCAGGCATCGACGTCCGACATCGTCCTGCTGGCCAATCAGTGGTCGGTGGGTGGTCAGGCGCGCCTGGAAAGCACGGGTGATCTCGTGATCGGGCGCACCAGTTCGGGCGGTGTATCGATCGGCAACTATACGTTCAACAACTGGCTGCGTATTCCGGTTACGTTTCTGGAAAACCAGATTCACGGGTTCGACAGGATCCATCTGGGTGGCTCCACGCAGCTCGGTGTCAACGCCAGTGCCTTCCGTGTGCATGAGGCAGTCACGCTGCAACACCGCGCGGAGCTGCTGACCAGCGGTACGTTCCAGCTGGCACAAGACCTCACGACAGCGCACGACCTTGGCATCGGTCATACCACATCGATGTGGGAGTCGAGCAAGTATCAGATCTTCAGTGGCCGGTCGATCAATCTCACCGCGCCGTCCACGCAGACCTTCCGTCTTGGCGCCTTCAACGACCTGGACAGCTTCCAGTACAACCTGATCAGTACGGATGAACAGCTTCAGGCGGTATCGGGCGACCTTGGCGGACTGCATGCACTCGCCAACGACATCAGCGGCATCGGCGGGTTTACAGCCCTCGGTGACGGCGAAACACCGTTCTCCGGCACATTCGCCGGCCTCGGCCACACGCTGTCCGGCTACAGCATCGACGGCAACGGTCAGGATCATCAGGGGCTGTTCGGCGTGATCGACGGCGCCATCATCAGAAACCTGCGGGTGAACGGCTCCTCGGTTTCCGGCGGCGATCACGTTGGCCTGCTCATCGGCCGGGCGATCGACAGTCAGGTGCTGAGCAACCGCATCGAAGGCGGCGAAGGCAGTGTCGTGAACGGCCATCGGGCAGTGGGCGGCATGATCGGATCCGCTACCGACTCCAATGTCGTGAGCCAGAACTCGGAGTGGAGCGTCACGGCGGCGAACGCCACCGTTAATTTCACCGGTGTCGATTCGAACGCGGGTGGCGGCCTGGTCGGCATGATGGAAGGCGGTACGCTGCAGAGCGTTTCGAGCTCGAACACCGTCAATGCGAGCGGTGCGGGCGCATCGGACATCGGCGGCCTGGTCGGCTTGGCGAGCAACGTTGCCATCAGCAATTCAAGCAGCAGTGCGACCCTGGTCACCAGTACCAGCCAGTCGCGTATCGGTGGACTCGCAGGGCGCCAGATCGGCGGCAGCATCGTCGGGTCCCACGCATCCGGTGTCATTGAAACCTCGAGCGCTCTGGCCTATGTGGGTGGACTGGTTGGCCACAGTGTCGGCGGCAGCATCACCCACAGCTACCGCAATGCGCTGGACGTCAGCAGCCATCCAATCTATCGCATCGGTGGCCTGGTCGGCTGGAACGAGGGCGGCACGATCGGCGCGTCGTACCTGAATGGCCTGCTCACGGCCTCGGGCGTGGAAATCGGTGGTCTGGCCGGCTTTAACGACAATGGCGTGATCCACGATGAATCGCATCTGCGCGCCAGTGTCTCGGTGTCCAACGGCCATTATGTTGGCGGCCTTGCCGGTCTGAACAGCGGAACGATTCAGGACAGCTACGTACAGTACGCGGTCTGGAACAACGTTTCGACCGCATCGAATCCGTTGCGCAGTACCCGGGATATCGCTCTGACCGTAACCGATGGCGGATCCGTGATCGGTGGTCTGGTCGGCTGGAACAGCGGCAGTGTCGTTCGTTCCTACGCGGACATGACGGTGGATGCAGGCGAGTCGTCGAACGACGTCGGTGGTCTCGTGGGCGTCAATGCCGCGGACGGCCTGGTCGACAACAGTTATTTCCTGTCGATGTCCGCATCGGACAACAGCACCATCACCGGCGGTGGCCGCGGGCTTTCCGCGGGCGCCTACGTTGGCGGTCTGGTGGGTTTCAACTACGGCACGATCCGGCACAGCTACGCGGCGGCCTCGGTGAACGGCAGCGGCTCGAACGTTGGCGGACTGGTGGGGTACAACGCCGGCGCCGATGTGATCAGCTCATTCTGGGACATGGGCGTACAGGGTGCGCCACAGGAGAGTTCCGCAGGCATCGGTCTTTCGACCCAGGACATGATGCGTCGTCAGACATTCATCGATGCCGGCTGGGATCTGTCCAACATCGGTGGTGACGGCACCACATGGCGCATTTTCGACGACAGCGACATGTATGCGGACGACTACACACCGCAGACGCGCCCGATGCTGCGTACCTTCATGCGCTCGTACATCGTGGGCCGGAACTGGTCGGTGGAGTATGACGGCAGTGACTACGGGTGGCTCGATGGCCCGGTAAGTGGCACCCAGCACACCAACCAGATCTACAATCCCGACGCCAACAACCAGATCTACGGCAGCGGCATCCTCGGCCGCATGGAGGATGGCGGGTTCCAGGCCAGGAATGCCGGCACTTACAATCTGGAGTTCAACGGCGCCTACTATTCCCACCAGCACGGCTACGACATCAGCTACTCGTCGAACTCGACGCAGACCATCACGCCGCGCCGGATCTACGTCCAGGTGACCGGCGCCGACAACAAGGTCTTCGACGCCACAAGCCTGGCAACGGTCACGGTGAATGCCAGCCGTCATACCCTGGGCGGCAGCACGTTCATCGGTGGGGATGATGTGGCATTCGACTTCCATGGTGGCGGCACATTCGCCACCAGCAATGTCGGCGACAACATCAACGTGTCGGTCAGTGCCGGCAATTTCGGCCTCACCGGCGAGCACGGCGGGAACTACACGATCGTGGGCGTGGTGCCGCATTCCACAACTGCGAATATCACACCGGCGCAGATCACGGCCATTGGTGGTGTCGACGTGGCTGATCGTCAGTACGACGGTACCCCTGATGTCACATCGTTCGACCTGTCGGGCCTGACCATCACGGTCAACGGTATCGGCGTGCTGGATCCGGAGTCGCCGCTGTATCAGCTGCTCCGCGATCAGCTCCAGTTCGCCGGCGAAGACCAGTACGGCAGCGCGAACGCCGGCAGCTACAACCTTGCGATCGACCTTGGCGAGATCAGTCTGCTGAACAGCAACAGCCCGAACTTCGGGCTCGACCTGAACAGCGGATTCGCGATCAACGGTGCAACGATTACGCCACGACAGCTGTTGGTGAATGGCGGAAACTTTTCGGCTGACAAGATCTACGACGGCACCACGACAGTGCTGGAAGAGCATATTGACGGCGAGCTTGAGTTCGAAGGGCTGGTGAACGGCGAGAGCCTGTCCCTGGCATTCGTCGACGGCAGCTTCGGCTATGTCAACACCGGCAGTTACAACAACGTGACGCTGGTGTTCATGCTGAATGCGGACGACGGCACGACGGCTGCGAACTACCGCATCGGCGACAGCGTGCTGGGCGAAGGCGAGATCACACTCGGCGGGCTGTCGGGCACGATCACGCCGCGCACCCTGACGCTGGATGGCACGTTCGCGGTGGCCGACCGGGTGTATGACGGCACTACGGGTGCCCAGATTACCGACGCCAGCGGGTTGACTCTCCAGGGTCTGGTGGGCGACGAGCACTTCCTGCTCGCCGCGCTGCAGGCATACTTCAGCCAGGCGGACGCCGGGGAGCAGGTCAATGCGCTCATCGGTTCGGCGAATCTGGGAACCGGCTTCAATGGTGCGCTCGCCTCCAACTACACGTTGAGTCTGGAAGCGGCGCCGACCGCGACCGCCCTGATTGCGCCAAGGGCGATACAGGTCACGGCCGATGACGCCTCGAGGGTATACGGCCACGCCAATCCGGAATTCGGCTACCAGGCGGAACTGGCGAACGGCGATCGCGGCCTGATTGCAGGTGATGGTTTGTCGGGCAATCCTGCCTCGACGGCGACCATCGGCAGCAGCGTCGGTGGTTACGACATCACGCAGGGATCGCTTTCGAACTCGAACTATCTGATCGAGTTCGTGAACGGCACCCTCACGGTGACGCCGCGACCGGTGCAGGTGACGGCGAACGACGCGGGCAAGATCTACGGTGAGCACGATCCGGCACTGGGCTATACCGCCGAGGCGCAGTCGGAGGGCCGCGGCCTTCTGGAAGGCGACAGCCTGGCAGGTGGGCTGGATCGCGTCGCGGGCGAGAATGCCGGTGCCTATGCGATCACGCAGGGCACCGTGGCCAACGCCAACTACGCGATCGAGTTCATCGATGGCACCCTGACCATCACGCCGCGACCGGTGACCGTTGTTGCCGGCAGTGTCGATCGAGTGTATGGCGAAGCCAATCCGCTGTTGGCGGTGAGTGTGGAATCGGTGAGCAGCGGACGCGGGTTGCTGGATGGCGATGTGTTGTCCGGCTCGGCCGCCACACCGGCGAGCGCCGGCAGCAACGTGGGCGCCTACGACATTACACAGGGATCGCTGGCGAATCCCAACTATCTGATCGAGTTCGTGAACGGTACGCTGACCATTACACCGCGACCGGTGCAGGTGGCGGCAAACGACGTGGGCAAGACCTACGGCGAGCACGATCCGGCGCTGGGCTATACCGCCGAGGCGCAGTCGGAGGGCCGGGGTCTTGTGGACGGCGACAGCCTGGAAGGCGCGCTGACGCGTGCCGCGGGTGAGGATGTCGACAGCTACGCGATCACGCAGGGCACGCTTGCGAACGCCAACTATCAGATCGACTTTACCGGCGCACAGCTTGAGATTACGCAGCGCGCGATCGAACTGGCGGCGGATCTGATATCGCGCATCTACGGTGAGAGTGACCCGACGCTGTCGGTGAGCATCGTCAACGGCAGTCTTGGCAGCGAATCGGTCAGCGACACGCTGGTTGAACTGGTTGGTACGCTGACCCGGGTGGCCGGTGAAGACGTCGGAACGTACGCTGTGCTGCTGGGTGAAGGTGTGAAGGCAGACAACTATGCCATCACATTCAACGCCGACAACAGTGCTTTCAGCATCACGCCGCGACCGGTGCAGGTGGCGGCGAACGACGCGGCCAAGACCTATGGTGAGCACGATCCGTCACTGGGCTATACCGCCGAGGCGCAGTCGCAGGGCCGTGGTCTGCTGGCAGGCGACAGCCTGGCAGGTGCAGTGGATCGCGCGGCTGGTGAGGATGCCGGTAGCTACGCGATCACACAGGGCACGCTGGTCGATGCGGCGAACCCGAACTATCAGATCGAGTTCACCGCCGGTCAGCTGGAGATCACGCAGCGCGCAATCGGGCTGGCGGCGGATCTGGTGTCGCGCATCTACGGCGACAGCGATCCGGCGCTGTCGGTGAGCATCGTGAACGGCAGTCTCGCGAGTGAGGCGGTCAGCGATACGCTGGAGGCGCTGGTGGGCACGCTGACACGAGCAACCGGTGACGACGTGGGCAATTACAGCGTTCTGCTGGGCGAGGGTGTGAAGGCCGGCAACTACGCCATCACCTTCGATGCCGACAATGGTGCATTCAGCATCACGCCGCGGCCGGTCACTCTGAGCGCCGACAACGCGGGCAAGATCTACGGCCAGACCGATCCGGCCCTGACCTGGCGCATCGTCGATGGCCAGCTGCTGGCTGGTGACCAGTTGTCTGGTGCGCTGACGCGCGCGCCGGGCGAGACGATCGGCAGCTACGCGATCACGCAGGGCTCCCTGGGCAATGCCAACTATCAGGTCACGATGATCGACGGCACGCTGGTGATTCGGCCCCAGCAGCAGTCTGAGATCCTGCCGGATACCAGCGCGCTGGCCACCGCTCTGTCACCTCGGATCACCGGCATCCGCATGGGAACGTCTCCGGATGGTTCGATGCAGGGCAACGGCCTGATGCTGATCAGCGTCGATGAAGGCAGCGTGAATGACACATCGGGTGCCATCCCCGGAGTCGTTCGCGATCGCAACGGCCAGGTCGCCGGCGGCTACATGCCGGTGATGGTGGTGAACGGCGGCATTCAGCTGCCTGCCGGAGTCGATCCCACGGATGACTTCGAACGCGAAGAGGAATCATTGTGATGCATTTTAATCTGGATTACGGGAACAACGAAATGAAGATCAGGCAGGGCGGTGAAATGGCAATGCCAAGTCCGGCACATCCCCGCCGCGGTCTGAGTCTGCTGTGCATCGCGATCGCCATCGCGCTGGGCGCGGCATCGCAGGCACGCGCCCAGGTGGCGCCGGACGCCGGCCGCGTTCTGCAGGATACGCTGCAATCCGAAGTTGGCCCGATGCAGCCTTCGGTGCAGCTGGATCTGGACGGCGGTGCGCTCGAGGACCTCGCACAGGGCGGCGTGACCGTACGGCTGCAGTCGGTGCGAGTTACCGGCGGCACGGTGTACGCGGAGAGCGAGCTGCTTGGTCTGCTCGGCAACGTGTCGGGTCGCGAGTTCGACCTGGCCGGCCTGCGGGAACTGACGAACCGCATCAGCCGCCACTATCGTGAACACGGTTATCCGTTTGCACGCGCCTATCTGCCAGAGCAGGATCTCTCCACCGGTCAGCTGCGTATCGATGTGGTCGAGGGCCGCTATGGCGATGTGCGCGCCAGTGGTGATCCGCGCCTGACGCGTCGCGCCGATCGCTTTCTGGGTGCGCTGAACCCGGGCAGCGTGATCGAGGCAGGACAACTGGAACGTGCGACGCTGCTGCTGGGTGACCTGCCCGGTGTCACCGTTACACCGCTGATGCGTCCAGGCACCTCCACCGGCGCCGGCGATCTCGACGTCATCACGGCGGCGGGACCACGCGTCAACGCGGAATTCGGCTCCGAGAACCACGGCAATCGCTATTCAGGCGAATATCGCGCCAATGCCATGGTACGCATCAATCGCGTCGCCATGGTTGGTGACGAAGTGATGCTCCGCGCCACCTACACCGACGAGGGAATGTGGCTGGGGCAGTTCGGTTACTCACTGCCGGTGGGTTCGCGTGGCATGCGTGCGGATGTCGGCTACGCCCGCACATCGTATGACCTGCGTGCGCCGTTCGAGGACTACAGCGGTACCGCGAAGGTCAGCAGCGCAGGGCTCAGCTTTCCGATTCTGCGCAGCCGCCAGACCAACCTGGCGTTGTCCGTGGGGTATCGCCACAAGGATCTGGACACCCAGCTCGCGGGTTTCAGTATCGATGCGAAATCCAGCCGGAGCTGGCCCGTAGGGCTGCGCTTCGATCGTCGCGATGCGGTGGGCGGGGGTGGCGTCACCTGGGTGGCTCTGGAAGCAGCGCCGGGACGTCTGGATGCCGAGAATGGTGGTGCCCTGGAAGGCTCGTTCCGGCGTACCCATCTGCAGGCGGCGCGCCTTCAGAATCTGCCGGGCAACTTCTCGATGCTGACCCGCGTGTCCGGTCAGTGGGCCAATCGTGATCTGGATTCATCAGAGAGCTTTGTTCTGGGTGGCGCCGCCGGTGTGCGGGCCTATCCGCAGGGTGAAGCGGCAGGCAGCGAGGGCTGGCTGGGTCAGCTGGAAATGCGCTACACGGTTGGCGGCAGCACGCCGTTCGTGTTTTACGACAGCGGCAGCGTCAGGGCTGACGCGATGCAGGCCAGTCGGCGCATCAGCGGCGCCGGAGTCGGGGTTCGCTATCAGCGCAACGGAGTGGCCATCGATCTGGCAACCGCGTGGCGTTCCAGCGGCGGCATGGCACAGTCGGATGACCGCGAACGCAATCCGCGTGCGTGGCTGTCGGTGGGCTACGCATTCTGAGAGGTGAGATACAGTGCCCGACAGGGTCGCATCCGATGCGGCCCTGTCGGCACACGCCCGGACATGGCGTGCCTGCCCCAACAGGCAGGCAGATCCGCCTGCTTCACCGGCGAAGCGGGCGATGGAATCTACGCGAATCCCGTCGGCTTCCACTCCTGCATCATGCGATCTCGAGCGACCTTCAACCGCTCGGACATCAGTGCCGAGAATCGCTTCAGCAGTTCATAGCCGAATCGGGGATCCCGTTCGCAGTGTTCCAGCACGGCGCTTCCGTCGAACTCGATGACCTCGGCGGCTCGCGTTGCACGTGCCTGGAAGTTCCAGCGGTTCGGTGAGATCAGCCACGACCAGCCGACGACGTCGCCAGGTGCGAGATCCTGCAACAGTAATGCTGGGCCTTCGATGGCGGCGATTTCCACGGAGACGTGGCCGGACAGCACGAGAAAGAAGTAGCGGGCGCGGTCGCCATGGCGAAACAGCACGTCACCGGCATTGAGCTGTCGGTGGTCGGCGTGGTCGGCAAGGAAGCGCAGATGGTCTTCCGAGAGACCGGCGAAGAATGCGCAGCGGGAAAGCTCTTGCGTCGTCGTCTCAGCAGTCACGGTGGAATCCTCCTGTACCGCATCCTAACGTGGTTTGCCACGAGTCGATACACTCAGTGCCTGCGTCATACCCGCCAGGAGAGCAGGCCGTGCGAATACTGCCGTATCTGATGGTTGTTTTGATCACCGTTGCGCTGATCCCGCCTGCGATGGCGTACCCCGCGGTTCTGGTGCTGCTCATGCCGTTGGCGGTACTCAGTGGACTGGGAACATGGAATCTCCTTCAGCCACATCACAACCTGCTGCGCAACTACCCGCTGACAGCGCACTTTCGCTGGCTGTTCGAGGCCCTGCGGCCAGCCATTCGCCAGTACCTGTTCGAAAGCGAGCAGGATGGCCGGCCGTTCAATCGCGAGCAGCGCTCCCTGGTTTACCGTCGCGCGAAAGACGTGGACGACCGCCAGCCGTTTGGCACCCTGCTCGACTTCTATGCCCCCGGTCATGAGTGGATCAACCACTCCGTGATACCCAGGGCCCGCGGCGAAGTGGGTACTCGCGTTGAAATCGGCGGTCCGGATTGCTCGAAGCCCTACTTGGCTTCGGTGCTCAACATCTCCGCGATGAGTTTCGGAGCGCTGTCCGCGAATGCAATTCTCGCCCTGAACAAAGGGGCTAAGCTGGGCGATTTCGCGCACGACACAGGTGAAGGAGGTATCTCACGCTACCACCGGAAGCACGGTGGCGACCTGATCTGGGAGATCGGCAGCGGTTACTTCGGGTGTCGCGCCCGTGACGGCCGGTTCGACCCGGGACGGTTCGCGGAGAACGCGTCGGGTGATCAGGTCAGGATGATCGAGCTGAAGCTGTCGCAGGGAGCCAAGCCGGGCGGCGGCGGGCTGCTGCCGGCCGCCAAGGTCACCGTCGAGATCGCTGAGGCGCGGGGTATTGCGCCGAGAGAAGACTGCATTTCCCCGAAAGCACACAGCACGTTCTCCACGCCGACGGGGCTGCTGGAATTCCTGGCACGGTTACGCGAACTGTCCGACGGCAAGCCTGTCGGGTTCAAGTTGTGTATCGGTCATCCCGTTGAGTTCGCGGCCATCGTCAAGGCCATGCTGCAGACCGGCATCACACCTGACTTCATCGTCGTTGATGGTGCCGAAGGCGGTACCGGTGCCGCGCCGATGGAATTGAGCAACCGCGTGGGTACCCCGCTGCGTGAAGGGCTGCTGCTGGCGCGGAACATGCTGATCGGTGCGGGTCTGCGCGACCGGATCCGACTCGGCGTGTCTGGCAAGGTGACTTCCGGTTATCAGCTGGCGGCCAACATGGCGCTGGGCGCGGACTGGTGCAACTCCGCCCGCGGTTTCATGTTCGCGATCGGCTGCATTCAGTCTCTGGCCTGTCATACTGACCGCTGTCCCACCGGTGTCGCCACACAGAACAGGTGGCGGCAGCGCGCGCTGGTTGTCGACGATAAAGCGCAGCGTGTGGCGAACTTTCATCGCCACACGCTGGCGGCATTGATTCACATCGTGGCAGCCGCCGGACTGGATCATCCAGGACAGCTGCACCCGCAGCACCTGCAGCGTCGTGGTGGCGATCTGGAAGTCCGCAGCGGCGCGGAACAATATACGTTTCTGGAAACCGGCGCCCTGCTGGATGGTGCACCCGAGCCGTTCGCATCATGGTGGCGAACCGCATCGCCGACAACTTTTGCGTCTGGTCGGCACATTGCCTGACCGCCATTGCTGTTGACGCGGACAGCGCGGCCTTCAACCGGTCTGGGTGCCGGTGCTCTGACGGTACTGCTTCGGCGTCATCCGCATGTTGCGCTTGAAGAATCGGGTGAAATAGGACGGTTCCTGAAAGCCGAGTCCGGCGCCGACATCGGCAATCGATCTGTCGGTGTAGGCGAGTTCCCGCCGCGCCGCAAGCAGCACGCGGTCGTGGATGACCCGAAGTGCCGATGCGCCGCCGGCGCGGCGGCAGACCGCGTTCAGATGCGCCGGTGAAATGCCCAGCCGGTTGGCATAGTCAGCCACCGACCAGCCCGCACGGTGCCGGTTTTCCAGCAGTTCGGTGAATCGCAGGTAGTGACGTGCGCCGCGACTCATTCGTTCCGCGCGCGGTGCCGGCGCGGTGCCTCTGGCCACGCGAACCGCCAGTGCCCGGATGAGACTGTCGAGCACGACATCGCGGTATGGCTGTGTCTGCACGTACTCGTCCTGGATGCGGGCAAACAGCGCCTGCACATAGTCACCGTCTGTGTCCGCGGGCAGCACCACGGGCATGCTGAACAGGCCTGTCGGCGAACCGAACTGCCGGCGCAGGTCCTGAACCAGCGCCGTTGCAAGCGACAACGCGAAGCCGTCGCAGTCCTTCTCCCATTCGAACTCGTGTACGCACAGCTCCGGCACCACCGCCAGGCAGGGCGCCGCCAGGGAGCAGGGTTCGCCATCGAATCGAGCGCTGCCGGAACCGCGCGCCAGCCAGAACAGCTGCGCAAGATTGCTGTGCCGATGTGCACGGATGCGCCACGCGTGCGCCCGGCTGCGCTCGATCAGCGGTTCACTGTGCAGCAGCGCTGACGTGGACCATTCGGTGACATCGCCGTAGAAGGCGACGGTGGGAATACCCGCAAGGTCCCCAGAGCGCTTCATGGCACCGACCTCCTTCGACATTTCATGCGAAAAGTACCATTATCCAACGGAAAATTCGCTGTAAACGGCGGATTGAATCGCGGAAAGTGTCATTTATTGCGAGGCGTGCCGGCCAGCCGCATCGGCCGCAACAGGCCCATCCCGGCATGGTTGCGCGATTGGCAGGGCGCCCCGCCTGGCACACGGAGATTCCGCCATGGTCTGGCCATCACACGACTACGACTCGATCCCCGGCACCTATGTGTTCGACGGCAGGACGGCGCATGCCGCTTACGGGCTGAACAAACTGCTGTTTTCGTTCAATCGCGAGGAAAATCGCCAGCAGTTCACACGCGACAAGGCGGCCTATGCCGACCGCTACGGGCTCACCCCGGCGCAGAAGCAGGCATTGCTGTCCGACGACTTTCTGACGCTGCTGCGGCAGGGCGCGAACATCTACTATCTGGCCAAGCTGGCCGTGCCGCGCGGCTTCACGGTGCAGGATGCGGGCGCCGCGTTTCAGGGCATCACGACGGAAGCTTTCAAGGCGGCGCTGGCGGCCAAAGGCGAAGGGCTGATCGACCGACTGAAGCAACGGGAGGGTTACTGGCATGGCTAGGATCGTCGGTGGCGTCACCACCTCGCACATCCCCGCGATCGGTAACGCGATGACGCAAGGGCTGGAGAACACACCTTACTGGAAGCGGTTCTTTGATGGCTATGAGCCGGTCAGGCAATGGCTGGCCGACGTGCAGCCCGATATCGCCGTCGTCGTCTACAACGACCACGGCCTGAACTTTTTTCTCAACAACATCCCCGCATTCGCACTCGGCTGCGCCGATCACTACGCCAACGACGACGAGGGCTGGGGGCTGAAGACGCTGTCCAGTTTTGATGGTGATGCACCGTTTTCGTGGCATATCGCCGAATCACTGATCGAACAGCAGATCGACATCGCGACCTGTCAGGAAATGCTGGTTGACCACGGTTTCACGGTGCCGATGGCATTGATGTGGCGTCACCTGCCAAAGTGGCCGGTGCGTACGATTCCGCTGGCTGTGAACACCGTGCAGCATCCGATCCCCGGCGCGCAACGCTGCTACACGGTGGGCAAGGCGCTGCGCAAGGCGATCGAGTCGTATCCGCAAGACCTGAAGGTCGTGATTTTCGGTACCGGCGGCATGTCGCATCAGCTGCAGGGTGAACGCGCCGGGCTGATCAATGTCGACTATGACCTCAGGACCATGGAAAGTGTGATCGCTGATCCGCAGTGGCTGGCATCACAAAGCACATCCGAGATCATCCGCAACGCCGGCACCGAGGGCGTTGAGGTGATCATGTGGCTGGTCATGCGTGGTGCGCTGGCCGACGATGCGCGCGTTGTGCACAAGCACTATCACACGCCGATTTCCAATACCGGCGCCGGTGTGCTGGTGCTGGAGAATCCGTGACGGGCGGGTGCCTTTTCTGAAGTCGATCGGGTCGCCGTGGCTGCGCTCATCGAGTTGCCGCTCGAGCCGGACGTGACTCGTCCGGACGAAGCCATCAAGGCAATCGCAGAGTCGGCACGGCGACAGGGAACGCCTACCCCAGCACCTGACCCAGCGTCGCAAGCAGCTGTCGCAGCGTACCCGTCAGCAGCGTGAATTCCGCGTCGAAGCGGGCCAGCGGATCCTCCTCGTCGCCGGCTTCCTCCGCCGATACGCCGATCAGCTTGATCTTGCCGATTCCGCCGTTCTCGTCGATGACGCAGCGCATGATGCTGTTGAACTCGATGCCCAGATGCGTGAGTCGCATGCCGTCGCGCACGTGCTGGCGAACCGTGGCGTCCGCCAGATCCATGTCGACGAAGCGGACACTGGCCTTGCTGTCGGCGGGATCCTGCATGCGGCATTCACGGCCGACGACGATGCCGGGGAGGGAATCACCGAGAAACAGACGGGTCAGCAGTTCGCCGATGGGGCGATCGTACTCCAGCGGAGCCGTTTCGATTCGGCCGATGGCAAGCCGCAGCAGCTCGGCGAAGCGCTCGATGCTGACGGGCGATGTGGCGTCGATCGCCAGAACGTTCTCGTTGAGCAGGAACAGGCCCCGGGTACGGTCCGAGCGCAGCAGCGCTTTCGGCAGCAGGTTGTCGCGTGTTTCCAGCTTCATGCGCCGCTTCTCGCGCGGGCCGGGGAGCTCGCCCATGCGTTCGCGGAATTCCTCAATGCGCGCTTCCAGCGCCTCATTGACCGCCGAAGCCGGCAGCAGCCGGCTCTGGGTGCGCAGCTGCACCAGGTCCGCACCGGCCACGCGGCGGCACAGGCGCCCGTCGGGGGTCTCCAGTGGCGCTTCCCAGCCCGAGGTCTTTTCCGTGAGAGGGCCGCAGGGCGTGAAGCCGGCGGCGCTGAGGGCTTCGTCGAGCTTCTCTTCAGATTCCGGCCAGGGGCTCGTGAACCTGAGGAATCGCATGTTTCTGAACATCGGGCCGACCAAAAGCGCAGCAGTCTAAGGAGTGAGCTCGCGTCGGTGCAAGCCGGCCTGCATCCGGGGCGCAGTTCTGTTACTCTGCCGGCCCCCGCGCTCGGCGCGGCCGCGGCCAGGCGCCCGCCAGGCAGCGCGCACCCCACCCTTAATTCATGAACCGGGGCGATTGCATTGATTTCCACCGCTAACCTGTCGATCCAGTTCGGCGCCAAGCCGTTGTTTGAGAACGTTTCCGCGAGCTTCGGAAACGGCCGCCGCTTCGGGCTGATAGGCGCCAACGGGTCGGGCAAGTCGACCTTCATGAAGATCCTGTCGCGCGAGCTGGAACCGACGTCCGGCAACGTGTCGGTGGATCCGAATGCGCGTATCGGCGTTCTGCGGCAGGACCAGTTCGCCTACGAGACCAGCCGCGTGATCGACACCGTCATCATGGGCCACCAGCGGCTGTGGCAGCTGATGTGTGAGCGCGATCGCCTGTATGCGCAATCCAGCCTCAACGATGAGGATGGCATGCGCGTGGCGGAGGTTGAGGTTGAGTTCGCCGAACTCGATGGCTACTCGGCGCACGCCAACGCCGCCTCATTGCTCGAGGGCATCGGTATTCCGACGGATCAGCACGAGGGACTGATGAGCGCGATCGCACCGGGCTTCAAGCTGCGGGTGCTGCTGGCGCAGGCGCTGTTTTCCGACCCCGATGTGCTGCTGCTCGACGAGCCCACCAACAACCTCGATATCAACACGATCCGCTGGCTCGAGGATTACCTTTGCAACAGCCAGGCCACCATGGTGATTATTTCGCATGATCGCCATTTCCTGAACACCGTGTGCACGGATATCGCCGATCTGGACTACGGCGAACTGCGGCTGTTTCCGGGCAACTACGATCAGTACATGATCGCCGCCACGCAGGTGCTGGAGCGTATCCAGGCCGAGAATGCGAAGAAGAAGGCCAGGATGGCCGATCTTCAGGCCTTCGTGAGCCGTTTCTCGGCCAACGCCTCGAAGGCGCGCCAGGCCACGTCGCGGGCGAGGCAGCTGGAGAAGATCGAGCTGACCGAAGTGAAGCCATCGAGTCGCGTGAGTCCGTATATCCGTTTCGAGCAGGACAAGCCGTTGCGCCGCGTCGCGGTGGAGGCGACGCGCATCAGCAAGCGTTTCGACGACCTGGAACTTTTCGCGGATCTGGATCTCACCATCGAGGCGGGGTCGCGGGTCGCGATCATCGGTCCCAACGGCATCGGCAAGACCACGCTGGTGCGCTGCCTGGTCGGCGACCTGGAACCGGATGCCGGCAAGGTGAAGTGGGCGGAGAATGCAAGAATCGGCTACTTCGCTCAGGACCACTCGGCCGACTTCCAGGAGCGACGGACGCTGTTCGACTGGATCACGCAGTGGCAGCCGCCCGGCTCGGACGAGCAGCTGCTGCGTGCGACGCTGGGCCGAATGCTGTTTTCCCGCGACCAGAGCGACAAGACCGTTGATGTGATCTCCGGCGGAGAGCAGAGCCGGCTGCTGTTCGGCAAGCTTATTCTGCAGAAGCCCAACGTGATGGTGTTCGACGAACCGACCAACCATCTCGATATGGAGACCATCGAGGCGCTGAATCTGGCGCTGGACAACTACCCCGGCACGCTGATCTTCATCAGCCATGACCGGGAGTTCGTCTCTTCGCTGGCAACGCGTATCATTGAACTGACGCCCGACGGGGTCTGCGACTTCAAGGGCAGCTACGACGAGTATCTGGCCGCGCAGACCGGCAAGCGCGGCGTCAGGGTCGCCTGAGAGCGGGTAACCGATTCGTTCCTCGCGCGCCCGACGCCCCGGCGCGCGTGACCCTGTATTGCGTCAATGTTCTTCCCTGTACGGCTCTGGATTTCCGAGATCAGTCATGTCTGACGTATCGCCCGAAACGAACACTTTTGCCAGTCTGAATCTGCCAGCGACCCTGCTCGCGGCCCTGGAGAAGGTGGGATATGAAACGCCGTCGCCGATTCAGTCTGAAGCGATCCCGCCGCTGCTGGCCGGACTCGACCTGCTCGGCCATGCACCCACCGGCACCGGCAAGACCGCCGCCTTCGCCCTGCCGCTGCTGGCGCGCATCGATCTGAAGCGTAAAGGCCCCCAGGTGCTCACGCTCGCGCCCACGCGTGAACTGGCCATACAGGTGTCCGAAGCGTTCCGTCGTTACGCGTCCGAGATTGCGGGTTTTCAGGTACTGCCGGTGTACGGTGGCCAGGGCTACTCCAGCCAGATCCGACAGCTGGAGCGCGGCGTGCACGTGGTTGTCGGCACGCCCGGCCGCATCATGGATCACATGCGCAAGGGGCGTCTGAAGCTGGACAACCTGAGCGCACTGGTACTCGACGAAGCCGACGAAATGCTGCGTATGGGCTTTATCGAGGAAGTGGAGTGGATACTCGAACAGACGCCCCCGGAGCGGCAGATGGCGCTGTTCTCCGCGACCATGCCCAGGGAGGTCGAGCGCATCGCGCGCCGGCATCTGAAAACGCCGCATCAGATTTCCATCCACGCCAAGACCGCCACGGCCGAGACGGTGCATCAGCGCTACTGGATCGTTGGCGGGCTGCACAAACTGGATGCCCTGACGCGCATCCTCGAAGTGGAACCGTACGACGCCATGATCGTTTTCGTGCGCACGAAAACGGCAACCGCCGAGCTCGCGGAGCGGCTTGAAGCACGAGGTCATGCGGCTGCCGCGCTGAACGGCGACATGGAGCAGAAACAGCGCGAGCAAACCGTCGAGCGCCTCAAGAAGGGCGCGCTGGACATCGTCGTGGCCACCGACGTGGCCGCGCGCGGCCTCGACGTTGAGCGCATCAGTCACGTCGTGAACTACGATATTCCCTACGACCCGGAAGCGTATATTCATCGCATCGGGCGCACCGGCCGCGCCGGCCGCAAGGGTGAAGCCATCCTGTTCGTCGCGCCGCGCGAAAGGCGCATGCTGGCCGCGATCGAGCGGGCCACCCGGCAGAAAATGGATCTTCTGCGGTTGCCCACGGTTGAAATGGTCAACAATCAACGCATCGCGGGTTTCAAGCAGAAGATCAGCGACACGCTGGCATCCGGCGATCTGGCGTTCATGGAGGGGCTGATCGACCAGTACCAGCGTGAACACAATGTGCCTCCGCTGGAAATTGCCGCGGCGCTGGCGAAGATGTCACTGGGCGAGCAGACGCTGCTGCTGGAGGCCGACGAGCGCCATCACGAACCGGAATCGTCCGCGGCGCATGGGCGTGGCGGCTATGGGCGCGATCGTGCGTCCGATCGCGATGATCATCGCCCGCGCAAGCGTGCCGACGCCTCTGCCGGCGACAGGCGCGGGGGGCGGCAGTCGGGCCCGCCGGATGCGGACATGGAGCGCTTCCGCATCGAGGTCGGCCGTGAGCATGGCGTGCAGCCAGGCAACATCGTCGGCGCCATCGCCAACGAAGCGGGCATCGATGGCCGGTATATCGGGCATATCGCGATCGAAGACACCTACAGTCACGTGGATCTGCCGATGGGTATGCCGCGCGACGTGTTCCGCGATCTGAAGAAGGTCTGGGTCTGCGGTCGGCAGCTGGCGATCTCCCGCCCTGGTGATGAGCCGGCCGGCGACGCCGATGCAGCGGCCGTTGCCGCGCCCGTTGCGGCGCCCGGCCCGGACGGCGCGGAGCGCAAACCCAAACGCAGGCTGACACTGAAGTCCGGGCCCGGTGCCGGGTCCAGCAAGGTGCGTGCAGGCGCCGACAAGGGCAAGGGCCGGGGTAAGGGATCGGGAAAGTCCGGAGTCGGACCCGGAGGCGGGCCCAGAATCGGAGTGAAGCCGAAGGCACCGGGCAATCCGAGGTCCAGACCGAAGAAACATCGCGGACAGGGCAGGTAACGTCTCTGAGCAGTAGCGGGCGCGTCTCGTCCTCGGGCAGATCGGTCGATTCCATGCGCAGGACGGTGCGATGAAACGATGGCCGCGAATCGTTGCGTTCCTGATCGCCGTTCTGCTGGTCGTCTTGGCGATTGCCTACCAGCGCGACATTCGCAGCGCCCGCGATCGCGTGGCCGCCGCCGGCGTTGTCATCCGAACACCTTGCGGATCGTTGGAGTACGCACAGACCGGTGACGGCCCCGCGGTGCTGATGGTGCACGGCTCAGGCGGAGGCTACGACCAGGGGCTTGAGTTCGCCGGTGATCTGGCACGGCACGGCTTTCGTGTGATTGCCGTCTCGCGCTTCGGCTATCTGCGTACACCACTGCCGGATGATGCTTCCGCTGCCGCACAGGCCGACGCCTACGCCTGCCTGCTCGATGCGCTGGACATCGACTCCGCCGCGGTCATCGGCGGCTCGGCCGGCGCTCCGTCGTCCACGCTGTTCGCACTGCGTCATCCTGAACGCGTCACCGCGCTGGTGTTGCTGGTACCGGCCATGTATGCGCCGCGCGGGGGCGATGCGCCCTCCGTGCACACACCTGCCGGCGTCGAGCTCGTGTTCAGCACGGCGCTGCGATTCGACTTTCTGTTCTGGGCTGCATTGCGCTTCGCGCCGCGCACGATGATCGCGACCATTCTGGCCACGGATCCGGAGCTGGTTGATCAGGCGGACGCCGATGAGCAGGCACGTATCGCCAGGCTGCTTGGAACAATCCTGCCCGTCAGCGTGCGCAGACAGGGGTTGCTCAACGACAGCGCCGTGCTCGCCGGCATCGAACGCTTCGCACTGGAATCGATAGTTGTGCCGACGCTGGCCATCAGCACGGCGGACGACCGCTATGGCACTTACGACGTTGCGCGCTACACGGCGGCGCACATTCCTCTGGCGCGGTTCATCGGCTACGCGGATGGCGGGCATGTGTGGGTGGGGCATCATGCGCAGCTGATCGACACCATCCGCCTCTTCATTCAGCCGGCACAGCCTGCGCTGCCATGACCTTCCGGCTGGCCATGGGCTTCGCGTCACCCCGCGGGTGCGTACGCGCGGATTGGGGCATGTCGAAACCCCGTCACCCTGATCGACCATGGTTCAAACCAGTCTCTGGTTGAACGCGCCGCACCGGCCTTGCCGGGTGCGGCCGGGTGTCATACCGGCGGTGCGGTAGCGGCCGCCTGATCGGGGAGAGTTGTCGATGAGTTATGTGGATGGATTCGTGGTGGCGGTGCCCACCGTCAATCGAGAGGCTTACCGTCAGCATGCCGCCGAAGCGGCGCCGCTGTTTCGGGAATACGGTGTCAGGCGCATGGTGGAAACCTGGGGCGATGAGGTGCCCGATGGCAACGTCACCGACTTTCGTGGCGCGGTGCTGGCCACGGCGGACGAAACGGTGGCGTTCTCGTGGTTCGAATACGCATCCCGCGAGGCACGCGACGCCGCCAATGAACGGATGTTTACCGATCCCCGCATGCAGCAGATGGGCGCCAACATGCCATGCGATGGCAAGCGCATGATATTCGGCGGGTTCGCGCCCATTCTCGACGTCGGCCCCGGTGGCGACATGGGTTACGTGGATGGCTATCTGGTGGCGGTGCCTTCCGCCAGCAGGGCGGCCTATCTCGCCGTTGCCGAGCAGGCGGCGCAGATATTCATCGAGTATGGCGCCACCCGCGTGATGGAAGCCTGGGGCGACAGCGTGCCGGACGGCAAGGTGACGGACTTCCGCCGCGCGGTGAAAGCCGAACCGGACGAAGCGGTGATATTTTCCTGGGTGGAGTGGCCGTCCAAGGCCGTGCGCGATGCCGGCTGGAAGGCGTTCATGGCAGCCGGCCGCATGAAAGACACGCAGATGCCGTTCGACGGCAAGCGCTTGATTTACGGCGGCTTCGTGCCGATCGTGGAGGCGTGACCATCATAGCCTGAGCGTGGCAATCGGGCCCGAACTTTGGGATCATCTCCCGAAGGTGAGGGGCAGGCTGGTGGCAGTGACAGACAACGCGGTGAGCACGTTCGACATCCGTGTGCTGAACGAGCGCGATGAGCCGGTGATGCGCGACATGCTGCGGCTGTTCGGTGAAGTATTCAACGAGCCGGACACCTACTGCGCCGCGATGCCCGATTCGGACTATCTGTGCGCGCTGCTGCGGCGTGATACGTTCATCGCGGTGGCTGCGACGCAGGGCGGCAAGGTGGTCGGCGCACTCGCCGCCTACGTGATGCCGAAGTTCGAGCAGCGGCGCAGCGAAGTGTATATCTACGATCTTGCGGTGGCGGCGACGCACCGTCGCCAGGGCATTGCAACCGCGCTGATACAGGAAGTGCGGCGCGTGGCGGCGGCGCGTGGCGGCTGGGTGGTCATGGTTCAGGCCGACTACGGTGACGATCCGGCCATCGCGCTGTACTCGAGGCTCGGCCGGCGCGAGGAAGTCCTGCACTTCGATATTCCTGTATGACGGCGCCTGTTATCAGCGTCCGGCGAGTGACGTACTTCAAGAGGAGCGCTGTGTGACGGACGAACAGGATTCACGCACAACGAGCGGCGCGGAGGTCAGCCCTCTCTGGCGCCCAGGCATCACGGTCGCGTATCTTCGCGAGCGGTTACGGAACACACTGGCCGAGCAGGTTGGTATCGAGATCGTCGAGATCGGCGCGGACCATCTCTCGGCCACGCTGCCGGTGGACCACCGCACGTGCCAGCCGATGCGCATGCTGCACGGCGGTGCATCGGTCGTGCTGGCCGAAACGATCGGGAGTCTTGCGGCGAACGCAGCCAATCATGACCGCACTCGCCATTTCGTCGGACAGGAAATCAACGCCAATCACTTGCGCCCGGTGCCGGAGGGATCGACCGTGACCGGCACGGCGCGCCCGGTGCACATTGGCCGTTCCAGCCAGGTGTGGAATATCGAGCTTAGAAACGAGCGCGGCCAGCTCATCTGTGTGTCGCGACTGACGATGGCAGCCATCGCTGCGCGCAACGACGATCGCCACGCAGCCCCGCCGCGGGGAGGCGAGTAGTACCGGCACGGACTTGCTGGCGCGTATCGGCACGATCGATGACGAAGCACGAAAGGAACACGAAATTCTTTATCGATCTTTGTGTCTGAATTGGCGCCAGCCTACGACATCATCTTCGCATACAACCCGACCGGCGAGTTGACGCAGCACCCCCTCATGAGCGTCAACGGACGTTTCGACGATATCCGGAGAGAGGATCTGATGAAGGTTGCTGACCGATTCAGCGTTCCGGGCGCGAGTGATCTGATCGTGCAAGTCAATGATGCTGTCCAGCAATGGGGCGATTTCGCGGCACAGGCCGAACTCGCGGGGCAGGAGATCGCTTTCATCGCCGAGTATCACACCGTGCTGTAGCGTCCCGATCAGTTGGTTGGGAGGCTTTAAGGCGCTATGGTCCACCACCATGGCCACCGTGCTGAGACGGGCGAGCGGCGGTTCAGCCCCGGTAGCTGTGATGCCGTCGGCTGCGGCGCTATGATCGCGCGCCGCTCGCGTCTGCGAGGCGGGATCCCGTGCCGATGGATTTACGCTCTGCTGATCCTGATCGCCGTGCCGATCACCGGCGTCCTGATGCGTGCCCGTGCGGTTGCCGAGGGTCGAAGATCTGCTGGTCATGAAAGCAGTCGCGCGCCGGGTGAAGGATCTCGAGGACCGATCCGCTAACCGATTGAAGCAACCAGTTCGTGAACGTCGAACTGAGGCACAGCGGCTTGCGTTCATTGCGCTTCTACAGCGCAGACTCCTGGACCCAGTTCTCCACCCGCAGCCCAGGCACTCGCTTGAATTCCCGAACATTGTTGGTGACCACGATCAAACCTGCAGATCGTGCATGACCGGCGATCATCTGGTCGTAGGGCCCCAGGGGGGTTCCCGTCGCTTTCAGTTCAGCACGTAACTGCCCGGTATGGGCGGCCGCTTCGGCGTCGTAGTCGAAAACCGCCAGGCGGCCGGCAAACTGCTCGATCTCGGCCAGGTTGCGCTCCGGGTCGCTGGATTTCTCGGCACCGTAGTACAGTTCCATCAACGTGACGGTGGAGATGCACAGCTGGCCTTGATGGGCGATAAACTGTTTACGCACCGTGTCCGGCCGGTTGTTCAGCGTATAGATCACGATGTTGGTATCCAGCATGTACTTGATCATGCCAGGGTGTTCCGTTCCTGATCCAGGGGCTGCTCGCGCTCGCTCATAAAGTCGTCGGTGACTCGGGCTTCGCGATCGAACCAGGACGCCCAGCCTTCTCCCGCCGGAACCACCACCCGGCTGTTGCCGACCGGGATGATATCGACCTCCTCCACTTCCGGAGGAAAGTCCAGGGCTTTCGGTAACCGGATGGCACGGCTCTTGTTGTTCCTGAAAATGCGTACTCGTTCCATTGCTCTTCTGCCATATGCGGTTTGTATATGTTTAGTGTAGAGCAAGCTTCGCATATGTCAATCGCATATGCAGAGTTCCCATGGTTCGCGGCGGCGAACGAGCGCGTCTCACTCAGTTCTGCAAGGCGCCAGGCCGATTTCGCTGGTGGCCTGACGGCAACAACGGGAGGTTGTAGAGCTATTGCTCAGCGACGCGGTCCGCCGAGTGTCTACATGCCGACGGGCGGGTGTTGGCGTGAGGTCGCGTGCTGACCGTGTGTACCGGCATTTTCAGCATAAAGGTGAAGATTCCGACGCCCGAACGACAAGGGATCGGGCAGGGCTGGTCGCACCAGATCCGGCCGGAACGGGCGGCTTAAATTGCCTAGCGCACGCGACTGTATCCCGTCGACATTCGGCTCCAGCGGTCTATCCTGCACTGCATGAACTGGAGCCAGCAACAGACGAAACGTTAGCCCGCCTGGACATCACAGGAGGGCATTACCGCGTCTGCCCTCCAGCAATGGAACCCTGAGAGACAGACGTTTCTCGGGGATTTTTCGTTTAGGGGTCGTCTAATTGGTAGGACATCAGACTTTGGATCTGAGAATGCAGGTTCGAGCCCTGCCCCCTAAGCCACCACCGCAAGACTGGGCCTGGCGTGACTAACGCGGAGCAGAATCGAGCGGCGGTGTTCAATATCCGGCGGGCTATAATCAGACAATAACCCGCGAGCCGCCGACCGAATTATGAACAAACCTCAAGTGCCTTCTCAGAGGACGCTTCAGCTGAAGCGCCTCCTGAGACTTCACTTTAGGTTCGTTCTTCGGCCGGTGGACGGAGGGCGGGAGCTGCGAAGATCCGGTCTGGCCGCCGCCCTCTTCAGCGCCGCGCTCGCTGCTTTCGCAGCCAGCCTGTCAATCGAGGCGGTGGCGACCCCGGTTGACGACGTGATCGCAGGCGAATGGCCGGCATCCGCCGCACCGGGCATGGCGTATGCGGTCGTCTCAGATGGCCGGATCGTCGAAATCGGAGAACGGGGAGTCAGGCATATCGGCAGGCAGGAAATGGTGCGTGCGGATACAACCTTCCTGATCGGTTCCATTTCGAAAAGCTTCACGGCGCTGGCGGTGATGCAACTCGTCGAACAGGGCAGCGTGGAGATCGACGCACCGATTGCACGCTATGTGGATGCCTTTGCCGGAAAACCGGCTGGCCAGGTCACCGTGCGGCAGCTGCTAAGTCATACGAGTGGCTATTCGACAATCCAGGGCAACAACTCGCAAACGGACGTCGCAACCGATGAGGATTCGTTGCGGAGGCGCGCAGCAATTCTCGCCGATGTCATCCCGCCATCCTCTCCCGGAGCGACATGGGCCTATTCAAACGCGAACTACCAGATCCTCGGGTACCTGATCGAGGTAGTCAGCGGGCTCGATTACGCGACCTATGTCGAAGCGAACATTCTTGCGCCCGCCGGTATGGACGATAGCTACGTTCACGGCGCGCAAGACCGCGACAGCATGGCCACCGGGCATCGGCCGTGGTTCGGCAGCAAGCTGCCGCTCACGACGAACAGGACCGGACGCGGCTCGGAGGGCGGCATCGTATCGAGCGCGCGCGACATGGCCCGCTATCTCGGCATCATGATAAACGGCAGGGACGACATCCTGAGCGCTGCCGGAAAGAGGCTGATGATGACGTCGGCCGGCGAAGTGTCACCGGAATATGGCTTTGGCTGGGCGCTGAACCCGGAGCAGGGAACTGTCTTCCACGGAGGTTCGAACCCCGGCTTCGAAGGTGTCGCCACTATGGTTCCGGACGAGAAGAAGGGCGTCGTTGTTCTCTCCAATAGCGGAAGCGGCTTTGGCTTCGGCGAGAATGCAGCGCTTTTCCAGAGGCTCACGGAAACGGCTCTGGACTTGCCCGCGGCAGACGCAGGATATTCGGGATGGCGCAAGGTGATCTTTGTTGGCTTGGCTGCCATACCGATCCTGTTCCTGGCAGGAATGGCGCGCGCATGGACTGGTCGCGACCGGCTGAGAGCAAATACAGGCGTTGCGGCGGAATCCGGATTGTGGCTTGCGCTTACGCTTGCTCTGGCGTTGGCCTGGGTCTTGCTCGTCGCAGTCCCCGGTCTGTATGGCACGCCATTTTCCGCGCTCCTTGTCTTTCGGCCGGACATCGGTTTGCTGTTGGCGCTCATCGCAGCAACGGCGGTGGTGTGGGCGCTGTTCCAGTTGGTATTGGCGAAAACCCGCCCTCGGCCAGCGACAGCCGCTTGAGCTCCTGCCTCTTCTGCCGCACTTGCGGTAGGCAGGGCCGCGAGTACAAGCATGACCTGCACTTGGCGAATCTGTGGGCGGATGTCTCGCTGCACGCAGGCATCGCGGCGAAGGCCTCACAGCGTGACAAGCTCGAACACCTGGCGCGTTACGTCGCAAGGCCCCCCGGTGGCCACCGAGCGGGTCGCTGACCGAGGGCGGGTACGTGCGCTACGCATTGAAGACGCCGTATCGCGACGGTACGACGCATGTGATATTGCTCCGGGCATCCTGCCCTGCGCCCTTCGGGCCAGCCTTCGGCTGTCCAAAATCGCTCCCGGCGATTTTGTCGAGCCCGAGGACTTCATCGCCCGGCTGGCTGCGCTGGTGCCCAAACCTCGAGCGCACCTGACGAGGCTATGCGGATCTCCGCATAGTCGGTGACTCAGCATAGACCCGCTACCTATGAATGTGTCAAGCGCGCTCCGTAAGCAGTTGAACGACCATGGTTCTCAGACACTCGTGCTTTCTTTTGCCTGCATTTTTCGATGCCGGGTCACGCAGCGCCGGTTGTTGGCGGCTGCGCGCTTTTCTCCGGCCGTGGGTATCCGCGGACCGGGAAGCCCTACCTCGGCATAGACGGTTTCCAGGGTGTCGGGTATGCACCCGGCCTTCGCAGGTAGGATCCCCGGCGTGACACGGCGGAGCTTGGCGCGAGTGTGCCTGACCGGCGCATAACGGTAAGGCTCCTGCCGGCTGAGCAGATGCCAGACGACGACTACGAGCTTGCGGGCGAGTGCCACGACCGCGACGGTGTGCGACTTCTTGCGGCGGATGCGGTGATAGCTTGCGGAGCTTGGCATCGACGGCGTCGATGCGCTCGTCGAGCGCGTCCAGGTGGGCGAGGTCGTTGTCGAGCATGAGTTGTTCGATGTCGGTATAGCGTTGAGCCAGGAGCCAGCGGCGCCCGCTCGGT
>JBJHBT010000026.1:0-53472 GCA_050485645.1 Gammaproteobacteria bacterium | reverse complement strand
GCCGAACGCCGATACCACAGCCTGTTCGACAATGCGCTGGAAGGCATCTTTCGCACCACGCCGGATGGCCGCTACCTGGACGCCAATCCGGCGCTGGCACGGATCTACGGCTTCGACTCGCCACAGGATCTGATGACCGGTCTGCGCGACATCGGCCGCCAGTTGTACGTGGACCCGGAACGGCGCGACGAGTTCATGCGCATCATGCGTGCGCGGGGTGTGATCAGCGGTTTCGAGTCTCAGGTCTGCCGGCGCGACGGCAAGGTGATCTGGATCTCCGAAAACGCGCGCGCCGTGTGCGATGAATCCGGTGAAGTGAAGCACTATGAGGGCACGGTCGAGGACATCACCGAGCTCAAGAACTATCAGTCGCGCATCGAACAGCAGGCCAATTACGACGCTCTGACCGGCCTTGCCAACCGATCGCTGCTGCACGACCGGCTGCAACAGGCCATTCTGACCGCCGCCGGCTACGGCACACGATTGGCCGTGCTGTTCGCCGATCTCGACCGCTTCAAACTGATCAACGACAGCCTCGGCCACCATGTCGGCGACGAACTGCTGCGCGAAGTCGCGCAGCGTCTGCGTGCCTGCGTGCGCGAGTTCGACACGGTAGCCCGCATCGGTGGTGACGAGTTCGTGGTGATCCTCAATGGCCAGGAGGAACCGGGCACGGTGGGACGACGCGTGGAGCGGATACTGGAAGTGGTGTCGCAACCCTGGCGCTCGCCGCATGGCGACTTCCATCTCACCTGCAGTCTGGGTGTGGCGCTGTATCCGGACGATGGCAGCGATGCCGCGACGCTGCTGAAGCATGCCGACTCGGCAATGTATCGTGCCAAGGAACACGGCCGCAGCAACGTGCAGTTCTACACCCCCGAGCTGAACCGTCGAGTCCACGAACGACTGGAACTGGAAAGCAGCCTGCGGCGCGCGCTGGAGCGCGGCCAGTTCCGTCTGCACTACCAGCCGCGTGTCGACCTGCGCTCACGCACCATTGTCGGCTGCGAAGCACTGATCCGATGGGAACTGCCGGGCCGCGGAACCATCGGACCGGATCGCTTCATTCCGATCGCCGAGGAAGCGGGCCTGATCGGGAACATCGGCCGCTGGGTACTGCGCACCGCCTGCGTGCAATGCAGGAGCTGGCAGCAGAGCGGCCTGCCACCGATCACCGTGTCAGTCAATGTATCGGCTCGTCAGTTCCGCCAGATGGACTTCGTACAAACAGTGTCCGATGCGCTCGCATTCAGTGGACTGGCGCCCGAGTTCCTGGAACTGGAACTCACCGAAAGCATGGTCATGCATGACGCCGAGCAGGTGATCGCCACGCTCAAAGCCATCAAGGCGCTGGGTGTGCAGATTTCAGTGGATGATTTCGGCACCGGCTATTCGTCGCTGAGCTATCTGAAACGCTTTCCGGTCGACCGCCTGAAAGTGGATGGATCGTTCGTGCAGGACATCGCCATCGACGCCGACGACGCGGCGATCGTCAAGACCATCATCGCCCTGGGTCACGGCCTCGGGCTGCGGGTCGTGGCCGAGCGTGTGGAGAACGAGCAGCAGCTCGAATTCCTGCAAAGCTATCGCTGCGACGAGGTACAGGGCTTCTATTTTCACAAACCGCTGCCGGCGGACGACTTCCGTCGTCTGCTCCTGCCTGAGGGCAGCGAAGGATCCGCCGCCTAGACAAATCACCGGTTCGCAAACAAAGCGACACCGAACCGTCATGCCGCCGTGGCAAAAAGTTTCCCTCCGTCTTGGTCAGCCACGTCACAGAAAGGGAAACAGGCATGAAGGACTGCAAACCGACCACGTTCGAACCCGGCAACGGCGACGAACCCATCAGCAACCACTCGAACAACCCCCATTTCACCCAGATACTTGAGAAACGCCTCAATCGCCGCGACGTGATGAGCGGCGGCATCGGCGCAGCGGTAGCCGGCCTCTTCGCCTCATCGGCCGCAGCATTCGCCGCGTCCCCGAACGCCGCAAAGCAGCTGCCGCCAGCCGCCGGCGCACGACCGCCCTTTGCACGGCCGCCGTTCCAGCGCAAGCCGGGGTTGAGCTTCAATGCGATTCCGGTATCGCGTTCCGATACCGCTCTGCTGCCGCATGGCTACAAGGCACAGACGCTGATCCCCTGGGGCACGCCGATCACCGGCACGTACCCCGCGTACGACGGCGCGAACGGCAACTCCGGCGTGGATCAGGAGCAGCAGGTGGGCTCGCACCACGACGGCATGCACTACTTTCCATTCGAGAAGGATCCCAACGGGCACGGCCTGCTGTGCGTGAACCACGAGTACGTTGACGCGCAGATACTGCACGTCAACGGCCCGACGCTGGTGAACGGCGCGCGACCAAAGGACGAGGTGCGCAAGGAAGTCGCCGCACACGGCATCAGCATCGTCGAGATCAGGAAAGACAGCAGCACGGGCGAGTGGAAAGTTGTCCGGGGCCGCTACAACCGGCGCATTACCGCGAACACCCCGATGGTCATCAGCGGCCCGGTGCAGGGCCACGACCTCGTCAAGACCAGGTATAGCCACAAGGGATGGTTTACGCGCGGCACAATCAACAACTGTGCGCACGGCTTCACACCCTGGGGCACCTATCTCACCTGCGAAGAGAACTGGGCCGGCTACTTCGTCAACCGCGGCAGCGAGCGCCCGCGTGAACAAAGCCGCTATGGCGTACCGTTCGGTACGTTCGCAACGAGCCGCTACCGATGGGACGCGGCCGACAGCGGCTCGGACGAGTACGTACGGTTCGACGTGTCGGTGAAAGAGGCGTCGGCGACCATGGACTATCGCAACGAAGCCAACTGTCAGGGCTGGATCGTCGAGATCGATCCGATGGACCCGAACAGCACTCCGGTGAAGCGCACCGCACTGGGCCGTTTCGCGCATGAGGGCGTGATATTCGCGCCGCCGCAGCAGGGCCAGCCGCTGACGTTCTACATGGGTGACGATGCCATCAACGAATACATATACAAGTTCGTGACCAGGGCGCGCTACAACCGCAACCGCAAGAACAACGGCAACATACTCGATGAAGGCACGCTGTATGCCGCGCGTTTCAACGAGGACGGCAGCGGCGACTGGCTGGCACTGGACATCAACAATCCCGATTTCATCGCCGCAGCCGCCGCGGCCGGCGTGGTGTTCAAGGATCAGGCCGACGTGCTGGTCAACACCCGCCTGGCCGCCGATGTTGTCGGCGCCACCAGGATGGACCGTCCCGAATGGGGTGCCGTCCATCCGCAGACCGGCGAGGTCTATTTCACCCTGACCAACAACAACGCCCGCACGCCAGCCCAGGTCAATGCCTCCAATCCGCGCGGACCGAACCCTTTCGGACACATCATCCGCTGGCGTGAACAGGGCAACCGGGCATGGGCGCTGCGTTTTCGGTGGGATCTGTTTGTCCTGGCCGGCACGGAGACCGACAGTCAGATTCTGCCCGGCAGGCACGGCGCCGCGCTGACGGCCGACAATATCTTCGCCAGCCCCGACGGGCTTTGGATCGACACGAACGGCACCCTGTGGATCCAGACCGACATGAGCGGCAATCAGCAGGCTGCCGGGCCCTTCGGTGAAAACTCGATGCTGGCGGCCAACCCGGTGACCGGCGAAATCAAACGTTTTCTGGCAGGCCCCAGGCAGCAGGAAGTCACCGGCGTCGTCACCACCCCGGACAATCGGACGATGTTCGTGAACTTCCAGCATCCCGGCGACCGCTCGCAGCCGGGCAACTTCACCAGCAACTGGCCGGACAGCGGCGCCATCTACCGGCATCCCGGCGAACCGGACGTGATTCCGAATCCGAACGGTCCCCGCCCCCGCTCGGCCACGATCGTCATCACCCGCGAGGACGGCGGCGTGATCGGCGACTGATCGCGACGAAAGCTGCTGCTACCGGCAGCCACCTAAGGGGAGACAGGCCTGTACCTGTCTCCCTTTTTTTCTGGCGTGACCCTTTTTTCCGGCGTGGTGCTTATCAGGCGCGCATCCGAACTTTCCCGCGGTTACAATGTCCAGCCATCCTGTAGCAAACAGGATTCCCCCTATACCAAGGAGATAACAACATGGAAAAGATTCTTCGCAGCCTGACCGCGGCAGCCGCTTTCATGCTCTTCGCAGCGCCTGCACTGGCGCAGGATGTGACTGGCACCTGGCGTGCAAACCTGGAAGCCGAACAGGGCCCCGTGGAGCTGGTGTTCACATTTCGCCAGGATGCCGAGGAAGTCACCGGCAGCCTGTCGGTTGGTGGCACTGACAGCAACATCACTGACGGCCGCATCAGCGGCAACGAACTGACCTTCAATGTCCCCTGGGCCGGCATGGGCGACGCGCCGCCGACCGTCATCGCCTATGAGGCGACCGTGGACGGGGACGAGATGGCCATCGTGAGCACGTTCACGTTCGCGCCGGGCATGGACCCGCTGGTTACCGAGTTCACCGCTCACCGCGCTCAGTAGCACGTAGAACGACAGTACCCGGCGGCGCCGTGCCACAGGCGGCGCCGGGTCGCGGACGAATGGCTGCGAATGGCTGCCACGACACGCGTCGGATACGGGCGACTGCCTGCCAGGCGGTCGCCCATCCCGCCACCGTGACCCGGCTGGCCGGACTACCGGTCCCGTTGCCCAACGGGGCACCTGGAGCGGCGGTTGTGGTTCGGCGTCGGGTAGCGCTCAGATCGGGCGGACAGCGCCTGTGCCCATCGATGCTGAATCAAGCAGCGCGTCCGCGGCTTCTCGCACCGACTCGATTTCGCGTGTTCCCTCCAGCACCACACGGGCGGCGAATACGCCCTCAACGAGCAGCGTCAGTGCATTGCCCAGCTCGTCGGGCCTGAAAGCGCCCATATCACGCGCCAGCTCCCGGAAGCGACGGGCAATCTCGGCGTGGTGATCGCGAATAACCTTGTGGGCGGGGTGATCGGCATCGACGATTTCGACTGCGGCATTTGAAATCGGACAGCCACGCTCCCCTTCGCTGGTACACATGTTATCCAGAAGCAGATCGAACAGCGCTTCGATCTGTTCGCGCGGCTTGCCTTTATGTTCGGCCACCGCGGCATCCCAGCACTGCCAGAATCGCTGTGCATGATCGACCAGGCACTGCCTGACCAGATCATCCTTCGATGAAAACACGCGGTACAGCGTGACCTTGGTAGTGCCCGCCTCCGCCGCGATGGTGTCAACGCTGACGCCACGGATGCCGTGTCGATAAAACAGATTCCGCGCCGTTTCAAAGATGCGGTCGCGCGCGCAGCTGGGCGCATCGCAACTGTCAGGTGTCGCGAACGGCGGCGCCATGGGGCGGGTAGACTCTTGTGTTGACATGTAACTAACCAGTAAGTACATTCCGCAACGTTACTAAACGGTACAGTAACGTCGCTGCCAAAGCCAGTCTCCGCGTCGCAGCGCAGAGAAGCGAAAGTTCGCGGTATTGGATGTCGCTGTACCCCAAGGGTTCAGATTCACGGAGAAGAGTCTACAAGACTCTGACGCAGAAAGGGTTTCCTATGAGTATTCGGGTTGCGTGGACACGCTCTCGGCAGGTTCTGGGGTTGGCTGCTCTGGTGGGGATTGCTGGCGGCATGGCGGCCGCCGGGTGCACATCGGGACAGGCAGACGATGTCGTCACAGCTCCCGCGCCAGCACCGGAGGTCACCGTTGCCGAAGTGCTGGTGCGCGAGCTACGCAACTGGGTGGACTACACCGGTCGAATCGAAGCAGCCGAGCGCGTCGACGTGCGGCCGCGTGTTTCGGGGTTCGTGGAGTCGGTTGATTTCATCGAAGGCAGCCTGGTCACCCAGGGCCAACCGCTGCTGCAGATCGATCCACGTCCATTGCGCGCCGAAGCCGAGAGGCTGGCAGCGGAAAGAGATCGGGTGGCCGCGCAGCTCAATCTGGCGCGCACCAGCCACCAGCGCGGCGAACGTCTTTTCGCCGAGGACGCCATTGCGCACGAGGAGCTGGAAACGCTGGCGGCCGATGTGGCGGTCACCGCCGCCCACCTTGCATCCGTCGAGGCGGCATTGCGATCGGCTGAGCTGGATCTCTCCTTCACCCAGGTCGTCGCGCCGATCAGTGGCCGGGTCTCCCGTGCCCTGATTACCGCAGGAAACCTCGTCGACAGTGCCACCGTCCTCACCACCATCGTTTCGACCACCCCGGCACATGTCTACTTCGACGTTGACGAGCACACCTACCTGTCACATCTGCGTCACAGTGCCGAACGTGGTGCACCGGTGCACATCGGCCTTGTGGATGAACGCGGCTACCCGCATCAGGCACGGCTGGATTTCATCGACAACCGTGTTGACGCCACGAACGGCACGATGCGCGCACGCGCGGTACTTGACGACAGCGAGGGCCGATTCACGCCGGGCCTGTTCGCCCGCATCCGCGTCGCGGGCGCCAATCCGCAACGTACCGCACTGGTCGAGGACCGCGCGATCGGAACCGATCTCAACCGCCGCTTCGTGCTGGTGATGGACCAGGACAATGTGGCGCAGTACCGCGCGGTCGAACCCGGCCCGCTGCTCGATGACCTGAGAATCATCACCACCGGCCTGCAGGCCGGTGACGTAGTGATCGTGAACGGTCTGCAGCGCGTGGCACCCGGCATGCCGGTCACACCGCAACGCGTCGTGATGGGTGGTGTCGCACCCGACGCCGACCAGCTGGCCGCGGCCGCCGGCCCCGTGCGCGACTGACGCACCGCAGTCACGGAGTTTCAAGCATGAATTTCCCGCAATTCTTTGTGCAGCGGCCGATTTTCGCCGGCGTTCTGTCGGCGGTTATTTTCCTGGCCGGGCTGATTTCACTGCGCATGCTGCCGGTGAGTGAATACCCGGAAGTGGTGCCCCCCAGCGTCGTGGTACGCGCCATCTATCCGGGTGCCAACCCGCAGGTGATTGCCGAAACGGTGGCCACACCGCTGGAACAGGCGATCAACGGCGTCGAACGGATGCTGTACATGTCGTCGCAGTCCACCTCCGATGGCGTGATGACGCTGACGGTCACCTTCGAACTGGGTACCGACATCGACAGTGCGCAGGTGCTGGTGCAGAACCGCGTATCGCAGACGCTGTCCAGGCTGCCCGAAGTGACGCAGCGACTGGGCGTGGTCACGGAAAAGTCGTCGTCCGACCTGCTGATGGTCGTGCACCTGATTTCCCCGGACGACCGGTACGACATGCTGTACCTGTCGAACTACGCAACGCTGCGGGTGCGCGACGAACTGGCGCGCATACCCGGCATCGGCGAGGCGGCGGTGTTCGGTGCCGGCGAATACTCGATGCGCATATGGCTGGACCCCGAGCGCGTCGCGGCACTGGGCCTGACGGCCACCGATGTCATTGCGGCGATACGGGAACAGAACGTGCAGGTGGCGGCCGGCCAGCTCGGCGCACCGCCCGCCCCCGGTGGCGCACAGTTCCAGCTGCTGGTGGACACCCGCGGACGACTGACCACGGAGGAAGAGTTCGGCAGCATCGTGATCAGAAGCGGACCGGCAGGTCAGGTCTCGCGACTGCGTGATGTCGCGGAGGTGGAGCTGGGTGCCGCCACCTACGCACTGCGATCATGGCTGGACAACGAACCGGCCGCGGCCATCGGCATCATGCAGCAGGCCGGCAGCAACGCGATCGACGTATCGAATGCCGTGCATGCCACCATGCAGAGGCTGTCGGCGGACTTCCCGCAGGGCGTGGAATACCGCATCGTCTACGACACGACGCTGTTCGTGCGCGATTCCATCTCCGCGGTGGTCAAGACGCTGGCCGAAGCGGTGCTGCTGGTGGTGATCGTCGTGCTGCTGTTCCTGCAGACATGGCGCGCGGCCATCATTCCGCTGATCGCGGTGCCGGTGTCACTGGTCGGCACACTGGCCGTGATGCAACTGTTCGGATTCTCGATCAACGCGCTGTCGCTGTTTGGCCTGGTGCTGGCGATCGGCATCGTCGTGGACGATGCGATCGTCGTGGTCGAGAATGTCGAGCGCAACATCGCGCGCGGCCTGAACTCTCTGGATGCCGCCCGGCAGGCGATGCGCGAGGTCACCAGTCCGATCATCGCCATCTCCGCGGTACTGGTCGCGGTGTTCGTGCCCACTGCATTCATCAGCGGCCTCAGCGGGCAGTTCTATGGCCAGTTCGCACTGACCATCGCCATCAGCACGGTGATTTCGGCGTTCAATTCGCTGACACTGTCGCCGGCGCTGTCAGCGGTGCTGCTCAGATCGCACGGCGACGCGCCGGACCGCCTGCAGCGCGGCATCGACTTCACCTTCGGCTGGCTGCTGCGACCCTTCAACCGGTTTTTCGACTGGTCGGCCGTTCGCTACGTGGGACTCACGGGACGGCTGATACGTCGCTCAGGGATTGCGCTCGTGGTGTATGTCGGCCTGGCCGCGATTGCGTGGCTGGGCTTTGCGACCGTGCCCGGCGGCTTCCTGCCACAGCAGGACAAGCAATACCTGATCGCCTATGCGCAACTGCCCGAGGCCGCGGCACTGGACCGAACCGATGCGGTCATCCGGCGCATGACCGACATGGCACTGGCGGAACCGGGCGTGGCGCATGCACTGGGCTTTCCGGGTCTGTCGCCGAACGGCTTCGTGAACAGCCCCAACACCGGCATCGTGTTCGTCACGATGCAGGAATCGGCCAGCAACCGGCGCGGCGTCAGGCGCTCCGCCTGGGAAATTGCCGAGGCGCTGAATCGCGAGTTTGGTGCGATTCAGGACGCGTACGTTGCCGTATTCCCGCCGCCGGCAGTCCAGGGCCTGGGCACCATCGGCGGGTTCCGTATCCAGATCGAGGACCGCGCCGGGCTCGGTCACGAGGTGCTGTTCGACGAAACCCGAAAGCTGATCGAGCTGGGCTGGCAGACGCCGGGACTGACCGATCTGTTCTCGAGCTTCCAGATCAACGTTCCGCAGGTGCGCGTCCACGTGGACCGCGACAAGGCGAAAACGCAGGGCGTTGCGCTTGATGACCTGTTCGACACGCTGCAGATCTACCTGGGTTCCTTGTACGTGAACGATTTCAATCGCTTCGGCCGCACCTATCAGGTGAACGCCCAGGCGGCGATGGACTTCCGTCAGGAGCCCGAAGACATCACACGGCTCAAGGTACGCAACGCCGATGGCGCGATGGTGCCGCTGGGGGCGTTCGTCACACTGGAGCCCGGCGCCGGCCCTGATCGCGTCATGCACTACAACGGCTATCCCACCGCCGAGATCAACGGTGCACCGGCACCGGGGTTCTCGTCCAGTGAAGCACAGGCGCTGCTTGCCGGGCTGGCGGAAGCCGGGCTGCCGAACGGGATGGCTTACGAATGGACTGAACTGGCGTACCAGCAGCTGCTCGCCGGCAACACGGCGGCGTGGGTGTTTCCGCTCAGCGTGCTGCTGGTACTGCTGGTGCTGGCGGCGCTGTACGAAAGCTTCAGTCTGCCGCTGGTGGTGGTGCTGATCGTACCGATGACGCTGCTGAGCGCGATCGCCGGTGTCTGGCTCACCGGCGGCGACAACAACCTGTTCACACAGATCGGTCTGATCGTGCTGGTGGGGCTGGCCTGCAAGAACGCCATCCTGATCGTGGAATTCGCCCGCGTTCGCGAACTGGAAGGTGCGAGCACATGGGATGCGGTGCTGGAAGCCTGCCGGTTGCGACTGCGGCCGATTCTGATGACGTCGATCGCGTTCACCGCCGCGGTGGTGCCGCTGGTGTTTTCCACCGGAGCCGGCGCCGAGATGCGTCAGGCCATGGGGGTCGCGGTGTTCTTCGGCATGATCGGCGTGACGGTTTTCGGGCTGCTGCTCACACCGGTGTTCTACTGGGTTGTGCGGCGCACGACCACGTACCTCACGCGTGGCAGGCTGGCGAAGGCAACAGCCGCGGCCGCGGCAACAGCCACGCTGGCCGGCTGCGCGGTCGGGCCGAACTACGTCGCGCCGACCACCGCGCCAGCGGAGTTCGCGGACATCGCCACCGTCATCACCACACAGCCGTTCGAGGCACACTGGTGGTCGCAGTTCGGCGACCCGGTACTGGACAGCCTGGTCGAACGCGCGCTGGCCGGCGATCCGGATCTGCGCATCGCCGAAGCCCGCCTGCGTGAAGCACACGCCCTGCTGCGCGGTACGCGGCGTGAACGCTGGCCGGGCGGCGAGGTCGTTCTCGGTTACGAACGGCGCAACGCGCAGCAGCCCGGCGTCAGCGATGAACGTGTGGAGGTCTCAGGCTACGAGGCCGGCATCACCACGGCGTGGGAGCTGGATCTGTTCGGCCGATTGCGGCGCGGCGTTGAGGCGGCAACGGCCGACGCCGAAGCCGCGGCAGCCCGGCTGCGTGACGCACACGTGCTGGTGGCAGCGGAAGTGGCGCTCACCTACCTGGAACTGCGCGGCGCGCAGAAACGCCTCGCCGTGGCCGAAGCGAATCGGCGAAACCAGCAGGAGACGCTGCGTCTGACCCGGGTACGCCAGGAACTGGGCCGCGGCAGCGAGCTGGACGTGGCCAGTGCCGCTGCCCGGCTGGCGGCCACCGATGCCACTCTTCCGCCGCTCGCAACGGCCGCACACATTGCAGCGAACCGGCTGGCGGTCCTGACAGGTCAGCGCCCCGGTGCACTCGACGGTGAACTGGAGTTCGTGGATATGCCGGCCCATCTGACCACCCTGGCAGTCGGCGATCCCGAACTGCTGCTGCGGCGCCGTGCCGACGTGGATGCGGCGGAGCGCGAACTGGCGGCCGCCACCGCACGTGTCGGCGTTGCAACAGCCGAGCTGTTCCCGCGCATATCGATCAGCGGCTTTCTCGGGTTCATCGCCGGAGATGCGTCGATGCTGGGAGAGTCGGCCAGCCGTGCCCTGCGTGTCACACCGGTGCTGTCGTGGGCCGCCTTCGATCGCGGCGGTGTGCGCGCGCGTCTGAACATCGCCGAAGCAAGGACGGACGCGGCACTGGCGAACTATGAACGCGTCGTGCTACGGGCGCTGGAAGAAACCGACAACGCATTCGTCAGCTACGCTCAACAGCGACTTCGCCTGAGCGCGGTGATCGACCAGGCGCGCGCATCACGCCGCGCGGCAGAGCTGGCGCGCATCCAGTATCGCGAAGGCGCGCTCGACTTCCTGCGCCTGCTGGACGCCGAGCGCACCGTACTGGAGGCCGAGGACGCGGTGGCGGAAGCCGTTACCGCGCTGAACGCTACCGTGGTGCTGATCTACAAGGCGCTGGGCGGCGGCTTCCCAGCCGCCGCTCGGGTGTCAGAGTCCTGATACGGGTTGGCGACGCCGCGTACCGGCGCAGCCACGACACTTGTCAGCGCCTCAGCGCATCCATAAATCCGGCATTCGATAAAGCTGAAACACCGCGATGCCTTCAACGTGGTCGACGACGCCGTCGCGGATCCTGAACAGCTCCATCACGCGGTGCGAATTGGGATACTCGATGGGTACGCGCTGCGTACCGCCATCCAGCGTCTGGTATTCCACGTAGCGGGTGGCGTGATCCAGGAAGGCGAACGCCACGACCACGCCGTGTTCCTCATCGACGATGTGATAGCGGCGCGCGCGTACGCGATCCACCGGCTTGTAGAAACCGATCTCGAACTGCGCACGACAGCCCTGCACCGGCGTGTGCTCACCGTGGCTCATGTTCACGCCGTTGCTGATGCGAGTGCACGCTGGTGAGAACTCGCCGAACAGCGTGCCGTCATTCAGCTGCATGGTGTTGTAGTAGCTCTCGGCGATCGCGATCATGCGCTCGCGCGGACGCCGCTGCGCGGCCGGCAACGGCGTCGTCAGCACCTGGCTGACCCGATAGCCCTCCGGGTGCTGAAAATGCGCCGGCGTGCGATCACGCGACACCACGGTTTCCACATCCGCGATGCGGCGGTTCTCGATGCGCAGCCGCAGTGCCAGGTAGGCGGCGTCGCCATGCTCCTCGACCACGCCGAACCACAGCACATTGCCGGTCACCGGATCCGCGACGCGATACAACGGATCACTGATGTGCGTGACCGTTTGCCACAGGCCGTCGTTCACCATCAGCGCGACGTCATTCTCGGTGAAGCGCACGCGATCGGCCCATGGCAGATCGCGGCCATCCTGGGTGATCAGCGCAGCCAGGTACTGGTCGGCGAAGTCGAGCAGGCAGGCGCGGTCGCAGGTCTGCGCGGAAGCCTGGGAAATCGGCAGCGCCACAGCCGCCAGCATGGCGGTCGCACCGATCGCCGCCATGCTCGCGCAGGCACGCAGCGCCGCGCCGAACATCGGAAGGCAACGAGTCGTGGTGTCATTCATGATTGTTCTCATCGCGCTCACCTTGTCTGAAAGTCCACGTTCGGCTGCGCGAACGGCGACGGCATGAAATACGGGGTATAGGTGAAGATGGCTTTCACCCGGTGAATGGCGCCCTCCTTGACCTTGAACGCCTCGAGCAGCGTGATCGAGTTCGGCCATTTCAGCACTGTGGTCATTTCACGGCCGTCGGTGAGGGTGTAGCGATCGAAGGCATTGCCATGATCGAAGAAGCCGGTGGCCACGACCACCCCGCGCTCGACATCGACGATCGGGAAGCGGCGCTCGCGAATACGGTTGTTGATGCGGAAGATGCCGAGCTCGAACTGCTCCACGCAACCGGACGCGTACTGTGCCGAACCGGCACCAGCTGAACCGGTCGTGGCCATGCCGTTCTCCACGCGCTCGCAATCGTCATGGAACGGCGTAAAAATCACGCCGTCGTTCAGCTCGACGGTATTGAAGTAGCCGTCAGCGATGGCGATCAGCCGCTCGCGCGGCACACGCTCCTCCGGTGCCAGCACTTCGCGAAACGCATCATCGTAGATGATCTGCGTGGGATCGCCGAAGGGTTTGGGCATGTCCGGCAGGCGATTCACCACGGTTTCGATTTCCGTGATCTCGCGGTTCTCGACTTTCAACCGTACCCCGAGGTAGGCGGGATTGCCGTGCTCTTCGACGATGCCGAACCAGGCGCTGCCGCCGGTGAGCGGATCGGCAACCGTGAGCGACTCTTCCCAAACCGCATTGATCGTGCCCCACAGGCCCTCGTTACCCACCGGCATCACGACGTTGTTCTCGCTGAACCGCACATTGGGCGACATCGGTACACGCGTGGGGTCGCGATGGACCAGCGCATCCAGATAGCCGTTGGTGAAATCGATCATGCAGTCGTAGTCACAGGTGATCGGAATCACCGCACTCGGCTGCCCCGGCGCCTGGGCCACGGCCGATGTGGCCATCACAGCCGCCATGAGAGCGACCAGCGCGGTGAGTCGTGCCCGACCGTGCGGCGCGTGCGGCGCGTGCGGCGCGTGCGGCGCGTGCGGCGCAGTCATTGATGAGTCATTGAACACAGCCTTTGCAAGGGGCTGCCACCGAAAGTCCGACATGAGGTTCTCCCCCGGAGTTGTGAGCGTTATCGCGGTGCCTGCCCACCGGACAGCACCGATCGTTTCCTGCGTGCCAGGCGTCAGCGCATCGGCACCGCGTAAATCATGAACAGACCGGGATTCTGACCGCGCAGTTCAGGCTCGATCAGGTAGCGGATATTGCTCTCGATCACGTACGCGATGTCACCCACTGGCGTCGCACCAGGCGTCGACAGAAACTCTTCACTGAGCACCTCCAGCGTCGCCTCGTCGCCTTCGATCGTCACAATCGAGACACGGCCGTTGTTGCCCTCCGCCTGCAGGAACCGATTGCCGGCGATCAGGCGCATGCTGTCCGGGCCGTCGAGTTCGTGCGAAACGCTGAGCCTGGTCAGGCCCGCAGCGCTGCCGTCGGTACCGCGATCGATGCGCAACAGCTCGTTGGAGCGCACGTTGTTCACGTAGAGCGTGCCGTCGGCGCTGAACGCGATGCCGTCCACACCTACCAGCGTGGTGTCCTCGACGAACAACCGCAGCGAGTCGCTGCCCGGATCGAGCGCGAAAACCCGACCGTTGCTGGTGTCCGTGGCGTAGGCAACGCCATCGGCGTCGATCGCGATGTCATTGCAGACCGAGGCCGGTGGGGGGAACGGGTAGCTGCCCTTCATCGCGCCACGGGCCAGATCGAATGCCATCAGGCTGCTCACGCCCTGTGAACGTTCCGGGCCGAAGAAATTCGGAACCGAGCACAGCCACAGCGTGTTCGATGCGTCGTCGGCCAGCACACCGAACACGGTGAGGATGCCGTTGTCGTCATTGGCGCGTATCCATGCTTCAGCCACCGAATCGCCCGGCAGAGCGCGATAGACGTTGCCGCGCATGCTGCCTACGTAGACGGTGCCGTTGGCCGACGACGTCACGCTCTCCGGGTATACCTCAGTGTCGTTTATGCGGATGTCCGGCAGCGGCGCGCCCTGTGAACAGCCCGCAGCAAGAATCAGCAGGCACGCGGCCGCGCCTCCCAGGTTATTGCTGTGCTTCATAGGCCTCCCAGGCCAGATCGGCCAGATGCAGGCGTATGGCCTCCGCCTGCTCGCTGTTCAACACATCGTCCCACTGCGGCATGCCCTGGAACCGCATCGCACCGTGCAGCACGATGGCTTCAAAGTTGGCGTGCGTGGCTGCCGTCATGCGGCGCAGATCCGGCGTCATGCCATAGTCGACGTTCGCATGGCAGATCGAGCAGCTGCGACTGAACAGCTGCCCCCCCTGCGCGATCGCCGCGGCATCGGTGGGCCGCTCCACCGGCGGCCGCGGGATGGGCCCTGCCGCCGAGGCCGGCGGCGGGATGGGCGTTTCGCCACCGTCCAGTCTGAACGCGAGAATACGCCCTTCATTGCCATGACGGATGACCGCGCTGGTGGGATGCGGAGCGAACCATCCGCCACCGCCCCAGGCAGCCATGATCGCAATGTACTGCACGCCATCGACGCTGTAAGTCATTGGCGCGGCAAGCATCGACGTGCCTATCTCGATCTCCAGCAGCTGCTCGCCGGTTTCGGCATGAAATGCCCTCAGGTGCCCGGTATCGGCGCCCTGGAACACCAGGCCGCCGGCCGTCGCCAGCACACCGCCCCGGTCCCAGTAGCCGGCACCTTCCTGCTCCCACACCACTTCACCGGTGTGCGGATCGAAGGCCTTCAGCGCGGCACGTGAATGATGTTCGCCGGCTTCCTGCACCTCACGCAGCTTGGAACGCATCGGTTCGGTGTGGCTGTTTGGATCGGCCAGCAGCATATTGCCGAACAGCGTGCTGTTGCCGCTGTTCGGCTGCATCGGACGATAGACGTGACCGTCTGTCGGATCAAAGGTGATCGCGCCACCCTCGATGGCCGGGATATAGACGAGCCCGGTGCCCGGGTGATAGGCCTTCGGATTCCAGCTGTGGCCACCCATGCCCGACGGCACGATGAACACCGGTCCGTCGGTGTAGTCGGTGTTCTCGGGCACCATGGCGGGGCGACCGGTTTCCAGGTCCACATGCGTCGCCCAGTTCACCGGCACGTAAGGATCAGCCGACAGCAACTCACCGGTTTCACGATCGTAGATATAGAAAAATCCGGCCTTCGGCGCCTGCATCAGCACCTTGCGCAACTCGCCGTTGAATTCGAGGTCGGTGAGGATCATCGGCTGCGTCGCCGTATAGTCCCAGCCCTCGCGCGGCGCCTGCTGGTGATACCAGACCAGCTCGCCGGTGTCCGGATTGATGGCCAGCACCGAGCACAGGAACAGGTTGTCACCGCCGGACGGGCTGCGCTCATTGGGGTTGAACAGCGCCGCGTTGCCGGTGCCCACGTACAGAAGATTGAGCTCGGGGTCGTACGACATCCCGTTCCAGGCGGTGCCACCGCCGCCGACGTCCCAGCGGCTGTTCGGATCCCAGGTCTGCGCGGCGTACTCCATCTCCGGATGCTCGAAGCCCAGCTCCGGATCGCCGGGCACGATGAAGAAGCGCCATGCGAGGTCACCGGTCTTCAGGTCGTAGGCGGAGATGTAGCCGCGCGCATCGTAGTCGGCGCCACCGTTACCGATCACGACCACGCCCCCGGCCACTTCCGGCGCGCCGGTGGATGAATAGGCGCGGTCCTTGTAAATGAACGTGTCGGCCTCCCACACAACGGCGCCGGTTTCCGCATCCAGCGCAAACAGCCGTCCGTCCAGCGACGCGACGTAGACCAGCCCCTCCCACACGGCCACGCCGCGATTCACCTCGTCGCAGCAGGAATAGCGGTTGACCTGACCATCGTTCTGCGGATCGAAGGCCCAGATCTCTTCGCCGGTGACTGCGTTCAGCGCATAGGCGCGGCCGGTGGTGCCTGAGGTGTACAGCACTCCGTCGACGACAATGGGTGTTGCCTGCAGTCCGCGCTGCGTGTTCGTGTGGTAGTCCCACGCGAAACCCAGGCGATCGATGTTGTCGACGTTGATCTGATCGAGATCGGAATAGTGGCTCTTGCCGAAGTCACGGCCGGATGTCATCCATTCACCGGGCTCGCCGTCGGCCGCCAGCAGCCGCTCGCGATACACATTGCCGAACGAGGTGGGCGTAAAGGTCGCTGGGCCGGTGCGTGCTGCCGGCGCCTCCCCGGAAACGTCGCCCGCATCGCCACCACAGGCGCCCAGCGCGAGTGCCGCGAGTGTACAGACTGCGAAGCACCTGCCCGTGAATGCGGCGCGCCGCGGATGGGGCATGCGCGGTGACGGGAAAGCCGATATGGCGCCCGCTTCGGGAATGCGCAGGGCAGTCGGATCAGAAATCATTGCGGCTCCGGTTCTGGAATATTGTCATGGTTATACGAGGAGCGATGTCCGGATTGTAGGGTTCACCTGCACCGATCACAACGTACGGCGCCCCGGGGCTTCGCTGACTGCCGGCGGCCGCTGCCAAACCGTTGCTCATGAGCACGTTTGCAGCAACGCGGCAGGTGCGCAATACCCGAGCTGCCGACGAACGCCGCACCCCACGTCAGTGCGTCAGCGTGTAGACCGCGATGTTCACGCCAAGCCGCAGCCCATAGCTTGCGCTCTCCGACGGATAACGGGGATCGTCGGCCCACTGCCAGGAGTCGGCGACGTCGTTGTTGAATGCGACCAGCACCATCAGCCGCCCGTGATCGTCTTCGATGCCAAACCACTGCGGGACACGGCCATCGCCCATCCATCCACCACCGCCACGCATCAGGGAGTTCATGTTCGGGATCTGCACGCGACTGACTTCCGCCAGATCATAGACGATATGAAACACCGGATGATCGTCGCTGACATTGATGATGGGCCGATCGGGAAACACGCGCTGCAGGCCGCGCTCGAATCCCACCCAGTCGCTGGAGCCGAAGAAGCTGTCGGCGAACAGAAAGCCGCCCCGCAACAGATACTCGCGCAGCTTGGCAACCTGATAGTCCGTCAGCAGCCAATTACCCGGCAGCCCGACCATCAGAAAAGGCCAGAAGTACACGTCATCGCCATCGTTGAGATTCACCGGCTGCTCCACGGAGCGGACGTCGATCCATGTAAAGCGGCGCAGCAGCTCCGCCAGCGTGCGGTCGCCGCGCGGATAGTCCACCGTCCATGGCGTGCCGCCGCGCAGCCAGCTGCCGCCACGCAATCTGCCGGTGTCCGGATACATGAGGCGACCGACGACGAATTCTCCGGGCTGGTCCCAGTCGGGCGGCAGGGCCATGTGACTGTCTTCGCGCTCGAAGCTCTCGTAGACGCGAAACTCGCGCTGCGCGGATGCCACGGTGACCAGCAGGATGGCGACCGTGACAATGACGGAGGCGGCGATGAGTCGCCTGGACGTACCGGTTGGGCTGCGCATTGGGTGATCGTAGCCGCCACGCTCCACGAAGTCATCCCGGATCAAGACTGTTCCACGCGACGGCGCAACCCGCCCTGTCGATTCCCGCCGATTACGCCAATTATTGGTGCTTTTCACTCCCGGACCAATGCGCCATTGCGCCGCTGCGCCGGAGCGCTCCGCGTACCGGACGCGAAATCAATCAGTTACGCCCCGAACGGCAGTGGCATGATTGCTGCAATACACCGTCAAACGGACACCTGCCGGCCTCGACGGCGAGGATCCGGTCAACGCGAACGCAAGGGAAACGCCATGTACCGCTCAGCCGACCATGATCGTGAACGCTACCCGCGCGCGACCGACGACAGCGAACGCCTGCTGGTAGTCGTCACCTACGTGCTGCACCTGGTCGGCGCGGTAGCCGGCGTCACGAGCATCATCGGCGTGATCATCAACCATCTCAAACGGCATCAGTGCGGGCCGCTGCTCGACAGCCACCACCGCTGGATGATCCGCTCCTTCTGGTGGGCCCTGTTCTGGATGGTGATCGGATTCATCACCATGATCATCCTGATCGGCTGGGTGATCACCGCCGTGGCGTGGCTGTGGTTCATCTACCGCCAGGTGCGCGGCCTGCTGCGGCTCGCGAACGGCCTGCCGATGCCCGGCTGACGATCTCCGGCTACATCCAGATAGCGCCAGCCGAATACACCATCAGCACGACCACGGCGGCGCTGGCAACCCGGCGCAGGCGCGCATCAGCGAGCTGGCGCCGCAACCCGGCACCCAGCAGCGCCCAGGTGGAAATACACGGCAGCCCAACCAGCGCATAGACGGCGGCCACCGTCACCACGGCGAGCCACTGCGGCGGCAGCGGCGGCAGCGGCGGCAGCGGCGGCATGAAAACCGACACGGCGGTCAGTGACATGAACCATGCCTTCGGGTTCACGAACTGGAATGCCACCGCCTCGAGGAAGGTCAGCGGGCGTCCGTTTCCGAGACGGTGGCGCTGGGCTTTCGTATCGGCTGGGCGGTCAGTCCTCGGCATGCCGCGGTGCTGTCGCGCGCGAAATTCTGTTCGTCGGTGGCCACCCCGGCGCTGCAGCAGCATGTCATCGCGCGCTACCTGATGCGCGCCACCCACGACCGGCATCTGCGTCAGGTACGCGCGGCATTGCGCGACAACTGCAGACGCTTCACCGCGACGCTGGCGGAGGCGTTTCCCGCCGGCACGCGGGTATCGGATCCCGACGGCGGCGTGGTGCTGTGGCTGGAGCTGCCCGGCCCGGTCGATGGCGTCGAGCTGTTTGAAAAGGCGCTCGCGCATCGTGTCGGGATCGCGCCGGGGGTGATCGTTTCGGCGTGTGGCAACTATCGGCGCTTCATCCGCCTGAGTGCCGGGGTGCGCTGGAGCGAGGGCGTGGAACGGGCCCTTTGGCTGCTCGGAGAACTGGTCGAAGCTGCCGGCAAGCGTCGCTGAACGCGGTCGTCGCGGCGTATCTTGACTTCACCGGACGCCAGGCACACAATGCGCAGCCCTAATGGACGGACTCGTCCGTCCGGAGCGGCGATATGCCTGTCCAGGCCAGACGCGTACACAAGAGCGCAGCGCTGCGTCGCGAGGAAATACTCGCGGCGGCCGCGCAGGTATTTGCCGAGCACGGCTACCGGGCAACCGATGTGCAGCAGATCGCCGATCATGCCGGGGTCGGCAAGGGGACCGTGTACCGGCACTTCCCCACCAAGGAAGAGCTGTTCCTCGCGGCGCTCGATGCGAACCTGCTCCAGCTGCTCGAGCGCATGACCGAGGTTCGCGCCCGTCACAGCGATCCGCTGGATCAGATGTATGCCGCCGCGCATGCTTACCTTGAATACTTCGACCAGCATCCGGAAACGGTAGAGCTGTTCATTCACGAGCGGGCGGAATTCCGCGCCCGCGCCAAATCGCTGTACTTCGTGTACGCGGACAGCCGTCGTGGCGAATGGACAGCGCTGTTCAGAACGCTTCAGGCACAGGGCCGGCTGCGCATCGACAATATCGATTCCGCCATGCAGGCCGTCGCCGAGATGCTGTATGGCGCGGTGCTGGCCAACCATATTTCCGCCCGTCACAAACCGCTGGCCGATCGTCACCGCGAGCTGCTGGACATCTGCCTGCACGGCATCATCGCTCCACCGCACGACACCACGGACACCACGCGCTAAAGGCCACGGCTGAACATCGCCGCCGAACACCACCGGAAATTTCCAATCAGAAGACACCGTCCGGAAGAACCATCATGGAACGAAAGCACGACACATCGCGCTCTGCACCGCACCAGGGAAGGTGCACCGTCAGCGTCGTTATCACCCTGCTCGTGACCGGCGCGCTGCTGGTCACAGGCTGTGGCGATGGCGGGGATCCTGCTGCCAACGGCGCCCAGCAGGCCATGCCACCGATGCCGGTGACCGTCGCCACCGTCGCGCCGCGCGACGTCGAGATATTCGGCGAGTACGCCGGTCGCGTGCGCGCCGTGCGCGAAGTCGAGGTACGCGCCCGCGTCGGCGGCATCCTGGAACAGCGCCTGTATACGGAAGGCAGTGCCGTGTCCGCAGGTGATGCGCTGTTTCGCATCGATCCCGAGCCGTATCGCATCGCGCTGCAGCGTGCGCAGGCGGAACTGGCCGATGCACAGGCAGCCCTCGCCCGCGCCAGCCGCGAACGCGCGCGCATGGACGAACTGCATGAAAGCCGTTCGGTCAGCGAACGAGACCGCGACGAGGCGGTGAGCCAGCAGGAACTGGCCGATGCGCGGATCGCCCTGTCACGCGCGTCGATGGCCGATGCCGAACGCAATCTGCGCTACACGCAGGTGCGTGCGCCGGTGGATGGCATGGCCGGCCTGGAGAGCCTCTCCGAGGGCAGCCTGGTGGAGACCGGCACACTGCTGACGACGATCACGCAGATCGACCCGGTCTACGTGCGTTTCGCGCTGCCGGAAGCCGATGCGCGCCGCCAGCGTGCGAGTGCACCGGACGACGCGGCTACGGTGCGTCTTGCGCTGACCGACGGCACCGAGTACACCCATGCCGGCTCGCTTGACTTCACCGACAGTCGTGTCGATCCGCGCACCGGTACCGTGACCGCGCGCGCCGAATTTCCCAACCCGGACAGCGCGCTGATCCCCGGCCAGTTCGTGCGCATCCACGTGCCGCTGGAGCGCATTGAGCACGCCGTGGTGATCACAGCCTCGGCGGTTGGTCAGGGCCCCGACGGCCCGCGCGTCTTCGTTGTTGAGGACGACGTTGCCAGATCGCGCAACGTGGTCATCGGGCCGACGATCAAAGGCGGCGACGGCGGCCAGGTGATACGAAGCGGCCTCCAGGCGGGCGACCGTGTCGTCATCAATGGTCAGGTGGCGCTTGCGGACGGTGCGCCGGTGATGGTGCGGCCGCCATCGGGTGCGGAGTAGGCCATGCTGCGATTCTTCATAGACCGGCCGATCTTCTCGGCCGTAATCTCGATCGTCATCGTGCTCGCCGGCCTGATGGCGCTGCGGGTGCTGCCGGTGGAGCAGTACCCGGACGTGGTGCCGCCGCAGATCGTGATCGAAGCCACCTACCCCGGCGCCAGCGCGGTGGTTATCGCCGACTCGGTGGCCGCGCCACTGGAGCAGGAGATCAACGGCGTCGAGGGCATGATCTACATGGAGTCGTCGACCACGGACTTCGGCTCGCTGCAGATCACCGTCACGTTCGATCTCGGCACCAACCCGGACCAGGCATCGATCAACGTCAACAACCGCGTACAGGCCGCCATGCCGCGCCTGCCACAACGGGTACGTGAGCTTGGCGTCCGAGTACAGTCGCGATCGACGAATATCCTGTTGCTGCCGGTGCTGGTGTCACCCGACGGTCGCTACGACGAGATATACATCAGCAACTACGCGCTGCTGAACGTGATCGATGAACTGGTGCGTCTCCCCGGCGTCGGGTCGGCATCACTGTTCGCACCGCAGGACTACTCGATGCGCATCTGGCTCGATCCGGACAGGCTCGCGGCATTCGAACTCACGCCGACGGAAGTCGTTGCCGCCCTGCGCACCCAGAGCGCGCAGTTCGCCGCAGGCCAGATCGGCGCGCAGCCGGCACCGCATGATCAGCCGTTCACGTTCGCGGTGACCACCGACGGGCAGCTGTCGACGCCGGAAGAGTTCGATCGCGTCATCCTGCGCTCCACGCCGGATGGCGCCACGCTGCGGCTGGCCGACGTTGCACGCACGGAACTGGGTTCCCAGAGCTATGACTTCTCGGCCACGTACAACGGCCAGCCGGCGGTGCCGATCGGTGTATTCCTGCAACCGGGCGCCAATGCGTTGCAGACCGCCGCGGCCGTCCGCGCGACGCTGGACGATGTCTCGTCCCGCTTCCCGCCGGGCCTTGAATTCTCGATCCCCTACGACACCACCGAATTTGTCGAAATATCGATTCGCGAGGTGATCATCACGCTGCTGATCGCGGTCGTGCTGGTGGTACTGGTTACATTCGTGTTTCTGCAGCATCTGCGCGCAACGCTGATTCCGGTGCTCGCGATTCCGGTGTCGCTGATCGGCACCTTCGCGGCCATGCAGGCCTTCGGCTTTTCGGTGAACATGCTGACGCTGTTCGGTCTGGTGCTGGCGATCGGCATCGTGGTCGACAATGCGATCATCGTCATGGAGAACGTCGAGCGCCTGATGAGCGAGAAAGGCCTGAAGGCACGGGAAGCGTCGATCCAGACCATGCAGCAGGTGTCGGGCGCGGTCGTGGCCTCGACGCTGGTGCTGGTTGCGGTGTTCGCTCCGGTCACCTTTCTCGGCGGCCTCAGTGGCGAGCTGTATCGACAGTTTGCGGTGACGATCGCAGCGTCGGTGGTGATCTCCGGTGTGGTGGCGCTGACGCTGACACCGGCCATGTGCGCACTGCTGCTGGACCGCCAGAAGCACACCGTTGCGCGCCCGTTCCAGCTCTTCAATCGCGGCTTCGACCGGGTCACGCGGGGTTTCGTCGCCACCACGAGCGTCCTCGTCAGACGTATCGCCGTGGCGGCGTTGCTGTTCTTCGTGTTCTGCGGTCTGGCCGTGTGGCTGTTGACTCGCATGCCTTCGGGGCTGGTGCCGCAGGAGGACCAGGGCATCGCCGTGGTCGCCGGCGCGCTGCCGCCCGCCGCTGCTCTGGGCCGCACCATCGACGTGCGCGATACGCTGTCCGAACAGCTGCTGGCGATGCCTGAAGTCGATGACTTCATCGCCTTTGCCGGATTCGACATTGTGGCCGGTGCGTTGCGTTCGAACGGCCTGGTCGGCTTCGTGAACCTGGCCGACTGGCGCCAGCGCACAGCACCGGAACAGCATGCCGGTGCTGTGGTACAGAACATCATGGGTCTTGGATTCGGCATCGAGGAAGCGAATGTTTTCGGCTTCCTGCTGCCGCCGATTCAGGGCATGTCGCTGACCGGCGGCGTGGAAGGCTATCTGCAGCTGCGCGGCGAGGCAACGATCGACGACCTCGCCGCGGTCGGTGGCCAGGTCATCGCCGCCGCGAACCAGCGCCCGGAACTGGCCAGCGCGCGCATGACGCTCGACACCAGCATCCCGCGCTATCACGCATCCGTGGATCGCGACAACGCCAGTGCGCTGGGCGTGCCGATGAACGCGATTTTCGATGCCATGCAGAGCACGTTCGGTTCGCTGTACGTGAACGACTTTCTCTACCGTGGACGGCTGTGGCGCGTCAACATGCAGGCCGAAGGAGAGTACCGCCGTGACCCGGACGATCTGCGGCGGGTGTTCGTGCGCTCGAACGACGGTGACATGGTGCCGCTCAGTTCACTGGTCACGCTGACGCGCCGCAGCGGACCGGACCTCGCCAACCGCTTCAACCTGTTCCCCGCGGCACAGCTGCTCGTCGAGCCAGCGCCAGGCTACACCAGCGGCCAGGCCATGGCAGCGCTGCAGGCTGTTGTCAGCGAGGTCGGTCGGGATACCGACGCGGTGCTCGGCTGGATCGGAGAGGCCTATCAGCTGGACGTCGCCACCGGCACCGGTGCCCTGGCCTTCGGACTGGGATTATTGATGGTGTTCCTGATTCTCGCCGCGCAGTACGAACGGCTCACGCTGCCGCTCGCCGTGGCGGTGGCGGTGCCGTTCGGCGTGCTGGGCGCAGCGGGCGCGGCGATCCTGCGGGCGCTGCCGAACGACATCTACTTCCAGGTGGGATTGCTGGTGCTGATCGGCCTGGCGGCGAAGAACGCCATTCTGATCGTAGAGTTCGCGGCACAGAACCGCCGCGACGGCATGACGCCCGACGAAGCCGCGATCACCGCCGCGCGCCAGCGCTTTCGCGCCATCGTCATGACGGCGATGACGTTCATCATCGGCACGCTGCCGCTGGTCTTCGCCACCGGCGCTGGCGCAGCCAGCCGCCAGGCCATCGGCACGGTGGTCGTCGGTGGCATGATCGGGGCGAGCACGCTGGCGCTGCTGTTCGTGCCACCAGCGTATAAGGCGCTGGAAGCGATGGCATCACGCAGGAAGGCGTAGCCGACGCCGCGGGGAAATGGCGGCGCGGCCGCTGAACTCCCCTGACGACCTTTGCCGGGTGCGATCCGGCCACGAAGGCAGCCGGATCGCACCGCAGGCCACTCAGAAATGCCGCCTCAGAGTGACGGCGTACATGCGCGGCAAGCCAGGCTGACCCGACAGGGTCCCACCACCGCTCTCGTACTGGTCGAACAGTGTCAGGTAGTAGTACTTGTCGGTGAGGTTGGTTGCCTCCAGCGCCATATCCCAGGTCTCGGCAGGCGAGCGCCAGGTCAGCCGCGCATTGGCCACTGTGTAGCCGGCGATACGGTTGAACTCCGTATTGATGGGCGCGGTGTGTATGGCGGACTGATAGGCGGCATCCAGCCTGACCGCTAACCGGCCGAGGTTCGCGATCGGAAACGCGTACTGCACACCGGCACTGGCCTGCCACTCCGGCGTGAACGGCGGAACATGATTCAGCTCTACCGGAGGCACGGTGCGCTTGTAGTCGAAGTCCAGATAGCTGAGCGAGGCGTCGAAGCTCACGCGATCGGTCGGGTAGTACTCAAGCTCGAGCTCCGCGCCGAGCACATCGGCCGTACCGGCATTGATGGGCAGCGCGCACGGACCCGGCGCAACTTCCGGACAGGGATTCAGCGTCATGATGATATCGGTATAGTCGTTGAAGAACACTGCCCCGTTCAGGCGCATCCGCCGGTTGAACAGCTGTGACTTGAAACCGAATTCATAGGCCGTCAGCGTTTCGGAGTTGAAAGGCAGTAACTGCGGCAGCACGAACGGTCGCGGATTGACGCCGCCGCCCTTGTACCCGGTGGAGACCTGCATGTAACCCATGACTTCACTCGAAAAGTGGTAGTCGAGTGTTGCCCGCCAGTCCCATCGCGTATCCGCCCAGGTCGCGCCCTCGTTGAACAGGCCAACCAGTGCACAGTTCGACGGATTGCCTATGAAGTGCGGCGGCCCCGTGCAGGGCCCCTCCGGCAGCGTGCCATCCGGATTCCGGCGGAAGTGCACGTAGGTCTTTTTGTCATCGGAGTAACGCACGCCTGCGGAGAGATTGAGCCGGTCCGTAAGACCGTAACCTGCGTGTGCGAACGCGGCGTAGTTGTGCGACGGCGTGGGATCAGGGCCATGGATGAAGTTGAACTGCACATAGTAGAGGTTGACGTTCGCCTGCAGCGTGCCGTCCTGCTCGAACAGGAACGTGCCCACGGTGTAGTCCAGTCGATCATCGAAGGCGAGGCCGCTGAGCCGGAACTCCTGCCCCTTCTGTTCGTGTTCCAGGTGCTGCAACAACATCTGGCTGTTGATCGGGGATCCGTCCACGTCCTGAGCGAACGATGATGAGTATTCGCGATACGAGGTAATGGATTTCAACGACAACCGGTCGCTGATCTGCCAGTCGATCGTGGCTGAGAAGCCCTGCTGCTGCAGGGTGGTCACCGGCTCGATGGCCACGGGTGAATAGCGTTGATGGGTGTCCGGATTGAAGGCGTTCGGATCCATGTACGTGGCATAGCTGACGAACCCGTCGTTCACAAGCGGATCGCCGCGATACGCTCCATGCGTCACAAAGTCGTTGGTCAGATAGACCGGGTTGCCGTCGGTGCCGACGATGGCAGTCCCTGCGAATCCGTCCTCGAATGTGAACGGCCCCGTCGTCGCGGTCGGTGGTACCGTCAGCGTCTCATTGACGGCGATCAGCACATTCGGTTGCGCCTGCGAGCGATCGTTGGTCGAGTCGGCGATGAAGCTGATCGACACGTTGTCGGATGGCAGCCAGTTGAGGTTCACGCGTCCGCCGGTGTAGGACTGCCCACCTTCCTTGCCCAGCGTGCAGTCGGAGATGCGGCCGCTGCTGAAGGTCGGCACCGTCGATCCCGGATGCACGCAGCGGTAGTCCAGTCGTGTCACATAGCCGTCGCGCTGGCGGCTGACGCCTGCGACCCGTGCAAACAACCTGTCTTCCACAATCGTGAAATCACCGCTGGCACGCAGGTCGACGCGATCGAAGCTGCCGTAGGTGAGCTGAACCAACCCACCACCGTCAGGCCGCGGCGCTCGGGAGTACAGCTTGATCGCACCACCAATTGAATTGCGTCCGGCCAGCGTACCCTGTGGACCTCGCAGCACCTCGACGCGGTCGAGATCGAGCAGATCGAGCAGCGTGCCGGTGAGCGTGGGATAGTAGACATCGTCCACGTAGACACCGACACCGGGTTCCAGCGCATAGTTGAAATCCGTCTGCCCGATTCCGCGAATGAACGCGATCATTGCCGGACCGATGCCCGCACCGGCTGGCTTCAGGGTGACATTCGGCGCCTGTGCGGCGATCTCGAAGACGTTGGTCTGGCTGCGCGCCTCCATCATGCTGGCGCTGACAGCCGTGATGGCGATGGGCGTATCCTGGACATCCGCCTCGCGAAACTCGGCGGTCACTACGATCTCCTCCAGCACGCCCTGCTGTGCCAGCGCGGTCGCACCCATGACGGCCAGTGACAGGGCAACCGCCTGCGCAACCGGACGTCGGGGAACGCCAATCCCCTGTCGACCCACGCGATCCGAAGATCGCCCCCCGTACCGTTGGGTGGTTCCGAAGCGATTCAATGCAGTCATGTGAGTTCCCCCGATTGAGTTTCTTAAGGCTGATCGATCAGAAGCGTGATAGCTCTCCCTGACTTGCGGTGGTGCGCAGTCCCTGCGTACACACTGAACGAATGACAGCAGCTGACGACAGAAAACGGATGCGCCAGAGCGGCCTATTGGGGCATTCGGTTCCACCGCCTCTCCCCGGGGCGATGATGCGGAAGGTCGCCGGATTCTACTGAGGATTTCCCGGCACCTCAAACAGAATCCCGGCAAGATCTTCATGAAGGTGCGATGTTCGGCAGCCACGACCATTACTGTTTCCCTGATGGCCTGATGGTGACGGCCCGATGGCAGCCGGAGATGCGACGGTTCAAGTGTCGCGGCGCGGCAGCCGTGGCAGGCGAACTGCCGCGGGGCGAAAACAGCCGCGCAACAAACGTTTGCAATAAAACACCCTCTGTACCCCTGCTACTGCGAGAAAACAACGAACCCGCCCTAGAAGCGCTCGCAACACACGCAACATATATCGCCCAACATCAAAGACTTAATCCACATCATCAGCGCATCGCACGAATCGGCCGCGCAGATGTTGCGCTGCGCCATCGGTTGACCCGATATTTTTAATACCGTATACAAAGTTCATCATGTCGCTACTGTCGCTACCAGCGTCAGCGTTTCACAATCCGAGCGACGTGTAAGGGGTAAACCAACCAAATCCACCACCTCAATCCGGGGGTATACACAATGCACAGGTCTGACAACCTTACAGACGTTCCACGTCACACACTTTCCGCCGCCATTGCCGCGATTCTGCTGTGTTCCGCGCAGACGGCAGCATTCGGGCAGGAGCCTGCAACCGCGGCCGACGAAGCAGAAACCGCCACCGACGTAGATGAAATCACCGTCACCGGGACAAGGATCCGGCGCAACGATTTCGCGGCGCCGAACTCGGTGCAGACGCTCACATCGGAAGATATCGACGCACTGGGCATTGTCAGCGTGGAAGACATGATGATGCAGATGACCTCGAACATAGCGACCGTCGGTCTCGAGACATCAGGCGACCAATCGTTCTTCGTTGGCGCCAGCATGGCCAACCTGCGGGGCATGAACACCGGCTTCGGCACCCGCACGCTGACGCTGGTCGATGGCAGGCGCATGCCGCCAACCACCAATGGCGGCGCAGTAGACCTGTCGATGATCCCGTCGGTGCTTGTCGGCCGCATGGAGACCGTCACTGGCGGCGCCAGCGCCACCTACGGTTCGGACGCGATGTCCGGCGTCGTCAACATCGTTCTGAACCGCGAGATGGAAGGCACACGCGTTCAGGCAGGCTGGGGGCAGTCCGCTGAAGGCGACGGAACGAATTACAATTTCAGCATCGCCAACGGGACGCGCATACTGAACGGACGCGGCCACTTCACCGTTGGCTTTGAGCATCGCACGGTGGACCCGATTGTCGACTGCCATACCGCACGCGACTGGTGCGCACGCAGCTGGAATTACATTGATAACGGTGCAGGAGGTGGCCAGGGCGCGCCCAGCCCGAACAATCCGAACTTCCACGACGAACTGGCGCCGCTGCTGAACCCGCAGTTCCCGGGTGCCGGTTACTCGCGCTTCCAGGTATTCGAAGACGTACGCTACATTCACTCGAGTCCGTATGCCTCGGTGCACACAGACAATACGGTCGATGCTGATCCACTGAACGGTCAGTTCATCCAGTTCACACCGGATGGCCTGGGTATCATGCCGTATCAGGAAAGCCTCAGCGAGGAAATGCGCCAGTATGCCTATGGCAGCGCCAATCGACGCGTCGCCGGCGGTGAAGGCAAGCTCCTGTCGCATGGATTCGCACTGCGACAGGGATCGGAGCGCAATAACCTGTATACGCGTTTCGTCTATGCGGTCAATGACCACACCTCGGTCAGTGCAGAACTGTCTTTCAACCGCAACGAAGGCTTTTCGGACCAGCGGCGGCCAGGACGATTCAGGCTGACGCACTGCCTGTACCCGGACAATGCGTTCCGCATGCAGGTTACGGACCCTGACGCACAGGCAGTTCTCGACGCCAGAGCGACGGCGGGCGCGGCCTGCTCCGTAGACGGAGGCCCGGGCGGCATCTTTTTCAGTAACTCGAACGGCCTGACCGTCTACAAGGACTGGACTGACCAGCTCGACGCATGGAGCGCAACCGAAACAGACATGAGGCGGCTGCTCGTCAGCGTCAATGGCGGTCTGTTCGGCGGCCGCAACTGGACCTACGATGCCTACGTGCAGTACGGCGAAACCGACCGCTCGCAGCAGATGCACAATATGCGCACCAACCGGCGTTGGGGTATGGCGATGGACGCCGTGGTCGACGCGAACACAGGCGAAGTCGTGTGCCGTGTCAACGAGTCGGGCGCAGCAGGCGACGCGGCACGCAATCAGTACCTGGTCTGGCTCGGCGAGGGGTCGCTGGGCGATCCCGAGGGCAACAACCCGATCGGTCTGGCGGAGGCACAGTCACAGCTGGACTCCCTGCGCGACGGTTGCGTACCGTTGAATCCTCTGGGGCTTGACGCCTCGCCCGACGCCATCGATTACGCTTGGGGGGACCTGATCGAATACACCGACACACAGCAGAAGATGCTCTCGGCCACGTTCTCGGGTTCGTTCTGGCAGGGGCTGCCGGCCGGGCCTGCACAGATGGCTGCCGGCATCGACTGGCGAGAGGACACCACCGACAATCGCGCCGGCGGTGATCCGGATCCGATCCGACGAATCGACTTCGTGTCGCTGTACGGCGATGGCTGGTTCGGTGGCACCGAGATCGGCGACATCTTTGCCGAGTTCGAGTTTCCGCTGCTGCGCGGAAGGCCTGGTGCGGAATACATGATGGTGAACGTCTCGCAACGGCGTTCGCGTTCGGAGTCATACCGCAACTACGCCGAGGAAGATGAGGAACGGCGAACCGGGACGCGCTACTCCGACTCGTTCAAGTTCTCATGGGTATATGATCCGACGAGCTGGTTGCGCGTCAGAACGACGCGTTCGCGAGACGTTCGCCAGCCGTCCGGACGAGAGATGTTCTTCCGCTCAAGGCGAATAACCGGTGGCCTGAGTGGTCAGCTGAATCCATGGCGGACCGTGGATGAGACCAATGACAACTACGACGTCGTCATCGGCTCGAATCCCAATCTGAGAAACGAGGAGTCGATAACCCAAACGCTCGGCTTCGTATTCTCTCCGCAGGGCTGGGGTCGTGGCCTGCAGTTTTCGGTCGACTACTACCGTATGTCGGTGGAGGGCGGCATCACGTACAGGGGTGCCAACGATCCGGACAACGAAGACAATCTGCCGTTCACGATCTTCCGCTGCTTCGAGCACGAGGATCCGAACTACTGCAATCAGATCGTCTTTGGTCCGCCATCGGAGCAGGAACCAGACAATCCACGCAGCAACATCGTGTCGTACCAGTCGATGCCCGAGAACTCTCAGCCGTTTTTCTCTCGCGGCTTCGACATCTCCGCGGCATACAGCAAGCGGTTGAGTCGCGGTGGAAGTTTCTCGGTTCGACTCATGGCCACGCGGGCCATCGAGCAGCGCGTCTGCACAGACCAGGCACTCAATCCCGGCGAAACGGAGTCGTTCTGCACGAATTGGGCGAATGTCGTCGGCCAGACTGGCGGCTCGCTCGGTTCCACGAACGTGCTGTCCAACTACACCCCGACGCCGATCTGGTCGGGCAACCTGTTCGGAACATACCGCAGGGGCGGTCTGTCGTTCACAGCTCAGGCCAGGCATATCGGTCGCGCCCAAGGTTCGGCAAACTGGGTAGGACCGGACGATCCACGCTGGGAGCCCGAGAGTCACTGGACGGTCTCGATGAACGAAATGCCTGCCTGGACGCTGTGGAATACCAGCGTCAGCTACAACTTCGGACAGACCGGAAGGGCGCCTCAGGCTTTCACTGACCTCAGTGTCTCGTTGAACATCGACAACGTGTTCGACAAGCAGCCGAACTTCTGGTCCGGCGGGCATGTGGCCGGCGTCAACACACGTTTCTTCAGTGGCATGGGCCGTACGTACCGACTGGGTCTGCGTATGGGCTTCTGACGGGGACGGACAAGCCGGAGGAAAAGGGCATCGGTGCAGTCGGAATTGTGATTCCGGCTGCACCGGACCCGACGATACCGGGGACCTGCCCTTGGCGATCATCCGTCCCGTTCAGACCGCGCTTCCACTGCTGGAAGCGCGGTCTTTTTTTCGTGCGCCGTTCATGAGGCGAGAGTCCTCTGGCGGTCTCGGTGCCAGTAACCCCTAGCCGAACAGGAACCGCATAAGAGGCGCGCACCAGGTGGGCGAGGAGACGAGAAGCTCCGAAGCCCGATGTCACCCGGACCGGGTGTGCGTAATCGCGAGTACCACGGGAGGCGTCTACGACGAGCAGTGCCATTGGGAACCCTGGGACGGAGCCGATTTCCCGATAGATCTCTGGGTCTGCTCGGGGCAGGAAACCATTGAGTTCCGTGTCGATACCTGGCTGTACGCCCCGGGTGGAGCACCGGTGCTCGCAATGTCCGACGTGAATCCAGCCTTTGCATCAGTCGGCTACCTCTACGATCCTGGTACGAACTACGGGACATGGACCGCGGTCGCGGAACATCATGCGCGCGAGAGGTGGTATCAGGAAACGTGTTTTCCGCCGGGATTCACCCCGCCTCCGCCGCTTCAGCAATGTCAGAGGTTCGTCTTTGTATGGGACGAGTACCTGGGCACTACGATGGATGAGGTCGATGTGCCGCCCTCGCCTCCTCCTTGCCCGATCTCCGAGATGGACGCGGCAGCTATTACCGAGATGATCGTCCAATGGCCACACAACGAACCTTTCGAGCGCGGAGCGAGAATGCAATGCGTAAATGACACAGTCGTCATCAGCCAATACGCATCGTCATTCCCTCCGCCAATTGGCCCGTAGAGCGGATCTCCATTGATACCGCCGACGTACGATCCATGTCGTGTAGCTATCTTCGCGAGCGGGTCTATCGCAGGGCTGCATAGTCATCCATACTTTCATGATGCGGATGAATACAACGAAGGTAACGCCTGCCAAGGCATCCCGTATCCCAATATTCCCCCGGCTGTCCTGCAGCAGCTCAATTATCACGACCATACAGTGTTTAGCGACGAAGACAGAGATTGGGTCGGCTCTCATGGGATCCCGCTCTATATGAGGAATCCGGCGGGAAACCAGATCCGGAGACTAGACCCTCCAGGCACTCATCATCCAGCGCCAGTTTGGCCGTAGGAGTGACCATGAAACCAAGACTGTCCAAGGTGTCGGTTTGCGGGGCGATGCTGCTCATCGGATTCGGCCTATCTGCGCCCGCTCAGAACGGAGACTGTCCGATTGGAGATACTATGTGTCTCGACCAGCGCTTCGGGGCCGCCTGCGTAGACATTCGAGAGGGTGCCACGGAAGAGACCTGCACAATATGGTTGGCGGAGTTGCAACGCCGTCCGGATATCGGAGAACCAGATACACAATTACTTGTGGGCGTCACCTACAGCGCCTTATTCAAACTCAGTGATGATCCGAGTCTGAGCCGGAATTTTCGGGAACTGGGCACCACCACATTTCGGCAACTCCTGGATCAGTATCCAACCGATATACGGGCGCTCTACGGACTCGCATCTACCGCAACGTCCAGAGAGGAGTACGCAGGATATCTGCGGCAAATCATCGATATCGACCCGAACAACCTTCATGCCGTTGAGCATCTCGGGAACATCCTGCTGGACATGGCAGGTGCATCTCAAGCGCTCGAAAGTGTCGATATTCGGGAGCGCGCCTACGCTGAGGCAGCCCTCATGGATCCGGCAACGCGCCTGCGCCTGGCTTATGGAGTAACGGTAACCTACAGGACGCTCAATCATCATCTTCTGGAGGCGCTTGAATCGTCAGAAGCTGATCGGATCAGAATCTCAGAGGCCGAGGATCGGCTTTCGGCGTTTGTCGATCAGGTACGGGAGGATTTTCGTTCGGACAGAATGTCGGGAGAGATCAACCAGGAAGCCATTGGCGACCCTGACCATGCAATAGCCCAACTGACTATCATTTGTGATCGCCATGCGTTATCCGTATTCGGAGCCGGGGATTGCATGGAGTCTGTGAACAATATTGCTGAGAGCATTGTGGCTTCGCCACAAACCGCACCTGCAACCCGCCTGGCTGATGCAGTCGGTTCGATCCTGGTTTCCATGGTGATAGATGAATGGAGGTTCCAGAGGGACTTTCCGGACTGGCGTGAGCGATTCGCCGAGTCATTGCGAACGCTGATGACAAGTGGCGTGCGGTCAGGTGCCGTGTACTACGCCTACTACTATTTCGAACTTGATGATCCGGATGCTCGCCTGAACGCTCTGCAACAGGGATCCACTCTGTTTCCGGAGAATCGCAATATTGCCAGGGCGCTGGGTGAAGAGTATGTGCGTTACGGGATGCGAGACGAGGCGGTCGAGCAATTTCTGGTTGCGTGGGAAGGCTCTCGAGGCTGGGATGGATCCCTGGAGTACGTGCAGGGTCGTGTCGACGAGTGGCTGAATCAGTCGCACGATCCCTGACGGGCCTGGTCGAGAATCACGCAGCCGCCGCAGCCGTTCGCCCTCCTTGCCGGGAGGACGCCCGAACAGCCTTGAGCAATGGAACGCGCCCTCCAACCCGCTACGCCCCGACTTCAGTCCACGATTCCGCCGGAGTTCAGAAACGGCTGCCCCGGATTCGGCTGATCAGATGAGCGCCTGCCGTCACCAGAAGAGAGCCGCTGCTTTTCAACGGCGACGACTTCGCACATACCAACGTGCCACCGTCGTCCTACCGTAGACCGCCACTGCAACCGGCGGTGCGAGCGACACGCCCCTGCTGCCCTCGCAGGCCGCGCACACATCGGCACAGGCTCGCGCGACATCGTGATCCGGGGCCAGCACATCCACCGGCGCCGAATTACCGAAGCCACTCCGTGCAGATACCGGCATTCCGCAGAACGCTTCTCATGTCCGCGGTGGTGACAGCGGAATCTGTCGCGTAGACGCATACGTCCGACCCGGCGTCAAGCAGTTGTCTGATGAGCGCCACGGCGTCACGGATTTCTGAATCCTCGTCGGTGCCGAAACATGCGATGGCGAACGCCGCAACATGCCTGCCATCATGCTCCAGTGCCGGGCCAGAATACCGCGGGTTCGGGTCGGCCCCGGAAGCCAGCAGAAGCTCGGCATGGGTCGGGGAACAACGAACTGCTGCGGCAATCAGCGCCAGTTCAGCATCAGGATCCGCTCCTGCATCAATCAGCTTCTGAACCAACGCAACGTCTGCCGCCGTCGACACCGCGAGTTGTAGTGCATCGTTCAGTACATTCTGAAAGTCACGAGACGACATGTCGACCATCATCGCTTCGAGGAGAATACCTGCTACTTCGGTCCGGTTGTAGAAGATCGCTGCCGACAATGGTTCCGTTCCTGTCGCACGGAACTCGGCCGGGCTGCGCTCTATGAGAAACGCCAGCGTCCGTGGCAATCCCAGCTGAGCCAGTATCTCGAATAGCGATGCTTCTTCCAATGCACCTGGAGGTTCGGTGGCGACGCCTCGACGAACCAGTTCCAGCGTTGCCCCATCATTCTCAGCCGTCAACGAGAGCTCGAACAGCGAAATCATCTGATCCGAATCTGGCACGAAGAGACGCTCATCGGGATCCAGCCCCGAGTTGAGAGCTGATCTCAATTGGCTATCGTCTCCATCGACAATACTGCTGTACAAGCCATCGTTGCGGACTTGCGCGTGCAGACCTGCCATGCCTGTACCGACCACTAGCATGCATATCATCCGCAACGGACACCACCGGGCCGCGTTCATAGCCGCTCCAAGTTGATCGGCTGATACACGACAGCGGAAGCTGCCGAGCAGCCGGTTCCTGCATTGAAGGTATCCGTACGGCGATACCGGAGCGCGACCAGAAAACTACGGGCCGTTTGTCGTTGTCGCGCGATGCTCCGTGATTGCACACCCGTCGTTGCTTCACGCCAGCCTCCAACAGAATCCCAGCTCACGGCGGGCCCACTCCCGTCAGGAACTCATCGTGGTCCGGCACCTGATAGACAAAGGTGGTTGGCTACCCGACATTCAGCCAGCCCTTTCCATGCCGACCTCGTCCTGAGTGTGAATTCATCTCTCAGCCGCTCTCGTCCTCAACTGCTGCGCCTCATCAGCAATTGTTTGCCCATACATGTCTGGTGTTGCTTCGTCCGTCAACTCATCAATGCTATCGCGAAGTGTTTGGGTCAGCGGTCTATCCATATCCAATATACTGCGCGCCGCAGCTAAACGGACAACCAGCTCGTAGCTGTCGGAATCATTGAGTACCCGCTGCACACTATCTATCACATTCTCTCCCTCCTTGCCGGAGAGGTAGATGAGTATCGCCTGCAGGATGCCCGGTGCTCCGCCAGATTCCAGCCGATTCAGCAGTATTGCAATGGACTCGTCGCTATCCACGTCAATGAGCGCAGAGTACAACTCAGGGGGCGTAAAGGCTGGCCTGCGTTGTGTCGAGTACAGGGACCTGTTGCCGTACATGCTCAGAATGAAGCTTTGGGCCTCCGTCCTTGTCTCGCCGTCGCACAGTCGGGCACATGTCGAGGCAGACGCCAGCCGTACTCGCGGGTGCGCAGACTCGTCACGGAGGATCGTCGCTATTGGATCACAGGCGGCTGGGCTTCTTGTGCCTCGTAGAGCCCGGATTGCCTCCGCGGTGAGCGCGCTTCGCTCCTCGTCTGAGAAAGGTGTCTGCCTGAAGATGAACTCAATGATCGGCTCCGCACCTCGTTCATCTCCGATCTCAGCAAGCGCTCGAAAAAAGACGATTGGAAACTCAGGCTCGGCAAGCAGGGCGGAGCCAATAGCAGGGACGGCATTCGGACCCAACGCCACCAGGTTGTCGACGATTTCTCCGCCATGGGTCTGAGGGGTGGCATAAATGTCATGGACTCGTGAAACATATGGATCCGGTGCCGTGACTTTCCAGGCTACAACGGCAAGCGCTGCGAAGATAATGACGGACGCAACGATGGCCCCCACTCGGTTAGGCATTGTTACTTCGTCTCATTTCCAGCATCTGTTCCCCGTTCCGGGAAACACCGGACAGCCGCTCCTACCACCTGACCATATCACCATCAGAAAACACGCCTCCGGCATAGGCCCGCCGGTGGTTGACGAAGATGTTGCCCGCGTCCACCGGCGTCCGCGCGGCAATGGCGGCCGCCACGGCCCTGAGCATCACTTCCACTCTGGCCGACGTGTGGAAATCCGGTGTCAGCAGGTCTACGAGCACCGGATGGGAGTCGCGCGGTTGCAGCGCGGCCGCATTGCCGGCCACGGCATAGTGGCCGGACGGCAGATACTCCCAGGTGACGGTGACGTACTGCAGGCCGATGCCTGTTTCCGTGGCGAAGTCACGGCACAGATCCCCGACGATCTGCGACGGGTCGAATTCATTGGCGAACGGCAGGGACTTGACGTGGATGACCGGCATGTTCTCAGTACTCTGACTTCGGCTTTTTCTCTTTATAGCCGATACGATGAAACGGATTCACGATGCCGCTGACAAGGTTCCTTGCATGCGCCGAAATGCGCTTGAGGTAGCGCACATACAGCACCAGCGTCGCCGCATCACCCGGAGACAGATCCGAGATATCCCCGCTAACGATCTGTCTCACCACACGCTCGCAGTCGGTGGACAGGTGTTCCTTGTACTCGAGCATGATGGCACGGGCCATCTCGACGTCGCTGGCCTTGAAGGCCACCACCATTTCGCCGAACAGCCTGCCGACACGCTTTTCGATGTCGGCCACCTGCTCCTCCAGGGAGCCCGCCTCCAGCCGTCGCGGATGCCAGCGCGCCAGGTCGTAGATGTTCTTCGCATAGTCGCCGATGCGTTCGATATCAATCACGACGCTGACCAGCACCAGGCCGGATGCAAGATCCGCCGGGCCGCTCACGGTGAGGTGCATCATCACCTTCTTGCGTACATCGCGCTCGGCGCGATTCACTTCCTTGTCCATCGCGTAGACATCGACCATCGGCATCGCGCCATCGTCGTGACGGCGCAGCGACTCCACTGATACGTCGAACATCTTCAGCCCGATGTCCAGCATGTCGTGCGCCTCTTCCAGCGCCTGCGTGTAGAGATCGTCCCTGTTGAACAATGACAGTACGTTTTTCCAGGACATCTCGGTCTACCTCATCAGGTGAACGACCACCAGCACCACGGCCGGGATCACGAAGTACAGTGCCGCTATGAACAGCGGCGGCACCATGGGCTTCCTGAATGCCAGGTCACCCATACGTGTAGCGATTATCGGCGGAATCCGCCGTATGGCCGGAATCGGCCAGATAATCAGAATACCAATGACATTGAACAGCAGGTGCGCGAACGCGACGGTAATCGCGGTGGGATTGGCCGTGGCAAGCGCGGCGAGAATCGCAGTCAGCGTCGTACCGAGATTCGCACCCAGGCAGTACGGATAGATCTGCATCAGCCGGATCACACCGGCAGCGGCCAGCGGTATTGCCAGCGCGGTCGGCACCGAGCTGGTCTGCACGGCAAACGTAAGCAGTACCCCGAAGAACATTGCCCGACCGGAGGTGCGGAACAGGTGGGTATCGAAGAAATGCTCCAGCCGCGTCAGCATCAGGCTGCGCAACAGCTTGACGACGCAAATCAGCATCCCGTAGGTGAGTGCGAACGCGACAATCAGCAGCGCCACCGGGTTGTTGAATACCAGTCTCGCCAGCAACAGCACCATCGGCTCGGTCGCCGCCTTCAGGGGATTGGCGAGCCGCATGCCGCCCATCTCCTGGAACGCGGCGCCAAGAAACAGCGCCAGCGACGATACCGCGCCCGTCAGCAGTTCCAGCGGCAGCAGAATCATCACGCCGATCAGATTGAATACGCAGTGCACGGAGGCTGCGGCGAAGCCGCGCTGAAGCTCCAGCGGTCGGCGAATATGGCCCAGCGACACCAGCATGCTGGTGATCGTGGTGCCGATATTGGCGCCCATGATCATCGGGATCGCGCCTTCCACCGAAATCGCGCCACCGGCAACCATGCCGACAATGATGGACGTGGAGGTGGATGAACTCTGCACCAGCGACGTAGCCAGCACACCGACAAAAAGGCCGAGCACGGCGTTTTCCGTCGTCTCCAGCACCGCTTCGGCAAATTCGCGTCCGAAAAGACCGAACGCGTGCCCCAGCGCACCGATGGCAACGATAAAGAAGTACAGACTCGCGATAATGCCCAGAACTCTGGCGTAAGCCAGCCAGCGCTCTGAGGACGATACAGTAGCGGACACAAGCAAACCGTTTCAGGCCCCCGTCGGGCATTGTCGACGAGATCGCACAGACCCGCAACGCGGGTCCGGAATGCGTAGCCCGGACGCCTCCCGCCACTACAGCCTGTGCCAATATCGGAGCTCGAAAGATGCAGTACGCGTAAAAATACGTAGAATCAACAATGTACTCTTCGCGACTCACAGTCCAAGGTCGTCGGAGCATGCCTTGACGGAATGAGGGAACATCGATGCGCGAACGGTCCGGCAACCGTGCAACAGTCAAAGTGGCGCCACTGGCCTTCCTTGTCCTGCTGATCGCCACACCCGCGGTTGCGCAGAACTCCGGCAGCGACGTCGCCGCCTATGCCGGCACCGGGACGCAGGGCTGCCTGATCTGCCACGGCGCAAACGCGGCACGACCGGCCACCGGCATACTCGGCAGCCCGCATGCGATCACGGCGAACCCGGATTCACCGCTGGCCGATGCACGGCATCAGTGCGAAGACTGCCACGGCCCCAGCGAGGCGCATCTTCGCGTGGTGGACGGCGTACGGCCGCCACCATCGGTATCGTTCAATGTGCACGAAACCGCGGCCGTGAAGGACGAGATGTGCCTGGGCTGCCATCAGCGCGAGGTCGGCGCTCACTGGAGCACGGGGGCGCACAGCTTCGGCGAGGTGGCCTGCACCGACTGCCACGTGTCGCATACCGCGCAGGATCCGGTGCTCACGCGCAGCGGTGAAGCCGATGTCTGTTTCGCCTGTCACGAGGGTGAGCGCGCCGAATTCTTCCGTCGATCGACCCATCCGGTCGGTGCCGGCCTCATGCAGTGTACCGACTGCCACACGCCGCACGGCAGTGCGGCGCCGGGCATGCTCAGCCGCGCATCGGTGAACGAGACCTGCTATGACTGTCATGCCGAGATGCGTGGGCCGTTCCTCTGGGAACACCAGCCCGTGGCCGAGGACTGCACTCACTGCCATGTACCGCACGGCTCAAGCCACGGCAATCTGCTGACGGCACGGGCACCGTTCATGTGTCAGCAGTGCCATCTGGCCGCCTTCCATCCGAGCACCGCCCTCAGCGGCCAGAACGCACCACCACAGGGCGCATCGCATCTGCTGCTGGCGCAGAACTGCACCAACTGCCATAGCCGGGTGCATGGCTCCAACCATCCTTCCGGCCCGGGGCTGACACGGTGACGCTGCGGGGCGGAGCAGCGACTGCCGCATGGCGTGTCACGGCACCCCTGTGGGCGGCGACGGCGCTGCTGACGGCCATGTCGGCCGCGGCGCAGGGTCAGGCCGGAGAACGCACGCTGGAACGTGAGGTGACCATCGGCCTGGGTTGGCAGGACGACAGCTCGTTCCGCTATGGCCGCCACACCGGGCTGGTCAGCTCCGGCCTGCACCCATGGCTTGAGTTCCGCCTGCGTTCCACACCGGCCTGGGACGGCAACGAGACCTTCCACTGGAGCGCTGAGGGCACACGACTCGGCCAGAATGCCCGCCACCTGCAGCTGCGGATCGGCGATTACGGTCGCCAGCGCCTCACGCTGGAGCTGGCGCAGATACCACGCTACAACAGCGACAGCGCGCGCACGCCATTCCGCGATGTGGGCTCGGCCTTCCTGACGCTGCCATCGGGCTGGGAGACCACCGGCAACACGACCCCGGGCCTGCCATCGCTGGGCAGCGCTCTGGAAGACGTGCACCTGCGGGAGAAACGCACGCGCTTCACACTGGACTATGCGCGCGATCTGATCAGCAGCGAGAACGCGCGCTGGCACCTGAACGTCAACTATCGCCACGAACACAAGGACGGGCTGCGGCTTCAGGGCGGCACCACCGGCAGTACCGGCGGCAATGCACGCGCGGCGCTGCTGCCTGTGCCGCTCGATTTCACCACCGAGGTGGTGGATCTGGGCGCCACGCGCACCACGAGGCGCTCCACGGCGGGGCTGTCCTACACCGGTTCGTTCTTCCGCAACACGCACTCATCGGTCAGCTGGCAGACACCGTTCGGTGCGCATCCGCAGTGGGTGGATGGCACCGCTTACCCGGGGGGCATCGCAAGACTGTCACTGGAGCCGGATAACAGCTTCCATCAACTGGGCTTCGCCGGTACGTATGCCCTGAGCGGCACGCTGCGACTCAACCTGGGCGCGTCTTACGGTCGCATGCTCCAGGACCAGACGTTTCTCGCGTACACAGTGAATCCGGCCATCGCGATCAGCACGCCACTACCGCGCAGTTCACTGGGCGGCCGAGTCGATCTCACCCGCGTGAACGTGGGTCTGAGCGCCCGGCCGACATCGCGGCTGCAGGTGAACACCAGCTACCGGTACGACGACCGGGACGACCGCACATCCAGGGAAACGTGGCAGATCATCCGCAGCGACTCGGAGAACCAGCGCATCGCGGAGCTGGCCCGCATCAATCGGCCATACAGCCTGACTCAGCACACAGTGCGCGCCGACGTGGGCTATCGCGTGAGTCGCGGCATACGCATGCAGGGTGGCTATCGATATATCGATCAGCGTCGCGACTACTCGGAAGTGGCGGCATTGGACGAACACCAGTACAACGTCGGCGTGCGGTTCAGTACGCTGGACATACTTGCGCTGTCCGTGGACCTGCTGCATGCCCGACGCAGCACTGGAGAATATGTCGGCAACCGGCCACTGGTGGAAACACGGGTACCTGGCACGATCGGCGAAGACGATTTCGAGAATCATCCGCTGCTGCGCAAGTATTATCTCGCCGACCGTGATCGCGACGGTGTGCGGCTGCGCGCCGATGTGCCGCTCGGCAGCAGCGGCAGCGTGGGCCTGTCGGCCGGCTACAATCGTGACGACTTCGGCAACTCCGTTTTCGGTCTGACCCGCGCCAGCATGCGCACGGCCACCATCGACGCCAGCATGTTGCCGGCGGACGACCTGCGACTGTCAGCCTTTGTGACACTGGACCGCTACAGCAACCGGCAGGCCGGGCGATCGTTCAATGCCACACCAGCCCAGGCGCAGGACCCGGATCGCAACTGGTGGATGGATGGCCGCGACCGCTTTGCCACCACCGGGCTGTCACTGGACATCGATCGCCTGGAGCAGCGTTGGCCGTGGCTCGCCGGCAGCGCCGAACTCGGCCCGGTTGCGGCTGGACTGGACCTGATCTACGCCGTGTCCACCGGCCGCCTGGACGTATCGTCCGGCCCTGCGCTGGCCACCACCACCCTGCCACCGCTGCGCACGCGGCTGAATGTCTACCGCCTGCACGTCAGCTTCCCGCTGCGCAACCAGACACAGCTGCGAATGGCGCTGGAACACGAACGGTACCGCAGTCGCGACTTCGGCTACGACGGCGTGGCCCCGGACACCATTGCCAACGTGCTCTCTCTCGGGAACGAAAGTCCGAACTACCGGATCAATCACGTGATACTGAGCTATGTGGCCAGATTCTAGGAACGACGCATGAAGCCTCGCGCGACACTGCTATTGTGGTTGCTGGCGATTGTGCCGGGAGTGATTGCCATCGCGTTTGTGCGCGGCGGCGACCTGAACAGCCCGGGCGCGATACTGAATCTGCTCGGACGCGTGACCGGTATTGCAGGGCTGGCTTTCCTGCTGGTGGCGGCAATCCTCAGCTGCCGGGTGCCCGGATTCGATCGGCCTTTCGGTGGCCTGACGAAACTCTGGCAGACTCATCACAAGCTTGGCGGCGTCGCATTCCTGCTGCTGCTGGCGCACCCGCTGCTGCTGGCGATGGGTGCCGCGGAGGTATCACTGCAGGCCGCATCCCGAACCCTCGTGCCTGCGCACATGCACTGGCCAACGATCTGGGGCTGGATCGCGCTGCTTGCCATGGTGGTGTTTCTCGCACCCAGCTTCAAGTTCTTCGGCGAGCCCGACTACCAGCGCTGGCGTCATATACACCGGCTCGCTGCGCTGGCCGTGATCGCCGGCCTGGCACATACCCTGCTGCTGGCACGCACGATACCCGATCCGCTCAACACACTGATCTGGCTGCTGCTCGCGGCGGCGGCAGTGGCCGCGGTGTCCTACCGGCTGGTGTTTTCGCGCCGTATCGGTCGACAGCGCCATACCGTGACCGAGGTGCTCCGTCCGGCCAACAACGTCGTGGAACTGGTGCTTGAGCCAAAGGCGGCGCCTCTGCGCCATGAAGCCGGGCAGTTCGTCTACCTCACACCGTTCGATCGTACGCTGGCTGCCGGCTGCGGCGAGGAGCATCCGTATACGCTGTCGTCGGCGCCGGGTGAGCCGCACCTGCGCATCGCGATCAAGGCGCTTGGCGATGCCAGCCGCGCCATTCTGAACATTACACCCGGCAGCGAGGTTGGCGTGGAGGGGCCGTACGGCCATTTCTTCAAGTCGCCGCAGCCGACTTCCCCGGAGCTGTGGATAGCGGGCGGCATTGGCATCACGCCGTTTCTGGGCCGTGGCAGGCACATGGCGGCACGGATCGGTGCGGCTGCGCGCGGCGGTACGGACACAGACACATCCACCGTGACCGACGTCATTCTGGTTTACTGTGTACAGGATGAGAATCGCACGCTGTTCTACGACGAACTCATCGCGCTCCAGAGTGCGATACCGGGGTTCCGGCTGGTGATGCACTATTTCTATCGCGAAGGCCCCCTGTCGGACCGGTTTTTGAACGATCATTGCCCGGGACTGTCCGATCGCCATGCGTATGTCTGCGGCCCGCAGCCACTGCTGGATGCGGCGCGCGCCGCGCTTCTCGCGTCCGGCATGGCGCGGGAACGCATCCATTCCGAGGAGTTCAACCTGCTATGAAGAAAGTGACATTCGCCGCGTTCATCGCATTCTGTGCCGGGGCACTGACGCTGGTCGGCATCGCGCAGCTGGCGTCCAGCGACAGCGTCGCCGACGAAGACAGCCTGCGCTCGATCACTCAGGAAGAGCTGGCCGAACACAACACGGCGGAGTCGTGCTGGATGGCCATCGAAGGCAAGGTCTATGACTTCACACGCTATCTGCCCAATCACCCGACGCCACCGTCGATCATGCTCGACTGGTGCGGAAAGGAAGCAACCGAAGGCATGCGCACCAAGGGTTACGGTCGCGATCACAGCCCGACGGCCTGGGGCATGATGGACGAGTATCTGATCGGCACGCTCGCCGATGAATGAGGTCGCCTGTTGGGCAATCCCGTCCATGCCGCTGTAAGACGTGACTACGCGCGCCTCGCGGCAGACTATGAGGACCGCTGGCATGCGTTCAATAGCAGCACGCGGGAATGGGTGCTGACTCACTGGCCGGACCACCTGCGCGACGACGCCCGGGTTCTTGACGTGGGCTGCGGTAGCGGAGGCTGGCTGGCCAGGCTGAGCAGGCAGGCTCCGGGCCTGCGGTTGACGGGAATGGACATCAGTCGCGCCCAGCTGCGACAGGCCAGACAACGCGTTCCGGAGGCCGGACTGGTCGAGGCCGATGCCGCACACCCCCCCTTCGTTCACGGCACTTTCGATGTCATCTGCTCGCTGAACGTGCTGCATCACGTCAGCGATGCGCGCGCGCATCTGACCCGTCTCATCGCGACAGGGCGAACCGCCGCAACCGCGCCTGCGGCCGCCGACACGGAAACTGCAGCCGATGCCGGGGACGGGGACGGCACCGGCGCCACCGGTACCACGATCTTTCTCGCCACCTTCGCCGCCTCGCGCAACCTGGCGATGCGGATCGCGACTGGCTGGCTGCAGTGGCGTCAACCGGCCTGGCAACAGGTACTGTCCACGGCCGCGCTGCGCGGCCTGATCAGTGAACTGCCCGGCGTGACGATTGTCGCTCACGAGGAGTTGCGAGCCGGGCGTTTCTGGTATCTGCAGCTGTATCGGCTGGCCACGAAGCTGGAGGGCACACAGCATGCATGACCTGCTCGAAGCGATCATCAACTGGATCGTTCCGGCCATACAGGCAGTCGGCGTGGTGATTGTGGTCTGGGCCGTGATCCAGGCGCTGATCTCGCTGGTTCGACGCGGCTGGCTGCTCCTCGCCCAAGGCTATGCCCCCGTCGGCCTGGGCGCCATCCGCATCACGATTGGTCGCAAGATGGTGCTGTCACTGGAGTTCTTCATTGCCAGTGACATCATCCAGACGGTGGTCGTCCCCACCTGGGAATCGCTGGGTATTCTGGGCGGCATCGTCGCGATCCGCACCGTAATCGCCTATTTCATCGAGTACGAGATGCGCCATCACACCTCCGATTGGGACGGCGACGAGAAAAGGCCGTGAACCGCCCGCTTGGCCCTGGACCGGCAATGTGGTATCTATAGCGCCCATGAACGTGTCCCATGCCCGTTACTACTTCTGGTATTACGGCTTTCCGATGCCGCTGGCGGAGGAAGGGATGCGGTCGGCCTGACGAGAACCGAGCAAGCATTTCCGGAAAGCCGCCAGCGATCCTGGCGGCTTTTTTGTGCCGCCGGGAAACCTGGGCCGACCGGGGAACAGGAGAAAGAACATGCCCCCGCATACAGATGACTTGAGAATCCGCGAGTTCGAGCCGCTGGATCCTCCTGCTGTCGTGATCGACGAACTGCCCTGTGACGATGCAATGTCCGCGACGGTCGCTGACGCGCGCCGCGCCCTGCATCGCATCCTGCACGGCGAGGACGATCGCGTCGCCGTCGTCATCGGCCCCTGCTCGATTCACGACACCGGCGCCGCGATGGAGTACGCCCATCGGCTGCTGCCGCTGCGCGAGGAACTGAAGGACACGCTGGAGATCGTGATGCGTGTGTACTTCGAGAAACCGCGTACAACGGTGGGCTGGAAGGGCCTGATCAACGATCCGGACCTGGATGACAGTTACCGCATCAACAAGGGCCTGCGCCTTGCGCGGGGTCTGCTGCGCGACATCAACGGGCTCGGCCTGCCGGCGGGCTGCGAGTATCTGGATGTCATTTCGCCGCAGTACATTTCCGACCTGGTGTCGTGGGGCGCGATCGGCGCGCGTACCACCGAAAGCCAGGTACATCGTGAAATGGCCTCGGGCCTGTCGTGCCCGGTTGGCTTCAAGAACGGCACCGGCGGCACGGTACGCATTGCGGTGGACGCCATTCGCGCCGCATCGCAGCCACATCATTTCCTTGCCGTCATGAAGGACGGCCGCTGCGCGGTGGCGTCCACCACGGGCAATCCCGACGTGCACGTGATACTGCGCGGTGGCCGCAGGCCGAACTACGACGCGGCCAGCGTGAATGAAGCCAGCCAGCTGCTGGTGGAATCCGGCATGCCCGCACGTCTCATGATCGACGCCAGTCATGCGAACAGCGGCAAGAAACCCGAGAACCAGCCCGCGGTGATCGATGACATCTCCACGCAGATCGAGAACGGTGAGCAACGGATACTCGGCGTGATGATCGAAAGCCACTTGGTCGGCGGGCGACAGGAGCTGACCCCAGGCGGGCCGCTCGTCTATGGACAAAGCATCACCGACGGATGCCTCGGCTGGGACGAATCAGTGCACACGCTGCGGCGGCTCGCCGGCGCCGTCCGCACCAGACGCAGGCGAATGGCTGACGTTGACGCTGCCTGACCCGTCGGCGGGAATCGCTGCCGTGATGCATTCACAACCGACGCAACGACATCACGAGCCACGGACCAGCCGCTCATGCTGACGCGCCGCGCCGCCGCGACTGACATCGTCCTCGCAATAGCGCTGCTGCTTGGCCTGGGCGTACTGGCCGACCCGCTCATCGCATCACTGCCTGCGGGCGTGCTGCCACCGCTGTTGCTGCTGGCCATCGCCCAGGGAGCCATCGTTCTGGTTGTCGTTGCGTTGCTGCTGCATCAGCGGCGGCAGTCGCCGCGATCCATCGGACTCCGCCCCCTGCGGGCTGAAGACCTGCGCCGCGGACTTGCGGCGGTCGCGCTGGCGATCGGCGTATCCTTCCTGTTCAGCCTGATCGTGCTGATGCTCATGCCGAATGCCTTTCGGGCACACGGCGATCGTCTGTCACAGGTCGCCGGTGCGCTGACATCGGACACGTCGGTGTTCACGATGCTGATCGCGGTCCTGCTGATCGGCTTCTACGAGGAAGTGCTTGCGCGTGGACTGCTGCTCAAACGCTGTCAGGCGGTGTTTGCAGGTCACTGGGCTCCGGTGATCGCGTCATCGCTGCTGTTCGGGCTGGCGCACGCCTATCAGGGCTGGACGGGCATGGCGCAGACCATGCTGATCGGCATGGTATTCGCGCACCTGACGATCCGCTGGGGCACGCTGTGGCCCGTGATATTCGCGCATGCCGCACTGAACGCTTTCTCCCTGACCGCATTGCGGGCAATCAGCTGAGCTGGGCCGGTGCGAAGCCGGATGCCTGTCCCACGCACGCACCTGCAACACCCGATGTCCATTCGCACTGCGGGAACGGGATGGTTATGATTGCCAGACATCCATCACTACGAGGAACGACCGGTGACGAAAGCCAAGCTGTGGGGTGCGCTTGCATTGCTGATTGTCGTCATCGTGCTCGTACTTCAGAACACCGAATCGGTGAATACCCGCTTTCTGTTCTTCACGTTCACACTGCCGCGTGCAACCCTGCTCGCTTTGACTATGCTGATCGGCATCGCTATCGGCATATTGATATCAATGGCGCTGGCGGCACGACGCACCCGTACGGCACCAGGCGAAATCACCCGGCAGCGCACCACGTACCTCTCAGACGACAGCCCGGAGTGAACGAATACCGATACGCTCCCGCACCTGATCCAGAAATGGCGCGCTGACCGCGCGCGCCTTCTCGGCTCCCGCCTTCAGGACGGCCTCAACATGATCCGGCGCGGCCAACAGGCGTTCGTACTCCAGCCTGGGCCGGCTCAGGTGATCGTTCACATAGTCGAACAGCACCTGCTTCATCTCACCCCAGCCAATCCCCTGCGCGTAGCGTTCGCGTATCGCGGTGGTCTCCGCCTCGCTGGCGAATGCGCGATAGATGGCAAACAACGCGCTGTCATCGGGGTCCTTGGGCTCGCCCGGTTCCAGCGAATTGGTCTTGATGCGCATGATCAGCTTGCGCAGCTTTTTCTCCGGTGTGAACAGGGGAATCGTGTTGTCATAGGACTTTGACATCTTGCGACCATCCAGTCCTGGCAGCAGAGCCACGTTGTCGTCGATCACCGCCTCGGGCAGCACGAATGTGTCACCGTAGTGATGATTGAATCGCTGCGCGATATCCCGCGCCATCTCTACGTGCTGCTTCTGATCGCGTCCCACCGGGACCTTGTGCGCATTGAACATCAGTATGTCGGCCGCCATCAAAATCGGGTAGCTGAACAGGCCCATCGTAATACCCTTGTCGGGGTCGGCGTTGCCGGCGCTCTCATTGTCAGCCACTGCGGCCTTGTAGGCATGCGCACGGTTCATCAGACCCTTGGCTGTCATGCACGTGAGAATCCACGACAGCTCCATGATTTCGGGTATGTCGGACTGACGGTAGAACACCACCTTGTCGGGATCCAGGCCAACGGCCAGCCAGCTGGCCGCGATACGCAGCGTGGATCGTGCGCGGACATCGGGGTCAGTGCCTTTCACCAGCGAGTGGTAGTCAGCGAGAAAGAAGCAGAAGCGCGCGTTGGCGTCCGAGCTGGCCTGCACGGCAGGCCGTATCGCGCCGACATAGTTGCCAATATGGGGTTCACCCGTGGTGGTGATTCCGGTCAGTACCGTTTCCATCGTCTTCCCTTCAGTAGCCTGCGGCATGACCATCCTTGCGTGATTCGGATGCTCCGAAGTACACGCCGCGCCTGCCGTCGTACAGTATCGCCTGATAACCGCCGAACCCGTAACCGTTGTCCGGTTCGATCTGATGGCCCATCGCGCGCAGCCGCCTGACCGTGCTGCGCGGGAATCCGGATTCCAGATGCACGGTACCGGCGCCACGCGCCGCTTCGCCCGTTGGCGAGGAAGAGCCGTCATGGCGCAACCGCGGTGCGTCTCCAGCCTCCTGAACGTTGCAGCCGAAGTCAACGATGTTCTGCAGTATCTGCACCTGACCCTGCGGCTGCATGTCGGCACCCATGACGCCGAAGCTCAGCGCGAATTCGTCCCCTCGTGTTGCGAAACCGGGGATGATGGTGTTGAACGGGCGTTTGCCAGGGGCGTAGACATTGGCGTGGGCCGGATCCAGTGCGAACAGCTCCGCGCGGTTCTGCAGCATGAAGCCGAACCCGGGCACCACGATGCCAGAACCCATGCCGCGAAAGTTGCTCTGTATCAGGGACACCATCATTCCGTCCTCATCGGCGGTGGTCAGATATACCGTGTCGCCCGACTTCATCGCCGACGAATCACCGACGACAGATATCGTCGATGCCCTGTCCGGGTTCATGCGTCCGCGCTGCAGCGCCGTATACGCCGGAGACAGAAGTTCCATCGCCGGCATCCCGTAGAAATCCGGGTCGGCATAGTGGCGGGCACGATCCTCGAACGCAAGTTTCTTGGCCTCGATGAGCAGATGCAGGTACCGGGGTGAATCGCGGTTGAACGCGGCGATATCCCAGCCCTCCAGGAGGTTCAGCATCTGCAGCACGGCCAGCCCCTGAGTGTTTGGCGGCAGCTGCCATACTTCATAGCCGCGGTAGCTGATGGAAAGTGGTGCGACCCATTCGCTGCGGTGCGCTGACAGATCGTCCCTGCGCAGGAATCCACCCATGGCCTGCATCTGACGTTCGATACGCGTGGCTATCTCGCCTTCGTAGAACGCGTCGCGACCACCACCGGCGATCAGCTCGTAGGCCGTGGCGAGTTCCGGGTTCCGGAATACATCGCCGGCAACGGGCGGGTGTCCCTCCGGCATGTACAGCGCGGCGACGCCGGGATAGCGACTCAGGCGTCTGGCGTTGATGCTCCAGTATCCGGCAATGATCTCGCTGAGCGGAAAGCCATCGCGTGCGTAGTGGATGACCGGCTGCAGAATGTCGCTGATGCGCAGTCGACCGAAGCGCTCATGCAACGCGAACCAGGCATCCACCGTGCCGGGCACACTGACCGATAACGGGCCATTGGCCGGCATGACCGTATGTCCCGCCCCGCGCAGCTGATCGCGCGTCAGGCGTCGCGGCGAGCGTCCGCTGCCGTTCAGGCCGACTATCGTCCCATTGTGTCGGACCATCGCGAACAGATCGCCACCGATGCCGCATCCGGTAGGCTCCATCAGCCCCAGCGCGGCGTTGACTGCAATGGCGGCATCAACCGCGCTGCCACCTTTGGCGAGCGTTGCCAGTCCCAACTGCGTAGCAAGGGGCTGACTGCTGGCTACCATCCCGCGACGGGCGGCAACCGCGGATCGCACGGCAAACGGCTTGCCAAAAGGTCGCTCCACCGTCACCACTCAGACCGGCCGCGGAACAATTGCTCCGTGAGCAGGCACGTTCTGGCAAAATAAGCGGTCAGATCTGTCACCAAGCCACCGGGAAATTCGATCCATGGGCCACCGTACGCATCATCTGCCTCCCCTTCCAGGCCTGCTGGGCGCATTGCGCGAGCTGCGCTACCACGAGGCGTCGCGTCAGGGGATGGGTATACTGCTGGTGCTATTTTATACAATTGCCGCCCAACCTCTGGCGAGTCTGGCATGGATCGGGCTGGCAATGGCCACCATCGGTACGCTGTTCCGTTTCTACGCCAGCGGGTTCATTGTCAAGAACAGGGAGCTGGCGACGCAGGGGCCGTACGCCATGGTCCGTCACCCGCTTTACACCGGCAACATACTGATAGTGGTCGGCTTCGCGCTGGCCAGTTCGGTCTGGTGGACCATTCCACTGACGCTGGCGTTCTTCTGGTTCTACTATCCACCCGCGATTGCCTATGAGGACCGCAAGCTGCGCGGTATTTTCGGCAATGTGTGGGATCAGTGGGCCTCACAGACGCCGGCTCTGGTTCCAACCTTTCGCCGCATCGGCGAGGCGGCTGGTGGCTCATGGTCATTTCGCACCAGCACCCGCAAGAACGGCGAGATACTGATCGTGATCTATCTGTTCGTCTGCATGGGTGTGATCCTGTGGCGACTCGGCTAGCACACGCCGATACCGTTGCGCAGGCGGCCGTGAACGCTGCTGTTCGCGATGCTGAGGGTGGCGATATCCGCAACTGGCTGATGACTCACGGTGCTTGCGATGCCACGCTGCTCGCCAAGGGCTATCAGTCGTGGGTCTATCTCTGCCAGACACCCTTCGGCAAGGTCGTCATCAAACGTGCCCATCCGGCTCCCGTCATGCGCTGGCTGGGCAGAATGGCGCTGAGCCACGAGCAGCGTATCTATGAACGGCTCACCGATATCCCCGGCGTACCCAGGTCTTTCGGAATGCTGGACGACGAAAACCTCGCTCTCGAACACATCGAGGGAGAATCCCTGCGTCAGGTACAGCACAGACTTGCCGACCGCGATCGATTCTTTGCGCTGCTGCGTCAGACCATCGATGCCATGCACGACGCCGGGGTCGCGCACGGTGATCTGAAGCGCAAGTACAACATCCTCGTCGGACCGGACGAACGTCCGTACGTGATCGACTTTGGCGTTGCGCGGGCGTGGAAACAGCCGGACTCGCGCTTCGGAAGGTGGCTGTATCTCTGGCTCAGGCAGACCGACGACAACGCGTGGATCAAGATGAAGTACCAACGGCGACTGGATGCGCTGTCCGAAGAGGACAGGGTCCTGTACCGGCCGCTGCTGCTGGAACGAATCGCGCGTGCGATCCGTATCCCGCTGAGAACGATCACGTTGCGCAAGATACGCAAGCAGATCCGGAACAGGCGCGCTGCAGGACCATGAAGATTCCCCGGCGACCATGCCGGGGCCGACTCATTCCGCGGAAGCCTGTTCGTCCGGCTGATCCAGCAACTGTACGAGCGCCATCGGCGCCGAGTCCCCAGGGCGAAAGCCCATCTTCAGGATCCGCAGATAACCGCCGGGCCGATCCCTGAAACGCGGACCAAGCTCCCTGAACAGCTTACCGACCGCGACTTCATCGCGCAGTCGCGAATGCGCCAGGCGACGTCGGCTGACACCATCTTCCTTGGCCAGCGTGATCAGCGGTTCGATCACGCGCCGCAGCTCCTTGGCTTTCGGCAGCGTCGTCCTGATCGTTTCATGACGCACCAGCGACGCGGCTAGATTCCTGTACATCGCCTTGCGATGAGCGGAGTTTCTGCCGAGCTTGCGGCCGGACTTTCTATGACGCACTTTACTATTCCTCGATCAATTCCGCTGATTGCCTCGGCCAGAGCACCCATACAGGACGCTGGCGTCGGTACCGCCTCCGGCCAGCACGTTCGATCAGTAAGCGACCGCTCGCGGTTCGTCGTCACCACGCAGACTTGCGGGCGGCCAGTTATCCAGGCGCATCCCCAGAGCCAGACCATGCTGTTCGAGCACTTCCTTGATCTCGGTCAATGATTTCTTGCCGAGATTCGGAGTCCTCAGCAGCTCGACTTCAGTTCGCTGCACCAGATCGCCGATGTAGTTGATGTTCTCGGCCTTCAGGCAGTTGGCAGAGCGAACCGTCAGCTCCAGCTCATCGACTGGACGCAGCAGGATCGGGTCCACATGCGCTTCGGCGCTGCCGTATCCGACTTCGTCCTCACCCTGCAGGTCGACGAACACGTCGAGCTGGTTCTTCAGGATGGCGCCAGCGCGGCGAATCGCTTCTTCCGCGTCGATGGTGCCATTGGTCTCGATGTCAATGATGAGTTTGTCGAGATCGGTCCGCTGTTCGACACGAGCGCTCTCGACGTTGTATGTCACGCGACGTACCGGACTGAACGAAGCATCCAGCTGCAGGCGGCCGATGGGACGGGTCTGTTCCTCGAACACCGGTATCTGGGTTGCCGGGCGATAGCCACGGCCACGCACGACCTTGAGGAACGCGCGCAGCTCACCTGCCTGGGTGAGATTGGCGATGACCAGATCCGGATTGACGATTTCCACGTCGTGGTCCGTCTGGATGTCGCCCGCCGTGACCGGCCCCGGACCTTTTTTGGTCAGGGTCAGCTCGGCTTCATCGCGTGCATGCATCCTGATGGCAACTGCCTTGAGGTTCAGCAGGATGTCGACAACATCTTCCTGGACCCCTTCGATGCTGGTGTACTCGTGCAATACACCTTCTATTTCCACTTCGACAACCGCCGCCCCGGGCATGGACGACAGCAGCACGCGCCGCAGCGCATTGCCAAGGGTATGGCCGAACCCGCGCTCGAACGGCTCTACCGTTACACGCGCGCGATTGTTCGCGAGAGGCTGTACCTTCACCGCCCGTGGCTTCAAGAATTCCGTAGCTGATATCTGCATCTGAGCTAGTCCTCGTAAATGTGAGGCCCCTGTCGGGAGGAGGGTTACTTGGAGTACAACTCCACGACCAGATTCTCATTGATATCCGGCAGAATCTCGTCCCGTTCCGGAAGGGCTTTCAGCACCCCCTCCATCTTCTTGTCGTCCACTTCAACCCATTCGGGAAATCCGACCTGACCGGCGATGTCCAGCGCGGACTTGACGCGGGTCTGGGCACGAGCGCGTTCCCGGACAGTGATCCGATCACCGGCCTTGAGCTGAAAAGACGGCACGTTGACAACCTTTTCGTTTACTTCTATGGCACGGTGGCTGACGAGCTGCCGGGCTTCCGCACGCGTCGCAGCAAATCCCATGCGATAGACAACATTGTCCAGTCGCGATTCAAGCATCCGCAACAGGTTTTCGCCTGTGGAGCCTTTTACCCGCGAAGCCTTCTTGTAGTAGTTGCGGAACTGGCGCTCCAGCACACCATACATACGGCGCAGCTTCTGCTTCTCGCGCAGCTGGATACCGTAGTCTGAGAGCCGGGTACGGCGCTGGGCCTGTCCGCCGGGCGGCACTTCAAGCTTGCACTTGGATTCAAGTGGCTTGACTCCGCTCTTGAGGAACAGGTCGGTGCCCTCTCTCCGGGCCAGTTTGCAAGTCGGTCCTGTGTATCTCGCCATGGTTGCTTCTGCCTACACTCGACGACGCTTTGGCGGCCTGCAGCCGTTGTGGGGAATCGGTGTCACGTCTTCGATCTCCGTGATTCTGAAACCGACCGCATTCAACGCGCGTACCGCGGATTCACGTCCGGGTCCGGGTCCCTTGACCCGCACTTCCAGGTTCTTCACACCGTAGTCCTT
>JBJHBT010000025.1:0-53731 GCA_050485645.1 Gammaproteobacteria bacterium | reverse complement strand
AATACCCTATATCGGCGTATACATGGCTACACATACACGCCAGAAACGCAGCCGCACGTCGCCTACCCCCTTGTTGAAGCAGGGAATACTGATCACCAATGGCTAAAAATCGGGCGGGAACTTCAGTTTAGATCTGACTTTCCGGACTGGCGATCTCGCTTCACCTCATCGCTGCAGCAGCTGATCGCCAATGGCATCGAAACGCCGAAAGTGTACGCCAGCTACGCGGCCATCGAGCTTGATCCGGAAGTGCTGCTGTCCGTACTTGGGCGCGGGATCATACTGTTTCCCGCCGATCGAGAAGTTGTGACTGCCATGGCGTATGCGTACGTCTGGAATGGCATGCGTGAGGAGGCCGTTGAGCAGTTTATGCTCCTGGATGAAGACAGCTCGCCGGACGCGATTCGCGAGTCTGTAGACGCGTGGATAGCCACCTACCAGGAAGATTCGCTCCTCTGGAGAACACCGCAAGCCCGGCAGTAACGGCCAGACGCTTGGGCATCCCGGTCAATTTTCGAAGGAGATAGTCAGCCCAACTTCCTGCGCATCGCAGGACACTCATCGGAACGCCGCAGCGTATTCCGCCGCCTTAAAGCCCACCAGAATCCGGTCACCCAGCTCCAGCACCGGGCGCTTGATCATGGCCGGCTGCGCCAGCATCAGTCGCACTGCCTTGTCCTGATCAAGGTTGGCTTTGTCGGCTTCGGGCAGTTTGCGGAAGGTCGTTCCGGCGCGGTTGAGCAGTTTTTCCCAGCCCGCCTGCGCGGACCAGGCCAGCAGGCGATCACGCGTGATCCCTGACGATCTGTAGTCGTGGAATGTGTAGGCGACTTCATGCTGATCCAGCCAGGCACGCGCCTTCTTCATCGTGTCGCAGTTTCTGATGCCGTAGATCGTTGCCGTGGTCATCAACAAGCTTCCTGTTTGTCTGCTCGGAGTGTCGTTCAGCGAGCCGAGCATTGCGCCTCGTGATCTAACTACATAAAATCAGACTCCCTCTGAAATATACAGAAGCTCATGCGAAAAATCACCGCCACCGAACTGGCGCGCAACCTCCGCGCGGTGCTGGACCGGGTCCGGGAGTCGGGCGAGTCGTATATTGTCGAGCGGGGAGGCCAGCCGGTCGTCCAGGTATCGCCCACGCCGGGCGAGCAGAACGCCGAGCAGGCGCTGGCCGATCTGTATCGCACCCTTCCTCCGGAAGCCGCCGAAGGTTGGCTCGAAGACTCACGCCGAGGCAGCAGTCAGCTCGACGACGAACCGCGTGATCCGTGGGATTCCTGATCGACACCTGCATCTGGGTCGACATTGAGCAGGGCCGATTGGGGCCGGCCGACGTGTCTGCCTGCACCGGGCACGAACCGGTTTATCTGTCTCCCGTCACGCTGGCTGAGCTGCGGCTGGGCATCGAGATGGCTGCCGACCCCGGCGTGCGCCAGAAGCGTCTGGCGACCTACCGCCGAATGACCCGCAAACCCCTGCTCTCGATTGATGCCGATACCGCCGACGTGTTCGGTGAGATTGCCGGTCTTCTGGCCAGGACAGCGGGTCGCTCCCATCGCACCAGAGTGCAGGACCTGTGGCTGGCCAGTCAGGCGATTCAGCACGGTCTTGGACTGGTCACTCGGAACGCCGGAGATTTCGCAGGCATTCCCGGGCTCGACTTGGTGAACATCGGCCTTTCCGCCGGATGACGCGCGGTATCAGCGCCTGCGACACCGTTCGCTGATACCGGAATTCACGGCCGCGTCAGCGCACGTGCTGCGTCCGGAATTTCTTGCCTTTGCCGCGACTGCCTTCCGGGGCTTCGCCGGTACCCTTCGGCTGCCAGCGCGGCACCAGATGCTGCCTGCCGTTGCCGATCAGATCCTCGCGGCCCATGCGTTTCAGCGCGGCACGCAGCAGCGGCCAGTTGTTCGCGTCGTGGTAACGCAGGAACGCCTTGTGCAGCCTGCGCACCTTCAACCCCTTCGGTATCGGCACGTCTTCGGAATCGCGGGTCACGCGATGCAGCGGGTTCTTGCCGGAGTGGTACATCGCCGTGGCGGTGGCCATCGGGCCGGGCAGAAAGGCCTGCACCTGATCGGCGCGGAAGCCGTTCTGCTTCAGCCACAGCGCCAGCTCCAGCATGTCTTCATCGGTGGTGCCCGGATGCGCGGCGATGAAGTACGGAATCAGGTACTGCTCCTTGCCGGCCGCCTTCGAGTAGCGATCGAACAGCTTCCTGAAACGGTGGTAAGCATCGATGCCCGGCTTCATCATCTTCGACAGCGGCCCTTCGGAGATCGCCTCGGGTGCAATCTTCAGGTAACCACCGGTGTGATGCTGTGCCAGCTCCTTCACGTACTCGGGCGATTCCACCGCCAGGTCGTAGCGCACGCCGGACGCAATCAACACCTTCTTGATGCCGGGCAGTTCACGCGCGCGCCGGTAGAGCCGGATCAGCGGCGAGTGATCGGTGTTCAGGTTCGGGCAGATGCCCGGATACACACAGGAGGGGCGCCGGCATGCGGCCTCGATCTCGCGGCTCTTGCAGGCCAGCCGGTACATGTTGGCCGTGGGTCCGCCCAGGTCTGAAATCACGCCGGTGAAGCCGGGCACCGTGTCCCGAATCGTCTCGACTTCGCGCAGTATTGATTCCTCGCTGCGGTTCTGGATGATGCGGCCCTCGTGCTCGGTGATCGAACAAAACGTACAGCCGCCGAAGCAGCCGCGCTGAATCGTCACGGAGAAGCGGATCATTTCGTAGGCCGGAATCCGCGCATCGCCGTAGGCCGGATGCGGACGACGCTGATAGGGCAGTTCGTAGATCCGGTCCATCTCGGCGCTGGTCAGCGGCAGTGGCGGCGGATTGATCCAGACGTCGGTCCTGCCGTGACGCTGCACCAGCGCACGCGCGTTGCCGGGGTTGGACTCCACATGAACGATGCGTGACGTGTGGGCATACAGCACCGGGTCATCACGCACCAGCTCGTAGTCGGGCAGCCTGATATAGCTGGTTTCGCGGTCGGCCCTGGGTACACGCCGCGTGAACTTCACGACGTGTACGCCCGGCGGTGTGGCCCCGCCGGTCTTGCAGGGTGGTGCCGGTGGTTGCGGTGAGCCGGTTCCTTCCGGTGAGCCGGATGCCGCAGGCGCAGGCGAGGGCGAAGTCGCGGGCTCCATCGCATACGGGTCGGGGTGCGGGTCCACCTGGCCTGGTGTATCCAGATGTGTGGAGTCGATTTCGGTCCAGCCCGGACCCGCCCGGTTACCCGCGAAAGCAGTGCCGCGCAGATCGCGGATCGTGTCGATGGGTTCGCCGGCGGCGAGACGGTGCGCAAGGTCGACGACCTGTCTTTCGGCGTTGCCGTAGACCAGCAGATCGGCACGCGCATCCAGCAGCACGGAGCGGCGGACCTTTTCCTGCCAGTAGTCGAAATGCGCGGTGCGCCGCAGGCTGGCCTCGATGCCGCCGACCACGATCGGCGTACCCGGGAACGCCTCGCGTACCCGCTGTGAATAGACCACCACGCTGCGGTCCGGCCGTCTGCCACCCTCGCCGTTGGCGGTATACGCGTCGTCGCGACGGATCTTGCGGTCCGCCGTATAGCGGTTGACCATGGAATCCATGTTGCCGGCCGTGATGCCGAAGAACAGTGTCGGTACGCCAAGCTGCTCGAAATCCGTCGTGGAGCGCCAGTCCGGCTGCGCAATGATGCCGACGCGGAATCCCTGCGACTCCAGCATGCGCCCGACCAGCGCCATGCCGAAGCTCGGATGATCCACGTAGGCATCGCCCGTCACCAGGATCACATCGCATTGATCCCAGCCAAGCGCATCCATTTCCTGTCGCGACATCGGCAGGAACGGTGCCGGCGTGAGCCGGTGCGCCCAGTGCCTGCGGTAGGAGAACAGGTCACGGGCCTCGAACAGATTGGGTGCAGCCGGGGCGGCCATGGGGTGGGGTTCTGTCACTTCAAAGCGTCTACGATACCGGGCGGTGCCCTTCGCAGGCAAAAAAAACGCCCGGTTGAGCCGGGCGAGTCACAGGGGAAACCATGCAGAGGAGAACGTTCTCCGATCACTGAAGCACAGTATCCGCTGAATGCCGCGAGCGGCCCGTGAGCTGTTTCACAGATATTACATAAGGTGCGTCGCCCGCAGCTCGCGCGCGGCCCCCACATCCCGCATCCCGCATCCGTCAGGGATCGTCAGTCGCGGTCAGCGACGCGGATTCACAATCCGGCCCTGCCAGCCGGACGTGTCCTGCGCGGAGCCGTCGGCCAGCCAGCCGAAGACGACGCTGTGCCACAGCACCCGCTGCACGTATTCGCGCGTTTCGTTGAACGGGATGTTTTCTATCCAGATATCCATGTCCAGCGCGTCGTCGGGCAGCCAGCGGCGCGCGGCGTTGGGGCCGGCGTTGTAGGCGGCCAGCGCAACCGCGGTCTGGTTGTCGAACTCGGACATCAGGTCGCGCAGGTGAGCGGCGCTGATTCGCAGATTGGTGGCCGGATCGAACAGATCCGCGCGTCCGGGTTCAGGCATGTTCCAGCGATTGGCGGTGCGCCGGGCGGTTTCGGGCAGCAGTTGCGCAAGGCCGACGGCGCCGGCGGTGGAAACGGCGTCGGGACGGAACAGGCTTTCCTGGCGGACGACGCCGTACAGCAGCTGTGGAGCCAGTTCGCCCAGTTCGGCTGCCGCGGCCACCAGCTCCGGATACGGACGCGGGTAGAGCAGCAGGTAGTCGTAGAACACGCTCTCGCGCGTTGCCGTGGCGACGGCAACGTCGTACCAGCCCCACTCGACGGCGATGGCGATCGCGTGCTGACGCTGCGTCTCATTCAGCCGGGCGAGGCCGTGATACCACTCCGAAATCGCCTGCGACCGGAGTCCGATCGTCAGCAGCTCGCGGGCGCGCACCAGTGGCAAAGTTGCGCCGACCCGACGCAGGGTGTCGGTATCCACACGTACCGGGTCAGGGTGCGGCACGGCCTCGCGGCCCAGGTGAGCGGCGGCCAGCGCGGCGTAGAAATTGTCGGAAGGCACGATGGCTTCATAGCGCTCGCGCGCCTCGCGTTCCCGGCCCTGTGCCTGGGCGGCGCGCGCCAACCAGTAGCGCCAGCGGGCATGGTTGCGGCTGCTGTCCGACATCCGCGCAATGCTGCGTTCGACACGCGGCCAGTCGCCGGACCACAGTGCGGCGCGTGCCTGCCACTCCAGCGCATAGTCATCCAGGTCCGTGTCGCGCGCGCGCGCGAAGTAGTCCAGTGCTTCGGGCCGCCGGTCCCAGGCCAGGCCCAGTGCGAGGCGCAGCGCATACGGGCTGGCCGCCGTGTCGTCGTAGCCGCGCGCAGCCACCAGTCGCGGAAACCGCTCCATCGCCGGTTGCGGACTGTTCCTCGCCAGCCGCATCCAGCCGTCCTGCAGGGCCAGCGATTCGATTGGCCTGTCGGGTGTAACGATGATCGCATCGATGCCCTGGCGCGGCTGTTCGATCAGATCGGCCCAGTGCAGCAGCGGTGCCGCCCTGTCGTTCGGCAGACGGCGGGCGATGACCCGGGCGAAGGCGGCCTGGCCACTCTCCAGCAACAGGCGGACACGCTGCTCGATCAGCTCATCCGTCATCAGGCCCCGGTCGCGCAGCCACTGGAACGCGGGTTCACACGCCGTTGGAAGCTGGCGTGGCGTGCGCCACTGTTCTATCAGATCGTCGCTGAGCCCGTCGGTCATGTCGAGTGCGACGCGTGCGCGAAGATAGCTGCAGCGCAGTTCGTCGTCGGCGAGATCGTCGCGGTAGTTCACCACGAAATCCCGCCAGCGCTCGCGACCGGCCAGTGAACGCAGCCAGGTGCGGTGCAGCGTGCGCCCCACCGGTTCGTCCTGGTGCGCCGTGATGAATTCGCGCACGGCGCTATCGGTGTCTGTGTCCGGGTTGCGCAGGGCGCGGGTGTAGCGTGCGGACTGCAGGTAGGGATATAGCGGATAGGCGCGCAAGCCTTCGCCGTCCAGCGAAGCGGGCGCGCCAATACCAGCCTGCACGGCGGTATAGGTCAGCAGGAACTGTTCGCGTATGCCCGCGTAAGGGTCGCCCTCAGGCGCATCTTCCCCCGCCACGCTGCCCGTGTAGCCCGAGGTGACGATCAGGCAGGCAATTCCGATCAGTGCCGTTCGGCATCGTTGCTGCATGATGGTCTCCGTGTCAGTGCATCTGATTCTATAGGACGTCGAGGCGTTGCGAAATCCGGTCATGTGTACGCAGCGACGCTAGCCAGACCCCGACAGGGGGCGCTATTCTGCGTGCGCCCATACTGACCCGGAAGTGCTGATGGATGCCTCATTGAACGTGTTCGGTGAACCGCTTGATACCTGTAGCAACCGGCCGATGACCGGATTTTTTCGGGACGGCTGCTGCAATACCAGCGATCAGGACGTCGGCTCGCACACCGTATGCGTGACCGTGACGAGCGAGTTTCTGGAATTCTCTTCCGCCCGTGGCAATGACCTGAGTACGCCACGGCCGGAATTCGGGTTCCCCGGGCTGCGTCCCGGCGATCGCTGGTGTCTGTGCGCCGCGCGTTGGCTGGAGGCGTATGAGGCGGGGGCGGCCCCCCGCGTGCTGCTGAGGTGCACCCATCAGCGGGCGCTGGAAACCGTGTCGCTGAATCTGCTCAGGGCGTTCGCGGTGGATCTGAACTGAGCGGCTTTGCCAGGCCGGCCCCGCTGATCCGTTCCAGCCAGTTGTCCAGCGTCCACTGATGCCAGTCCAGCGCATAGCCATGCGCATCCTGCTCAAGCAGGGCGCGATCATGCAGGTAGGCAAACGCGAAAGCGTCCACTCCACAATCGGCGTACTGCATCAAGTGACGCAGTTCGTGCGCCCACAGACCGGCATTGTTCCGCGCGACATGGTCGTCCATGAACAGCACCACGTGGTCCACCGTGACGGCGACGACGCCCATGGATACGACCATGGCCAGGCTGGCTGGTGCGATGCCGTCGGTGCCTCGCCAGCGGACGGCGTCGAGCACATCGTCGGGCACGAACCCCTCCAGCTGAGCGCGGATATCGCGCGGCATCGGCTGCGTACCCAGCCTCAGCGCGGTATCGCGCAGGTAGACAATCACGCCGGCCAGCGACGAGGCCGCGTCGCGGCGGATCGCGGCTGTAACCGATTCCGCGGGACGGTCGGCCGCGGCGCAGGCGGCCACCACGCTGGCGGGTATCCGGCCGTCCGGGCTGGCGTGCGCGCCACCGTGTACGGCCAGCAGCACCGCGGTCAGACAGGCCGCCGACCTGCCTGCCCTGTGCGGATCCGGTCGGAACGGACCGGGCCGACGCCGTCGCGGATGAAACAATATGCGTATTCGATGGAGAACCATGCCGGCCTGCCCTAAAATGCCGCGTTCGTTTGGCAGCCGGTAGTCGGGCATGCGATTGGGCGTCATAGTACGGACCCTCGGGATCCTGCTGCTGCTGTTCAGCACAACGCTGATTCTGCCTATGTTGGTGTCGCTGCTCTACAGTGACGGCGACCTGGTGCACTTTTTCGTCACTTTCGCGATCTCGGTCATCGTGGGTACCGCGCTCTGGCTACCGCTGCGACGGGAATCCCTGCCGATCAGAAATCGCGACGGCTTCGTCATCGTCGCGCTGCTGTGGGCGGCGATGAGTCTGTTCGGCAGCGTGCCGTTCATGCTCACGCTGGGCCTGAGCTTTCCTGACGCGCTGTTCGAGTCGGCATCCGGGTATACCACGACGGGCTCCACCGTGCTGGTCGGGCTGGACACGATGCCACCGTCCATCCTGTTCTATCGTCAGCAGCTGCAGTGGCTGGGTGGCGCCGGTGTGATCGTCATGGCCGTGGCGCTGCTGCCGATGCTGCGCGTGGGTGGCATGCAGCTCTACAAAGCGGAGACCCCCGGACCGTTCAAGGACGAAAAGATCACGCCGCGGATTGCCTCGACCGCCCGCAACCTCTATCTGATCTATGTGGCACTTACGGTAGTTTGCGCGCTGTGCTACTGGCTGGTGGGCATGAACTGGTTCGATGCGATTGCTCATGCGATGACCACGATCGCCACCGGTGGCTACTCGACCTATGACGCGAGCCTGGCGCATTTCGACAGCCCGCTGGTCGAGACCGTTGCCATGGTATTTATGCTGATAGGCGGCATCAGCTTCAGCGTGCATTTCATCGCGTGGCGGGCGATGAGCCTGAGGCGATATCGAGACGATGCCCAGGTGCGGGCATTCCTGTATACCGTCGGCGGTTTGATCGTCGCCGCCACTTTTCTGCTGTATGTCACCGAAGCGAAGGGAGCGCCTCTGGAAGCGTTGCGTTACGCCGCGTTTCAGGTGGTCTCGGTGGTGACGACGACGGGCTATATTTCCGAGGATTTCTCGGTCTGGCCGCTGGCGTTGCCGGTGATTCTGATTTTCGCAAGCTTTGTCGGCGGCTGTGCGGGTTCGACGTCCGGTGGCATCAAGGTGATCCGGTTTGTCGTTCTCGGCAAGCAGGCGGCCGTTCATGTACACAAGCTGATTCATCCGCATTCCGTCCGTCCGATCAGCGTCGACGGGCGCGTCGTACCGGAATCCGTGATCGACGGAATCTGGGGTTTCTTCGCGATCTACATCGGGTTGTTCGTGGCATTCATGGTGATCCTGATGCTCGACGGCATGGATCAGGTCACCGCCTTCGGCGCAGTGGCCACCGGGCTGAACAACCTCGGACCCGCCCTCGGCGAGGTGGCAACCAACTTTGCGTCTACCACCGCGCAGACCAAGTTTGTGATGGTGGCGGCGATGCTGCTCGGCCGTCTGGAGATATTCACGTTCCTGGTGTTGCTGACGCCCGCGTTCTGGCGGCGTTGAGCGGCCGGTCGTTGTCGCGATTTGGTTGCTTCGCGCAGGACGCGTACGATGTGGCGCATCGTGCGCAGTGTTTCGCTGCTTTTGTTTGTTGAGGGTTATCGTTGAGCCGACAAGACTGTCCTGTACCGAACTGGCATACCGAACGAGGTCCGGTGGATCTGGTGATCGACTCCCGTCCGCGAGATCTGGGCGGATTCACCGTACGGCGGCTGCTGCCGTTCGCGAAGCGCCGCATGGTCGGACCATTCGTGTTCTTCGACCATCTGGGGCCGGCCGACCTGCCGCCGGGCCAGGGCCTGGATGTTCGCCCGCATCCGCATATCGGACTGGCCACCGTCACGTACCTGTTTGAAGGTGAAATCCTGCACAGAGACAGCCTGGGCATCGAACAGGCGATACGTCCGGGCGCCGTGAACTGGATGACGGCCGGACGCGGCATCGTCCACTCCGAACGCAGCGGAGAGGACGAGCGTGCGGCCCATGCACGTCTGCATGGCATCCAGACCTGGGTTGCGCTGCCCATCGCGTACGAGGAAGCCGAACCTGCGTTCGTTCACTATGGCGCCGACAGCCTGCCGGTGCTCGAACAGCCCGGCCTGTCGATCCGATTGATCGCCGGCGAAGCGCTGGGACTGGTGTCACCGGTTCCCACGTTCTCGCCGCTGTTCTATCTGCATGCGCGGATGCAGGCGGATGCGGAACTGACGCTGCCGGTGGACCTGGGTGAACGGGCGGTCTATGTCGTGAGTGGTGCGCTCGGCGTGGATGGCGCCAGTCATGCAGAGGGTACGATGGTTGTGTTCAAAGACGGGGCGGCGGCAACCGTACGCGCGCTGGAGCCCGCCGTGGTGATGCTGTTCGGCGGGCAGCCTCTGGAGGGTGAACGGCACGTCTGGTGGAACTTCGTCTCCAGTTCGTCGCGGAGAATCGAGCAGGCCAGGAGCGACTGGAAGGAAGGGCGCTTCGACGCGGTACCTGGCGACAGCGAGTTCATTCCGCTGCCGGATTAGCCCACATCGCCTGTGCGCCGTGACAATGCACGTCGTGGCTCCGCCCCATACTCGACGCCTGCGACCCGTGCGACATATCTCAGGGCGTCGCGGCAGGATTGGCTGTCGTTGCGGGCGTTCGCCGGCCTGGTCGTTGCCTGCGCCGCCGGACTCAACCGGCGCGGTGCTCGGCGATGAACTGCCCGAGTGTGCGGAATTCGGCATCGCGCGCGCTGCCACGGCGCCACACGGCGCCGATCAGACGGTGATTTTTTTCATCCAGCGGGTATGTCCTTACGCCGGTGTGCTGCAGCATGGCCGAGCCCACCGCCATCTCCGGCAGAAACGTCACACCCAGGTCCGCGTCCACCATTTCGATCAGTGTCAGCAGGCTGGTTGCCGAGAAGCGGCTCACTTTCTGCGTATCGCGAATGCGACAGGCTTCGATGGCATGATCGCGCAGACAGTGCCCTTCGCGCAGCAGCAGGACGCTGCCGGCGTTGAGGCGGTTGAAGCGGTAGTGCGTGGGGTCGACCAGTGTGGTGCCTGCCTTTGCCGCCAGCATGAAGCGATCGGCGAACAGTTCCATGACTTCCACGCCGGGTAGTTCGTACGGCAGGGCCAGTAGCACGATGTCGAGCTGGCCATCCATGAGCCGGTCGTAAAGGCGCTGTGTCACGTCTTCCTGCAGGTAGAGCTGGAGTTCGGGAAACGTCCGTCGCAGTTGCGGCAGCACCCCGGGCAGCAGGAAGGGTGCGATGGTCGGGATGACACCCATATGCAGCGGGCCGTGCAACGGCTGTGATTGCGCGCGCGCGGCCTCGGTCAGGGCAGTCAGATCCCGAAGGCACAGGCGCGCCAGCGTCGCCACTTCCCTGCCGGTAGCGGTGATCGTGACCTGGCGGTTGGTGCGATCGACCAGATTCACCCCCAGCAAAGTCTCCAGCTCCCGGATCGCCACACTGAAAGCCGACTGCGACACAAAGCACTGCGCGGCCGCGCGACCGAAATGCTGTTCTTCCGCCAGTGCGACGAAATAACGGAGCTGCTTGACCGTGGGCAGACGGGGATGAGGCGCGCTCATCCACTGTGTCCGATGAGCGGTGGCGTGTCGATCACACGCCCAGTTTCGCGAGTGTGTCGCCGACCTCGCGCAGTATGCGGGCGAGTGTGGGGTGTTCGGCCTCGAACTCCAGCGCCGCGGATTCGATGCGCTCTCGCGGTGAGTGGGGCCGGTCTTCCTGATTGTCCGCGATCTCTTCGACCTCGTCGGCCAGCGTGGCCAGCAGTTCGCGTGTGCGATCATCGAGCTGCTCGCGCGCGTTCAGTTCGTGGCGAAGTTGCTCGAGGTGGTTGCGTAGGGTTTGTCTGGGCACGTGGTTCCTTGAGGTTGCCGGTTCAATGCGAGCGGGCCAGTGCGAGGGCGGTCCGGTGCTGTGGGTTCACGCGTACCGGTTGCTGATTGACCGAGCGTGCCCAGTGACGGGCGATATCCCGGCACTCGGCATCGCTGGTCGGACAGGCAACCCACCAGTACTGGCTGTTCGGAGCACGTGTAACGTGCAGGGTGTCGTTGTGCGAGAAGGCGCGGTCGCCGTCCAGGGTTGTCACCGGCGCGGTCGAACCGAGACGTTCGTCGCCGGGGGGCACGAGCAGGGTCCGTTGCTGCTCGCCGTCCACGCAGACCCAGCGGCCGGTGTGGCGGCCGGTGCCCTGTGCACAGCCGAACACCAGCAGTGGCTCGGCACAGGCGCTCATCAGGTCCACCTGAATCGAGTCTCCATAGTGGTAGACCGCGCTCTCGCGGACGCACTGGTTGCGCGGTCCGCTGGCTGGCCGATCCAGTGCCACCGCACGCGCGGCGACCTGCGCGGCTGCGGTACGCGGCGGCTCGAAGTTCAGTGTCACCGTCACGTCCTGTGCCGGCCGTTCCGGATCCCGCACATAGCGCCAGCGGCTCACCGCCTCCAGTGCGGCCTGTTCGAATACGCCGGCAGGCTCGGCCGTCACGATGCGGGCGGCTTCTACTGTGCCGTAGGGCGTAACCGTCAGGGCGAGGCGGACTTCGCCGGACTGACCTCGGGCGGCGGCATCGGGATAGCCGGGATGTACCTCGAGGATCGGCGACAGTGATGACGCGGCTGTATCCGCCGCATCACTCTGCTGCGCCATGCCCTGTCCGTTCATCACAGCCACGCAAAGCAGCGTGGCTGTGTTCAACAGCACGCGCCCGCCGGACTGCGTCGGGCGCGACCGTGTCAGGGAAGAGTTGCTGTTCATCGCTGTCCCCCGCCGATGGTGGCCGGAATATGGCCGGTATCTTACCGCAGAAGGAGACAGGCGAAAGCGACCGTACGGGCCGGCTCAGTCTTCGAGCGTGAACCGGATCCTCGTATAGCTGCGCTGGCTGATGGTGTGCCCCATGAACTGACGGGGTTCGAAGCGCCATTGTTCGACGGCGCGTCTGGCTTCGCCCCGAAAATAGTACTCGTCGGAGCCGTCCGTGATGACCAGATCGCGCGGGCGGCCGTCGGTGTCGACCACGAACTCGATATCCACCCAGCCTTCCACCCGTCTTTCAAGGGCGCGTGCAGGGTAGGACGGTGCGACATAGCTGATCAGCGTCAATGCCGATGTTGGCAGCGGGCGCTCGGACTCGGCCGCGATCAGTCGCGCGGTCAGCTGTTCGCGCATGGCGGTCAACCGCGACGGGTCATCGGTCAGGGCCTGCGCCTCGTCCAGCCAGGACATGGCGGCATCGGCGTCGAGGGTGGCTATGGCAGCGGCGGCACGATCCACTAGCGCGTCGTGCAGCTGCTGGCGTGCGGTGAGCGACGCAGCATGCCGGGGAGCAAGCGCGAGCAGCTGGTGCAGATAGTGTCTGGCGCTCGTGGCGTCCGGGGTCAGCAGCCGGTTCGCCGCCAGAGCCTGGCTGAACGAATTCTCCAGCGCAGTCATCTCCAGCGCAGCCGTGGATTGCCGGGTTTCCTCAGACGGGACGGTCGGGGTGCCGCCGCCGTCGATTCCGGCAGCGAAAAGCTGTCCGTCGTCGCGCGGAGCCGGTAGCGGGCCCGTGTCGACCACGGTCGCGGGCGGCTCCGGCGGTCGCATGCCCGCCCGCTCCCTGGCCGTGCGTTCACGGACCTCGATGGCCTCGATAGTGCGTACCAGGCTCAGTGCGCCTTCGTGGCCCGGCAATACCGCCAGCACGCGCGCGGCAAGGCCAGCGGCGTCGTCGATCCGTCCCTGCTCGGCCGCGACGAGGCCACGGGCAGTGACATCATCCGCCACCCGCAGCAGCCCGGCGGTCGCGGACTCGTCGTCGGGGGTGCGTTGCCTGGCCCGCTGGTAGAGATCCCAGGCGCTGTAACCCTCCGGTTCGAGCAGCATGCCGGCCGAGTAAGCCATATCGGCCAAGCGTAGCGGGTCGGCGATGTCGTCGTCGGCGTGGCTGATGGCGCCGGCCGTCGCCGCAGCCGCCGGCTGCGTGCGGTTGTCGCCCTGCGCAACGCCTGTGGAAGCCGGAGTCCAGGCTGTTGCCGGCGGCTGCGCCCACGGGCGGGCAAGCAACAGCCAGGCCGATACGACCAATCCCAGCAGCACGACGCCTCCCCACAGAAGCAGGTCGCCCTGCGCCACCGACGTACGTGTGCCGCCGGAAGCAGTCATACCGACGCCCAGAGTCTTTTGACATTCCGCAGCTTCGCCAGCAGACCATCCATCAGTCCTGATTCTTCAGTGTTGTCGACCACGTGGCGCCGCGCCAGTGCCGGGTTCTTCAGCAGCGCACGGTGATGCTGGAGTGCAGCCTGCAGCGCGACTGCGCAGCGTCCGGGAGACAGTGGTTTGCGCAGGAAGCGGAAGATCTGGCCGTGGTTGATCAGCCAGACCATCTCCATCACATCGCGGTGCTCGGACACGGCAACGGTCACGAGCTCGGGCAGATGCTGTTTGAGTCGGGCGGTCATGGCCTGGATCGTCGTCCGGTCTACCGAGATGTCGGTGAGCAGCACGCCGGGTTTGTGTTCGTTGAGGTGTTTGACGACCTGCACGATGTTGCCGGCACGGTAGACCGGAACGCGACCGCGTACGGCCTGCTGAATGGTGTTGACGACCTGGTCATCGGCGGAAAACGCGATGATACCCAGTCCCTGCGCAAGCTGACGCGGTTGCGGGCCACCCGCCACCGCGGATTCACCGACCGTTCGGGGAAGAACGGCAGTGGAGGTCAGCGATACGGTGCCACCGTCGGCCACGTCGGCCGGCAATGGTCTCAGTTCAGTGACACGGTCACTTTCCAGGACAATTTCGACGCTCTCGACGTCGTCGTCCGCGGCGCGGAACGCTGTGGCCGGCGTTGTGTCGCGAAGCGGATTCTGCAGCGGGGTCTGCTCCGCTTCCGCCGGCGGCACGGCGGCATCGTCGCGTGCCAGCTTCGAGGCCATCTCGATCGTGTCGCGCAGCTGCTGCGGTGCGCATGGTTTGGTCAGAAAGCGGAATACCTCGCCTTCGTTAATCGAACTCTCCACGGCATCCAGATCGGCGTAACCGGTCAGCAGGATGCGGACCGTCCGGGGCGACAGATGACGTACCGCGGTCAGTACCTCAACGCCGGTCATGTGCGGCATGCGGTGATCGGCAACGATGACGTCGATATCGCGCTCACGGATGATGCGGAGCGCCTCGCTGCCATCGGATGCGGTATGCAGGTCGTAGCGACGCCGGAACATGATGCGCATGGAGTTCAGAACACGCTCCTCGTCATCGACGAAGAGCAGGCTGGCCCGCTCGCCCTCTGTGCCGGTCTGCCGCACCGCTTCAGGCATCGGGATTACACCGCTGCGCTCAGAGGTGTCAGGCTTGGCTGCACAGTCGCTTCAGCGTCGTCCAGCAGCAGGTCGATGTCCTCCATGGACAGCCGGGTGGCTTGTGCACCGTCCGTCTGTACGCCTTTGATCGGTAACACCACGGTGAACGCCGAGCCCCTGCCCGGTTCCGACTCGATCAGCAGCTGCCCGCCATGGTTGCGGATGATTTCGTCGACGATCGACAGTCCCAGTCCGGTGCCGGAACCCACTTCCTTGGTCGTAAAGAACGGATCACGTATGCGTTGCAGGTTCTCGGCCGGGATGCCGCAGCCGGTATCGGAAACGGTAATTTCGACATGCTCGGCGTCGCGCAGGGCTGTGGTTATCACGATTTCGCCCTGCTGCTCGATCGCCTGGGCTGCGTTCGTGATCAGATTCAGGAACACCTGGTTGATCTGCGACGGTGAGCACTGCACCGAGGGGACTTCGCCGAAGCGCCTGTGCACGGTGGCCTTGTGCCTGACGATGTTATTCGCAATCAGCAGCGTCTTGTCCAGGCCGGCGTTGACGTCGAAACTCGCCACCGGCGCGCGGTCCAGTCGGCTGAAATCCTTGAGGCTCTGCGCGATCTCCGTGAGCTGAACCAGGCCTTCGCTGCTGTCCTGCGCGAGCTGCTCCGCTTCTTCGAGACTTGCGGCAAGCTCTTCATCGTGAAGGGCGGTTTTCAGTGCCTTGAGTTCGGCAACGAAGCCGGCCTGGTACTCCGTGCGACTGCTGAACTGGTCAGGACGGATGCTGAAAGCGTGGTGGCAGCGTGCAATGAACGTCGACAGCTGGGTGAGCCGCTCCTGAATCAGTTCGGCATTGTTGGACAGATACAGCAGCGGCGTGTTGATTTCATGGCTGATGCCGGCAACCAGCTGTCCCAGCGACGACATCTTCTCCGCCTGCACCAGCTGCACCTGGGACTCCTGCAGGTCACGCAGGGCACCCTGCAGCTCCGTGGTGCGCTCGGCCACCCGCGCTTCCAGTGTTTCGTTGAGCTCAGCCAGGTTGCCATTGGCGAGATTCAGTTCCCTGTAGCTCTGATGCAGCCGCCAGCCCGCCAGTGCTGCCGCTGCCAGCAGCAGCATTGCATAGACGGACAGTATGGTGCGCGCCTGGTCGGTGCGTACCGCAGCCCCGGCGTACAGGTCGCGGGCCGCCTGGTGCACAGCCATGCCGTTCTGTGCGACCGGCAAGGCCGAGAGCTGGCGCAGACGGTTTTCTATGACCGGTCTGGTGGTAAACAGCTGCTCGATCTCGCGGCGCAGGCGCTGCACGTCGGCGGGCATGTTCGCATCGACACGCTGGTCGCGCTGCAGACTGGCGATCAGCCGCCTCAGTTCGGCGGGTGGCGCGGTGGCCGGACCCGCAGCGTAGTCCAGTGTGCCGGCGACCAGCGCGAAGGTATCGGCGGCGGCGTCGTCGAGGCGGATCTCACGCATGCGCTGTACCAGCTCCGGGCCGGCCTCGCGGACTTCACTCAGGCTGTTTGCGAAGCCCTCCAGGTTGCCCGCAACCTCGTCGCCGAGCTGCAGACTCTGCTGAATCGAAGTCGTGAGCGCCTGCAGGGTGTTCTGGAGACGGGTCTGCTGGCCTGCGCCTGCGCGCAGCGGCGGCATGAGCGACTCCAGACGGGCGGGCGCCTCCGCCAGGCGGGCTCGCAGCATGGCGGAATTTCCGGGCTCGGGCTGGCGGCCGGCCCAGGCGCTCTGCAGGCCGGACACGAAGTCCCCGTGATCGGCGATGATGCGCTCGAGCTCCAGCAGCGCCGCATTGTGCGCAACGTGATGTTCGATCGGTATGCCGCGCGACTGCACAATGAGCATGGCAAGCAACACCATCGCGGCAACAGCCAGTGTTATCGTGGCAGCGGAACGCTTCATTGGCGGCTCAGTTCGGACTGATATTCGGGAACCCTAGGCAAATCACGGCCACGGCGCAGTGAAGGCGGTCACATCGCCGGGACGTGGTGGCCGCTGCCCCTGGAACCTGCCTTTGGGCTATGATTGCCGGAGTTTCCGACAAGTATGGTTGACAAGGCAAGTATGTCCGACAAGGGAGAATATGGTATGAGGGTTGTACTGAGTACGTTGACCGCAGTTGTCGCGGTGGCGCTGGCGGCTGTCGCGCTGGCCACGCCCGGCGAGGGTGAGGCGGCGCCGGAGTTCCGACTCCAGGATCAGAACCACGAATGGCACGCGCTGGAGGATTTCAGCGGCCGCTGGCTGGTGCTGTATTTTTATCCCAAGGCGGATACGCCTGGATGCACGACCGAGGCCTGCGAGTTTCGCGACAACATATTCGCCTATGAAGCGCTGGGTGCCGCGGTGGTCGGTGTAAGTCTGGATGATGTCGAATCGCAGGCGGAGTTCGCGGAAAAATACTCGCTGCCGTTTCCGCTGTTATCCGATGCGCAGCAGGAAGTTGCAACCCGCTACGGCGTGCTGACCCGCATGGGCAACATGGCGATAGCCAGCCGCCAGACATTCCTGATTGCGCCGGACGGACGCGTTGCAAAGCACTACGAGCGCGTGAATCCGGAGACGCATGCCACCGAAGTGCTGGCAGATCTTCGACGGTTGATGTAGACCGCCTGGTCAGTCTTGAGTACTGCGATGCAACACCCGGTGCCGGACGGCGACGCACCGCGTCCCCGTTCGGCACGTTCGAGGAAGCTGGAAGCCAGTCTGCGCGGGCATGTCGGCCGCGCCATCGTCGACTACAACATGATCGCGGAAGGCGACCGTGTCATGGTCTGCCTGTCCGGCGGCAAGGATTCCTACACGCTGCTCGACATGCTGCTCAGTCTGCAGCGTCGTGCGCCGGTCAGCTTCGAACTGATCGCGGTGAACCTTGATCAGAAGCAGCCTGGTTTCCCGCCGGAGGTGTTGCCGGCCTATCTGGAGGGCCTTGGCGTTCCGTATCGCATCGTCGAGGAAGACACCTACTCGATCGTTACCCGGGTGATCCCCGTGGGCAGGACGATGTGCGGGCTGTGCTCCAGACTGAGGCGCGGAATCCTGTATCGGGTTGCGGATGAGGTCGGAGCCACCCGTATCGCGCTGGGACACCATCGTGATGACATCGTCGAAACTCTGTTCCTGAACCTGTTTCATGGCGGACGCCTGAAGGCGATGCCACCCAAACTGCTCAGCGACGACGGCCGCCACATACTGATCCGACCGCTGGCCTATTGTCCGGAAAGCGAAATCGCCCGCTATGCGTCGATGCGCAGGTTTCCGATCATTCCGTGCAATCTGTGCGGCTCCCAGGAGAACATGCAGCGCCGCAGGATCAAGGCCATGCTCGCGGACTGGGAGCGCGACGATCCGGGTCGCACCGACCGACTGTTCCGCGCCTTGCAGAACGTGACGGCATCGCATCTGGCCGATGCCGCGCTGTTCGATTTCGCCGGCCTCGAGCGGCTGGCGGATGATCAGCCGGCGGTAGCCGATTCGCTGTAGGCGAAATCTCGCTCGTCCAGCCGCGTCCCGATATCCCTGAGCGCTTCCGCGACTTCCCGCGCGCGCGCGATTCTCTGCTCGGGGTCCTTCGCCAGCAGCTTGTCCAGCAATGCCTGCAGAGCCGGCATACACAGTGCCGTGTCGCCTTCCGGAGCCATGCCCGTGGCGGCGAGCGCCCCGGCAAGATCCGGCAGCGGTGCTTCACGGTGCTGCGTCAGGATCTCCAGGGGCGAATCACCAACGAACGGCTTGCGGCCGGTGAGCATCTGAAACAGGATCACGCCAAGCGCGTACAGATCGCTGCGCTCATCGGACTGGCGCCCATCCGCCTGTTCCGGGCTCATGTAGTAGGGCGTACCGCGAACCTGCCCATCGGCTTCCGATTCGGGCCTTCCGCCGTCCCGCAGCGTGGTGGAAATGCCGAAATCGATCAGTGCGATGCCGCCGCTGTCGCGCAGCATGATGTTGCCGGGCTTGAGGTCCCTGTGCACGATACCTGCAGCGTGGATGATGGCCAGTGAATCCGCGATCTGGGCAGCCAGTTGCAGCGAATCTGACATCGGCAGTGCCTGGCCGAGCCTTGTGCCCAGGTGACCCAGCGAGAAGTACTCCATCACGATATAGCAGTGCTCGCGCGTTGCGCGAAACTCGTGGATGGTGGCGACGGCCGGGTCGTCGATTTCGTACAGCAGCTTGAGTTCATCGACGAACTGCTGAAAATGGCCGTCGCGCGACATGGAGCAGCGTCCGCGGTGTAGCACTTTCAGGACGACCTCCTCACAGTGTTCGGCGCTGAAGGCCCGATGCACGGTGACATTGTCGTGGTGCGCGAGTCGTTGCAGCAACTGATATCCGAAGGGGGCCAGGTCTGCGCCCGATCCGCTGAGTGGGGTCCGCGCCCGGTCGAAAGCGTGTCCGATGGCGGTTACCACCTGTTCGCGGCCGGCCAGTCCCATGGGCACACAGTCCGCGGCGCCGGATCTGAGCGCCTGCACGGCGGTGTACTCACTGCCACCGCGGGTCAACAGCACGACGGCAGGCGCGAACGGATCGGAGGTCAGGGTGCGCAGCGCACGCAGCACCGCCGCGGCACTGTCGGCGCCGTCGCTGAAATCGCAGGAGGCCAGTATGACGTCGAAGCCGCGGATCCGTTTCGGCTCGGCTGCGATCCGCGTCAGGTCGCTGTTCATGGTCTGCACCGCCGCGTTGCGCCAGCCCTTGACGGTGTAGCCACGCAGCATGGCCAGCGTCCTTGGGTCGCGTTCGAGGATCAGAATCCGTGGTGGCGCTGATGGTTCGTCAAGCATGGCATTCCCACGCTAGCAAAGATCGCGGCGCAAGAAAGTGACTGCCTTCACAGCCCGTCTGCGATCGCCGTGGGATGTCGCGTGCCGTTGGTCAGCGGCGGGCTTCGGAAATGTCGCGCAGTGCGTTGAGCGCCGTGGGCAGGTCGCGGCGCAGGCGGCCACGCACCAGAAACCTGGGGATGGGAGTGCCTGGATCCAGTTGCAGCTGGTGCGCGAGCAGAATGCGGCCGTCGGATTGTGGCAGCAGTACCCAGAACCCCTCCAGCGAACCCAGCGGACCGCTGATGCGGGTCACGTCCACGCGTTCGTAGGGCTGATAGTCGAGTCGGAACACGTGTTCGAAGCGTGGCAGAAAAAACACGGCGCGAATCTGCTGCACGAAGATCTGCGCGCGGCCATCATCCAGTGTCTCCAGCAGTTCGCAGCTGTGGACGTTGGGGACATACTCCGGAGCGATCTCGCAGGCTGTCAGCACATCCCAGATGGTCTGCGCCGGTGCATCGATGATCAGCGCAACGCGGGCCGTGACTTCCCCGAGCGGCCCGGTGCTCTCGGTTTCCACCTGCATGGCGCCGGTGGCCAGCAGTTCGTGATCGAGCCAGTCGACGTCCTGCGACTGTGCCGACGCTGGCGCCAGCCAGACGACGAGCAGCGTCGCTATGGTGACGATCGCGGCAGATTCAGGCTGCGATCTCATCGACTACCGTATTGCGCAGCACGCCGATGCTGCTGATTCGGATCTCGACGGTGTCGCCGGGCTTCAGCCACAGCGGCGGGGTGCGCGCCGCACCCACGCCACCGGGGGTGCCGGTGACGATCACGTCGCCGGGCAGCAGCTCCGTCCACATCGAACAGTAGGCGATCAGTGCGGGCACGTCGAAGCACAGTTCACTGACCGGGGAATCCTGCACGACTTCGCCGTTCAGCCGTGTGCTTAGATGAAGTGCGGCGGGATCGGGGATCTCGTGGGTTGTCGTCAGCCAGGGGCCGAAAGCGCCGCTGCCAGGGAAGTTCTTGCCGGCCGTGAACTGCGAGCTGTGACGCTGGAAGTCACGGATGCTGCCGTCATTGAAGATGCTGTAGCCGGCGACGAAGTCCAGCGCGCGTTCGCGTGGGACGTGGCGCGCGCGCCTGCCGATGATGACGGCGAGCTCGCCCTCATAGTCGAACTGTTCCGACAGCCGGGGACGGCACAGCGGTGAGCCATGTCCGGTCACGCTGGACGGGAAGCGCACGAAGATCACCGGGTGGTCGGGCGGTTCGTGGCCCATCTCGCGCATATGCGGAAGGTAATTCACGCCGACGCACAGATACCGTGTGACCGGGCTGGCCATCACCGGCAGAAACCGCACCTCGTCCAGATCAAAGTCCGGTGCGCTGGCGGGCAGCGACTGCACTTCATGCAGCGCGTCGCCAGCGAGCAGCGCGCGCAGGTCAGCGAATCTTCCGCCCAGCCGTCTCCCGGCATCGACAATGCCGTTACCTTCGACCCGTCCAAAGCTTGCGCGGCCGCCCTGTTCGAAGCTGACCAGGCGCATTCAGCTGTCCTGCGTATCGGCGCAGGCCTGTGTGCGGAGCTGCTCCAGCGCTGTCGCCAATGGCAGCAGTTGCTGGCCCTGTTCGCCCAGTCTGCGTAACGAAACCGTACGTTCGGCTACCTCGCGCCTGCCCACCGCGATGATCACCGGGACCTTCGCCAGGCTGTGCTCGCGCACCTTGTAATTGATCTTTTCGTTGCGCAGATCGGTCTCGGCGCGCAGGCCGGCGCGTGCCAGCGCGTCGCGCACCTCGATGGCATAGGCATCGCCATCGGACGTGATGGTTGCGACCACGACCTGAAGCGGCGCAAGCCACAGTGGCAGCGTGCCGGCGTGGTGCTCGAGCAGAATGCCGATGAACCGCTCCAGCGAACCGAAGATGGCCCGATGCAGCATCACGGGCGTGTGCCGTGCACCGTCCTCACCGATGTAACCGGCGCCCAGCCGCGCCGGCAGGTTGAAGTCCACCTGCAGCGTGCCGCATTGCCAGTCACGACCGATCGCATCGCGCAGTACGAACTCGATTTTCGGCCCGTAGAAGGCACCTTCGCCGCGATTGTGTTGGTACTTCAGCCCCAGGGTTTCCATGGCCGCAAGCAACGCGCCTTCCGCCCGGTCCCAGACACCGTCATCGCCGATGCGATTGTCGGGGCGATCGGAAAATTTCACGACGACATCGTCGAAGCCCAGGTCGCGGTAGATTCCCAGCAGCAGATCACAGACCTTGCGGGTTTCCTCGGTGATCTGCGCCTCGGTACAGAAGATGTGCGCGTCGTCCTGGGTAAACGCGCGCACCCGCATCAGGCCGTGCAGCGCGCCGGACGGCTCGTAGCGGTGTACCTTGCCGAACTCGGCCAGTCGCAGCGGCAGCTCGCGGTAGCTGCGCAGCGCGCTGTTGTAGATCTGTACATGACCGGGGCAGTTCATCGGCTTGATCGCGAAGATGCGTTCATCTTCGGTCTGGCTGGTGAACATGTGCTCACCGAACGATTGCCAGTGTCCGGAAGCCTCCCACAGGGAGCGGTCCATCAGTTCCGGGGTGTTGATCTCGCGATAGCCTGCCAGCTGCTGACGCTGGCGCAGGTAGCCCACCAGCGTGTTGAACAGCGTCCAGCCGTGCGGGTGCCAGAACACGGCGCCGACCGCTTCCTCCTGAAAATGAAACAGATCCATCTGCCGCCCGAGTTTGCGGTGGTCGCGGCGCTCGGCCTCGGCCAGCCTTTCCAGATAGGCGTTCAGCTGCTTCTGGTCGGCCCATGCGGTGCCGTAGATGCGCTGCAGCATGGGATTGCGCGAGTCGCCTCGCCAGTAGGCGCCCGCCAGCCTGGTCAGCTTGAACGCCAGGCCCAGCCGCCCGGTGGATGGCAGGTGCGGCCCGCGGCACAGATCGATGAACTCACCCTGACGGTAGACGGTGATCGATTCGTCGGCCGGAATGGCGGCAATGATTTCCGCCTTGTAGTGCTCGCCCCGGGCGCGGAAGAACGCCACCGCGTCGTCCCGGTTCCAGACTTCACGCACGATCGGCTCGTCGCGTGCGACGATGTCGCGCATGCGCGCCTCGATGTGCTCCAGGTCTTCCGGTGTGAACGGCTCCTCGCGCGCGAAATCGTAGTAGAAACCGTTCTCTATGGCAGGACCGATGGTGACCTGGGTGTCCGGGTACAGTTCTTTTACCGCTTCAGCCATGACATGCGCGGCATCGTGGCGCAGCAGTTCCAGACCGTCCGCGGAATCGCGCGTCAGGATTTCCACGCTGGCGTCGTCGGTCAGCGGGGTGGTGAGGTCGGCCAGCTGTCCGTTCACGCGCAGGGCAACGGCCGCTTTTTCAAGGCGTGAGCCTATGTCGCGGGCAATCGTCAGGCCGTCAACGGCGGTGTTGAAGGTTCGCGTGGAACCGTCGGGTAAAGTGATCGCGGGCATGAACCTGCTGCTGGGTGAGGCGCGTCGAGGTTGCGCATTGTACGACAACGCGCGCAGGCGGTCAGTCGGCTGCCGGGTGTCAGGCGCTGGGCCGCAGGCCGGAGCGTGCCTGCATCATCAGTCCGGCGCCGCGGTCGCCGACATGCGCGACAACGGCCTTGCGGCGGTGCAGGCGCACGACTTCGCCAAGATTGACCGCAAACACGAGGTTGACCACGGTCCCCGCCGGCAGCCCGAGGGCTTCTATTTCGAGAAATACGCCCATGGCCGACAGATTTCTCGCCCGACAACGAAAAAACCGCCCTCCTGGCACCGACAGGTAGACCGTGGTCGATACTTTGCTTCTTTCCAGCAGACGTCTTTCCATCTGCCAGCACCTCTTTGTGGGTGAATCCAACAACCGTGATGACGGCAAAGCATGCCCGCGTCCGGATCAAAATCAAGCCTTGAATTTCCACGTCGAACATGCGTGGCGGCGTGGCTGTGGGCAAAGCCTCAGGCGCGGCCGCGATTTTCCGCGATCGATAGGGGCGCGGCTTTCGTGTCGGTGTCGGGGCTGCACGCCCGGAATTAGGGGGCCCAACTCGATTATGTTGCGCACGCGGCGCACTACCTGCACAATCGCGGCCGCTGCGGGGCGCATTGCTGTTGACACTGTCCAGGTCAGGCCAGACAATACGCCGCTTATGTCCGCGGAGGGGTACCCAAGCGGTCAACGGGGGCAGACTGTAAATCTGCTGGCTATGCCTTCGTAGGTTCGAATCCTACCCCCTCCACCATTTCGGACGGGGCGCTGGATTGACTGCAGGGGGCTTGCTGAAGGCGGGTGTAGTTCAACGGTAGAACCTCAGCCTTCCAAGCTGATGATGGCGGTTCGATTCCGCTCACCCGCTCCAGAATGAATTGGAAACTGGCGTGCACAGGATGACTGGGGAGATTTCACAGGGGTCTCCCGGCGCTTTGCTCGGAGTTGCTTTGCTCGGAGTTAATGCTTCGGAGTTAATGCTCGGTACCACGGCCACAGGCTTCCCGCCCACATAGCTCAGTGGTAGAGCACTTCCTTGGTAAGGAAGAGGTCACCGGTTCAAGTCCGGTTGTGGGCTCCAGGTTGTTCGGGACAATGATTGTTCCGAATTGTATTGAATAACAACTAGTTGACATCAACCAACGCGCAGCCCGCGCTGATAGTGTTCACCGGAAACAGCCGGTAGCGGGTGCGGCAGGAGTATTTCCTAATGTCCAAAGCAAAGTTTGAGCGTAAGAAGCCGCATGTAAATGTGGGGACGATCGGTCACGTGGATCATGGGAAGACGACGCTGACGGCGGCGTTGACGAAGGTGATGGCGGACAGGTTTGGTGGGGAGTCGAGGTCGTTTGACCAGATTGACAATGCACCGGAAGAGCGCGCGCGCGGTATTACGATAGCGACGGCGCATGTGGAATACGAGAGCGATGCGCGTCATTACGCGCACGTGGACTGTCCTGGTCATGCTGACTACGTGAAGAACATGATCACTGGTGCGGCGCAGATGGACGGAGCGATTCTGGTGGTATCGGCGGCGGATGGTCCGATGCCGCAGACGCGGGAGCACATTTTGCTGGCGCGTCAGGTGGGTGTTCCGTACATTGTGGTGTTTTTGAACAAGGCGGACATGGTTGACGACGAGGAGCTTCTTGAGCTGGTTGAGCTGGAGGTTCGGGATTTGTTGTCGACGTACGAGTTTCCTGGTGATGACACGCCGATAGTGACGGGCAGTGCGTTGAAGGCGCTGGAGGGTGATTCGTCGGAGATTGGCACGGCGGCGGTTGAGAAGCTGGTGGCGGCGATGGACGGTTACATTCCGGTGCCGGAGCGAGCGGTGGACGGTGCGTTTTTGATGCCGATTGAGGATGTGTTTTCGATTTCTGGCCGCGGCACGGTGGTGACGGGTCGAATCGAGCGCGGGATTGTGAAGGTGGGCGACGAAGTCGAGATCGTTGGCATCAAGGACACGACGAAGACGACGTGCACGGGCGTTGAGATGTTCCGCAAGCTGCTGGACGAGGGTCAGGCGGGCGATAACGTGGGCGTGTTGCTGCGTGGCACGAAGCGTGAGGATGTGGAGCGTGGTCAGGTGCTGGCGAAGCCGGGTTCGATCACGCCGCATACGAAGTTTGAGTGTGAGGTGTACATTCTGACGAAGGAAGAGGGAGGTCGCCACACGCCGTTTTTCAAGGGATATCGGCCGCAGTTTTATTTTCGTACGACGGACGTGACGGGAGCGGTGGAGTTGCCGGAGGGCACCGAGATGGTGATGCCGGGCGACAACATACAGATGAAGGTGGACCTGATTGCGCCGATTGCGATGGAAGAGGGTCTGCGTTTTGCGATACGCGAGGGCGGCCGCACGGTCGGCGCCGGCGTCGTGTCCAAGGTGATTCAGTAGGCCGAGTCAGACAAGTCAGAGGCCAGTAGCTCAATTGGCAGAGCAGCGGTCTCCAAAACCGCAGGTTGGGGGTTCGAGTCCCTCCTGGCCTGCCACACCGGAAGGCGGGCGCCGGGGCATTTGAGGCTTCCGGCGTCCGCCGATTGGACCGGGTCCAGGTAATTATGGATACCAAGGCAGAAACAGAACCCACTGTAGTCGATACGGTGAAGCTGGTGCTCGCCGGCGGCATCGTGTTCGCCGGCGTGTACGGCTATACGTCGTTTCCGGAAATACCGGTCGTGGTGCGGGCGCTGGGCATGCTCGCGTCATTCGGGCTGGCCGCCTGGGTTGCGCTGCAGTCGGCGCAGGGCCAGACGCTGTGGCGTTTCATCCAGGCGTCACGCATCGAGATGCGCAAGGTGGTGTGGCCGACGCGCGAAGAAACGATCCAGACCACTGTCGCCGTGCTGATCTTCGCGACCCTCATGGGCGTGTTCTTCTGGCTGTTCGATCTGATCCTGCTGTGGTTCACGCGTTTCATTACCGGGCAGGGGGCCTGACAGCTATGGCATTGCAGTGGTATGTCGTGCATGCCTACTCCAACTTCGAGCAGAAGGTGAGGACCTCGTTGCTGGAGCGCATCAAGCGATACGGACTGGAACAGAAGTTCGGCGAAATTCTCGTGCCCACCGAAGAGGTGGTGGAGATGCGCGACGGGCAGCGCCGCAAGAGCGAGCGCAAGTTCTTCCCCGGCTATGTGCTTGTGCAGATGGAAATGGACGACGAGACCTGGCATCTGGTCAAGGAAGTGCCCAAGGTCCTCGGGTTCATAGGTGGCAGCAGCGACCGCCCCACGCCGATCAGCGACGCCGAGGCGAATACGATCCTGAACCGTGTTCAGGAAGGCGCCGACAAGCCCAGGCCCAAGGTGCTGTTCGAGCCCGGCGAAGTGGTTCGGGTTACCGATGGGCCATTCAACGATTTCAACGGTGTCGTGGAGCAGGTCAACTACGACAAGAGCAAGGTTCGGGTCGCGGTCCAGATTCTTGGACGGGCGACGCCGGTCGAGCTCGATTTCAGTCAAGTGGAAAAGGCGTGAGCACGCGGGATTAGCCAATGGCAAGAAAGATAGAAACCTATATCAAGCTGCAGGTCGCCGCAGGGCAGGCCAATCCCAGCCCGCCGGTCGGGCCCGCGCTGGGTCAGCACGGCGTGAACATCATGGAGTTCTGCAAGGCGTTCAATGCTGCCACGCAGTCCATGGAGCAGGGTATGCCGATTCCTGTCGTGATCTCGGTCTACAGCGATCGCAGCTTCACGTTCGTGACCAAGACCCCGCCCGCCGCAGTGCTTCTGAAGAAGGCTGCCGGCATCAAGTCGGGCAGTGGCACGCCAAACAGCAAGAAGGTCGGCAAGGTAACGCGCGAGCAGATCGAGGAGATCGCGAAGCTCAAGGCACCGGATCTCAACGCCGCGGACCTGGAAGCCGCAGTGCGTACGATCGCAGGCAGCGCGCGCAGCATGGGCTTGGAAGTGGAGGGTCTTTGAGGTGGCACGCGTCAGCAAGGGCCGAAAGGCGATACATGAACGTATTGAGCACGGCAGGGTCTATTCGGCTGAAGAGGCGTTTTCGCTGCTGAAGGAGCTGTCCCGCGCGAAATTCACCGAGTCCGTGGACGTCGCCGTCAATCTGGGTGTGGATCCCAAGAAATCCGATCAGGTGGTGCGCGGCTCGACCGTGCTGCCGCATGGAACCGGCAAGAAGGTCCGCGTGGCCGTGTTCGCGCAGGGCGCCAATGCCGACGCCGCCAAAGAGGCCGGCGCCGAGATCGTCGGCATGGACGATCTGGCCGAGCGTATTCAGGCAGGTGAGATGGATTTCGATGTCGTCATTGCCAGTCCCGATGCGATGCGTGTTGTCGGCAAGCTCGGCCAGATTCTGGGTCCCAGAGGGCTGATGCCGAACCCGAAGGTCGGCACGGTGACGCCGGACGTCGCCGGCGCGGTCCGCAATGCCAAGGCGGGTCAGGTGCGTTACCGCACCGATCGGGCCGGGACGGTGCACTGTCGGATCGGTGACGTGAGCTTCGAGGTGCCGGCGTTGCAGAACAATCTGGCGATGCTGATCGCGGACCTGAACAAGGTCAAGCCCAGTGCCGCCAAGGGCGTTTATCTGAAAAAGGTCTCGGTGTCGTCAACGATGGGACCGGGTCTGGTTGTCGATCAGGCATCCATTGCAGCGGCGGCCGCTGACGCGGCGCGCTGATTTTTTTATCGCTCCGCCCATGGACGGGCGGGACAACGGGTCGGCTGAGCCGGCCCGCATCGAAGACCGCAGGCCCCTCGCGGGTTAATGGCTGAACCGCCTGCGCAGATGGTGTTACCTGACTTGGCCCCGCCTGGTGGAGGTCGCACTGTCATCAGGCTGCGTTCCGAAACGGACCGGATCGCGGCACGGGAGGTCTGCTTCGAAAGGGGCGGACTGTTGTCTCTACCAGGAGATAGAGCATGGCGCTGAACTTGGAAGCGAAAAAGGCGCTGGTCGCCGAAGTCAATTCCGTGGCTCAGACCGCGCATTCGGTTGTGGCGGCGGAATACCGCGGCCTGACCGTGGCGCAGATGACCGCGCTTCGGGTTTCGGCCCGCAACGCCGGCGTCTACCTCAGAGTCGTTCGCAACACCCTCGCACGTCGGGCGGTGGAGGGAACCGACTTCGAGTGTATGGCGGACAGGCTCAAAGGACCTCTGGTTCTGGCGTTTTCTCGCGAAGATCCGGGCGCCGCGGCGCGCGTCGTCAAAGCCTTCGCGAAAGATAACGACAAGCTGGTGACGGTTGCCCTTTCCATTGGAGGTGAAGTCTACGAGGCGCGCGATCTTGACCGCCTTGCTTCGCTGCCGACACTGGATGAGGCCCGTGCGATGCTTCTCGGAACGCTGATGGCGCCAATGAGTCAGCTGGTGCGCACGCTCGCCGAACCGGGTGCGATGGTGGCACGCACGCTGAAGGCGCGTTCGGAGCAGGCTGCATAGCGACGGCGAAGGGTTTGAGAGTACTTAACTCAACAGGTAACGATATTTTTTCAGGAGACCAATCATGGCACTGTCCAATGAAGAACTGATCGAGGCGCTGAGCGCCAAGCCGATCATCGAGATTGTCGATCTCGTCAAGCAGCTCGAAGAGAAGTGGGGCGTGTCCGCTGCGGCGCCGGTGGCTGTCGCCGCTGCCGCCGGTGGTGGCGAAGCTGCCGTTGTGGAAGAGCAGACGGAGTTTGACGTCGTCATGAGCAGCTTCGGCGACAACAAGGTCGCCGTCATCAAGGTCGTGCGCGCCATCACCGGGCTCGGCCTGAAGGAAGCCAAGGATCTCGTCGAAGGCGTGCCCAGCACCGTCAAGGAGGCTGTGAGCAAGGCCGAGTCCGAGGACTTCAAGAAGCAGCTCGAAGAGGCGGGAGCCAGCGTCCAGATCAAGTGACGGGACGCCTGCCATCGAATCGCGTCGTCGGCCCGTTCGCTCGCGAGCGGGCCGCGTCGCCTGTTGACTGTCGCGTGCAGCGCGGCCCCGTGGCCGTGCCCGCGACTTTTTGCTGCGCCTTGGCTGCGGCGGGAGTCGCGGTCGGGGCTGTCCCCGTTGCCGCGTATTGACTGACCTACGCCAGTCCGGAGTATCAGGCTATGGCTTATTCGTTCACCGAGAAGAAGCGTATCCGCAAGGATTTCGGCAAGCTGCCGGGAATTCTGCAGGTGCCTTACCTGTTGTCGATACAACTCGACTCCTACCGGAGTTTTCTGCAGGAAAGCATTGCCTCGGACCAGCGTGAAGAGAGAGGTCTGCACGCCGCTTTTCGCAGCGTGTTTCCCATCGTCAGCTACTCCGGCAACGCCGCACTCGAGTATGTGAGCTATCGCCTCGGCGACCCGGTATTCGATGTCAAGGAATGCCAGCTTCGCGGTCTGACCTACGCGGCGCCGCTGCGGGTGCTGGTGCGTCTGGTCATTTACGACAAGGAAAGCTCCGGACCAAAGAAGAAGGTCAAGGACATACGCGAGCAGGAAGTTTATCTGGGTGAAATGCCCCTGATGACAGATCACGGTACGTTCGTGATCAACGGCACCGAGCGCGTGATCGTTTCCCAGCTGCACCGGTCTCCCGGTGTGTTCTTCGATCATGACAAGGGCAAGACGCACTCATCCGGCAAGCTGCTGTTCTCGGCGCGGGTCATCCCGTACCGCGGTTCGTGGCTGGATTTCGAGTTCGACCCCAAGGACTGCGTGTTCGTGCGTATCGATCGCCGACGCAAGCTGCCGGTCAGCATCATGCTGCGCGCGCTGGAGTACACGGACGAGCAAATTCTCGATCTGTTCTTCGACAAGAATGATTTCAAGCTGTCCGAAAAGAGCATCGAGCTGACGCTCATTCCGGAACGGCTGCGTGGCGAAACCGCGGCGTTCGACATCAAGATCGGCCGTAAGATGCTGGTCGAGAAAGACCGCCGCATCACGGTGCGCCATGTACGTGAACTGGAAGCGGCGAAGCTGAAAACCCTTGAAGTTCCAGTGGATTATCTGGAAGGCAAGGTGCTGGCCCATGACATCGTTGATGGCGACAGCGGCGAGCTGCTCGCCAAGGCCAATGACGAGCTCACCGTTGCTGCCGTCGAGACTTTGATCGCCGCCGGCGTAAAGAGCATCCAGACCATCTACACGAACGACCTGGATCGCGGCGCGTTCATATCCAATACACTGCGCATCGATTCCACGCGCTCCAAGCTGGACGCGCTGGTCGAGATCTACCGCATGATGCGTCCCGGCGAACCGCCGACCAAGGAAGCGGCGGAGAACCTGTTCCAGAACCTGTTCTTCAACCCGGAGCGCTACGATCTGTCGGCCGTCGGCCGCATGAAATTCAATCGTCGCGTCGGCCGTCAGGAATCCGAGGGTGAGGGCGTGCTGAGCCGCGAGGATGTGATCGACGTGCTGCGTACGCTGATCGATATCCGCAATGGCAACGGTGTTGTCGACGATATCGACCACCTGGGCAACCGTCGCGTGCGCAGCGTCGGCGAAATGGCGGAGAACGCGTTCCGCATCGGTCTGGTGCGTGTCGAGCGCGCCGTGAAGGAGCGCCTGACGCTGGCCGAATCCGAAGGCCTGATGCCGCAGGAAATGATCAATGCCAAGCCTGTGGCCGCGGCTGTGAAGGAGTTCTTCGGCTCCAGCCAGCTGTCGCAGTTCATGGATCAGAACAACCCTTTGTCCGAGGTCACGCACAAGCGGCGCGTGTCGGCCCTCGGTCCAGGCGGTCTGACCCGCGAGCGCGCCGGTTTCGAGGTGCGCGACGTACACCCGACCCACTACGGCCGCGTCTGCCCGATCGAAACGCCGGAAGGCCCGAACATCGGCCTGATCAATTCGCTGGCTGTGTATGCGCGCACCAATGCTTACGGCTTCCTCGAGACGCCGTACCGCAAAGTTATCGACGGCAGGGTCAGCGCCGACATCGAATACCTGTCGGCAATCGAGGAAGGTCAGTACGTCATTGCGCAGGCCAACGCGAATCTGAGTGGCAAGGGCGAGTTCGTCGACGACCTCGTGTCCTGCCGTTTCCAGAACGAGTTCGCGCTGCTGCCCCCTGACCGTATCCAGTACATGGACGTGTCGCCGAAGCAGATCGTATCGGTGGCTGCGTCGCTGATTCCGTTCCTGGAGCATGACGACGCCAACCGTGCGCTGATGGGGTCGAACATGCAGCGGCAGGCGGTGCCTACACTGCGCACCGAGACACCGCTGGTGGGTACCGGCATGGAACGCGCCGTGGCCGTGGATTCGGGCGTTACCGTCATCGCCCGACGTGGCGGTGTGGTTGATTCGGTGGATGCGTCGCGTATCGTCGTTCGCGTCAAGGATGAGGAGACGAATGCCGGTGAAGCCGGGGTCGACATCTACAATCTCACCAAGTACACCCGCTCCAATCAGAACACCTGCATCAATCAGCGTCCGCTGGTGCGTGCCGGCAATTCCATCGAGCGCGGCGATGTGCTAGCCGACGGACCGTCCACCAGCATGGGCGAACTGGCGCTGGGCCAGAATCTGCTGGTGGCGTTCATGCCTTGGAACGGCTACAACTTCGAGGACTCCATCCTCATCTCCGAGAGGGTTGTCGAGGAAGATCGCTTCACGACGATTCACATCGAAGAGCTCACCTGTGTGGCGCGTGACACCAAACTCGGACCCGAAGAGATTACTTCGGACATCCCGAACGTGGGTGACGCCGCCCTGGTGAAGCTGGATGAGTCGGGAATCGCGTTCATCGGCGCGGAGGTCAAGGCGAACGACATTCTGGTTGGCAAGGTCACGCCCAAGGGTGAGACACAGCTGACGCCAGAGGAAAAGCTGCTGAGAGCGATATTCGGCGAGAAGGCGTCCGACGTGAAAGACACGTCGCTGCGTGTTCCCCCCGGCATGGACGGCACCGTTATCGACGTGCGTGTCTTCACGCGTGATGGCGTTGAAAAGGACGCGCGGGCACTGTCGATCGAGCGTGCGGAGCTGGAAGCGGTTCGCAAGGATCTCGGCGATCAGCAGCGCATCCTCGAGGAAGACATTTTCCAGCGTGTCGAACGACTGCTGGTGAACAAGGTGGCATCCGGCGGACCGTCGGGGCTGGATTCCGGCGCGAAGATCACGGCTGCGTATCTCAGCGAGCTGCCGCGCGACAACTGGTTCGAAGTGCGCGTCAGGAATGATGAGATCAACGCGCAGCTGGAACAGGCCGCCGAACGCCTCCGTACGCAGAAAGAGGAGTTTGAGCGCCGCTACCAGGAAAAGGAAAAGAAAGTCACCGCTGGTGACGATCTGGCTCCTGGCGTGCTGAAGATGGTGAAGGTGTATCTTGCCGTCAAGCGACGCATCCAGCCCGGCGACAAGATGGCTGGCCGCCATGGTAACAAGGGCGTGATTTCCACCATCGTTCCGGTCGAAGACATGCCGTACATGGAAGACGGTACACCGGTGGATATCGTGCTCAACCCGCTGGGTGTGCCCTCGCGCATGAACGTCGGTCAGGTGCTGGAAACGCATCTGGGCTGGGCTGCGAAAGGACTTGGTCTGCGGATCGGCCAGATGCTGACGGACAACGCCGGAGTTGGCGATGTTCGCGGCTTCCTGGACAAGGTCTACAACACGTCGGGTGGCCAGAAGGTCGATCTCGGCAGCCTCAGCGACGACGAAGTCACGGAGCTGGCTGGCAACCTCAAAGGCGGTGTGCCGATCGCAACACCCGTCTTCGATGGCGCCAACGAGGCCGAGATCAAGCGGCTGCTCAGTCTGGCCGGGCTGCCGGAATCCGGACAGGCGAAGCTGTTCGATGGACGCACCGGCGAAGCGTTCGACCGGCCGGTTACGGTTGGTTACATGTACATGCTGAAGCTCAACCACCTCGTCGACGACAAGATGCATGCGCGCTCCACCGGTCCTTACAGTCTGGTTACCCAGCAGCCGCTGGGCGGCAAGGCACAGTTCGGCGGACAGCGTTTCGGGGAGATGGAAGTCTGGGCGCTGGAAGCCTACGGCGCATCCTATACCCTGCAGGAAATGCTGACCGTCAAGTCCGACGACGTGCAGGGCCGTACGAAGATGTACAAGAACATCGTCGACGGCACGCATGAAATGCAGGCCGGTATGCCGGAATCGTTCAACGTGCTTGTGAAGGAGATCCGCTCGCTGGGTATCAATATCGATCTCGAGCAGGCGGGCTGATCCCCGGGCTGAGCGCGACCGGTGCAATACGGAACAACATCGTGGCAGGTGTAGCCAAATGAAAGATCTACTGAAGCTTTTCAAGCAGCAGAACGTCGTCGAGGACTTTGACCTGATCCGCATCGGGCTGGCATCGCCGGACATGATCCGGTCGTGGTCATTCGGCGAGGTCAAGAAGCCCGAGACGATCAACTACCGCACGTTCAAGCCGGAGCGGGACGGATTGTTCTGCGCGAAGATCTTCGGCCCGATCAAGGACTATGAGTGCCTGTGCGGCAAGTACAAGCGACTCAAGCACCGTGGTGTGGTCTGTGAGAAGTGCGGCGTCGAGGTCACGCAGACCAAGGTCCGTCGTGAGCGCATGGGGCACATTGAACTGGCCAGCCCCGTAGCACACATCTGGTTCCTGAAGTCCCTGCCGTCGCGTATCGGCCTGATGCTCGATATGACGCTGCGCGAAATCGAACGCATCCTGTACTTCGAAGCGTTCGTCGTTGTGGAACCCGGCATGACACCGCTTGAGCGCGGTCAGCTGCTGACCGATGAAAGCTATCTTGAAGCCATCGAGCAGTATGGCGACGAGTTTGATGCGCGCATGGGCGCAGAGGCTGTGCGCGATCTGCTGTCGTCGCTGGAGTTGGACACGGAGGTCAACAAGGTCCGTGGTGAGATCGAGAGCACGAACTCCGAAACCAAGATCAAGCGACTGTCGAAGCGGCTGAAACTGCTGGAGTCTTTCCAGGAGTCATCGAATCGTCCGGAGTGGATGATCATGACGGTGCTGCCCGTGCTGCCGCCGGACCTGCGTCCGCTGGTTCCGCTGGACGGTGGCCGTTTCGCGACGTCCGATCTCAACGATCTCTACCGCCGCGTGATCAATCGCAACAACCGTCTGCGACGCCTGCTGGAGCTGAATGCGCCCGATATCATCGTGCGCAATGAAAAGCGCATGCTGCAGGAATCCGTAGACGCACTGCTCGACAACGGCCGCCGCGGTCGCGCGATCACCGGCACCAACAAGCGCCCGCTCAAGTCGCTGGCCGACATGATCAAGGGCAAGCAGGGCCGATTCCGCCAGAACCTGCTCGGTAAGCGAGTCGACTATTCCGGCCGATCAGTGATCGTGGTGGGTCCGACGCTGAAGCTGCATCAGTGCGGTCTGCCGAAGAAGCTGGCGCTGGAGCTGTTCAAGCCTTTCATTTTTTCCAAGCTGCAGCTGCGGGGGCTGGCGACAACGATCAAGGCGGCCAAGCGCCTCGTCGAGCGTGAAGGGCCGGAAGTCTGGGACATTCTCGAGAATGTGATTCGCGAGCACCCGGTCATGCTGAACCGCGCGCCCACGCTGCATCGTCTCGGCATCCAGGCATTCGAGCCGGTGCTGATCGAGGGCAAGGCGATACAGCTGCATCCGCTGGTCTGCACCGCATTCAACGCCGACTTCGACGGCGATCAGATGGCGGTGCATGTGCCGCTGTCGCTGGAAGCTCAGCTGGAAGCGCGCGCGCTGATGATGTCCAGCAACAATATTCTGTCGCCGGCCAATGGCGATCCCATCATCGTTCCGTCGCAGGACGTGGTGCTGGGCCTCTATTACATGACGCGCGAAATGATCAACGTGCGTGGTGAGGGCATGCTGTTCGCTGATGTCGACGAAGTGCATCGTGCCTACGAAAGCGGCATGGTCGATCTGCATGCGCGAATCAGTGTGCGGGTGCATGACACCGATGAAGAAGGCAACGCGCGCTATCAGCTGACCAAGACCACGGTGGGCCGGTCGCTGCTGCTGGAAATCATGCCCAAGGGGTTGTCGTACGAGCTGATCAACCGGCCGATGAACAAGCGCGCGATTTCCTCCGTGATCAATGCCTGTTACAGGCAGTTGGGTCTGAAGGAAACCGTCGTGTTCGCCGACCAGCTGATGTACACAGGATTCCGTTACGCCACGCGTTCGGGCGTTTCCTTTGGTGCCGACGACATGGTGGTGCCTGAAGAGAAGGCGCAGATCCTGCAGATCGCCGAAGAGGAGGTCAAGGACATCCAGGACCAGTACTCCGCGGGCCTGGTGACCGACGGCGAGCGTTACAACAAGGTGGTGGACATCTGGTCTCGAACCAACGACCAGGTGGCCAAGGCGATGATGGAGAAGCTCGGCGTGGAGCCGGTGACCGACTCCACAGGCAAGACCGCGCTTCAGGAATCCTTCAACTCCATCTACATGATGGCTGACTCCGGTGCTCGAGGTTCCGCTGCGCAGATTCGCCAGCTTGCCGGGATGCGCGGCCTGATGGCCAAACCGGACGGCTCGATCATCGAGACGCCGATTACGGCCAACTTCCGCGAGGGACTGGACGTTCTGCAGTACTTCATCTCCACGCACGGCGCCCGCAAGGGACTGGCCGATACGGCGCTGAAGACCGCGAACTCCGGATACCTGACCCGTCGCCTCGTCGATGTGGCGCAGGATCTGGTCGTTACCGAGGAAGATTGCGGTACCCGCGAAGGGCTGCTGATGAAGCCGCTGGTCGAGGGTGGCGATATTGTCGAGCCTCTGAAAGAGCGCGTGCTCGGCCGCGTGGCCGCGGTCGACGTGCTTGCGCCGGGCTCCGACACGCCCATCGTCGCCGCCGGCGAGCTGCTCGACGAGAAGGCCGTGCGAACGCTGGAGATGTACTCCATCGACCAGGTGCTGGTGCGGTCGCCGATTACCTGCGAAACCCAGTGGGGCGTCTGTTCGCAGTGCTACGGTCGCGATCTGGGCCGCGGCTATCGTGTGAACGACGGCGAGGCGGTGGGTGTCATCGCCGCGCAGTCGATCGGTGAACCCGGCACCCAGCTCACCATGCGTACCTTTCATATTGGTGGTGCGGCGTCGCGGTCGGCTGCGGTCAACAGCGTCGAGGTGAAAAGCGCGGGCACGATTCGCGTGCACAACCTCAAGACGGTCAAGCACGAGAAGAAGGGCCATCTGGTCGCCGTGTCGCGATCCGGTGAGCTTGCCGTGGCCGACGAGTTCGGTCGCGAGCGCGAGCGGTACAAGGTGCCTTACGGTGCCGTGCTGACCGTGATTGATGGCGAGGCCGTGCAGGCTGGTCAGCTGATCGCCACCTGGGATCCGCACACACATCCGGTGGTCACCGAGGTGAGCGGTAACCTGCGTTTCGAGGATTTCGTCGATGGCGTGACCGTCACCACCCAGGTGGACGACATCACCGGTCTGACCAGCATCGTCGTGCTCGACGGTGCACAGCGCGGCACGGATTATCGTCCGACCGCGAAGCTCGTCGACGACAAGGGGCAGGCGGTCAATTTCCCGAACACCGATATCCCGGCGGCCTACGCATTGCCGGCCGGTGCGGTGATCAGTATGGAGAACGGAGCGCGCGTGATGGTCGGCGACGTCATCGCCCGCCTGCCGCAGGAGAGTTCCAAGACCCGTGACATCACTGGCGGTCTGCCGCGCGTGGCTGATCTGTTCGAGGCGCGTCGGCCGAAGGATCCGGCCATCCTGGCGGAGTTCTCCGGAACCGTCAGTTACGGCAAGGAAACCAAGGGCAAGCGCCGGCTGATCATCACCAACGAGGACGGTGAACAGTACGAGGAGCTGATTCCGAAGTGGCGGCACCTGAACGTGTTCGAGGGCGAAAGCGTTGTCCGCGGTGAAATGATCGCTGACGGCGAGCCCAATCCACACGATATCCTGCGTCTGCAGGGAGTTGAGCGGCTGGCCGACTACCTCGTGCGCGAAATCCAGGACGTCTATCGACTCCAGGGCGTGAAGATCAACGACAAGCACATCGAGGTGATCATTCGCCAGATGCTGCGCAAGATCGAGATCACCGATCCGGGCGATACGCGATTCCTGCGTGGCGAACAGGTCGACAAGGCGCGCGTTCTGGAGATGAACCGGGAGATCGCCCGCCGCGAAGACGGCCGTCCGGCGCTCTACGATCCGGTGCTGCTGGGCATCACCAAGGCGTCGCTGGCCACCGAATCGTTCATTTCGGCGGCATCGTTCCAGGAGACGACCCGGGTGCTGACCGAGGCGTCGGTGCGCGGCATGCGCGATGATCTGCGTGGTCTGAAGGAAAACGTCATTGTCGGGCGCCTGATTCCTGCCGGTACCGGCTATGCCTATCACGAAGAGCGCCGCCGTACGCAGGAAGATATTCTGTCGGCTGAGCTCAGGGGGCTGGATGTCACCCGCGGCGCGCCCGCTGCGGAGGCTGCTCCCGAGGAAGTCGAGGATGATGAAGCCGGGGGAGAGGCCCCCGCGGAAGCCGCTGCCGACAGCACCGGAGGTGAGGCGGAGGAATAAGCGCGCGAACGGGTTCGGACCGACAGGACGGCCATGCTGGCCATCCTGTCGGGCGGCGGCTGTTGACGCTGGTTGGCCGTACCCTCTAGAATTGCGCGCTGCCCGGACGACGGCGCAGGCGGATCTGCGCCCTCGTATATTTACTACTTCGCGGGTTTCTTACGGCGCGAAGACTCTCAAGGCCCGGATGCCACACCGGCAGCGGGCCGCTATTCGTTTGGGAAAGGTGATGGCGACAACGAACCAGCTGGTCAGAAAGCCGCGCACCACGCGCAGGGCGAAGAGCAACGTCCCGGCGCTGGGGGCGTCGCCACAGAAGCGTGGCGTATGTACCCGTGTCTATACCACGACACCGAAGAAGCCGAACTCCGCGATGCGCAAGGTAGCGCGCGTGCGGCTTACGAACGGCTTCGAGGTCACGAGCTATATCGGCGGCGAAGGTCACAACCTGCAGGAGCACTCGGTCGTCCTGATACGGGGTGGTCGTGTAAAGGACCTGCCAGGCGTCCGTTATCACATCGTTCGCGGCACTCTGGACTGTGCAGGCGTTGGCGCTCGTCGCCAGGGCCGGTCCAAGTACGGCGCGAAACGTCCCAAGAACTGACCTGGCCTGAACTCAGCGATCGGATTAATCACCTATGTCCAGACGAAGTCAAGCACCCCGCCGCGTAGTGCTGCCGGACCCCAAGTACGGGAACGACATGCTCGCCAAGTTCATCAACATGGTGATGCGCAGCGGCAAGAAATCAGTCGCCGAGAACATTGTCTACGGCGCCATCGACCGCATCTCCGAGCGTAGTACCGGGAATGACGACCAGCGTGCGCTGGAGCTGCTCGGTCAGGCGCTGGATAACATCAAGCCGGCTGTCGAAGTGAAATCCCGACGCGTGGGTGGTGCCACCTACCAGGTGCCGGTCGAGGTCAGGGCGACCCGCCGCGAGACGCTGGCAATGCGCTGGGTGATCGACGCGGCGCGCCGGCGTTCCGAGAAGACCATGGCGCTGCGTCTGGCGCATGAACTCATGGATGCGGCCGAGAACCGTGGCACGGCGGTGAAGAAACGTGAAGACACCCACCGCATGGCGGATGCCAACAAGGCGTTCGCGCACTACCGCTGGTGACCTGGAATCAATGGACCTGAGGCTGAATCGTGGCACGGAAGACACCTATAGAGCGCTATCGCAACATCGGCATCATGGCGCATATCGATGCCGGCAAGACCACGACTTCCGAGCGGGTCCTGTTTTATACCGGTGTCTCACACAAGATTGGTGAGGTCCACGACGGCGCCGCCGTAATGGACTGGATGGAGCAGGAGCAGGAGCGTGGCATCACGATCACCTCCGCGGCCACCACCTGCTTCTGGAAGGGCATGGATCAGACATGGCCCGAGCACCGCATCAATATCATTGATACGCCCGGGCACGTCGACTTCACCATCGAGGTGGAGCGCAGCCTGCGTGTGCTCGATGGCGCTGTGGCCGTGTTCTGTTCGGTGGGCGGCGTGGAGCCGCAGTCCGAAACGGTATGGCGACAGGCCAACAAGTACGGCGTCCCCCGTCTGGCGTTCGTCAACAAGATGGACCGTGCCGGCGCGAACTTCTTTCGCGTGGTCAAGCAGGTCGCTGACCGCCTTAAGGGGAATCCCGTGCCTCTGCAGGTGCCCGTTGGCGCTGAAGAGACTTTCAAGGGCGTTGTCGATCTGGTCAAGATGAAGATGATTCTCTGGGACGAAGAAACCCAGGGCATGCGTTTTGATGAGGTCGATATCCCTGAAGACTTGGTGGACACCGCGGCCGAATGGCACGAGAAGCTGGTCGAGGCGGCAGCTGAGGGCGACGAGGCGCTGCTGGAAAAGTATCTGGAGACCGGCGAACTGGACACGGCAGAGATCAAGCGCGGTATTCGTGCGCGCTGTATCGCCGGCGACATCGTTCCTGTGCTGTGTGGTTCGGCGTTTAAGAACAAGGGTGTGCAGGCAGTGCTGGACGCTGTCGTCGAATATCTGCCCTCTCCGGCCGATCGTCCTCCGGTGAAGGGCGAGTCTCCCGATGGTGGTGAGGCTACGCGTTCAGCAGACGACGAGGCCAAATTCTCGGCACTGGCGTTCAAGATTGCGACAGACCCGTTCGTCGGCAACCTGACGTTCTTCCGTGTCTATTCCGGCGTGCTGTCTTCCGGTGATACGGTTTACAACCCGATCAAGGACCGTCGTGAGCGCATCGGCCGTCTGCTGCAGATGCACGCGAACGACCGCGCCGAAATCAAGGAGGTGCGTGCTGGCGACATCGCCGCCGCTGTCGGTTTGAAGGACGTCACTACTGGCGACACCCTCACCGACGAGAAAGACCCGATCACGCTGGAACGCATGGAGTTCCCCGAGCCGGTCATCTCCGTCGCGGTAGAACCCAAGACCAAGGCCGACCAGGAGAAGATGGGCCTGGCGCTGAACAAGCTCGCCAAGGAAGATCCGTCGTTCCGCGTTCGAACCGACGAGGAATCCGCGCAGACGCTGATCGCCGGTATGGGTGAGCTGCATCTGGAAATCATCGTCGACCGCATGAAGCGTGAGTTCAAGGTCGAGGCCAACGTCGGCAAGCCGCAGGTGGCTTATCGCGAGACCATCCGTGCCACCGTCGAGCAGGAAGGCAAGTTCGTTCGCCAGAGCGGTGGCCGTGGTCAGTACGGCCATGTCTATTTGCGCCTCGAGCCGCTGGAAGCCGGCAAGGGCTACGAGTTCGTCAACGCGATTGTTGGCGGTGTCGTGCCCCGCGAGTATGTGCCGGCCGTCGACAAGGGCGTTCAGGAGCAGATCGCCAATGGCGTGATCGCCGGTTATCCGGTCGTCGACGTGAGAGTCACCATCTTCGACGGCTCGTACCATGATGTGGACTCGAGTGAGGTCGCGTTCAAGATCGCCGGTTCGATGGCGTTCAAGGAAGGTGCCAAGAAGGCCAAGCCGGTATTGCTTGAGCCTGTCATGAAGGTCGAGGTGGTTACGCCCGAAGATTACATGGGCGACGTCAATGGCGACCTGAACCGTCGTCGCGGCGTGCTGCAGGGGCTGGAAGACGCTCCTGCCGGCAAGATCGTCCGCGCCCAGGTGCCCCTGGCGGAAATGTTCGGGTACGCCACGAGCCTGCGTTCAATGAGTCAGGGCCGGGCGACCTATACGATGGAATTCGATCATTACGCTGAGGTGCCGGCCAACGTCGCCGAAGCCATCATCAAGGACAGAACTTAAGGATCAGAGGTAGAGAATCGTGTCCAAAGCAAAGTTTGAGCGTAAGAAGCCGCATGTAAATGTGGGGACGATCGGTCACGTGGATCATGGGAAGACGACGCTGACGGCGGCGTTGACGAAGGTGATGGCGGACAGGTTTGGTGGGGAGTCGAGGTCGTTTGACCAGATTGACAATGCACCGGAAGAGCGCGCGCGCGGTATTACGATAGCGACGGCGCATGTGGAATACGAGAGCGATGCGCGTCATTACGCGCACGTGGACTGTCCTGGTCATGCTGACTACGTGAAGAACATGATCACTGGTGCGGCGCAGATGGACGGAGCGATTCTGGTGGTATCGGCGGCGGATGGTCCGATGCCGCAGACGCGGGAGCACATTTTGCTGGCGCGTCAGGTGGGTGTTCCGTACATTGTGGTGTTTTTGAACAAGGCGGACATGGTTGACGACGAGGAGCTTCTTGAGCTGGTTGAGCTGGAGGTTCGGGATTTGTTGTCGACGTACGAGTTTCCTGGTGATGACACGCCGATAGTGACGGGCAGTGCGTTGAAGGCGCTGGAGGGTGATTCGTCGGAGATTGGCACGGCGGCGGTTGAGAAGCTGGTGGCGGCGATGGACGGTTACATTCCGGTGCCGGAGCGAGCGGTGGACGGTGCGTTTTTGATGCCGATTGAGGATGTGTTTTCGATTTCTGGCCGCGGCACGGTGGTGACGGGTCGAATCGAGCGCGGGATTGTGAAGGTGGGCGACGAAGTCGAGATCGTTGGCATCAAGGACACGACGAAGACGACGTGCACGGGCGTTGAGATGTTCCGCAAGCTGCTGGACGAGGGTCAGGCGGGCGATAACGTGGGCGTGTTGCTGCGTGGCACGAAGCGTGAGGATGTGGAGCGTGGTCAGGTGCTGGCGAAGCCGGGTTCGATCACGCCGCATACGAAGTTTGAGTGTGAGGTGTACATTCTGACGAAGGAAGAGGGAGGTCGCCACACGCCGTTTTTCAAGGGATATCGGCCGCAGTTTTATTTTCGTACGACGGACGTGACGGGAGCGGTGGAGTTGCCGGAGGGCACCGAGATGGTGATGCCGGGCGACAACATACAGATGAAGGTGGACCTGATTGCGCCGATTGCGATGGAAGAGGGTCTGCGTTTTGCGATACGCGAGGGCGGCCGCACGGTCGGCGCCGGCGTCGTGTCCAAGGTGATTCAGTAACCATTCAGGCCGTGCCAGATTGGCCGTTGACTACACGGCCATTTCCGGGACACGCCGTGAATACGTCCATGTAGGCTCGTCGCCGGCAGGAATGCCGGCGACGGTCCCGGAAACAGCGGTGCAGCCACGGGCGGCGGCGCCCAGAAGGTAAGAGAAGATGGCGACGAACCAGAATATTCGGATCCGGCTCAAGGCGTTCGATCATCGGCTGATCGACAAGTCGGCGCGTGAGATCGTCGAGACCGCGAAGCGGACCGGCGCGACGGTCCGTGGCCCGGTGCCGCTGCCGACCAAGATCGAGCGCTATACAGTGCTGGTTTCGCCGCACGTCAACAAGGACGCGCGCGATCAGTACGAGCTCCTGACGCACAAGCGGCTGATGGATATCGTCGATCCGACGGACAAGACGGTTGACGCGTTGATGAAGCTGGAGCTTCCGGCCGGCGTCGATGTGCAGATCCGGCTGAACTGATTGTTGAATTGATTAGGGTTGCCCGTTGTATGCGGGCTCGCAATTGCTATAATAGCTGGCTACTCACCGGCCCGGGAGGCTTCATCGCCGCCGGGCCACTGTGTTGAAGGGCGGCGGAAGCCGCCAGCCGGGAGGCCGCTGAGTGGCGGTCTGGTGCCTGCGGCGCGATATTCGCGCGCGGGACGCCCGGAACTTGGTGGTCGGAGGCTCTCGGCCACAGGGTGCCAGGACGCAGGATGTCGTGCTGGCTGAAGCGCCGGCCACCGTAGTCGGCGCGGATGCAGAGGAATTTGAAATGCCAATCGGTCTCGTGGGCCGCAAGTGCGGTATGACCCGTATTTTCACCGATGCCGGGGAATCAATCCCGGTCACGGTGGTTGAGGCTCTGCCTAACAAGATCACCACTCTCCGGACGGTGGAGCGCGATGGCTATCGTGCCTTCCAGGTCACGAACGGTGAAGTGAAGTCCTCCAGGGTGAGCCGCGCTGAAGCCGGGCACTTTGCGCGCGCCGGGATCGCGCCGGGCGAAGGTCTGTGGGAGTTTCGGCTGGCCGATGGCGAAGGCGAAGATCTGGCTGTCGGCGCTGAGCTCAACGTGGGTGCCTTTGAGGCCGGGCAGAAAGTCGACGTAACCGGTACGTCGCGAGGCAAGGGCTTTGCGGGCACCGTGAAGCGCCATAATTTCCGTATGCAGGATGCGACCCACGGCAATTCGCTGTCGCATCGCGCGCCCGGTTCGATCGGTCAGAACCAGAGTCCGGGGCGCGTATTCAAGGGTAAGAAAATGTCCGGTCACATGGGCAACGCGCGTACGACGACGCTGAATCTGGAAGTTGTTCGCGTTGATCCCGAACGTAATCTGTTGTTGATCAGGGGCGCGGTACCCGGTGCGCCGAGTGGTCGCGTGTTTGTGCGGCCGGCGGTGAAGGCCGGCAAGACGGCGAAGGCCTAGATTCGGTAGTTGTTGAATCATGGAAGTGAAGTTGCACGGTAACGACCAGAAGCTGGAGCTCGCGGAGACGACCTTCGGCGTGCCCTTTAATGAGGCGCTGGTTCATCAGGTGGTGGTCGCCTATCTGGCCGGTGGCCGTGCCGGTACCAAGGCGCAGAAGACGCGCGCCGAAGTACGCGGCGGCGGCGCCAAGCCCTGGCGTCAGAAAGGTACGGGCCGCGCTCGTGCGGGTTCGAGCCGCAGTCCGATCTGGATCGGTGGTGGTCGAGCCTTTGCGGCGCGTCCACGCAATTTCGAGCAGAAGGTCAACCGCAAGATGTACCGCGGTGCGATGCGCTCGATCATCTCGGAGCTGCTGCGTCAGGATCGGCTGGTGCTGGTGGACGAGCTTGCTGTGCCGGCGCCAAAGACGAAGGAGCTGGTGCGGAAGCTGGACTCGATCGGCGTGAGCAGGGCGTTGCTGGTGGTCGAGGGCTTCAGTGAGAGCCTGTGGCTGTCGGCACGCAACTTGCCCGGCGTTTCGGTGCTGGAGGCGTCGGAAGTGGATCCGGTCAGTCTGGCTGGTGCCGACAGGGTTGTGATGACCGCGGCAGCGGTAAGAGTAATCGAGGAGCGGCTCGGATGAGCGGTGCGGCATATCAGGAACGGCTTGCTCAGGTGCTGCTCGGACCGCATGTGTCGGAGAAGTCCACTGCGGCCGCCGACAAGAACCGGCAGGTTGTGTTCAAGGTTCGTCCGGACGCGACCAAGAATGAAATCAGACGTGCAGTCGAGTGGCTGTTCGAAGTCAAGGTCGATGCGGTAAACGTGGTGCGCGTGTCTGGCAAGGCAAAGCGCTTCGGCGCGATCCGTGGCAGCCGGCAGTCGTGGAAGAAAGCCTATGTGCGCCTGGCGCCGGGCCACGACATCGACTTCATCGGCGGCGAGTAAGGCACGGGCGGGGAACGATCGTGGCAGTACGAAAGCTGAAACCAACTTCCGCGGGGCAGCGTTTTGTTGTCAGGCCGACCAATGATGGTCTGCATAAGGGCGAGCCTCACGGTCCGCTGCTTGCTCCGCTCTCCAAGCACGGTGGGCGAAACAATGCCGGGCGCATCACGACCCGGCACAAGGGCGGCGGTCACAAGCGGCGCTATCGGATCATCGACTTCAAGCGCAACAAGGATGGTGTTGCGGGGCGCGTCGAGCGTCTGGAGTATGATCCCAATCGGAGCGCCCATATTGCATTGGTGCTCTACGCCGATGGCGAACGCCGCTACATCCTGGCGCCGAAGCGTATTTCTATCGGTGATCCGATCAGCTCCGGAACCGATGCGCCGATCAAGCCTGGCAGCGCGCTGCCTCTGAAGAACATTCCGGTGGGTACCCAGGTGCACTGCATCGAGATGAAGCCTGGCAAGGGTGCGCAGCTGGCGCGCAGTGCCGGTGCGTCGGTGCAGATCGTCGCGCGGGAAGGCGAGTACGTTACGCTGCGACTGCGCTCCGGCGAGATGCGCAGGATTCACGTCAGCTGTCGTGCAACGATTGGTGAAGTCGGCAACGACGAACACAATCTGCGCAAGATCGGCAAAGCCGGTGCACAGCGCTGGCGCGGCGTACGTCCGACGGTGCGTGGTGTGGCAATGAACCCGGTCGACCATCCGCATGGTGGTGGTGAAGGGCGTACGTCCGGTGGCCGCCATCCGGTTTCGCCGTGGGGCAAGCCTACCAAGGGTGCGAAGACGCGCCACAACAAGCGCACGAAAGCGATGATCGTGCGTACACGTAAACAGAAGTAACGCACCCGCGTTTGTGTGACCGAAAGCTGGTTTGAGAGTAAGCAATGCCGCGATCGATTAGAAAAGGCCCGTTTGTCGATATCCATCTGCAGAAGAAGGTGGAAAAGGCTGCGGCAGCGAATGACCGCCGACCGATCAAGACCTGGTCGCGCCGTTCAATGGTGGTGCCGGACATGGTCGGTCTGACGATTGCCGTCCATAACGGCCGCCAGCATGTGCCGGTGCTGATTTCCGAGAATATGGTCGGTCACAAGCTGGGTGAGTTTGCGGTAACGCGCACGTTTCGTGGTCACTCAGGTGACCGCAAATCGGGCAAGTAGTGGCGCGGCTGACGGGTTTGGTGGAGTAGAAGCGAATGGAAGTTGCAGCAACACTGCGCTACGCGCGCATTTCGCCGCAGAAGTGCAGGCTGGTGGCTGATCAGATCCGGGGCAAGCCGGTCGGTCAGGCGCTGCAGGTGCTCGCGTTCAGCCGCAAGAAGGCTGCGCGTATCGTGCACAAGGTGCTGGAGTCGGCGATAGCGAATGCCGAGCACAACCACGGCGCGGACATCGACGAGTTGAAGGTTGCGGTCATCCATGTGGATGGCGCGCCGTTCTTTACCCGCTACCGGGCGCGAGCCAAGGGTCGCGGCAACCAGATTTTAAAGCGCAACAGCCATATCACTGTGCGCGTAGGCGACGAGTAAGTTATGGGTCAGAAGGTCAATCCGGTCGGTATACGCCTCGGGATCACCAGGGAATGGAATTCAAAGTGGTACGCGGACTCGCGTACTTTTCCTTCCTTCCTCGAGCAGGATTTCCGTATTCGCGAGTTCCTGAAGAGCAAGCTGAAGGACGCGTCCGTCAGCCGTATACACATTGAACGTCCCGCCAAGCGCGCCAATATCACCATTCACACGGCACGTCCGGGTATCGTGATCGGCAAGAAGGGCGAGGACATCGAGAAGCTGCGCGGCGAAGTCTCGCAGCTGCTGAAGATGCCGGTTCAGGATGTCCGGTTGAATATTTCCGAGATCCGCAAGCCGGAACTCGATGCCCAGCTGGTAGCCGAAGGCATAGCCCAGCAGCTCGAGCGCCGCGTCCAGTTTCGACGGGCGATGCGCAGGGCGGTGACCAATACCATGCGTATCGGTGCCGGCGGCATCAAGGTCAAGGTGTCCGGGAGACTCAACGGCGCCGAGATTGCGCGTTCGGAATGGTATCGCGAAGGCCGTGTGCCGCTGCATACGTTTCGTGCCGATATCGATTACGGGCTGGCCGAGGCGCGTACCACCTACGGGGTGATCGGCGTCAAGGTCTGGGTGTTCCGTGGCGAGGTGTTCGACAGCGGCGAGAGCGCGGCTGAGTCAACCGAGGCGGCCCGGGCCTAGCAGCAGGAATAACGGACGGCAGGAAAGACCTGGCGCCCGAGTGACAGAACAGATTTGAGACAGTAGACATGCTTCAACCGAAACGCACGAAATTCCGCAAGCAGATGAAGGGCCGCAATCGTGGCCTTGCTCAGCGCGGCAATGCCGTGAGCTTCGGCGACTTCGGATTGAAGGCCGTCGGGCGCGGGCAGCTCACGGCGCGGCAGATCGAGGCCGCGCGACGTGCGATGACCCGTCACGTCAAGCGGGGAGGCAAGATCTGGATCCGCGTATTTCCCGACAAGCCTATTACCAAGAAGCCTCTGGAGGTCCGCCAGGGCAAGGGCAAGGGCAACGTCGAATACTGGGTCGCACAGATTCAGCCTGGTCGGATGCTTTATGAGATGGCCGGCGTGAGCGAGGAAATTGCACGCGAGGCCTTCAGGCTGGCGGCGGCCAAGCTGCCGGTACCAACAGAGTTTGTCGAGCGGCAGGCGGGCTGATGAAGACCAAGGAAATAAGAGCGATGACGGACGATGCGCTGGCTGAAGAGCTGACAAAGCTCCGCCGCGAGCAGTTCAATCTTCGCATGCAGAGCGCAACCGGCCGGGCGGCGCGACCTGATCAGCACGGAAAGGTGCGCAGGACGATAGCCCGCGTGAAGACCATTTTGCGTGAAAGGAGTGGCGAGCAATGAGCGCTGCACAGGCTCAGGATGAGAAGCTCGAACGCCGTACCATTGGTCGCGTCGTCAGCAACAAGATGGACAAGAGTGTCACCGTTGCGATCGAGCGTCTGGTAAAGCACCCGATGTATGGCAAGTACATCAGGCGAACGACAAAAATTACCGCGCACGACGAAGACAATGCCTGTCGTGAAGGCGACAAGGTAGCGATTGTCGAATGTCGACCAATCTCGAAGCGCAAGTCGTGGCGGGTGGTGGAAATCGTGGATTCGCCGGCCGCCGCTGCAGAAGCAGCGATCCGGGGTTGAGGAACAGCCGATGATTCAGACACAGACTGTATTGAGTGCTGCCGACAACAGCGGAGCCCGCCGCGTGATGTGCATCAAGGTGCTCGGCGGATCCAAGCGGCGGTACGCAGGTGTTGGCGACATCATCAAGGTGTCGGTCAAGGATGCGATACCGCGCGGCAGGGTAAAGAAGGGTGAGATGTACAACGCAGTTGTTGTGCGCACCCGCAAGGGGCTGCGTCGTCCGGACGGATCACTGATTCGCTTCGACGGCAATGCCGCGGTGCTGCTGAACAACAAGCTCGAGCCGATTGGTACCCGCATTTTCGGGCCAGTCACGCGCGAACTGCGTACCAGCAAGTTCATGAAGATTATTTCGCTTGCGCCCGAAGTGCTCTAGGGACTGACCGGGCAGAGGTTGCGATGAGACGTATCAGGAAAGGCGATGAGGTCATCGTCATCGCCGGCAAGGACAAGGGCCGACGCGGTGTCGTCACGCGTGTAGCGGACGAAGACCACGTTGTGGTTGAGAATGTCAACGTGGTGAAAAAGCACCAGCGGGGCAATCCAAATGCCGGCAAGCCGGGTGGGATTATCGAGATGGACAAGCCCATCCACGCCTCCAATGTGATGGTGTTCAACCCGGCAACCAATCGTGGTGATCGTGTGGGCATTCGCCAACTGGCGGATGGTCGCAGGGTGCGCTTTTTCAAGTCTAACGGCGAAGTGCTGGATAGCTGACCGATATGAGCAGGCTGCAAGAGTTTTACAGGACAGAGGTCGTGCCGCAGCTGATGGAGCGGCTCAGTCTCGCGAACCTCATGTCGGTTCCGCGTATCTCCAAGATCACGCTGAACATGGGTGTTGGTGAGGCGCTGGCCGATCGCAAGACGCTGGAACACGCGATGAACGACCTCGCGCGCATTTCCGGTCAGAAGCCGGTGCAGTGCAAGGCGCGAATCTCGGTTGCGAGCTTCAAGGTGCGTGAGGGTTACCCGATCGGGTGTATGGTGACGTTGCGTCGGGAGCGGATGTACGAGTTCCTGGATCGGCTGATCAACATCGCTATTCCGCGCATCCGCGATTTTCGCGGCCTGCCTCCGCGGTCGTTCGACGGACGCGGCAACTACAACATGGGCGTTCGTGAACAGATCATTTTTCCGGAAATCAACTACGATCAGGTTGATACGATCCGGGGACTGGATATCTCGATCACCACCACCGCGCGCAACGACGAAGAAGGTCGTGCGTTGCTCGAAGCTTTCAATTTCCCGCTGCGGTCAAAAGAGAGGACCTGATGGCGAAAAAATCGACAATTGCCAAGCAGGCACGCAGAGAGCGCACCGTGCTGAAATTTGCCGCCAGGCGAGCGGAGTACAAGCGCATCATCCAGAGCCCGACTGCGACGGAAGAAGAGCGGCTTGCCGCACAGCAGTCGCTGCAGATGCTGCCACGTGACGCCAGCCCGAGCCGGTTGCGTAACCGGTGTTCGATTTCCGGTCGCCCGAAAGGCTTCTACCGCAAGTTCGGCCTGGGCCGAAACAAGCTTCGCGAAGCGACGATGCGTGGCGACGTTCCTGGCCTGAGAAAGGCCAGCTGGTAAGCAGGAGAGCAAGCGATGAGTATGACTGATCCTATTGCCGACCTGCTTACGCGCATCCGTAACGGTCAGCAGGCACGCAAGGTGACGGTGAGTATGCCGGCGTCGAACCAGAAAATGGCAATCGCCCGGGTGCTGGAGCAGGAAGGCTACGTTGCCGGCGTGAGTTCCGAGGAAGTCGACGGCAAAAACACAATGACGGTGGAGCTGAAGTATTACCGGGATCAGCCGGTGATCGAGCGCATCGAGAGGGTGAGCAGGCCCGGGCTGCGAATCTATCGCAGCGTAGGCGAGTTGCCCCAGGTACAGGGTGGTCTTGGCATAGCGGTGGTGTCCACGTCCAAGGGCGTGATGACGGACCGACGCGCACGGGCCGAAGGTCATGGCGGCGAGGTGTTGTGCGTAGTGTCCTGATGACACCGCGAACGTACGCCGTATTGGTGAGTTGAGAGTATGTCCAGAGTTGCGAAACGTCCCGTGCCACTTCCTGCCGGTGTAACGGCGGAGGTCAAGGGCGCAGATCTTGCGGTCAAGGGCCCGAAAGGGAGCCTTGCGATCGAGGTCAACCCTGAGGTCGAGGTGAAGCTCGAGGACGGGCAGTTGCAGGTGGGAGCGCGTTCCGGAAGCCGATTCGCGAATGCAATGGCCGGGACCACCCGTGCACTGGTACAGAACATGGTCACCGGTGTGAGCGCGGGATTCGAACGCAAGCTGGAGCTGGTGGGCGTCGGATATCGCGCTCAGGCCCAGGGTTCGACGTTGAATCTGACGCTCGGGTTTTCGCATCCGGTGCGTTACCCGGTGCCGGAAGGCATTACCGTGGAAACGCCGAGTCAGTCCGAGATTCTGATCAAGGGTATAGACAAGCAGCGCGTCGGCCAGGTGGCCGCCGAGGTACGCCGGTACCGTCCGCCCGAGCCCTACAAGGGCAAGGGCGTGCGTTACTCCACTGAGCGCATCGTGCTGAAAGAAGCGAAGAAGAAGTAGGGCCGGACAATGCAGAAGCGGGAAAAACGCCAGCGCCGAGCGCGCAAGGCAAGAGCGCGGATCGCGCTGACAGGCGCCTACAGGCTGTGCGTGCATCGCACGCCGCGGCACATCTATGCGCAGGTGATCGCGCCGGATGGCGGAACGGTTGTATGCAGTGCATCCACGCTGGCCAAGGAGCTGCGTGAGTCGCTGAAGTCGACCGGCAACACGGATGCCGCGATTGCAGTCGGCAAGCTGCTGGCCGAGAGGGCCAGGGAGAAGGGCATCGAGCAGGTTGCTTTCGACCGTTCGGGGTTTCGTTATCACGGACGGGTCAAGGCATTGGCCGACAGCGCGCGCGAAGCGGGTTTGAGGATCTGAAATGGCGGCAACGGAAGAACTTCAGGAAAAGCTGGTCGCGGTCAATCGTGTCGCGAAGGTTGTCAAGGGAGGCCGTCAGTTCGGCTTTACGGCCTTGACGGTGGTTGGCGACGGCGCCGGCCGGGTGGGTTACGGATACGGCAAGGCGCGAGAACTGCCGCTGGCTATTCAGAAGGCAATGCAGGCCGCGCGCAAGAATCTGCGTGCCGTGCGCCTCAGGAAGGACACCCTGCAGTACGAGCTGAAGGGGCGTCATGGTGCCACGCGTGTGTTCATGCAGCCGGCCTCGGACGGTACCGGCATCATCGCGGGTGGCGCGATGCGTGCAGTGTTCGAGTGCGCCGGTGTTCGTAACGTGCTTGCCAAGAGTTACGGTTCGCGCAACCCGATCAACGTCGTGCGAGCTACTTTGAACGCGCTGGACAAGATGCGTTCGCCGCAGGAAATCGCGGCGAAGCGTGGTCGCACAGTCGAAGACATCATCGGTTGAGGTTGCCGTGACCAAGGACTCAGGAAAACTCAAGCTAACTCTCCTTCGCAGCCGATTCGGCCGCAAGCCCGGGCACGCTGAATGTCTTGCCGGTCTCGGTCTGCGGAACCGGCATCAGACGGTTGTTGTCGATACGACACCGGAGAATCTGGGAATGATTCGCAAAGTGGCGTACATGCTGCACGTCGAGGAGGTCTGATATGCGCTTGAACTCACTGAAGCCCGGTCGCGGCAGTCGCAAGGTCGGCAAGCGCCTGGGACGCGGACACAGCTCCGGTCTGGGTAAGACCAGCGGTCGAGGTGTGAAGGGTCAGCATGCACGCGCGGGTGGTTATCACAAGGTGGGCTTCGAGGGCGGCCAGATGCCGATCCAGAGACGTCTGCCCAAGGTGGGTTTCCGTTCGCGGGCATCGCGACTGAGTGCGGAAGTGCGTGTGCACGAGCTGGCCAAGGTGGCCGACGGTAAAGCCGATATGACCTCGCTGAAGGCGGCGGGCCTTGTGCCGCAGCATACCGAGAAGGTGAAGATCATTGCATCGGGTGAGCTGTCTAAGGCGGTTGAAGTCGTCGGCATCAAGGTGACAGCCGGCGCACGCAGGGTTATCGAGGCTGCCGGCGGCAGCATCACGGATTGATTTCGACGGAATCCAGGGAGCATTTGAGTGGCTAAACCAGGCGCAGCCAATGCGGCGGCGATGCTCGGAGACGCAACGCGTTTCTCCGAGGTACGTCAGCGCCTGCTTTTCGTGATCGGTGCGCTGGTTGTCTGGCGCATCGGTACGTTCATCCCTGTTCCGGGAATCGATCCTGTTGCGCTGCAGCAGTTCTTCGATGACCAGTCCGGTACGATCCTGGCTGTTTTCAACATGTTCTCCGGTGGCGCACTGGAGCGCCTGTCGATCTTTGCGCTGGGCATCATGCCGTACATCTCGGCCGCCATCATCATGCAGATGGCGACTCACATCGTTCCCTCGCTGCAGCAGCTGCGCAAGGAAGGAGAGTCGGGTCGCCGCAAGATCACGCAGTACACGCGCCAGGGCACCCTGCTGCTGAGTTCGTTCCAGGCGCTGGCCGCGGCGACCGCGATGCAGAATCTTGATGTTGTGATCAATCCGGGTCCGGTGTTCGTCATTACGACTGCCGTGACACTGGTGACCGGAACAATGTTTCTGATGTGGCTGGGTGAACAGATCACCGAGCGCGGCATAGGTAATGGCATATCGCTGCTGATTCTTGCGAGCATCGTTGCCGGTCTGCCGTCGGCCATCGGTGGCACGCTCGAGCTTGTGAATACAGGCGCGATGAATCCGGCACTGCCGTTCATCCTCGGGTTTCTGATGCTGGCCGCCATCGGGTTCGTTGTGTTCATGGAACGCGCGCAGCGCCGTATCGCCGTGAACTACGCCAAGCGTCAGCAGGGACGGCGCATGTATGCCGGTCAGACCAGTCATCTGCCGTTCAAGATCAATATGGCCGGCGTAATCCCGCCGATCTTCGCTTCCAGTCTTATTCTGTTTCCCGCCACCATGGCGAGCTGGTTCGGTACCGGTGAATCCGTGGCATGGTTGCAGCGGGTTGCAGCGAGTATGTCGCCGGGCCAGCCGATCTATATAGCGTTGTATGCCACGCTGATCATATTCTTCTGCTTCTTCTATACCGCGCTGGTATTCAATTCGCGTGAAACCGCTGACAACCTGAAGCGTTCCGGAGCATTCATTCCCGGCATTCGCCCAGGCGCTCAGACCGCGGAGTATATCGACAAGGTTCTGACCAGGCTGACATTCTGGGGCGCCGTATACATTACCGGTGTTTGCCTGCTGCCGGAATTCATGCTGCTGCAGTTCAACGTGCCGTTCTACTTCGGAGGTACGTCTCTGCTGATTATCGTGGTCGTAACGATCGACTTCATGTCGCAGTTGCAGGCGCACGCGATGACCCACCAGTACGAGGGTCTGATGAAGAAGGCGAATTTGCGCGGGTATACAAAATCGTGACTGGCAAGGTCATGACGGCCGCCCGTAACGCGGCATGACCGGTTAGGAGTTCGGAGATGAAAGTCAGGGCATCAGTGCGGAAGATTTGCCGCAATTGCAAGATAGTTCGCCGTGGAGGCGTAGTCCGGGTTATATGCTCGGATCCGCGCCACAAGCAGCGACAGGGTTAAAGCGGAGGCGTATCAGAATGGCGCGTATCGCCGGCATAAATATTCCAATCGGCAAGCATGTGTCGATTGCCTTGACTCACATTCACGGTATCGGTCGTAACCGTGCAGCAGCTGTGTGCGAAGCTGCCGGCATCGAACCGACGACGCCGGTGAAGGATCTGACCGAGCCCGAGGTGGCGAGGCTCAGGGAGCTGATTGCCAAATTCCAGGTGGAAGGCGATCTGCGGCGTGAAGTGGCTATGAACATCAAGCGATTGATGGATCTCGGCTGCTACCGGGGAATCCGACACCGGCGTGGCCTGCCGCTGAACGGACAGCGTACCCGCACCAATGCCCGAACCCGTAAGGGTCCGCGCAGGCCGATCAGGAAGTAACAGGTACTACTATGGCACAGCAGCCGTCCAAGCAACCGCGTAAGAAGGTCAAGCGTCAGATACTCGACGCCGTGGCCCATATACACGCTTCGTTCAACAACACCATCGTCACGATCACCGATCGGCAGGGCAATGCACTGTCATGGGCGACGGCCGGTGGATGTGGTTTCAAGGGCTCGCGCAAGAGCACACCGTTCGCAGCCCAGGTGGCCGCCGAGAAGGCCGGTACCACCGCGAAGGACTACGGTGTGAAGAACCTGGAAGTGCGGGTCAAGGGACCCGGACCCGGACGTGAATCCGCGGTACGCGCGTTGAATGCGGTCGGTTTCAGAATCACGGAGATCGAAGACGTGACACCGATTC